>CAWFVL010000001.1:0-422856 GCA_963819195.1 uncultured Gammaproteobacteria bacterium
CCGAAATGTTTGCCGTAACGGTGGTGGTCTGATTGGTGATGAGCTGCTGCTGTGGCGCCTGGGCTGCCGCGACCAGCTCGGACACCAGCGTGCTGACATTGATCACCGACCCGCCAGCCGCATTGGAAGTCGCAGTACTGCTGGTGCCGGCAATCGACACCGGCGTGGTCAGGGCGGTATTGCCGGTGGTGGCTGCAGTTGTGCCCGTTGTGCTGGTGGTGGTCATCAGAGCATCCGGCCGCTAAAAGTGTAGTGGGCGGGGACCTTGCGGCCCCCGCCCAACTAGATCAATCAACTCTGTTCGCTGAGCCAAAGGCCTTACGGGAGCTTCTGGAGCAGCGTCAGAACGTTCTGCGGCACCGTGTTGGCCTGGGCGACCATCGCCGTGCTGGCCTGCTGCAGA
Source organism: uncultured Gammaproteobacteria bacterium (assembly GCA_963819195.1). Taxonomy (GTDB): domain Bacteria; phylum Pseudomonadota; class Gammaproteobacteria; order Steroidobacterales; family Steroidobacteraceae; genus FEN-1191. Next base: position 404 of record CAWFVL010000001.1, read on the forward strand.
ATCTGCGCCTTGGACAGCTGCGAGGTTGCCTGGGCGTAGTCTGTGTCCTCGATGCCGCTGCGCGCGCTGGTCAGATTGGTCGAATCGGTGTTGATGCCCGAGATGGCCGCCGTGAAGCGGTTCTGGTACGCGCCCAGCTGGGCGCCCGTGGTGGCGACCTGCTGCAACGCCGCGTCAATCTGGGCCAATGATTTATTGGCGTCGTCGACCGACTTGACGTCCGACTGCTGCAGCGTGCCCGTGCCCGCGGTGGGAGCTACCAACGCCCCGCCGGCGCCGAGCAGGCCGAAGGCCGCATCGGTCGTATAAGCCGTGGCAACACCAGCGGCTGTCGTGCCGGTGAAGGTGATCGCGCCCACGGTCTGCAGCGTAGTGCTGTTGAGGTCGATGCCACCGTTGGCATTGACAGTGGCTATCAAGCCACCGTCCTGGCCGGAAACCTGGTTGATCGCCGCCGCAACGGTCTTGGCGTCGGTCGCAGCATTGCCGGTCAGCGTGAAGTTAGATGTGGTCACGGTCGCCGGCGCCGTGGGATTCACGGTCAGGTCCGGTGTGATCGTGATCGAGCCGGAGTCGCCCGCGGCCACAGTTGCCGCCGTCGGCGCGATGCCGGCCAGCGTATTGAGGCTGCCCAGGTTGCTCGAGGACGAGCTGGCGACCGAGGCAACGGTGATCGTCTGGCCGGCGTTGGCGCCAATCTGGAAGGTGGCGCCCTGGAAGGTGCCATCGAGCAGATTCACGCCGTTGAAGTTCGCGGTCTGCGACACCTGGTTGATGTCGGCCTTAAGCTGCTGGAACTGCGTGTCAAGGTCGGCACGGTCCTGCGCACTGTTGGTGGCATTGAGTGATTCGACTGCCAGGTCGCGCATCGACTGCAGGTCGCTGGTCACTTCCTGCAGGGCGCCCGAGGCGGTCTGCGTCAGCGATACGCCGGCGCTCGCGTTCTGCGCAGCCTGGTTGAGGCCGCCGATCTGCGATGTCATGCCCTGGGTGATGGCGTAGCCGGCGGCGTCGTCGGCGGGCGTGTTGATGCGCAGGCCCGAGGACAACTGCTGCAGCGCGCTGGACAGCTGACTGCCGGATGACGCCAGACTGTTCTGGGCAACCAGCGAATCAATGTTCGTGTTAAGGACTAATGACATGGTCTGATGCTCCTGATGTTGCGTGCAGCGCGCCGGACACTGGTCCGTCGCTCTGAATCCATCCGGTCCAACTTAGCAATCGCACCGGCTTCGACCCCGTTATCGGATGCCCTGTAGGAGAACTTGAATGACGCAGGTCGCACTTTGATAAAACGTCGATTCGTTCACAGTGGCGCTGTCGCGGCTCACAGGTAGTTGAACAGCGACAACTTATTGATGTCGGCGTACGACTGCTCGGCCGCCTGCAATGCGATGTATTCCTGGCTGTACTGGGCGGTGGCGGCAGCGTAGTCCAGGTTACTGACGTTCGAGATCTGCGTCGTGACGTCGGTCGTGGCAGCGGTCAGGTCATTGTTTACGCTGCTGATCAACGAGATTCTCGAGCCCACATTCGAGGTGACCGTGGACACCTGGTTGGACGCCTGGTCGATATTCGACAGGCCGCTGGCCAGCTGCGAGCTCAGCTGGGCGCGCGCCGCCGCCGAGCTGCCGGCGTTGTTGAGCGAGTTGACAATATTGTCGAGCGTATCGAAGACACTCTGCTGTCCCGAAGGCGACACCGTGAAAGTATCCCCGGCAGCGGGCGAGCCGGTAATACCGACCTCGACCCCATTAAATGAAATTTCGCCGCCACTGGTACTGTCGTAGGTACCGGAAGTCACCTGGTTGCCGCTGGCGTCGGTGACCGAGTAGTCGGTGGCGTCGCTAAAACTGATCGTATAGGGCGGCCCCGCGGGTGTCGCGCTTGCGGCCGCGTTCCAGGTCGCCGCATCGGTGACGCTGCCGGCATCCACGACCCCGGTGCCGGTATTGCCCGCGCTGGCTGCCGTGGTGAAGGTGCCGTTGCCGGCCGGGATATTCATATAGACGGAAGAGCCGGCATCGCCGGTCTGAACCGAGGTGCCGCCATTGATCGACACCGTATTGACCCCGGTGTCGCCGACATAGCTCATCGAGCCGCTGCTGCCGCGCGCGAAAGGCTGCGTGTTGGAGGAGTATCCCGCAAACAGGTACTCACCCTGGGCGTTCTGGCTGTTGGCCAGGCCCTGCAGCTGACTCTCGAGCGCGCTGATCTGCGTGGCGATGCTCTTCAGGTCGGATGCATTGTTCGAACCGGTGTTGGCTTGTACCACCAGATCGCGAATCGATTGCAGCGTGGTCGTCGATGTGGTCAGCGCCTGTTGTTCCAGCGTCAGATTGGTGTTGGCGGCCTGCCCGTTCGAGACGTACTGCTGGTATTGCGAATTAGTGTTGTTCAGCTGCAGCAGCTGCACCATGGCTACCGGATTGTCGGCCGGCGTGTTGACGCTCTTGCCCGTGGACAGCTGGTTCTGCGTCTGTGCCAGCTGCTGCTCGTCCTCCATGATGGAGTTGACGGCGTTCTGATTCAGCATCGAGGTGGATATACGCATGGCGGCTTACGCTGCTGTATTGATAGCGGTGATGAGTGACTGGAACAGCGTCTGGGAGGCGGCGATGACCTGTGCCGCTGCCTGGTAGGCCTGCTGGAACTGCAGCAGATTGGCTGCTTCCTGGTCCAGATTGACCCCTGACACACTCTGCTGCGCAGTCTGCGCGGTGGTCATGACGCTCTGCTGCGCGGTGGCGCCGTTCTGTGCCTGGCTGGTCAGCAGTCCCACGCTTCCGACATAGGAGTTCACTGCGTCGGTCAACGAGTCAGCGCCGCCGTTGAGCACCTTGCTATTAAGGATGGCCGCCATCTGCAGCGCGTTGCTGTTGTCGCCCGTGCCGCCGGCGTTGTCGTCGATGGCGAAGCTGTCACCGGCTGCCGGCGTGCCGTTGAGCGTGACGTTGATGCCGTTGAAACTGATCGGGGTACCAGCGGTGTAAGTGCCGGTGGTCACCGGATTGCCGCTGGCATCGGTGATCGTGTAGTCGGTCGGGTCGGTAAAACTGAGCGTGTAATTGCCGCGCGTCCAGCTGGTCATGTCCGGCACAGTGGCACTGGCGATGCTGGCGGATCCGGTATTGGTGCTGGTGGCGGAAGCCACCAGCGGACCTGCCGCGGCGATCTTGGACGGATCGGTGGTCAGCAGGCTCATGCCCGCGACCGCGTTGCCCGTGGGTTCCACCAGGAATTGATCGCCGGCCTGCGCCGCCCCGGTCACCGTCATCGTGAGGCCCGCGCCGGTCAGGGTCGTGATACCGCCGGCCGTGCTGGCGGTCAGCGGCGTCGACTGCCCGGTGACCGTGTCGGTCATGTTCCAGTTGGTGCCGTCGTACTCCAGGTCGTAGTTGCTGGTGGTCAAACCGCCCAGATCGCTGACCGTGGCCGTGACATCGGCAGTGCCCGCATTGTCCTTGGAAGTCAGCACCTGCGGGTCGCCCACCGCCAGCAGCGCGCCGCCAACGTTGCCGTTCTCGTCCAGCCCGGCTGCGTTCTGCGTATTGACCAGGCTGGTCAATGTCACGGCCGCCTGGCCGAGCGCGTTCTGACCCGGGATGAGCATGGTATTGCGAAACTGCAGCAGCCCGCCGAGTGAACCGCCGCTCAGCTGGCTGGTGATATCCGTGGTGCTGGTCGGCGTGGTCACCGAGATGTCCATCTGACCGGAGCCGAACTGATCCGGCGTGGCGCTCAGAGTCGAGGCCTGTCCGCCCGTGACCAGCGACTGCCCGCTGCCGATGAATACGCTCAGCGAGCCATCGCTCTGCTGCACGGTGGTGACGCTGATGTGCTGCGACAGCTGGTCGACGAGCTGGTTGCGCTGATCCAGCAGCGCGTTCGGCGCCTGGCCGCTGCCATTGTTCTGCGCAGCCATGATGCTCTGATTGAGGCCGGCGATACTCTGCGCCAGCGAGCTGATCGTGCTCGCCTCCGACTGGATCTGCGTGTTGACCTGCCCGCCGAGCTGATTGAGATTCTGCTGATAGGACTGAAATTGTGCGATGACCGACTGGGCCTGGTTGAGCACGGCCTGGCGCGTCGATTCCTGGCCGGGGGCATTGGCCATCGCCTGGACGGACTGGCTGAAACTCTGCAGCGTCGCCGACAGACCCGTGCTCGGGTCGTCGAACATGTTGTTGATGTTGTCGGCGAGGCCCGCGGTGGTGTTGTACTGGTTGTAGCTGCTGGTCGCGGTGCGCGTCTGCGCATCCAGGAAATCGCTGTAGCTGCGCGTGACGGTGGACGCGGTGACGCCCTGCCCGATCCAGCCGTTGGCGGTCGGGGTCGCCGGGTTGGCGACGAGGTTAGCCGTCTCCACGCTGTACCCGGGCGTATTAACGTTCGATATGTTGTTGCTGATCGTGTCGAGCGCTGTCTGGAAAGCCAGCAGGCCGGTCACGCCAGTCGACATCATGTCACCCATCAAGGTGCCCCTTAGTCGCTAAATTTGTCACGAAGATTCCCCACTCACCGTAGTCGGCAGATCCGCGGAATTCTTGAGCGAGCCTGCCGCTGCACTGCCGCGCAGCGCCTTCACGCTGCTCACGGTTGCCTGAAGCTTCTGCACATACACGGGATCGGTGGCGTAACCGCCGCCCGCCAGCGCGCTACCGAAAGCGCCGACGTCTTCGCCCGTGCCCAGGGCCTTCTGGTAGCGGTCACTGCGCTGCAGGAGCGTTACATAATCATTGACGCCCTGTTCCACCGAGCTGTAACGGCGAAATGGCTGCGAGACACTCGAGGCACGGCCGCCGCTGTATTCGGTGGTCAAGGCGTTGACCGCGTCCCCGTTCCAGTTGCCGCCAGCCTTGACCCCGTAGAGATTTAGGCTCGAGCCGCCGCTGGCGGCGCCCGGCACGTGCTGGCCCCAGCCGGTCTCGAGCGCAGCCTGTGCAATCAGCGTGTCGGATGACACGCCCAGCTGCCCGGCAGCTTTTTCCGCGTAGGGCTCGAGCATCTTCACGAAGCTGATTCGATCGCTGGTCGAGGGCGCGCCGGTGACGGCGGCAACGCCGCCCGCGCCCGGGCTGCTGCCCGCGGCGCCCGCCGCGGCAGCGTGGCCGCCCGCGGCTTTGGCAGCGCTGTTGCGCGTGAGCTGTTGCACCAGCATATCGGCCAGTCCGATGCCTTTGCCCTGCGCCATCTTCAGCGATATCTGCTGGTCGTACATGTCCTGGTAGAGATCGCTCTGCTGACTGTCGCCCAGGCCCTGGCCCAGCTTGGCGTCGCGCATCGACTTGAGCATCATGTTGGTGAACAGACTCTCGAATTGCTGTGCGGCGGCGCGTATCGCTTTAGGATCGTCGGCCTTGACGTTCTTCTTGAGCCCCTCGAGGCCCGAGAAGTCTGCGTAGTAGGTCGGCGCGACGGGCGAACTGCTCACGGCACACCGCGGTTCAGATGACGATCAGCTGCGCACGCAGCGCGCCGGCCTGTTGCAGAGCCTCGAGAATCGCGACCAGGTCGCCCGGCGCCGCGCCCACCTGGTTGACCGCACGCACGATCTCGTCGAGATTGACGCCGGCATCAAAAATGAACATGCGCGCATCGGCCTGCGTCACGTTGATCTCCGAGCGCGGCGTGGAGACGGTGTTGCCGCCGGTGGAGAAAGGTCCCGGCTGACTCACATCGGTACGCTCGGTGATGGTCACGGACAGCGATCCGTGGGCCACGGCCGCAGCCTGCACGTGCACGCGCGAACTGATCACGACCGTGCCGGTGCGAGAATTGACGATCACGCGCGCCGGTGCCTCGCTCGGCTGAATTTCCATCTCCTGCAGCTCGCCGATGAAGGCGACGCGGGAGGTCTCCTCGGCCGGGGCACGCACCTTGACCGACACGGCATCGATCGCCTGTGCAGTGCCAAAGCCGAGAGTCTTGTTGAGGGCGTCGGTAAGCCTTGAGGCGGTGGTGAAATCCGGCGCATTCAAATTGAGCACCACGAACGGCTGGCTGCCAAAGGTATTGGGCACCTCGCGTTCGACGGTGGCGCCATTGGGGATCCGGCCGCCGCTGGGCACGTTCACGCTCACTCGCGATCCGTCCTTGCCGGCGACACCGAAGCCGCTGACCATGACGCTGCCCTGCGCCATCGCATAGACTTCTCCATCGGCGCCGTGCAATGGCGTCATCAGCAGCGCGCCACCGCGCAGGCTGGTGGCATTGGCGATGGAGGCCACCGTGATGTCGATGGTCTGGCCGGTCTTGACGAACGCGGGCAATTCCGCGGTTACCGTCACGGCGGCGACGTTCTTGAGCTGCATCTGCGCGGCCACGCTGGCCGGCACCGGCACACCGAACTTCGCCAGCATGTTGGAGATACTCTGGATCGTAAAGGGTGCCTGGGTGGTCTGGTCACCGGTGCCATTGAGGCCCACCACCAGCCCATAGCCGACCACCTGGTTGGTACGCACTCCGGCGACCGAGGCCAGGTCCTTGACGCGTTCCGCGTGCGCCAGCCGCGGCTGCAGCGCGCACATGAGGCTCGCCGCGGCCATCAGCTGAAACCATCGGATCATTGTTCTTTTGCTCATGAGGTCACGTCCAGTTAAAACGGCATCCACTTGGAATCAAAAAATTTCGCCAGCCAGCCCTTGGTATTGGCATCGGCGAGCGTGCCCTGTCCGCCGTAAGCAATGACCGCATCCGCCACCTGCGTCGAGGGCACCGAGTTGTCCGGTTGAATGTCGATCGGGCGCACGATGCCCTGGATGCGGATGTATTCGCGTCCCTGGTTGATCGTGATCCACTTCTGCCCCCGCACCAGCAGATTGCCGTTGCCGAAGCGCTTGGTGACGGTGACGGAAATCGAACCGGTCAGCACATTGCTCTGCGCGCTGTTGCCTTCGCCATCGAAGGTGGTGGCGTCGTTGAGATTGTTGCTGAGAATATTCTTCCCATGGATGGTGAACGGCGCACCCAGCAAGGTCGGCGCTGCCATCGCCTCGGTGGTGGTCTTCTTGGTAGTCGTGGTCGCGCTCTTGGAGGCGTTGGTCTGCTCCTGCAGCGTAATGGTCAGCACATCGCCGATGCGATGCGCCACCGTGTTCTCGAACAGCGGCACGTCGTGACCGGTATGAAAGATGGCGCCGGTCGCGGGCACTTCCACTTCCTGTTCTTCCGGCAGCGTAGCGGCGAATTTCTCGTCCGGCTTTGGCATCCAGCTGCATCCGGGCAGCAGCGCCAGCATCAGCGCGGCCGCCAGGGCCATAAATGATTTCATTAGCGCCATCGCGTACTCACTCCGCTATCAAAGATTGGAGCTCAGGAACTGCAGCATCTGATCGTTGGTCTCGATGGCCTTGGTGTTCATCTCATAGGCCCGCTGCGTCTCGATCATGTTCACCATCTCCTCGACCACATCGACGTTGGAGGATTCGGTATAGCCCTGTTGCAGCGCGCCGAGGCCGTTGACGCCCGGCTGGCCGGTCTGCGCGGTACCGCTGGCGGCCGACTCGACCAGCAGGTTGTTGCCATTGGGCTGAAGACCTGCCGGATTGATGAAGTTCGCCAGCTGGATGGTGCCCACCGTCGAAGGCGAGGTCTGGTTGGCCAGCTGCACCTGCACCGTGCCGTCGGTGCCGATGGTGACGCTCTGCGCGCCCTGCGGAATCGTGATCGCCGGTTGCACGGAGAAGCCGCTGGCGGTTACGACCTGCCCGGTCGAGCTGATCTGAAAGCTGCCATCGCGCGTATAGGCCAGCGAACCGTCGGGCTGCAGCACCTGGAAGAAGCCGCTGCCGTTGATCGCCAGGTCCAGCGCGTTGCCGGTCTGGTTGAGATTACCCTGCGTATAGACCTTTTCGGTCGAGATCAGGCTCACGCCCGTACCAAGCTCCAGTCCGCTCGGGGCCTGCGTGTTCTGCGAGGTGGCCGCGCCCACCTGCGAAACAGTCTGGTACAACAGATCCTCGAACACCGCCCGCCCCTTCTTGAAGCCGGTGGTATTGACGTTGGCGAGATTGTTGGAAATCACCGCCATGTTGGTCTGTTGCGCGTCGAGGCCGGTCTTGGCCACCCAAAGTGCTGGATTCATGGATTAAGTGTCCTCCGTGGCCTTTAGCTGCTCTGCAGCAGCTTGCTGCTGGAAGCAGCGGTGTCTTCGGCCGTCTTCATGGCCTTGACCTGAACTTCGTAGCTGCGTGCAAGCTCGATCATGTTCGCCATGGTTTCGGCGATGTTCACATTGCTCGATTCGAGCGTGCCCGATATCAGATGCACGCTCGCATCCGGATCCAGTTCGGTGCCGGTGGTGCTGCGGAACAGTCCGTCGTTTCCGCGCGCGACCTGATCGTTGGCCGGATTGACCAGCTTGATGCGTCCGACAGTCGACATCGTCATCGGCGTCTGGCCGCGGGGCACGACTGACACCGAGCCGTCGGTACCGATGTTGATGCTGGTGTAAGGGGGCACCGTTATCGGGCCCGAGTCACCCAGGACCGGATTGCCGTTGGCGGTCAGCAGCGCTCCATTGACATCGACGTGCAGATCGCCCGAGCGCGTGTAGGCTTCGGTGCCGTCACTGGCCTGCACCGCCATCCAGCCCGGACCCTTGATCGCGACGTCGAGATCGCGCCCGGTCGCATCGAGCGAACCGGAACTCGAATCCCAGCCCGTGACATCGCTGGTGGCGTAGGCGCGCGAGGACAGTCCCGGCCCGACGACACTCTTGGTCTGGAATGCCGAGAGGTCGGCGCGAAACCCGTTGGTATTCGCGTTGGCCAGGTTGTGATTGTTCGCGGCCTGGGCGCGCAGGATTTCCTTTGCGCCCGACATGGCCACGTACACCAGACGATCCATCGCTCGATATCCTTAAAGCTTACTGCTGGTTCGGAATGTTGATGACGGTCTGCGTGATGGAATTCTCGGTCGAGACCATCTCCGCATTGGCCTGGAACGCGCGCTGCGCGGTGATCATGTTGACCAGCTGCGCGGTGATATCGACGTTGGATTCCTCCAGCGAACCGGACTCGATGAGCCCGACGCCCGCACCACCCGCCTGTCCGTAGACCGGCTGGCCGGAGGCGAAGGTCTGCTCCCAGTTGGTGTTGCCGACCTGCTGCAGCGCCTGCTGATCGGCGAAGTTCGCCACGGCGACCTGTCCCAGCGAGGTGGACTGACCGTTGGTGTAGTTGGCCTGCACCACACCGGTCGAGCTGACCGAGACGCCGCTGATCTGCCCGGTGGTAAAACCATTCTGCGTGATGGCCGTAACACCGAAGGTATTGCCGTACTGCGTGGTGTCGGACATGTTGTAGGCGATGTTCAGGGGCGCAGCGCCGGTGGTCGGTGCATAGGTGCCGAAGCTAACCGCCGTCGGGTCGGTGCCCCCGGCCGAGTCGGTCACGCCCGTGAGGGCTCCGCTATTGCTGTAGGTCAGCGCCACCGGGGCGGTGTTGACGGCATTGCCATCGACGTACTCGTACGCGTTCCAGGCGCCTGCGCCCGTGTTGACGAAGTAGAAGCTGGCCGTATGAGCGGCACCCAACGAATCGTAGACCGTCATCGAGGTGGACTGGTTGTAGCTGTTGGCATTGGTCGGATCGAACGGCGTCGCGGTGGGCGCGGTCGCCGACGCCGGCAGATTGAACGCCAGCGAGGCGGTCGTAGTGGCCGACGGGGCGCTATCGCCCGTCGGGATCACCAGATTCGTCAGCGAGGTGGTGTTGAAGGAGCCATTGGCCGTGGGTGCATAGACCTGCAGGTTCTGGCCGGCGGCGTTGACGACTTCGCCACTGGCATTGGTCTGAAACGAGCCGGCACGCGTGAACTGGTCGGTGCCGCCGCTGCTGACCGTAAAGAACCCGTTGCCGCTGAGCGCCAGGTCAAGGCTATTGCCGGTGGTCTGGATGTCGCCCTGCGAGAACTGCTGCTCGACCTGCTGCAGCTGCACTCCATTGCCGATCTGGGTATCGCTGACGCCCTGAGGCGAGACCGCGAACAGTTCCGCGAAGTTGGCGTTCGAGGACTTGAAACCGGTGGTCGCGGAATTGGCGATGTTGTTCGCCGTCGTGTTCAGGTTGCTTTGAGCAGCATCGAGGCCGCTGAGTGCAATGCCGAATGACATGAAGTGTGCTCCTTACTCTTGAATCGGGTGTTTAATCGATCTGCTGGACGTCGCTCAGCGCCACGGGGCCGAGCTGTTCGGTATTGAGCGTGGGGCTCGCGCCGCTGGCCCCGAGCGTGACGCTCGATACCGTGCCGTTGATATAGGTGCTGGCCGTCTGCGACGCGCCGCCGACGATGGCATTCGCCGCCACGCCGTAGGTGCCGCTCGGCGCCTGCTGGCCGTTGCTCATGGTTCCGTTCCAGCTGAAATTCTGCAGGCCCGACGTTGAAGGGACCGTCTGCTGATCGACCACAACACCGGCCGAATTGCTGATGGTCAGGGCCACGCTGGTGGCGCCTGTGGGCACCTGGACCGCGCCGCTGAGTGACTGACCGCTGGTGTAGCTGGCAGAACTTGCGGGGGCGAGGATGCCCTGCCCGACCAGCGCCGCGCTGGTCAGCGCCTGCGAGGACATCATCGAATCCGATAGCGTGCTCATCGAGGTATTGAGCTGCGAGATGCCCTCGACGGTGCTGAGCTCGGACAGCTGCGACAGGAATTGATTGCTGTCGGTGGGGTTCAGGGGATCCTGGTTCTGCAACTGTGCGGTCATGAGCGTCAGAAAATCGTTCATGGTCAGTCCGCCGACGCCGCTGCTCGAGCCACTGCTGGCCGCGCTGCCGCTGCCGCTGCTGCTGGAGCTGCTGCTGCTGCCGCTGGTGGCACTGCTGCCATTAAGAAATGCGTACGGGTTGGTGGTACCGGGGGAGCCGACGCCGCTGGTGCTCATGATTCATTCCTGCCTTTCAAGTAATGGGTTGTGGACTTCAGCTCTGACCCAGCTTCAACGTCGCGAGCATCATGTCGCGCGAGGTGTTGAGCACCTCGACGTCGTTCTGGTAGGAGCGTGAGGCCGAGATCATGTCCGCCATCTCTTCGACCACGTTGACGTTGGGCGCATAGACGTTGCCTTGCGCGTCGGCCAGCGGATTGCCGGGGTCGTAGCGCGTTTCGGGCGCCGCCTGGCTCTCGCTGATGCCGGTAACACTGACTTGCGCAGTGCTCTGGTCGTGGCCGAGACCGGCCACGCTGCCCATGACTGCCTGGAAAATTGGGTGCTTGGCCTTATAGACACTGTTCGGATCGCCGCTGACGCTGTCGGCGTTGGCAAGGTTGCTGGCCACCGTGTTGAGACGCACCGATTGCGCGCTCATGCCGGAGCCGGCGATGTCGAAAATCTTGAAGTTGGACATATCTATGAGCCCGTGATGGCGGTCATGAGGTCGCGCAGGGCGGAATTGATGAACTGCAGGGACGCCTGGTAGCGCACGCTGTTCTCGGCAAAGGCCGACTGTTCGAGCTGCTCATCGACGGTATTGCCATCGAGCGACGAGGCCATTGGCACGCGGTATTTCACGGCCGAGGAGTCGATCTCGCCGGCACCCGCGCCGCTCGGCGACACCCCACCGGCTGCTGCCGCTGATGCCGTTGCGCCCGATGTTGCGGTGCTTCGCGGTGTCAGCGTCGAAGAGGCGCCGGACGAGGCGAGGTTCGATTCGCCGCTGGCCGCAGAGAGCGCGGTCTTGAAGTCGATGTCGCGCGCCTTATAGTTCGGCGTATCGACATTGGCGAGATTCGCGGCCAGCAGCTCATTGCGCTTTGCTTCCAGCTGCAGCGCCTGCGGGTGAATGCCCAGGTAATTGTCCAGCGATGTTCGCATGCCGGGTGATGGAGCAAGGCCTGTGCCACGGCCTGCCTGGGCACGCATTGATGCGCAATAGTGTGATGTGCGTCGGATCGCCGCGATGTTGCGGGCAATGTGCGCGGCAAAAAGCGGCAACGCCTTGCCGCTTGCTGGCAACCAGGGACCACGCTCACGGCGAGTGCCCGGATCTGTTGTTGATCGGCAGCGCCGCGAGAAACTGAAGCGTCATGAAATCGACGCTGTCTTGCTGGCACGCAGCTTGCTCCTTCACCCGCGATGCGAACCACAACCACTCTATTTATCTGCACTGCCCTGTTTGCCTGCGCCTCTGCCGGCCTGCGGGCAGCCACGACCATCGATCTGGCCACCATCAGCGCCGCGGCGGAAAATGCCGTGCGCGCGCGTGCCGCTGGCAAGGCGGATGAACTGATTCTCGAGGCGGCCCCGCTCGACCCGAGGTTGCGTGTCAGCGGTTGCGATCGACCGCTGACCGGCTTCCTCACGGATACCAGCGCACTGCGCTACCAGAATACAGTGGGCGTGCGGTGCGACGGCTCGGTGCGCTGGACCGTCTATACCAGTGTGCATGTCGAATCGCAGACCGTCGTGCTGGTCGCGAAGCGCGCACTGGGACGCGACGCGGAGACCGCGGCGGCGGACTTCAAGCTCGAAACACGCCGCGTGCCCGGCCTGCCCAGCGCCTATGTCACCGATCCTGCCGCGCTGAAGGGACAGCGCCTGAGTCGACCGCTGCCGGCCGATCAGCCGCTGAGTTTCGAATCCCTGGCTCCGGCCAACCTGATTCATCGCGGCCAGGCCGTCGTGCTCGTCGCCCATTCGGGCGGCTTCGAAGTGCGCGTCAATGGCGTAGCGCTTTCCGATGGTCGCGCTTCGGAGCACATCCGCGTCCAGAACGCCTCCTCCCAGCGCGTGGTCGAGGGTATCGTGCGCTCGGAATCCGAGGTTGAGGCGCCGTTATGACAACTTCAAACCGCCTAAAGTTTGACGCCCCCGCGCCGATACAGCAGGCGAGAGTGCAAGGAGACTGAAGTGCCCAACCGGATCAAGGGACTGGACGGCGGGTCGATCGGACCCGGCAGCAGTAACCCGATTGAAACGATACGCATCAGCACGCCCGTCAACCCGGCAGGTGCCGACTCGTCCTCGAAACCCGAAGCCGACAGTGTCCATATCACGCAGTCGGCGCGTTCGCTGGCGGCGCTCTCCCAGGCCGTGCAGGACTCGCCGGACATCGATGCCGGACGCGTTGCGGCGGCCCAGCAGGCCCTCAGCGCCGGCACCTACACGATCAATCCCGAACGAATCGCTTCCCGGATGCTCCAGCTCGAGCAGGATCTGAACGCCGCGACCTCTCAATGAGCGTTCAGCGCAACGACATCCAGCGGCACCTGACTCGCATTCTGTCCGAAGAGCGCCGTCTACTCGGTGAACTTCAGGCAGTGCTGCAGCGGGAAACCGACATCCTGCGGGGCGATGACCCGCAGGCCATCGAACGCATCGGCGACAGCCGTCACGGCTATATCGACACCTTGAGCAAGCTGGACGCCGAACGAGCCGACACCTGCCGCATGCTGTCCTTCGGCACCGGCCCGAGTGGGCTGGCACGATTGTACGAATGGGCGGACCCCAGCGACGGGCTGCGCCAGGACTGGAATGTGAATCTCGAGCTGGCCCGCCGCTGCAAGGCGCTCAACGATCGCAACGGCGCGATCGTGTTGGCCAAACTCGGGCGCGTTCAACAGCTGCTGGGAAAACTTCGCGGTACCACTCCGGCGCCGGTCTACAGCGCCCGCGGCTCACGCTACGGCAGCCTCGGCGCCCGCGATCTTGGCTGCGCCTGATCTGCCTCAGGGCGACCAGTAAACCGATACCGGAACGTTCTGCTGTTGCAGCAACGCGCGCACCGGCATATCGACCGCGGGTCCGCGCTTGCAGGCGCGTTCGTAAGTAGCCCACTTGGCATCGCCGACTATCAGGATGGCGATGCGCCGCGAGTCGAGCAGCGCACGCAGATTCAGGCTGATGCGTTCGCGCGGCGGCACCGGCGCGGTCATCGCCACGCAGCCGGGAGGCTGGGTCGGATCCAGCGCCGCGGCGAGTCCCGGTGAATCGGGGAAAAGCGAGGCCACGTGGCCATCATCTCCCATGCCGAGCAGCATGAAGTCGAATGGACGCGGCAGTTCCGCAACGCTCGACCAGCGCGCGTGGGCAGCACTCTGCGCCTGGGTTTCCGCACTCTTGAGTCCGACGAAATTCGCTTCGGCTGCCAGTCCGCGCAGCAGATGATCCCGCACCAGCTTTTCGTTGCTGGATGGGCTGCCAGCATCGACCCAACGCTCATCCGTCAGACTCACCCAGACATCATCCCAGTCGAGCTCGGCACCCGAGAGCTTCTCGAACAGGGCGATCGGGCTGCGCCCGCCGGGCACCATCAGGCTCGCGCCGCGGCCGGCCGCAAGGCCCGCCTGCAGTGAGCCTGCAATCTCGGCGGACAGCGCCTCGGTCAACGCCGCGGCGTTGGGAAAGCGATGTTCGCGTGTATCAGAGTTCGCCGTGCCAGGCATATCCATCCCTGCCGATGAGAGCACTGGAGGCCGCCGGTCCCCAGCTGCCCGCAGTGTAGGTCTTGGGCCGCTCATCGGATTGCGCCCAGGCTTCACGAATCGGATCGATCCATCGCCACGCAGCATCGAGCTCGTCGCGGCGCATGAATAATGTCAGATTGCCCTTGATGACGTCTGTCAGAAGGCGCTCATACGCATCGAGCTGCGGCGTCTTGGCCGACTCCGCCATGTCGAGCCGCAGGTCCACCGGCCGCAAGCGCATGGTCTCCCCGGGGTTCTTGGCAAGAATGGTCAATGTGATCGAATCGCGCGGCTGCAGTGAAATCACCAGCCGGTTGGCCGGCGCACCCGCCACCCGTTCGAAAATCGGCAGCGGCACGTCCTCGAAAGTGATGACGATGTCGCCGATCTGCTCCGGCAAACGCTTGCCAGTGCGCAGGTAAAACGGCACCCCCGCCCAGCGCCAGGTGTCGATGTTCGCCTTCAGCGCCACAAAGGTTTCGGTGGTGCTGTCGGCCGGAATGCCGCGTTCGTCGAGGTAGCCGGGCACTGGTGCGCCGTTGACGGCGCCGGCCCGGTACTGACCGCGTACCACATGGGTCGCAACTTCCGCTCCTTCGAGCGGCCGCAGTGCACGCAGTACTTTGAGCTTCTCATCACGCACCGCATCCGGGTGATTCGAGACCGGCGGCTCCATTGCCATGATGCACAGCAGTTGCAGCAGATGGTTCTGCACCATGTCGCGCATGGCCCCGGTCTGATCGTAGAAGGCGCCGCGTCCCTCGACACCAAGCTGCTCGCCAATCGAGATCTGCACGTGCTTGATGCGGCCGCGTCCCCACAACGGTTCGAACAGCGTGTTGCCAAAGCGCAGTGCCAGCAGGTTCTGCACCGCTTCCTTTCCCAGGTAATGATCGATGCGGTAGATCTGCTGCTCGGGAAAGACGGCGCCGACCTGCTCGTTGATGTGCTTCGCGGAGGCACGGTCGGAGCCAAGCGGCTTCTCGAGCACCACGCGCGATCCGGGCGTTGCCAGGCCCGCCGCGGCGAGATTCTGGCAAATGTTCATGAACAGCGCCGGTGCCGTCGACAGGAAGAATACGCGGATGTCGGCGGGGTCCTTAGCCAGCTTTGCTGCCAGATTCTGGAAGTCCGCGGGATTGCTGGCATCCACGCTCACATAATCGAGCGTGTCGCAAAAGGCGACCCAGCGTGCGTCTTCGAGTCCAGCCAGATATTTCTTGCTGAACGCCTCCACCTGGGCGAGGTAAGCGGGGCGCTCCAGTTTGCTGCGCGCGACGCAGAAAATGCGCGCCCGTGCCGGGAACTGGTCGGCCAGGAAGCGCCGGAACAGGGCCGGCAGCAATTTTCGCATGGCCAGATCGCCAGTGCCGCCGAACAGCACCAAATCGAAGTTCTGCAAGCGCGCTGGCGCGCTGGATTTTGCGGATGACAAGCAATCTCCCTTTATCTGTCGTGCCGCCGATCAGGATTCTATGCCATATGGGACTTAAGTTGACCCAAATGCAGTGCGATAGGTAGTATCGCTCGGCCACTCGCGAGTACTTTTCTGAAAATCCTGAGCAAGACAGCCAATCTGCGCCTCGCGCTGTTCATGGCGCTGGCGCTGTTCGTTGCGCAACTGGGCGCCCAGGCGCACGCGTACTCGCATCTTCATGCCGGCTCGCACGTCACCGATCAGCTCAACGATCACGGCAGCGCCTGTGCCGACTGCCTGTCTTTTGCACCGTTGCTGGCAACGGCCGGCGGCAGCGGTCATCTCTCCGTCCTGGCTCCGCAAGGTGTCATTGCCGCTCCCAGTGCCGACATCCCGACACTGATCGCGCGCACGCCAACCCTCGCATTCCGATCCCGCGCACCGCCCTCGAATCAGTAGACGTCCGTCTGTCTGTGGCCACCGCAAGGTGCCCACACGTAACTGATTCGATGAGGTATTTTCGTTATGTCGAGTTCTCAGCCTACGGCAGTGCTGATCGCGCTGTCATCGCTGTGGCTGGTACTGGTGTCCGGACCAGCGCTGGCCGATGCGACCACCGATGCCGATGCACCGGACACCACTTCTGCCCCCACTACGGCGCCTGCACCGAGTGCGGTTCCCGCCACTGCCAGTCTGCAGGAAATCACCGTCACGGCCGAACGCCTGAATGAAGCGCGCGCCGGTATTCAGACCCAGACCGGCGCATCGACCTACACCATCGACGCGGCCGCCCTGGAGGCAACCCCAGGCGGCGACAACACGCTGCTCAACCAGGTCATCATGCAGGCACCCGATGTGGCGCAGGATTCCTTTGGCCAGTTTCATGTCCGGGGCGAGCACAACGGACTGCAATATCGGCTCAACGGCATCATCCTGCCGGAAGGCATCAGTGCCTTCGGGCAGTCGCTCGATCCGCGGCTAATCTCCTCGATGAATCTGATCACCGGTGCACTGCCGGCCGAGTATGGCCTGCGCACGGCCGGCATCATCGACCTCACCACCAAGAACGGCTTACTGCAGCCGGGCGGCTCGGTTTCCCTCTATGGCGGCAGCCACGGCACCGTGCAGCCGAGCATCAACTATGGCGGCGGTTCCGGCCCCTTCAGCTACTTCGTTTCAGGCGACATGCTGCGCAGCGACCTGGGCATCGAGTCCCCCGATGGCAGTTCGAATCCGATTCATGATCACACCACTCAATATCATGGCTTCGGCTATTTCGAGGACATTCTCGATGAGCAGAACCGGCTCGCGCTGGTAGTCGGCAGCTCGGTCGGAAAATTCCAGATCCCGGATCTGAACGGCGGGCAGCCCTCGCTGGGCCTCACGGTCAATGGCCAGAGTGCCTTTGCGAGCAATGAGCTGAACGAGAATCAGCGCGAGATAACGCAGTTCGGCGCACTGAGCTGGCAACACGCCGCGGGCGCCTTCGATTCACAGACCTCGTTCATCGCACGCTACTCGAGCCTGACTTTCGAACCCGATCCGGTGGGCGATCTGCTGTTCACCGGCATTGCCCAGAATGCGTTCAAGCAGAACACCGCCTACGCACTGCAGAGCGATGCTTCCTATCATCTCAATGCGACGCACACGTTGCGCGCCGGCCTCTTCCTGCAGTCCGATCACTCGATCAGCCAGACTGAATCACAGGTGCTGGTCACCGACGCCGCAGGGGTGCCGCTCAATGATGTGCCGACCACCATCGGTGACGATGGCACGCGAACGGAGTGGATCGGGAGTCTCTATCTGCAGGATGAGTGGAAAATACAGTCGAATCTGACTCTCAATTACGGCCTGCGGTTCGACCGCTTCACGGCCTATACGAGCGCCAGCCAGGCCAGTCCGCGATTGAATGTCGTGTGGCTGGTGCTGCCCGCGACGACCGTGCACGCCGGCTACTCGCGCTACCTGTCACCACCACCGTTCGAGCTGGTCGGCGGCGAGACGATCTCCAAGTTCACCAACACGACCTCACCACCGCTATCGTCCGGGGCGGCGCCGCCGCTGCCGGAACGGGCTAACTATTACGATCTGGGAGTGCAGCAGAAGGTCAGCACGGAGCTCACGTTGGGCCTCGACTCCTACTACAAGCAGTCACATAACCTGATCGATGAAGGACAGTTTGGCGCACCGATCATCCTGACTCCGTTCAATTACCTCTACGGCAGGCAGTTCGGCATCGAGTTCACGGCCAACTACGTGGCCGGCCCCTTTACGACCTATCTGAATCTCTCAGCGCAGAGCGCCAAGGGCAAGGATATCGACTCCGCCCAGTTCAACTTTGCGCCGGCGGACCTGGCCTTTATCGCCAATAACTTCATTCATCTGGATCACGAACAGGAACAGACTGCCTCCGGGGGCATCGCCTACACCTGGAATGACACGCGCCTGAGCGCCGACTTCCTGCTCGGTTCCGGTTTGCGCGCGGATCTGGAGCTGCCGCCCGGGGAAACCACAATGTACGGTGGAACCGGGATTCCAAACGGCGAGCACCTGCCGTTCTACACGCAAGTCAACTTTGGCTCCAGCCACGTGTTCCGGTTCGACGGTGCCGGCACCCTCACGGCGCGCTTCGACGTCATCAATATCTTCGACCGGGAATACCAGATCCGCAACGGTACCGGTGTCGGGGTCGGCGCGCCGCAATTTGGCCCGAGGCGCGGCTTCTTCTTCGGACTGTCCAAGTCGCTTTGAAGCCAGGCGCCCGTCGCTGCAGTCGGCTACGGAGTCGCGGCGCCGCGCGCAGTGGCGCGCTAACATAGCTTCCGGTTTGGGCTTCAAACAGGAATGCGTGCATGTCGGATCTCTGGCAGACCTTGGTTTTGGGCATCATCGAGGGCATCACCGAGTTCCTGCCCATTTCCAGCACCGGCCACCTGCTGGTCGCCGAGCACTCCCGTTGGATCGGCCAGCGCACGGACCTGTTCAATGTGGCGATACAGGCCGGTGCGATCCTTGCCGTGGTGTTCATCTACTGGCGCCGGCTGCTGACGCTATTCACGGGGCTACATGACCCGCGCAACCGGGATTACCTCGCCAAGCTGACCGTGGCGTTTCTGATTACCGCCATCGGCGGCTTCATCGCCACCAAGCATGGATTCAAACTGCCGGAAACCATCAAGCCCATCGCATGGGCTATGCTCATCGGCGGCGTCGCCATACTCATTATCGAAAGGCTGCTCGCCAATCGTCCCCTGGTGACCGATGTCACCTGGCGGGTCGCGGTGTGCGTTGGATTGGGGCAGATCGTGGCGGGCATGCTGCCGGGCACCTCACGCTCGGCCGCGACCATCTTCGCGGCCATGCTGGCCGGTCTGACCTCACGGCCCGCGGCCACCGAATTTGCCTTCCTGGTTGGCATACCCACCATGTTCGCGGCCACCGGTTATGAACTGCTCAAGGTCCGTTCCGAGGCAGCCTCCGAGGATTGGACTGCACTTGCGATCGGCTTCGTGGTCTCAGGAGTGGTCGCCTTCGTGGCGGTAAAATGGCTGCTGCGCTATATCCAGTCGCATCGCTTTACAGTGTTCGCGTGGTACCGCATTGCTCTCGGGCTGGCGCTGCTGCTCTCGGGCATGGATTGAGCTGCCCGCGGGACGCGCCCCGACATTAAATGTTGTTAACTAATAGTTGGTTAACGATGCAGAAAGTTAACTATCGCGCGACTCGCGTTGGCGCCATCAACGCAGCGTCGATTTCAACGGATGAAACATGAACGCGCCCACTCCTGTTAACAATCGCAAAAAATTCTGGTGGATCCTCGGCATCGCGGCGCTGTTGGTGCTGCTGGTTCTCGGACTGCGCTATCGCGCGCAGTCGGTCACGCCGCCCGCCGGTGGACGCTTCGGCGCGGGCGCCCCGCTGGCGGTCGGCGTTGGCAAAGTGACTACCGGCGATGTACCGATCACGATCAATGCACTGGGTACCGTCACGCCGCTGGCAACGGTCACCGTGCATCCGCAGATCAATGGCCCGCTGGTCAAGATCGCGTTCACGGAGGGGCAGATAGTCAAGGCGGGCGAACTGCTCGCGCAGATCGACCCGAGACCTTTCCAGGCCGCAGTCGATCAGGCAGTGGGCCAGCTCAAGCGCGACCAGGCACTGCTCGCCAACGCCAAAGTCGATATGGCGCGATACAAGACGCTGCTGGCGCAGGAGTCGGTGTCCGACCAGACATACGCCACGCAGGTGTCGACGGTGGCACAGGATGAGGCCACCGTGGCCTTCGATCAGGCCGCGGTGGAATCGGCCCAGCTCAATCTCAGCTACTGCCGCATCACCTCCCCGGTGACGGGCCGCGTTGGCCTGCGCCAGGTGGACATCGGCAACCTGCTGCAGGCGAACTCGAGCACGATCGTCATCGTCACGCAGATGCAACCGATGTCGGTGGTATTCACGGTGCCCGAGGACAGCGTCAGCACGATCCTGGATCACCTGCATCGCGGTGAGAAGCTCACCGTGGATGCGTTCGACCGCAGCCTGACCAACCAGATCGCGAGCGGCACGCTCAGCAACTCGGACAACCAGATCGATACCACCACCGGAACGCTCAAGCTGCGGGCGTTGTTTGACAACTCAAAGCTGGAGCTGTTCCCGAATCAGTTCGTCAATGCTCACTTGATCCTGGAGACGCTGCACGATCAGATCGTCGTGCCGGGCGCGGCGCTGATGACCGGCTCCCAGGGTAGCTATGTATACCTCGTCAATCCCGATAACACGGTGAGCATGCGACAGGTCGTTGCCGGCCCCTCGGCCGGTGACCTGGTCGCCATTACCAAGGGACTCATCAGCGGACAGACCGTGGTCGTGGACGGCGCGGATCAACTTCGCGATGGCGCCAAGATCATGCTGCCGCAGGCCCCAGGCGCTGGCGCTGCCGGCACTCATCCGCGGCGCAACGGTGCCGGCGGCAGCAGCGGCGGCAGTAGCGGAGGCAATGCCTCCGGGGCGGGTAGCAGCGGCAGCAGTAGCGGGGACGGCAGACAGCACCGTCACCAACGCCAGGATGGCAGCAGCGGCAGCGACACCCCGCCCGCCGGCGGTCCGCCTTCGGGCGGTGCACCGCCTCCGGCCGGTGGGCCGCCACCATCCTGAGAATCGCGGCCGCGTCATGATGAACCCGTCGCGTCCGTACATCCTGCGGCCGGTCGCCACCTCACTGCTGATGGCGGCCATTCTGATCGTTGGCGCGATCGGTTACTTCTTTCTGCCGCTGTCTGCGCTGCCCGAGGTCGACTACCCGACCATCCAGGTGCAGACATTCCTTCCCGGCGCGAGTCCCGAGGTCATGACCTCGACCGTCACCGCACCTCTCGAGCGCCAGTTCGGCCAGATGCCGGGTCTCAAGGAGATGTCTTCGCGCAGCTCGGCCGGCGCCTCGGTGCTGACACTGCAATTCGACCTGAGCCTGAACATCGATATCGCGGAACAGGAAGTACAGGCCGCCATCAACGCGGCCGGCAACCTGCTGCCGAGCACATTGCCTGCGCCGCCCATATACGCCAAGGTCAATCCCGCAGACGCGCCTATCCTCACCCTGGCGGTGACATCGACCTCGATGCCGATCACGCAGGTCGAGGATCTCGCCGATACACGCATTGCGCAGAAGATCTCGCAACTCGCGGGTGTCGGCCTGGTCAGTATCAACGGCGCCCAACGTCCTGCGGTGCGCATCCAGGTGAATCTTCAGGCGCTCGCCGCCTATGGCCTGAACGTCGATGATGTGCGCACCACTATCAGCAACGCCAACTCCGACGCGCCCAAGGGCAGTTTTGATGGGGCCGCGCGTGCCTATTCGATCGACGCCAACGATCAGATCGCCAACGCAGCCCAATACCGCGACATCATCGTCGGCTACAACGCCGCCACGGGCGCGCCCGTGCGCCTTTCCGATGTGGCCACCGTCACGCAGAGCGCGGAGAACAACAAACTCTCGAGCTGGATGAATGCCACGCCGGCCATTCTGTTGAATGTGCAGCGGCAACCAGGAGCCAACGTCATCGCGGTGGTCGACCAGATCCGCAAGCTGCTGCCGAGCATCCGCAATTCGCTGCCCGCGAATGTCGACGTCACGGTGCTTACGGACCGAACCAATACAATCCGCGCCTCGGTCAGCGATGTGCAGTTCGAGCTGACGCTGGCCGTCGCGCTGGTGGTGCTGGTCATCTTCCTGTTCCTGCGCAGCGTTCCGGCCACGATCATCCCGAGCCTGTCGGTGCCGCTATCGCTGATCGGCACGTTCGCCGCGATGTACCTGTGCGGCTTCAGCCTGAACAATCTCTCGCTCATGGCGCTCACGATCGCCTCTGGCTTCGTGGTCGACGATGCAATCGTCATGATCGAGAACATCTCGCGCTACATCGAGAAGGGCGAGAAGCCGCTGGCCGCTGCACTCAAGGGATCCGGAGAAATCGGGTTCACGATCGTCTCGCTGACGATCTCGCTGATCGCGGTGTTGATTCCGCTGCTCTTCATGCGCGAAGTCGTCGGCCGGCTGTTCCGCGAATTCGCCATTACGCTGGCGATCTCGATCCTGATTTCCGCCGTGGTCTCGCTAACGTTGGTGCCAATGCTGTGCGCCAAGATGCTGCGTACACAGCGGGAGGAGCATGCGCGGCGTCCGAGCCGGATCGGTCTCTGGGCCGAACGATCCTTCAACCGCCTCGTCGCCGGCTACGACAAATGGCTCACCCTCGTGCTGGACCACCAGACCCTGACGTTGTGGGTCGCCACCGGCACTGTGGTTCTGACGGTAGTCCTGTACATGCTGATCCCCAAGGGCTTTTTTCCGCTGCAGGACACAGGGCTGCTGCAGGCCATGACCGTGGCGGACCCACGCATCTCGTTCAGTGCCATGGTGCAACGGCAGCAGGAACTGGCCGATGTCATCCGTCACGACGCGGACGTGGAGAGCCTGTCCTCCTTCGTCGGTGTTGATGGCACCAACACCACGCTCAATACCGGCCGCTTCCTGATCAATCTGAAACCCAAGGATGACCGCAGCGACAGTATTACGGCCATCACGACCCGGCTGCTGCAGGCGGCGCGCCAGGTGAGCGGAATCACGCTGTCGCTTCAGCCCGTCCAGGATTTGACTATCGACTCGACGGTCGGGCGCGCGCAGTACCAGTTCATCCTCCAGGCCGCCAGCAGCGCCACCCTCAGGCCCTGGGTGCCCACCCTGCTGAACCAACTCGCGCGCACGCCGCAACTTTCCCATGTTTCGACCAATTTCACCGACAGCGGCCTGACGGCGCAGATCGATATCGACCGTGACACGGCCGCGCGTTTCGGCGTCACGGCTGCCACAATCGACAACGCGCTGTATGACGCTTTCGGCCAACGCATCATCTCGACCATTTATGCCGAGTCGAACGAATACCGCGTCATTATGGAGGCCGATCCGAACCTGCAGAGTTCGGTGAGCTCACTCAATGACATTTACGTGCCCTCGGCCGCCGGCGGGCAGGTGCCGCTGGGATCGATCGCACGCGTGAGCGTGCAATCCGCGCCGCTGGAGATCGATCACCTGGGGCAATTCCCCGCTGCGCTGTTCTCCTTCGACGTGGCCCCGGGCGCGTCACTTGAAAACGCCGTCGATTCGATCCGCGCAGCGCAAACCACCATCCGGCTGCCCGCCAGCATATCGACGACCTTCGAGGGCGCAGCGCTGGCCTTCCAGTCCTCGCTGCGCAACGAAGTGCTGCTGATCCTGGCGGCGATCGTCACCGTCTACATCGTGCTGGGTGTGCTGTACGAGAGCTATGTTCACCCGCTGACGATTCTCTCGACGCTGCCATCGGCCGGCATCGGGGCACTGCTCGCGCTCATGATCGCAGGCCTGGACCTCAACATTATTTCCATCATCGGCATCATCCTGCTGATCGGCATCGTCAAGAAGAATGCGATCATGATGATCGATTTTGCGCTCAGCGCCGAGCGCGAGGACGGTAAGGCACCGCGCGATGCGATTCATGAGGCCGCACTGCTGCGATTCCGCCCCATCCTCATGACCACGGTAGCGGCGTTGTTCGCCGCACTGCCGCTGATGCTCGGCACCGGAACCGGCTCGGAGCTGCGCGCGCCGCTGGGCATATCGATCGTCGGCGGCCTGCTGGTCAGCCAGCTGCTGACGCTGTTTACGACACCGGTGATCTACCTGTTCTTCGACCGGCTGGCGGCACGAATGCGCGCCCGCTTCCCGCGACGCGATGAGGCGGACGTGGCGGGCACCAGCCCTGGCGAGCTGGGCGTGTGAGCATCTCGGCACCCTTCATTCATCGTCCGGTGGCGACTTCGCTGCTGACCATCGGGCTCGCACTCGCCGGCATGCTGGCATTTTTCCTGTTGCCAGTGTCGCCGATGCCGAATGTCGACTTCCCAGTCATCGTGGTCACAGCCTCGTTGCCCGGAGCCAGCCCGGAGACGGTCGCGACCAGCGTCACCACGCCGCTGGAACGGCACCTGGGCACGATCGCCGGCGTCACCGAGATGACCTCGTCGAGCGCAGTCGGCAATGCCCGCATCTCGCTGCAGTTTGAACTCAGCCGCGATATCGACGGCGCGGCGCGCGATGTGGAAGCTGCCATACAGGGTGCGCGCGTCGATCTGCCGACATCACTGCGCAGCAATCCGACCTATCGCAAGATCAATCCGGCTGATGCTCCGGTGCTGATCCTGGCGCTGACCTCCGATACTTTGACCGGTGGCCAGATCTACGATTCGGCGTCCACGATCATGCAGCAGAAGCTGCTGCAGGTGCAGGGCATCGGCGATGTGACGATCGGCGGCGGGTCGTTGCCGGCGGTGCGAGTCGAACTCAATCCCCGCTCGCTGTTCCAGTATGGAATCGGCCTCGAGGACGTCCGCGCCGCCCTCTCCGCCGCCAATGCCAACAGTCCCAAGGGCGCACTGCAGGAGAATGGCCAGCGCTTCCAGATCTACGTCAACGATACCGCCACGCAGGCGGCCCAGTACCAGACCCTGATCGTCGCCTATCGCAATAATGCCGCGGTGCGCCTGCAGGATGTGGCCACCGTAAGCACCGGCGTCGAGGATGTGCGCAACCTCGGTCTCGCCGATGGCAGCACCGCCATCCTGGTGGTGCTGCACCGGCAACCGGGCGCCAATGTCATCGATGTCGTCGACCGGGTGCGTGCATTGATACCCGATCTGCAGGCATCCATTCCGGCCAGCATCCGCATCATCGAAACCAACGACCGTACCGAGACGATCCGCGCATCGTTGCGCGATGTCGAGCGGACCTTGCTGATCGCCATCGTGCTGGTGGTGCTGGTGGTATTCCTGATGCTGCGCGACGGCCGCGCAGCGCTGGTACCCAGCGTGGCGGTACCTTTGTCGCTGATCGGCACCTTCGGGGCCATGTACCTGCTGGGATTCAGCCTGGACAACCTGTCGCTCATGGCACTCACCGTGGCCACAGGATTCGTGGTCGACGATGCGATCGTGATGCTGGAGAACATTGCACGGCACGTCGAGGAAGGCATGCCGCGCATCCAGGCCGCCCTGCTGGGGGCACGCGAGGTCGGATTCACGGTCCTGGCGATGAGCCTGTCGCTGGTGGCGGTGTTCCTTCCCATCCTGCTGATGGGGGGACTGGTCGGGCGAACATTCCGCGAATTCGCGATTACCCTGTCGGTGGCCATCGCTATATCACTGGTCGTCTCGCTGACCACGACCCCGATGATGTGTGCTTTCGTGTTGCGGGGGCAGCGCGGCCAGCACCGCCAGGGGCGCTTCCTGACTGCCATGGAGCGTGGCTTCGATGCCATGCGCGATTTCTACGGCCGCACACTCACGTCCGCGCTTGATCACCCCCGCCTCGTCATGCTGGTGCTCCTCACTACCATCGGACTGAATATCTATCTGTTCGCGATCATTCCCAAAGGCTTCTTCCCGCAGCAGGACACCGGCACGCTCAATGGCAACCTGCGGGCCGACCAGAGCATCTCGTTCCAGGCAATGGTGCAGAAGCTGCGCACCACGATGAGCATCGTGCAGCAGGACCCCGCGGTGCAGGATGTGGTGGGATACACCGGCGGCGGTGGCTACGGCGCCACCAACACCGCCAATATCTTCGTCGGCCTGAAGCCGCTCAAGCAACGCCACGACAAGAGCGATCGCGTGATCGCGCGATTGCGCGCCAAACTGTCGGTGGTGACAGGCGCTCGACTCTACCTGCAGGCCGTGCAGGATATCCGCGCGGGAGCGCGGCAGAGCAATTCGCAGTACCAGTACACGATTCTCGCCGACAGCTTGCAGGATCTGCGGACCTGGACCCCCAGGATCACGGATGCGCTCAAGAACGTCCCGGAGCTGGCCGACGTCAATTCCGATCAGCAGGATAAGGGATTGACCGTTGCGCTGAAGATTGACCGCGCAACTGCGGCGCGGCTGGGGATCAATCTCTCCAACATCGACAACACGCTGTACGACGCCTTCGGCCAACGGCAGGTGTCGACCATCTACAACGACATGAACCAGTATCACGTGGTCATGGAGGTGGATCCGAGCTTCTGGCAGAACCCTGAGACACTCCGCGAAGTGTGGGTCAGCACCACCGGCGGCGCGCTGAGCGGAACGCAAACGACCGCCGCGGGCGTCGGCTCTTTCAGCAGCGCCGCATCCACGGCCGCCGCCTCAGCCAGCGCAACGGGCGCGAACACCACGGTCGCGACGATCAGCAGCGCCACGGCGGGCAGCAGCACCAGCAGCAACACCATTGCCGGCACCACGACGGCGGCCACCGGTACGGTCGCATCCCCGGCGAATTCAAGTTCTCTGGCGAGCGCGCAGACGGCCACGGCCGCGCAGAATCTGGCGCTCAATCAGCTCACCAACAGCGGTCGCGGCGGCGCCTCCACCGGCGCTTCGGTCAGCACCAGCGCCGAGACCATGGTACCGCTGGCTGGCATCTCCGAGTACGGACCGGGCACGACCCCATTGGCGATCAATCATCAAGGCCCTTTCGTGGCGACCACTTTCTCGTTCAATCTGCCCGAGGGCGTTTCGCTGGGTACGGCAATCAATGTCATCGGCAGCACGATGCGGGCGCTGCATGTGCCGATCTCGGTGCACGGCTCATTCGCCGGTACCGCGCAGATTTTCCAGCAGTCGCTTTCAAGTGAGCCGGTGCTGATCGCGGCGGCCATAGTCGCGGTCTACATCGTGCTCGGGGTGCTCTACGAGAGCTACGTGCATCCGATCACAATCCTCTCGACCCTGCCCTCCGCGGGCGTTGGCGCCGTGCTGGCGTTGCTGCTGTTCGGCACTGAATTCAGCCTGATCGCGCTGATCGGGGTCATCCTGCTGATCGGCATTGTGAAGAAGAACGCGATCATGATGATCGATGTGGCGCTCGAGACCGAGCGCACGCGGCAGGTCGATGCGCGCACGGCCATCCACGAGGCCTGCCTGTTGCGATTCCGTCCCATCATGATGACCACCATGGCAGCGTTGCTGGGCGCCATCCCGCTGGCCGTGACCACCGGCAGCGGTGCGGAAATGCGCCAGCCGCTCGGCATTTCCATAGTCGGCGGCCTGCTGGTCAGCCAGGTGCTGACGCTGTACACGACGCCGGTGGTTTACCTCTATCTGGATCGTCTGCGTGTCTGGGCCAGAGCGCGCGCGCACCGTGGCATGCGCGCGTACGATGGGCCTCAAGAGCAGTATTCATGATGCAAAACGCACTTCGTCGCCTAAGCCTGCTGACACCCTCCCTGGCTCTCCTGTTACTGAGTGCCTGCAAGGTCGGGCCCAACTATCACCGTCCCGATGCGCCGGTGGCCAGTGCCTACAAGGAAGACCAGGACTGGAAGCCGGCGGTTCCTGCGCAGATCCCGGCCGATGAACAGTGGTGGTCAATCTACAATGATCCACAGCTGGACGCGCTCGAGCGCCAGGTCGTGATCTCGAATCAGACTCTGAAAGCGTCCGAGGCGGCCTATCGAGCGGCCACCGAGCAGATCGCCATCGATCGTGGTCCCCTGTTCCCCACTATTTCCGTGAACGGCGTGCGCACCCGCAGCGGCGGCGGCAGTGGTTTTACGCAGGGGGTCTCTACCGGCTCGGGCACGACTGTAACCACCAACAGCACCTCGCGCGCCAATCTCTACAGCGCCGGCGCCCAGGCGAGCTGGCAGATCGACGTGTGGGGGCGAATCCGGCGCACCGTCGAATCCGATGTCGCCAAGGCGCAGGTCAGCGCCGCCGATGTCGCCGCGGCGCGCCTGTCCGCGCAGGTGACGCTGGCCCAGGATTATTTCCAGCTGCGCGCCGCTGATGAACAGCACCGGCTCTATGCGGACTCGATCAAGGCATTTGAAACCTCGCTGACCATTGCGCAGAATCAGGTCAAGGCCGGCATCACGACGCTCGCGGATGTCTATTCAGCCGAGACCGAACTCGAGAGCACCAGGGCCGCCGATGTCAGTGTGGAGCTCACCCGGGCCAAATTCGAACACGCGATTGCCGTGCTGATCGGGAAGGACCCTGAGGACGTCTCGATCGAGCATGGCGACTTCACGCGCTCGGTGCCCGTGGTACCGGCCGGACTTCCCTCGGACCTGCTGCAGCGGCGTCCCGACATCGCCGCGGCCGAGCGCACCATGGCGAGCAGCAATGCGCTGATTGGCGTGGCCGAGGCCGCGTGGTATCCGAGCGTGACGCTGTCTGCCTCGTACGGATTTACTTCAACGGCCCTGGCTGGGCTCTTCAGCACCGGCAATTCGCTCTGGTCCATCGGACCGAGTCTCTCCGAAACGGTGTTCAATGGCGGCGCGCGCCTCGCAACCAATCGCCAGGCGCGGGCCAACTACGATGAATCGGTAGCAAGCTATCGCGCCACCGTGCTGGCGGCCTTTCAGGCGGTGGAGGATGATCTGTCCAGCCTGCGGGTGCTGGAGCAGCAGGCGGCACTACAGAGCACTGCTGTCGAAGACGCACGCAAGTCCGAGGCGTTGACGTTGAATCAATATAAGTCCGGTATTGTGGTCTATACCGTCCTGCTGACGGCGCAGACCACGCGGCTGGCATCGGAGATCAGCCTGTTGGGAATTCAAAGCCAGCAACTGGTCTCGAGCGCCGATCTGATCTCGCAGCTCGGCGGCGGCTGGAACGCTGCGCAACTTGAGCAGCGTGATCGCGGCGTGCCGTCATCGCATTGACATCGACAAGTCCGTCCTCAAAGCGCGGCCTGTCGCGAGTCCTGCATTCCCTTGGCCCGGGCGTAACCACCGGCGCGGCCGACGACGACCCGTCGGGTATTGCCACCTATTCGGTGGTCGGCGCGCAAAGCGGATTGGCCTTTCTCTGGACCGCCCTGTTCGTCTGGCCATTGATGGCCTGCGTGCAACTCATGTGCGCGCGCATCGGCATGGTCACGGGCGTAGGTCTGGCCGGCGCCATGCTGCAGAAATTTCCGCGATGGCTGGTCGGAATAGCCGTGCTGGCGCTGCTGATCGCCAACATCATCAACATCGCCGCGGATCTTTCG
Source organism: uncultured Gammaproteobacteria bacterium (assembly GCA_963819195.1). GTDB lineage: Bacteria > Pseudomonadota > Gammaproteobacteria > Steroidobacterales > Steroidobacteraceae > FEN-1191. Next base: position 29,801 of record CAWFVL010000001.1, read on the forward strand.
GGCATGGCGGATGCCGCGCACATGCTGGGCGCCGGACCTTCGATGCTGTACGTCTGGGTGTTCGGGCTTGGCATCAGCCTGGCGACGGTTTTCCTGCGCTACCACCAGATTGCGAACACGCTCAAGTGGCTGGCACTGGCCTTGTTCGCCTATGTGATAACGGCCTTTCTGGTGCATCCGGACTGGACGGCGGTGATGCAAGCGGCGCTGATACCCAGGCTCCCGCACGGTAGCGACGCCTGGGGCGCGCTGGTAGCCATACTCGGCACCACTATCAGCCCTTATCTTTTCTTCTGGCAGGCAGGACAGGAGATCGAGGAGGAGAAATCGCGGGGACAGTCCGTGCTCGCGAGCCGTTACGGCGCGACCGGGGCGGAGCTGACCGATCGGCGTATCGATGTCGGGATCGGTACCTTCTTCTCCAACCTGGCGATGTTCTTCATCATCCTGACCACCGCCTCGACGCTGCATCGCCATGGCATCACGCATATAGAATCCTCGCGCGACGCGGCCGCCGCGCTGCGACCCCTGGCAGGCGACTACGCCTATTACCTTTATACGATCGGCATCGTCGGCACGGGCCTGCTGGCCATTCCAACGCTTGCTGGATCGGCGGCCTATGCCGTCGCCGAGACCTTCGACTGGCGCTATGGCCTGGATGAGACGTGGCGGAATGCGACCTCGTTTTACGCGGTATTCGTGCTGGCCACCATCGCCGGGGCGGTGCTCGATTTGCTGCACATCAACCCGATCAAGGCGCTTTACTGGACAGCCATCATCAATGGCTTCCTGTCGCCGTTTCTACTGGCCGCGCTGCTCTACGTGGCCTCCGATCGCAAGATCATGCGGGGACAGCCCAGCTCACGGCTCGGTCGCTACGTAGTCATCCTGACGACCGTGCTGATGTTTGGGGCGGCCATCGGCATGCTGGTGCTGTAACTGATCGCCTGAGCGGGATCGAAAGGGCACCAGGGGGCATTGCAATCCTTCCGAAGCCCGCGCTGGCGATTACTTGCCGCCGCCGAACTTGTAGCCACCCTCCAACGAAATCACGCGCGGCCGCAGCGGTGTCTGCGCGATGATGAACTGATCCGTGCTCACGAACGTGCTGGCGTTGGAGTTGGCGAGATTGTCGACGTACAGGTCCACGTACCACGCGTCCTTGTACACACCGGCCGAACAGTTGAAGGTCGAATAGGCGGGATTCTCGAACCGGCCTCGCGAGGTATTGATTGCGCCACCGGTGGCGATGTTCGGGTTCGCGCCCGCCTGCGTGAACGAATGGCCGCTGTGAGTGGCGCCGAACTGGAGGAACGGGGCGTAGCCGTTGATGTTCCAGTCATAGCGGGCCCGTAGGTTCCACTGGATCGGCGGCGAATTGGCGCTCGGCGCGCCGATGGGGCCGAATGGGTTGGATACCGCCGTGCAGGGTGCCGGGAATCCCGGCTGGCCGCATCGCTGCGTAATCGGCTGGCCGAATGCGGCGCTGGCCGGATTGTCATTTATCAGCGCCGGCGAGTTGGTCTGCACGCTCTGGTTCCAGGAGATCGCGCCCTGCAGGGTCAGGCCGCGGAACGGACGCCCGATCAGCGAGGTTTCTGCGCCACGGATACGGAAGTTCTGCCCATTGGTGTTATAGAACAGATTACCGACTACGCCAGGGTTGAAGAAGGAGATCTGAACGTTGTCCCAGTTTTCCTGGTACAGGGCGCCGTTCCATTGCAGGCGATGATCGAAGAATTCGGTCTTCCATCCAATCTCATTGTTGTTCAGCTTATCGGACGAGTACGACCGGGGTACGTAGTATTGCGCCACCCCATCCGGTCCGAGTGCGTGAGGGACTGCCGAATTCTGATTGAAGCCACCCGGCCTGAAGCCCTGAGAGAAGGTGTAATAGACCATGACATCGGGCGTGACGTGCCAGGTCAGATTAGCGCGGCTCTTCCAGCCGGTCTCGGTGTCGCTCAGGTCCTGCGCGTTGAGGTTGAAGCTGTAGGCCGGGTTGTGACATCCACCGGGCGGCGTGCCCGCTTCGAAGCAGCCAAAGCTTGAAATCACGCTACCGGCATAAAGGTTCTCGAACAGGAAGTGACGTGTGCCGGCCGTCAGGGTCAGCACCTTGGGAATAATGTCGTAATCGCCCGATGCGAAGAACGCCACCTGCTTGGTCTGCCGCAGCGTGTCCTGGTAAAACGAGGTGTGATCGGGCTGCGCTCCGAGAGATTGCACGGAGGAGCCTGGAAACGGACCAACGTCCGAGATGCAACCCGTCGTGACCGTGGCGCTGCATCCGGGCACGCCCTTGTACATCCAGGAAGTGACGTCATACAGCGTATTGTTTTCCCAGTACGCTCCTGCAATGCCGCGCGCGCGCCAGTCGTCCGGCGTGCTCAGCCGGAACTCGTGCTGCATATGGGTGTTGCGCTCGGTGGTGCGCCAGGATGCGCGTGGCGAATAGCAGTGCGGCGCCAGCGTGGCATCGTATGCCACGAGATTGCACTGGTAGTAATCGGCATAAACGCCGCGCGCATAGTTGGTGTAGTCACCTACCTGGTCGACATTGCGCACCAGGTAACCGCCCGTGTACACAGCCTTGAGCGGGCCAATCGTCCCGTTCAGCGTCACAGATGTGCTCTCAAATCTGTCCGTGTCGTAGGCCGTGTTGAACAACGTGACTTCAAGCGGCTGCAATGCCCCGCCATCCGAGGCGAAGGGCTGCTGGTAGAACACGCCTTGCGAATCCATCTGTTGGAAGGATTGCGAAATCAGCAGGTCCCAATCTTCGTTGAACTTGTAGAGCGCCTCGACTCGGCCGCCCTGGTATTTGACCGGATTGATCGCGTTAGCTGCGATGTTGTGGTTGTTGATCACTGCGCTGCCCGGCGGCACGCAAAAGCCATTGTTAGCCCCGCCGTCCGGGCATTGCCCGGCCGCATTCGCCGGCACTCCCGCGTAGCCGATGCCGAGGTCCGTGTCCTTGCGTTCGAAGGTCGCCGGCTCGTTGTCGATGTAACCGCCGCGCGCGTCGTAATAGATAACCCCGCGCACCGCCAGGTGATCATCGATCAGCGGCACGTTCAGCACGGCCTGGACGCTGTCGTTGTGATCGCCGTGGGCGGTCCAGCCGTAACTGCCCTTGATATCACCTTCCCAGGTGTTGAGCTTTGGCTCGTTGGTGATGTAGCGAATCACGCCAGCTTCGGCGCCCGCGCCGAACAGCGTCCCCTGCGGCCCCTCCAGCACTTCGATGCGATTGAGGTCCGCCGCATAGATGTCGAGGTTGCGATTCGGGAGCTGGGCGGATTGGTTGTCGAGATAGATCGCGACGTTTGGCCACAGGCCGGTCGAGGAACTGCCCTGGCTGGCCTGCGAGCCGGCACTAAGGCCGCGCATGAAGACCTCGTTCTGGCCCGGGCCGTTGCTGGCCGAGGTGACGTTTGGCAGTGTCTTGATGTAGTCGTCGAAGGTGGAGACGTTGATGTCCTGCAGCGCCTGCTCGGTCAGCGCCGTCATCGCGATCGGCACGTCCTGCATATTCTCCGTGCGGCGCTGAGCCGTGACGGTGACCTCGGCGAGCATGTCGCTGCCGCCGGCGGTATCCGCGTCCGCCGCCGCGCTCGCAGCCATTGACGTGCCCAGAGAAACGCCACCGAGAATGGCGGCCACCGCGTATGAGACCTTGGAATTCATTGTCAGCTCCCCTGTACCCGTCAAACGTCCCCGGGCGTTGTTTCCACGCCATGCTCGATTCGATTAAATCCGACCCGCTCCGAACCCCGATTGAATAAACCCGTCGCTGCAGTGTTATGGAACCGCCGTCAGCACTCCGTTACATTGACCGCCAGACCGCCCTGCGAAGTTTCCTTGTACTTGGACTGCATGTCGGCACCGGTCTGCCGCATGGTCGCAATCACCTGATCGAGCGACACATGGTGCATGCCATCCCCGTGCATGGCCAGCGATGCCGCGTTGATGGCCTTGACGGCCCCGAAAGCGTTGCGCTCGATGCAGGGAATCTGTACCAGTCCGCCGATCGGGTCGCATGTCATGCCCAGATGATGCTCCATCGCAATCTCGGCTGCATTCTCTATCTGGGCATTGCTGCCGCCGAGCACCGCTACGAGACCGGCCGCAGCCATGGCGGCGGCGGAACCAACCTCTCCCTGGCAGCCGACTTCGGCCCCGGAGATGGAGGCATTGAGTTTGCAGAGCGCGCCGATCGCCGTCGCCGTCAGCAGATAGGTGCGCACCCCGGCGGCATCGGCGCCATCGACGTGATCGCTGTAGTAGCGCATCACGGCCGGAATGACCCCCGCTGCACCATTGGTGGGCGCCGTGACCACGCGCCCGCCCGCAGCATTCTCTTCGTTGACCGCAATCGCGTAGAGACTGACGTAGTCCATGATCTCATGGGCCGCGCGCCCCTTCGCGTTGCGCAGCCGCTCATACAGGGCTGCCGCGCGGCGGCGCACCCTCAGTCCGCCGGGCAACTCCCCGGGCGCGGCCATGCCGCGATCGATGCAGGCCATCATGGCCTGCGCCACGGCGTCCAGGTGGGCTTCGATCTCCGCCAGCGGTCGCAGCGCCTGCTCATTGCGCAGTATCAGCTCGGCAATACTCAGTTGTGCGCTGGCCGCGACTTCCAGCAGCTCATCGGCCGTTGCGAAGGGCAGCGGCACGGCCACGGAGTCAACCACGGTAACGCCGACCTCGCTTTCGCGCGCAATGAAACCGCCGCCCACCGAACACCAGCGCTGCTGCTGCAGCAGGGTTCCGGCGGCGTCGCTGGCCGTAAAAATCAGCGTGTTGGGATGCACCACCGTGGCGGTGACCGTATCGAACAGCAGATCCGTGCGCGGGTCGAAGGCGATGCGGCGGCCATCGATCTCGATCCAATGCTCGCTGATGGCCCGCTGCAGCAGCCGCTCGAGCGCTGATGGATCGATGGTGTCAGGCCGCTCGCCCTGCAGGCCGGCGATCACGGCACGGTCGGTGCCGTGGCCGCGACCCGTCCATGCCAGCGAGCCCAGCAGCGCCACGCTGAGGTGCTGCACTCGCGAGAGCGTGCCGTCAGCCCGCAACGAATCGATGAAAGCCTTCGAAGCGCGCATCGGCCCGACCGTGTGCGAAGAGGACGGCCCGATCCCGATCTTGAACAGATCGAAAGCGCTGATCATGGGCTCACCTCGTATTCGCGCGCGACCACGCGCAGCAACTGCTGCACGTAGGGCACGAACGAGCGCCACACTTCGAGGTGGAATGCATCGGCCGCGGTCCGCCACAGCACAATCGGCGCCTTGAAGAACAGTGTGCGCGTACACATGCCGATCGGGAAAGCGTCCGGGTGCAGATCGAGCGGACAGCCTGCACTCAGGATATTCGCCACCTGGGGAGCTGTGACCTGCAGTGCCATCTGCCGCTGGCTGATGTCCACCAGCGCGTGCGGCAGCCCGGCCAGACGGCGCGTGAGCGCGCCCAAGGTTGCGTCCCAATCTGATTGCTGCACCAGCAGCAGTTGCTCGTCCGGCCCGAGCCACAGCGCGGCACGCGCATCACCTTCGGCCGCGCGGCAGGCCTGCTGCGGTAGTTGCAATGCGAACGCGTCGCTTGCGGCCGCGAGAACCTGCGGCCCGCCGCGCAGGCTCAATCGCCCCAATCCCGACAGCACCGTGGACAGCTCAGGCATTGATCTTCGCTCCGGTGGGGTCATAGAAGATGGGCGAAGTCACCTGCACGGCGATCGGACCGTCCGGCATCGGCACCTGCAGCGTCTGTCCGGCCCGCGCGCGGCCACCGCTGATGAGCGCCAGCGCAATCGAAGTCCCGAGCGTGGCGCTGAAATAGGAGGAACTCACATGACCCAGCGGCCGCTCCCCGCTGCCGGGCGTACCAATGAGCATGACCTGCGCACCCTCCTCGAGCACCCGCCGCGGGTCATCCACGACGCGCAGTCCCACGAGCTGTTTGCGATCGGGGGCATTGAGCGCGGCGCGTTCGAGCGAGCGCTTGCCGACAAAGTCCGGTTTGTTCTTGCCGATGGCCCAGCTCAAGCCTGCATCGTCGGGCGTGACGGTGCCGTCCGTGTCCTGTCCGACGATGATGTAGCCCTTTTCCGCGCGCAGCACGTGCATGGTTTCCGTGCCATAGGGGCACAGGCCGAAGGCCTTGCCGGCATCGTGCAGCGTCTCCCACAGCTCCGGCCCACGCTCGCTGGGCACGTTGACTTCGAAGCCGAGCTCGCCCGTGAAACTGACGCGGAACAGCCGCATCGGCGCGCCGCAGAAGAAGCCTTCGACCACAGCCATGTGCGGCATCGCCTCGGCGCTGATGTCGACCCCATACATCAACCTGGCGCTGATCAGCTGCTGCAGTAGCGCGCGCGACTGCGGGCCCTGCAGCGCAGCCACGGCCCACTGCTCGGTGGTGGAGGTCAGCCAGACGTTCAGTTCGGTCCATTCGGTCTGCAGGTAGTCTTCCATGAGCGCGAGCACACGCGCGGCACCGCCGGTGGTGGTGGTCACGTGGAAGCGATCCTCGGCGATGCGCGCAATCACGCCATCGTCGATGATGAAGCCATCCTCCCGCAGCAGCAGACCGTAGCGCGCGCGTCCTGCGCTAAGTTTGTTCCAGGCATTGACGTAGAGACGATTCATGAAGGTAGCGGCATCGGGACCGACGACCTCGATCTTGCCCAGCGTCGATGCATCGAGCATGCCGCAATTCGAACGCACCGCCAGACACTCGCGCGCCACCGCCTGGTCCATCGTCTCACTGCCCTGCGGAAAGTAACGCGCGCGCTTCCACAGGCCCACATCTTCAAACACCGCGCCGCGCGCCACGGCCCAGTCGTTCGAAGGCGTCGCACGGACCGGATCGAACAGATCGCCGCGCGCGTAGCCGGCCATCGTGCCGAAAGTGACAGGCGTGTAGGGCATGCGAAAGGTCGTCAACCCGACCTCTGGAATCGACTTGCCCATGGCCTTGGCAACGATCCCGAGCGCGTGCAGGTTGGAGGTTTTGCCCTGATCGGTGGCCATGCCGGTGGTGGTATAGCGCTTGATATGCTCGATGGAGGAGAAGCCCTCGCGCAGTGCCAGTCGCAGATCGCGCACCGTTACATCGTTCTGCCAGTCCACCACGGCCGCATCGGCGCCATCGGCAGTGGCCTGCGGCAATGCGCCGACGAAACCTGCCGATCCGGTCTGGGCTTCATCGACGATGCGCTTCGGCACCGTCGGTGAAACGAAGCCCAGAGTGCGCAGCGCGGCCTGTGCCGCGGCGGCACCATCGCTCAGGGCCGCTCCCAGCGAACCCTGTCCGTGGCAGGCGCCCGCCGCGCGCACCTGCTCATAGCTCTCGCCCGGCAGAAACGACTGCAAGGCCTCGTCCCAGACCAGCCGCCCGCGAGTTTGCGAGAACAGATGCACGCTAGGTGTGTAGCCGCCGCTCATGAGCAGCGCATCGCAGGGCACGCGCAGCGAGCCGGCGCGCTGCACGGCTCCCTCGCCACTGCAGCGCGCCAGCATGACCTCGGTGACACGCGTGCCGCCACCGGTACCGGTCACCGTCATGTGCTCGTGAACCGCAAGGCCTGCGGCGCGCGCTGCCTGCGGCAGCGCGCCGTCAGCGCTGGCGCGGACATCAGCGATGGCCGCGATCTGCGCGCCAGCGGCATGCAGATCAAGCGCCGTCTGGTAGGCCGCATCGTTTGCCGTGACCAGCGCTATACGCCGCCCGGCGAGCACACCGTATCTATTCAGGTAGCTGCCGGCAGCACCGGCCAGCAGGATCCCGGGACGATCGTTACCGGGAAAAACCAGCGGGCGCTCATGCGCGCCGCAGGCAAAGATCACTTCGCGCGCGCGCACCTGCCAGAGTCGCTCGCGGGGCAAGTGTGGCGAGGGGTCGGCCAGGTGATCCTGCAGGCGCTGGCACAGCGCTACGAAGTTGTGGCTGAAATAGCCGAACGCAGTGGTGCGCGGCAACACCGTTACGTTGGCGCGTGCGAGCAGTATCTCGCTCATGTGTTGCGCCCATTGTGGCGCCGGCTGGCCGCCGATACTCGATGCCGAATCCGACAGCAGCGCACCGCCGAGCTGCGGCTGTTCGTCGCAGAGAATGACCCGGGCGCCGCTGACGGCAGCCGTCAGCGCCGCGGCCAATCCTGCCGCACCGGCCCCGACGATGAGCACATCGCAGTGTGCATATCGGCTCGCATAGTGGTCCGGGTCGGGCTCGAGAGGTGCCTTGCCGAGTCCGGCGGCGGCGCGAATACGCGGCTCGTAGAGTTTGTGCCAGGCCCGGCGAGGCCACATAAAGGTCTTGTAATAGAAGCCTGCCGGGATGAACGGCGAGATCAGGCTGTTGATCGCGCCCAGGTCGAAGGCAAGGCTGGGCCAGCGATTCTGGCTGATGGCGTCCAGGCCCTCGTAGAGTTCGATCTGCGTAGCGCGCAGATTGGGGGTGTAGCGCGCACGATCGCGGCGCACGCTGATCAGCGCGTTGGGTTCATCCGCACCGGCGCTGAGTATCCCGCGAGGCCGGTGATATTTGAACGAGCGACCAGTCAGATGAATGCCGTTGGCGAGCAACGCCGAGGCCAGTGTGTCGCCTGCGTAGCCCTTGAGCGGCTGACCGTCGAAGCGGAAGCGCAGCACCTGGGTGCGATCGATGAGGCCGCCGGTCTGGGTACGAAAGCCATTCATGCGGGCGCGCCCGGTTTGGGCTGCGGCTCACCGACGCGATAAGTCGCCAGGATCTGATCCGTGGTGGTATCACGCAGCGCATTGAAGAATCGCGCGCAGCCCTGCAGGTGCCGCCAGCGCTCGGCATGCACGCCCTTGCGATTGCGTCGCATGTAGAGGTAGTCGGCCCAGTCCTGGTCGGAAAGTTCAGAAGGATTGGCGGGACGCGCAAGGTGCGCCTGTCCTCCGTAGCTGAACTCGATCTCCGGACGCTCGCCGCAGTAGGGGCACTTGATCAGTAGCATTTGCCCGGGTCCTAGTGTGCCACGGCTGCCGCCGCCGCTTCGTCGATCAGGCGACCGTCGCGAAAGCGCTCGATGGTAAAAGGCGCGTTGATCGGATGCGGCTCGTCGCGGGCGATGGTCCACGCGAACAGGTGTGCCGCGCCCGGCGTGGCTTTGAAGCCGCCCGTACCCCAGCCGCAATTGACATAGAGTCCCGGCACCGGGGTGCGCGCGATGATCGGCGAGCGGTCCGGTGTCACATCGACGATGCCGCCCCAGTTGCGCAGCATGCGCAGCCGCCGGAACTGCGGAAACAGCTCGCAGATCGCCTCCAGTGCGTGGGTGCTGATGTGAAGTCCACCGCGCTGCGTATAAGAGGTGTAGGCGTCGGTGCCCGCGCCGATCACGAGTTCGCCCTTGTCGGACTGGCTGAGATAGGCATGGATGGTGTTCGACATCACCACGCAGGGAAAGATCGGCTTGATGGGTTCCGATACCAGCGCCTGCAGGGGGTAGCTCTCGAGCGGCAGGCGCACGCCAGCCATGTCCATGATGACGCTGGTGTGTCCAGCCGCGGACACGCCGATCTTGCGCGTGGTGATATTGCCGCGGGTGGTCGCCAGTCCGCTGACCGCACCAGTCGCATCCTGGCGTATGCCGATGACCTCGCAGTTTTGAATGATATCGACACCCAGGGCATCGGCCGCGCGCGCATAACCCCACGCCACCGCATCGTGCCGGGCCGTACCCCCGCGCCGTTGCAGCGCTGCCCCGAGCACCGGATAGCGCATGTTGGGTTCGATGTTCAGCGGCGGACAGAAGGCCTTGGCCTGCTCGGGTGTCAGCCATTCATTGTCGACGCCATTAGCGCGGTTGGCATGGACATGGCGCTTGAAGGACTGCACATCGTGCACGGTATGCGCCAGCATCATGACGCCCCGTTGCGAGAACATGACGTTGTAGTTGAGTACCTGCGAGAGGTGTTCCCAGAGCTTCACGGCGTGGTCGTAAAGTGCCGCGCTCTCATCGTAAAGATAGTTCGAGCGGATGATGGTCGTATTACGGCCGGTGTTGCCGCCGCCGATCCAGCCCTTCTCGAGCACCGCGATGCGGCGCAGCCCGTGTTCGCGCGCCAGATAGTAAGCCGCGCCGAGTCCATGGCCGCCGCCACCGACAATGACGGCCTCATAGTCGGCTTTGAGCTTGGGTGAACGCCATTGCTCACCCCAACCCCGCTGGCCGCGCAACCCTTCGTGCAGCAGCGCCCAAGCCGAGAATTTCCGCATGTTGAGACCGACCCCTTATCGTAGGCGCTGCATCATGCCCACGCCCGCAGCATGGACACGAGCATTGGTGCGCCGCGCGGTTTGAATTAACCCGACATGGGCCGGCACCGCAACGCCGCAGGCGGCCGCAGGCACTGATGTCGCTTTATTGAAAGCGAATGCCGTTATCAGGCAATATCGCAGCGACCGCGTTTGCGACACTTTCAGACGCCACTCCCTGCGCTCCCCGAGGCCCCCATGACGCTCCCTGACTCCCGGCAGTATCTCTCCGAGCTGATCGCGCGCCGACGGCCCGGACACAGCCTGGAGCAGGCTTTCTACACCAGCCGCGAAGTCTTTGAGGCGGATCTGAAGCTGATCTTCGGTCGCCACTGGATCTACGTCGGTGTCGAGGCCGAGATTCCGCACGCCGGCGATGTCATGACGTTCGAGGTCGGTAGCGCGTCGGTGCTGATTGTGCGCGACGACGATGAACAGATCCATGCATTTCACAACGTCTGCCGTCACCGCGGCGCACGCCTGGTGCAGACCACGCATGCCAACGTGGGCAATCTGGTCTGCCCGTATCACGCCTGGACCTACGGGCTCGATGGCCAGCTCAAACATGCCAGCCACATGGCGCACGAGTTCGACAAATCCTGCCACGGACTCAAGCCGGTGCATGTGCACTCCCTCTCGGGACTGTTGTTCATCTGCCTGAGCCCGCAGCCGCCGGCCGATATTCACGAACTCGATGCGGTCATGGCGCCCTACTTAAGCTCACATGGCCTCAAGGACTGCAAGGTGGCCGCCTCCACCGAGCTCATCGAGCACGGCAACTGGAAGCTCACGATGGAGAACAACCGCGAGTGCTACCACTGCGTCGGCAATCACCCTGAGCTGACCGTGTCACTGGCCGCGTATCACTTTGGCTTTGATCCCGACGGGCTCACCGCCTCCGAGCGCGAGCAGGTGGATCAGTATCTGCAGACCGTGAAGGATACTCAGCGCGAGTGGGAGGCCTGCGGCCTGCCTTCCTGCGAAGTCGAGCACCTCGATGATCGCGTGACCGGTTATCGCACCGAACGCCTGCCGCTCGATCAGTCCGGTGAGAGCCAGACGCTCGACACCATGGCAGCCTCCCGTCGCCTGCTGGGCACGATGACCGATGCGCGCTCCGGCGGCCTGCACTTCTGGACCCAGCCGAACTCATGGCATCACTTCATGAGCGATCACGTGGTGACTTTCTCGGCCGTTCCGATCTCGCCCGAGACCACGCTGCTGCGGACCACCTGGCTGGTGCACAAGGATGCCATCGAAGGCGTCGACTACGATGTCAGCAATCTGACGGCGGTGTGGGAAGCCACCAACCGCCAGGATGCGCACCTGGTCGAACTCGCGCAGACCGGGGCGCGCAGCCCGGCTTATGAGGGCGGCCCGTACTCGGTCTATACGGAAGGCCTGGTCGAGAAATTCACGCACTGGTACATCGGCCGGCTGGCCGCGGAGCTCGATGTCGAGGCGCCCGGCGTGAAATCGCCGACGGTCAGTGTGCCGGTCGTGGAAACGATCGTCGCGGCACCGGTGACCAAGGCCTCGCCGGCGGTCGCGCAATACACCATTGAATTCACCCGCACCGGCCGCAGCATCAGCTGCGCGGCCGACACCTTCATCCTGACCGCCGCCAACAACGCCGGCGTGCGCCTGCCCTGCTCCTGCACCAAGGGCATGTGCGGCACCTGCAAGAGCAAGCTGCTGTCGGGCACCGTGCAGATGAAACACAACGGCGGCATCCGCCAGCGCGACATCGACCAGGGCATGATCCTGACCTGCTGTTCACGACCGACCAGCGATCTGGTCATCGATCGTTAGGGACACAACGCATGGATCTGGGGGGGCTCAGCCAGTTCGGTTTCGTGACTTTGCCGAACTATTCTTTGATCGCCTGTGCCAACGCGATCGAGGCGCTGCGCATGGCCAACCGGGTCAGTGCGCGCAATGCCTACCGGTGGCAGGTGCTGACGCCGGATGGCGCCCCGGCGCGTGCCAGCAATGGCATGAGCCTGACGCCCACCGCGCCTCTGGGCGGCGCGCGCTCGCTCGACATCGTGTTCGTCTGCGGCGGACTGGATGTGCGTCGATCCACCGGGCGTGGCGTGCTGTCAGCGCTGCGGCGCCTGGCGCGCGAGCAGGTGCCGCTCGGCGCCCTGTGTACCGGCAGTTTCGCGCTCGCCGAAGCGGGACTGCTGTCGGGTTATCGCTGCGCGATCCATTGGGAAAACCTGGGCGCAATCCGTGAGGAATTTCCCGACATCCAGTTCCTGGACGATCTTTACGCCATCGACCGCGATCGGATCACCTGTACGGGCGGCGTGGCCCCGCTGGACCTGATGCTGATGCTGATTCGCGCGCGACTGGGCGCCACCATCGCCGATCGCGTCGCCAATCAGTTCATCGTCGAACGTGGCCGGCGCGCCAGTGAACACCAGCCTTACTCGGGCAGCATTCCCTCGGGTGCCGCGCACGAGCGACTCGAGGCCGCCGTGCGAGTGATCCAGGGCAAGCTCGACGAGCGATTGCGCATTGGTGCGGTGGCCGACCAGGTGGGACTGTCGACGCGACAGCTCGAGCGCCTCTTCAAACAGCATTTCGGACAGACCCCGGCCGCGCTTTGGAAGCGCTGGCGGCTCGAGCGCGCCCGCACCTTGCTCACCCAGACGGCCATGCCCATCACCGATGTCAGCATCGCCTGCGGTTTCAGCACCGCGGCCCATTTCTCCACGGCGTATCGTCACCAGTTCGGCTGTACGCCCAGCACCGAACGCGCGGTCTCATGAACGCGTATCCAGGGCAGCAGCCCGACTCACATAACAAGCAGAGGCATGCATGAAAAAGGTCGCGCGCGTGGTCGTCATCGGGGGCGGCGTGGTGGGCGTCGGCACGCTCTATCACCTGGTCAAGAAGGGTTGGTCGGACGTGGTCCTGATCGAGCGCAAGGAACTCACATCGGGTTCCACCTGGCACGCCGCCGGGCTGCTGCCGCTGTTCAACGTCAGCTACTCGAACGGCCAGCTGCACAAATACTCGGTCAAGCTCTACAAGTCGCTGCAGGCCGAGACCGGCCAGGATGTCGGCTTCCGCCAGGTCACCAATATCCGGTTGGCCTGTTCACAGGATCGCCTCGACGAGTTCAAGTACTACGCTGGTGTCGCCTCGACCATCGGCGTCGACGTCCGCTTCCTGACGCCGGCGCAGCTCAAGGAAATCTGGCCGCTGTGCAATGTCGAGGGCGTGCTCGGCGCCATCCAGCATCCGGACGATGGCTACATCCAGCCCGCGGACCTGACCCAGGCCTTCGCCAAGGGGGCGCGCGCCGGCGGCGCCGAGATTTATCGCAACACCGTGGTGAGCGGCATCGAACAGCGTCGCGGCGGGGAATGGGTCGTCAAGACCGATAAGGGCGATGTGGTGTGCGAACACGTGGTCGCGGCCACCGGCAATTTTGCGCGCAAGACCGGCGAGATGGTCGGGCTCGATGTGCCCGTGATCCCGGTCGAACACCAGTACATCGTCACCGAACCGCACCCGGCGATCCTCGAGCGCAAGCGCCAGGGACTGCCCGAGATGGGTGTGCTGCGTGAGTCCGACGCCTCTTATTATATGCGCGAGGAAGCAGGCGGCCTGCTGCTCGGTCCCTATGAGAAGGGCGCACCCTGCTGCTACGTGGACGCGCCGTCCGCCGAATCCGAATACGAGTTGTTCCCGGAAGACCTCGACCGATTAGGGCCGCACATCGAAGCGGCCATCCATCGTGTACCGGCCTTCGCCGAGGTGGGTCTGAAAAAGATCTACAACGGCGCCATTGCCTATACGCCCGATGGCGGGCCCATCGTGGGTCCGGCCTGGGACCTGAAGAATTTCTGGCTCAACGAAGGCCACAGCTTTGGTGTGACGGCCGCGGGCGGCGCCGGCTGGCAGCTCGCCGAGTGGATCGTCGAGGGCGAGCCGAGCATCGACATGATGGGAGTCGATCCACGCCGGTTTGGTCCCTATGCGTCGCGCGGCTACCTGCGCAAGAAAAACGAAGAGGCCTATGCGGCCGTCTTCACGGTCCACTACCCGGACGAAGAGCGCCCCGGCGCGCGACCGTTGAAGCAGTCGCCCTGCTACGACCGCATGAAGGCCAAGGGCGCCGTGTTCGGCACCGTGTATGGCTGGGAACGGCCGGGGTGGTTTGCACCCGAGGGCTATGGCCTGGACGACAAGGCCCTCGCCAGGCCCGACGTGCTGTTGAACGAAAACTTCGCGCCCCCGGCAGCTGGCGCAAAGCCGCGCGAACGCTGGAGCTTCCGCCGCTCCAACTATTTCGAGCATGTCGGCAATGAATGCAAGCACGTCACGAATGCGGTGGGCCTGCTGGACATGACCGCCTTTGCCAAATTCGAGGTCGCCGGTCCCGGTGCGGAACAGTGGCTCGACTGGATCTTCGCCAATCGCATGCCGAAGAAGATCGGCGGCATGGCGCTGTGTCACCTGCTGACTTCACGCGGCGGCGTGCGTACTGAAGCCACCGTGTTTCGCGAAGGTCCACAGCAGTTTTATCTGGTGTCCGCCGGCGCGTTCGAACGCCATGACTGGGATTACTTCCAGAAGCTGCTGCCCACCGACGGCTCCGTACGAATGCAGAAGGTCACGACGCAGTACGGGGTATTCGTGCTGGCAGGCCCGCGTTCGCGCGATTTGCTGCAGAAACTGACCGACACGGATCTGTCCAACGCGGCCTTCCCCTGGCTGACCGGCAAATCGATCAGCGTCGGCATCACGCAGGCGCGCGCGCTGCGCGTTAATTTCGTCGGCGAACTGGGCTGGGAACTGCATCATCCGATCGAGATGCAGAACACCCTGTTCGACCTGCTGTTTGCCGCGGGGGCGCAGTTCGATCTGAAGCCCTTCGGCATCAAGGCCATGGATTCGCTGCGGCTGGAGAAATCCTATCGACTGATCCCGCGCGAGATGTCGGTCGAATACTCGATCCTGGAGTCCGGCCTCGACCGTTTCGCGCGTCTCGACAAGGGTAACTTCCTCGGCCGCGATGGGCTGGTGGCCTGGCAGCGGACCGGATTCCGCAATCGCTTCGTGACGCTCGAAGTGCATGGCGTCACCGATGCCGATGCGCGCGGCTCCGAGCCGATTCATCACCAGGGAGCGTTGGTGGGCCGCACGACCTCGGGCGGATTCGGCTGGCGCCTCGGTAAATCGCTTGCCCTCGGGATGGTGCCGCCGAACCTGGGCGATCTTGGTACCGAACTCGAAGTGACTATTCTCGGACAGCGCTACAAGGCCACGGTCATCGAGGAATCGCCGTTCGATCCGAAGAACGAACGACTGCGCGCGTAGGTTAGCGCCTCGACCGGGAATAGAGCAGCGTATCCTCGCCGCCAAAGCTGACGGTTGCGGGGCTCGAATAGCCGTGCCGCTCGGCGAGGCGGATGGACGCTTCGTTGTCAGGCGCGATCAGGCAGACCGAGCGCGCAATCGACACCTTGCTGTCGAGCCAGCTCAGCGCGGCGCCCAATGCCTCACTGGCGAATCCGCGCCCGTGCGCCCACGCGGCAAACACCCAGCCGGCCTCCGGCACGCCCGTAATCGGCGGGTCGATCTGGCGGTGGAAGTCGGCGAAGCCGATATCGCCCACGAAGCGCCCGCTTTGCTGCTCGCGCACGGCCCAGAAACCATATCCCAGCAGGGGCCACAGTCCGCCGTAGCGCAGCAGCCGCATCCAGCTCTCCTGCGCGGTAGAGGGGCGGCCGCTGATGAATTTCACCACTTCAGGATCGGCCCACATGGCCGCGAGCGGTTCGAAATCGTCGATGGTATGGGCATCGAGAATGAGGCGTCCGGTTTCGATACGCATGGGTTGGCTGGATGGCATGGCCTCGAACCTAGTCGGATCTGGTTTTGCCCGCTAATGCCCGCACGATCTCATTCTCATCGCAGACACCGCTGATCACACCATCCTCGGCCAGCAGCACCGGGTGCCCGCTCGCCTGGCGCAGCCGGATGAGCCGATGCAGCGGCAGTGATATCGAGGCGATCATGAGTTCGCCGGCTGCGCCCAGGGCGCCGTTGTCGGCGTCATGAATGGCGAACGCCGATTCCACCCCGTCCACCCGCAGCGTGCGGCAGGCCCCGCGCGCATCGAGCGTTACCTGGTAGCGCCGCGCGGAATCGAGCCAGATGTGCTCACCCTCGCGCACCAGCTCCTCGTGGGTGCGCATGACCATGCCGCCGGTGAGCACATTCAACGGATTCATGTGGCGCACGAACTCGGTCACATAATCATTGATCGGCCGCAGTACGATATCCCGCGGTGCGCCGGTCTGGACGATGCGGCCGCTTTCAAGAATCGAGATGCAATTGCCGAGCTTAAGCGCTTCGTCGAGATCGTGACTGACGAAGAGTATGGTCTTGCGAACCTGCCGCTGCAGCGTCAGCAGCTCGTCCTGGAGCTTACTGCGGATCAGAGGGTCGAGCGCCGAGAAGGGCTCATCCATCAGCAGAATGTCAGCCTCGGTGGCAAAGGCGCGGGCGAGACCCACGCGTTGCTGCATGCCGCCGGACAGCTCGCTCGCATAGCGATCTGCCCAGTCCTTCAAGCCCACGAGCGCGAGTTTCTCATCCACGATTCGCCGGCGCTCCTCCAGGGAGACGCCGCGCAGCTCCAGCCCGAGCCCGACGTTCTCCCGCACCGTTCGCCAGGGCAGCAGCCCGAACTGCTGGAACACCATGGCAACGCGCTGGCGCCGCACCTGTCGCAGTCGCGCGGCATCGCACGCGGCCACATCGACCGTGGCTTCGCTGCCGCCGATCAGCACCTGTCCCCGTGTCACCGTGTTCAAGCCATTGGCCGCGCGCAGCAGGGTTGATTTGCCCGACCCCGAGAGCCCCATGAGCACCGAGATCTCACCCGATGCCACGCTCAGCGAGGCATCCGCTACCCCCACGACGATCCCGGTGCGCTCGGCGATCTGCATGCGCGGCATGCCGCTATCGAGCAATTCGAGCGCGCGGCGCATGGCATCGCGCTGTCCCCTGCCGCCACTGGCGGAGGGAAAGAGAATGTCGACGTGACGAAACTCGAGAGCTGCGCTCATGTGGGCCGCCGCCGGGTCGGCGGGCGGGTTACCCGATCGAGAATGACAGCCAGCAACACGATGGCGATGCCCGCTTCGAAGCCCATGCCGATCTGCACCGTGTTGAGCGCGCGCACCACGGGTACGCCCAGTCCTCCGGCGCCAACCAATGCTGCGATCACGACCATCGACAGGCTCAGCATGATGCACTGGGTGATGCCCGCGAGAATGCTGGGCGCGGCCGCGGGCAACTCGATTTTCCATAGCAACTGCCGGCGCGTGGCCCCGAAGGCCTGCCCGGCCTCGAGCAACGCAGTCGGCACCGTCGAGACGCCCAGATGGGTCAGACGGATCGGCGCCGGCAGCGCGAAGATGACGGTCGAAATCAATCCCGGAACCACGCCGAGCCCGAACAGCACCAGCGTCGGGATCAGATACACGAAGGTCGGCAGGGTCTGCATCAGATCGAGCACCGGCCGCATCAGCGCATAGAGCCATGGCCGATGTGCCGCCGCGATGCCGAGCGGCACACCCAGCAGGGTCGAGACGGCAGCCGCGAAGGCGACCAGCGACAGCGTCTCGAGAGTCGCCAGCCAGTAGCCCTGATTCATGATGAACAGCAGCGCCAGCGCCACGAATCCGGCGAGCAACACCGAGCGGCGCCATAGCCACAGCCCCACGGCGATGAGCAGAATGAGCAGCGGACCGGGCACGAACTGCAACAACTGCGTGAGACCATCCACGCCGAAATGCACCACGGTCGAAATACCGTTAAAAAAGCCGCCGCCATGCGTCTTGACGTAGGTGATGAAGGTATTCATCGAATCCCCGACCGGGATCTTGCGATGAACGATCAGGGACTGGATGCCTCCGAGCCAGCCGCCGCTGGCCTGCGCTGCGCCCGAGGCGGACGCCGCACCTCCGAAGTTGGCGACCCCGTCGAGCCACTGGGCGCGCGCTTCCGGGTGGGCCGTCAGCCACGCCACCGCCGCTTCGTGCGGATCGCGGTGCTGGTCGAGAATCGCGCTCATGAGCTCGCTCTCGAGGGCGATGGTGAAGGTCAGATTCCGCAGCAGGTGCGCGACATTGGGACACTGCTGCGCGTAGCCGGCCCGAATGTTGGTGTGAATGGTGGCGCCGCCAAAATTCGGCCCGAATACCGTGTCGCCGCCGCCTAAGTAGCGCATATCGAAGCGCAGGTTCATCGGGTGCGGCGCCCATCCCAGAAACACGATCGGCCGGTGCGCGTTGATCGCGCGCTCCACCTCCGCCAGCATGCCTTGCTCGCTCGATTCGACGATTTTGAAATCCCCGAGACCGAAAGTGTCGGCGTGGATCATGCCGAGAATGAGGCGGTTGCCGTCGTTGCCGGGCTCGATGCCGTAGATAGTGTGATCGAGCTCGGCGGCAAATTTGCGGATGTCGGTAAAGTCACGCAGGCCGGCTTCATAGGCATAAGCGGGCACGGCGAGGGTGTACTTGGCACCGCTGAGATTGACGCCCAGGTCTTCGACCGAGCCCTCTTCGATATAGGACTTGCGGTCAGCCTCCTGCGTGGGCATCCAGTTACCCATGAACACGTCGATGTCGGCGTGCTTCATGGAGGCGTAGGTGACGGGCACCGAGAGCACGGTGATACGCGGCCGGTAGCCTTTCTGCTCGAGCAGCGCGGCTGTCAGGGCGGTGGTCGCGGTGACGTCGGTCCAGCCGATATCGGGCAGCCGGACCTCCTGGCAACTGGCCGGTTCGACGGCCTCCAGAGGCAGCGCCAAGGTCAGAAAAAGCACGGCTCCGAACAGCGCCGGCAGTGTCCGCCAGCCGTTGAACGGCCGTTTAAACGGGCTGGCCCACCGCTGCGCAACGCGGCCGCCTCCGGGGCGGTGCCGCGTGCATTTTTCCCTAATATTCACGCGCGAAGTAGGCTCATTGGATTATAGTCTTCCATATTAAATGACTATTCAACCGGGAGTCGCAATGGCCAGAGCGCAGGGCTCCGCCGCCACCTTGGTCGATGCTGGCGGCGCGCGACGTTCGCAGCTGATCGAGATGACCATAGACAGCCTCGCGGAGGTGGGATACGTCGAGAGTACCCTGACCCGTATCGGCCGTCGTGCCGGCGTTTCGGCCGGCCTCGTGGCGCACTACTTTGCCGATAAGGATGGGCTGCTGGAGGCGACCTTCCGCTCCCTGGTGGCGCGCCTGGGCGCGCGCATGCGCGCCCGCATGCAGCAGGCGCACACCCCGCGCGGCCGGGTGCAGGCCATCATCGATGCCAACCTGGCAGCCGAGGAATTCGACCGGCGAACCGGCACCGCGTGGCTCGCCTTCTGGGGACAAGTGCCTCACGTCGAGCGCCTGCGCCGCGTGCAGCGCGTCTATCAGCGCCGCATGCTCTCGAACCTCAACGCCGCGTTGCGCTCCCTGCTGGATGAAGCCGACGCGCGCAATCTGGCGGCCATGATCGCTGCCATGATCGATGGGGTCTGGCTGCGCGCGGCCTTGTCCAACTGGACCGAGGCCGACAGCGAGAGTGCGCGCGCCATGCTCGCGACCTTTGTCGATTTCCGGCTCAAGCCGCAGAACGCCCCGGTACTGGCGCCGCCTGCCAGCTTCACGCAACAGCGTGCACGGGACAGCGGCGTGGTCATATCGATCAATCCGGCCACGGGCCAGGAACTTGCGCGACTTCCGGCCGCTGACGCCGCCGAAATCGATGCCGCCGTCGCTCGCGCACAGGAGGCCCAGCGCGCCTGGGCGATGCGCACCGGCGCTGAACGCGGACGGGTGCTGCGGCGGGCGGCCGATCTGCTGCGTACCCACAATGAGCGGCTCGCCGTGCTCGAGACGCGCGACACGGGCAAACCCATCCAGGAAACACGCGTCGTCGATGTGGCCTCGGGCGCGGACTGCTTTGAGTACTACGCCGGGCTTGCCGCCGGCATTGCCGGGGAGTACCTGGATCTCGGCCGTGACGCCTTTGGCTACACCCGCCGCGAACCGCTCGGTGTCGTGGCCGGCATCGGCGCCTGGAATTATCCGCTGCAGATCGCCTGCTGGAAATCAGCTCCGGCGCTGGCCTGTGGCAACGCGATGATCTTCAAGCCGGCTGAGCTTACGCCGCTGACCGCGGTCGAGCTCGAGTCACTGCTGCTCGAGGCGGGCTTGCCCGCGGGCCTGTTCCAGGTCGTGCAGGGATATGCCGATACCGGCAGGCTGCTGACGCGGCACCCGCAGATCCGCAAGGTGTCGCTCACCGGTGAGGTGGGCACGGGCAAGGCCGTCATGGCCGATGCGGCCTCGACGCTCAAGGCGGTCACGCTCGAACTCGGCGGCAAGTCGCCGCTGATCATCTTTGACGACGCCGATGTGGAAAACGCCGTCTCCGGCGCCATGCTCGGCAACTTCTACTCGGCCGGCGAGGTTTGCTCGAACGGTACGCGCGTGTTCGTACAGCGGAAAATGCGCGCGCGCTTTCTCGAACGACTGCAGCAGCGAGTGCAGGCCATGCGCGTGGGTGATCCGATGCGGGAAGACACGCAGGTGGGCTCGCTCATCAGCGCCGAGCATCTCGAGAAGGTCATGGGCTACATCGCACGGGGGCGCGCCGAAGGCGCGCGTGTCCTGGTCGGTGGCCATCGCGTGGTCGACGGCGATCTGGCAAACGGCAACTTCGTGGCACCGACGGTGTTCACCGACTGTCACGACGACATGGCCGTGGCGCGCGAGGAGATCTTCGGTCCTGTGATGTCGGTGCTGACCTTCGACGAGGAGGAGGAAGTGATTGCGCGCGCCAATGACACCCCTTACGGCCTGGCAGCTGGCGTATTCACGCGCGATCTGACGCGGGGGCATCGTGTGATAGCCCGCCTCGAGGCGGGTACCTGCTGGATCAATCACTACAACATCACGCCCATCGAACTGCCGTTCGGCGGCGTGAAACTCTCGGGCCTGGGTCGCGAGAACGGGCGCGCCGCCATCGAGCACTACACGCAGCTCAAGAGCGTGTATGTCGCGATGAGCGATGTGGCATCGCCTTATTGAGATCAAAATGGCGATACGGCGAGAGGAATTCGACTATGTGATCGTCGGCGCGGGATCGGCGGGCTGCGTGCTCGCCAATCGCCTGACCGAAGACGGGCGCAATTCGGTGCTGCTGCTGGAATACGGCGGCTCGGACCGCTCGGTTTTCATCCAGATGCCGAGCGCACTGTCGATTCCGATGAACACGGAGAAATACGCCTGGCGCTACCACTCGGAGCCCGAAGCGGGCCTGGGCGGCCGCCGCATCTACACGCCGCGCGGCAAGGTTCTCGGCGGCTCATCGTCCATCAACGGCATGGTCTACGTGCGCGGCAACGCGCGCGACTTCGACGGCTGGGAGCAGCAGGGTGCCGCCGGCTGGGACTATCAGCACGTGCTGCCCTACTTCCGCCGCGCCGAACATCGTGCCGAGGGCGGCGATGGCTACCGCGGGGCTCAGGGACCGCTCGGCACCTGCTACGGCACCCTTAGAAATCCGCTGCACGCGGCGTGGCTCACGGCCGCGCGAGAAGCCGGCTACCCCGCCACCGGCGATATCAACGGCTTTCAGCAGGAAGGATTCGGCCGCATGGACATGACGGTCCAGAACGGCCGGCGCGCCAGCGCTGCCAATGCGTACCTGCGCCCGGCGATGTCTCGACCGAATCTGACCGTGCGGACGCATGCGTTGGCCACGCGCATCCTGTTCGATGGCAAGCGCGCCCACGGTGTGCGCTACGTCCAGGGCACTACGGACAGCGAAGCGATCGCGCGGCGCGAGTTGATCTTGTCCGCCGGATCGATCAACTCGCCGCAATTATTGAAAGTCTCCGGCGTGGGACCCGCCGCCGAGCTCGGCGCCCTGGGGATTCCCGTGGTTCATGATCTGCCCGGTGTCGGCGAGAATTTGCAGGATCACCTGGAGTTCTACTTCCAGGTGGCCAGCCTCGAGCCCGTGACGCTGTACTCGGTCATGAATCCCTGGTCCAAGGGACTGATCGGCGCGCGCTGGCTGCTGCGCCATGACGGGCTCGGCGCCACCAATCATTTCGAGACCTGCGGCTTCATCCGCAGCCGCGCGGGCATCCCTTATCCGGACATCCAGTATCATTTCCTGCCGATGGCAGTCAGCTACGACGGCTCCAACCAGGCCACGCAGCATGGCTTCCAGGCGCACGTCGGACCGATGCGCTCCAAGAGCCGCGGCTCAGTCCGGCTGACTTCAGGCGATGCGCGGGAAGCCCCAAAGATTCGCTTCAACTATATGAGTCATCCCGACGATTGGGTCGAGGTACGTGCCTGCGTGCGACTCACGCGCGAGATCTTCGCGCAGCCGGCCTTCAACCGCTATCGCGGGGCGGAAATGCAGCCCGGCGCGGCCGTGCAGACCGACGAGCAGATCGATGCTTTCATTCGCGAAAAAATCGAGACCGCCTATCACCCCTCTTGTAGCTGCAAGATGGGCGCGAGTTCGGATCCGACCGCCGTGGTCGATCCGCAGGCACGCGTCATTGGCCTCGAAAATCTACGTGTGGTGGACTCCTCCATCATGCCGTCCATCACCAACGGCAATCTGAACGCACCCACCATCATGATCGCCGAGAAGGTCTCCGACCTGATCCGGGGCGTGATGCCGTTGCCCGCGGCAGCTGTGCCGGTCTATTCCTCGCCCAACTGGGACGTGGCCCAGCGCTGAGCTCGCTCTGGATTGATACCTGGACTTACGACCCGTCGGTCGTAGCCAGCACCTGGTGCTTAAGCAGCATCCGGACTCCGCTGGCCCAACCATCCGGTCCTCCCGCAAAGTTGGCCGCCTGTTCATCCAGTACCTTGCCGGTGTGAACGTCGGTAATTTGAATGACTACGTAATAGTCAGTCTGGGTAATTCTTTTCACGACCCCAAGCAGCGCCTGGTCGGCACCGTTACGCAAAGCGATGCCGACCTCGCATTCCTCGCAGCTGCGCAGCGCCTTGTCCCGCACGGACTGGGCGTCGGCATCATCCAGCTCGATGACGAGGTAGCGGCCCGATTCCGTAAGCATCCGGCGCGCCTCGCTGCTCACCTTCTGCATCGCGGCTTCGCTGCTTGTCGTCTGTCCCAGGAAAGCCGCCGCCGGCGTGGCGTCTTCGAGTGCAAAATCGAACACGGCAAGTTTGATTGCCGAAGGTCTCGGTGGAGGCGGATCAACCGGCGCTCCGAACGGCCGGACGCATTCGGCATGACCGCTGACCGGGCTGACCATCGCCTCTTCGCAAACCGCAGGGGCTGCGGAATGAATACCGGGGTCGTCGACGGGACTGGCGATTGCCATCGCCATCGACAGTGGGCATGCCGCCAGTGTCCAGCTTGCGATTCTCGTGATCTTTAGCTCATGCATGAGAAACCTCCAGCTTTCAGGATCTACTCACCTCGGCTCGTCACCGCCGGGCCCCAAGGCGCGCGAGCATCTCCGACAGTTCCTCGGGGCTGATGTAAAAGTGCTCGCAGACACGGCCCCAGAGCATCGCTGTCGGCACATTGCGATCGCCCCGCTCCTTTTGCGTCTGATGCAGGACGTAGAGCACGATGCGCTCGCGCTGATTCAGGCCATCGCGAACGTCCGCTACAGTCTCATAGCCCGGCGGCGCGTTATTACCCTTCGGCGTACTCATCGGCGGCTTGTGCCTCAGTGCGCGACGGATCCGAGCTGATCAGTGCGGCTAAATTGTCGCGGCGAGCAGCCCATCACGCGCCGGAAGGCGGTACTGAATGCGGCTTCAGATTCGTAGCCCAGCGCCAGCGAGATGACCGACACCGGATCCGTGGAATTAACCAGCTTGTCTCCGGCCAGCAGCATCCGCCAGCGCGTCAGATACTCCATGGGAGATTCGCCCACGGTGTCCTTGAATCTCTGTGCAAAGACCGAACGCGACAGGCCAATGCGCTCGGCCAGTTCCTGCACCGTCCAGCGATGGCCAGGTGCATCATGCATGGCGGTAATCGCCGCGCCGATCTGCTTGTCCGCCAGCGCGAACAGCCAGCCGACTCGGCCCTGCTGTCCATCCGACAAGTGAAGGCGCAGCGCCTGCAGCAACATGGTGTGGGCCAAATGCTGCGCGATTAGTCCGCCCCCGGGTCTCGGCTCGCGCAGTTCCTCCATCAACCGCTCGATCGACCAGCGCAGCACCGCCTTATCCGACTGCTTCTGCAAATGC
Organism: uncultured Gammaproteobacteria bacterium; assembly: GCA_963819195.1. Lineage (GTDB taxonomy): Bacteria > Pseudomonadota > Gammaproteobacteria > Steroidobacterales > Steroidobacteraceae > FEN-1191. The sequence goes on from CAWFVL010000001.1 coordinate 54,382, forward strand.
ACGAAGGGCGGGAGGGCTCCCAGCAGGATGCCCGCGTGGTCGGCGGACAGCGCGAAATGTCCGCCGACGATGAAAAACTTTCCGCCTCCGTTGTACGAGGCCACGCTACCGTTTTTTGCGTCTCCGCGCAGCGTGCGAAAATCTACCGGCGGCAGTCCCAATCCGGTAGCAAGACAGAAGGGGCGCCCGTGCGGCAGCACGAAGCAGTCTCCGGACTTTAACTGCACCGGATCCGCTACGCCCTCGATCGAGAGCCACCCCTCGCCAGATACAACGGCATAGCACTTGATGCCGGCGTGCTTCGCGAACTGCAGGCACAAGTCTCCGCCCACATCAAATCCGCCGCAGGCGTAGCTGTGCATCTTCAGAAGGGAAAGCACCTCTGAGAGCGGATCCATAACCCACCCCGGACGATCGCAAAAGTAATTCGGACGTTACGGTATAGCACGTCCGACTTCAATCGCGGATCCTAGCCCCGCAGAAAACGAAGGAGAGATCGCATGCGTGTTTTCGTAACGGGTGCCACAGGATTCATCGGCACGGTCGTGGTTCGGGACCTGATTCAGGCGGGTCACCAGGTGCTCGGTCTGGCTCGCTCCGACGCGGGTGCCGCGGCATTGGCTGCTGCCGGTGCGCAGGTCCATCGAGGCGATCTTGAAGATCTGGAGAGTTTGCGCGCCGGCGCGGCCGCTTCCGATGGCGTGATCCACACCGCATTTATCCACGACTTTTCGAAATTCCAAGAGAACAGCGAGATCGACCGCCGCGCGATAGAGACCATCGGGCGGGTACTGGCGGGCTCTGTCCGCCCGTTCGTGGTCACCTCCGGCACCTTGCTGGTCAAACCCGGCCACACGGTAACGGAGGATATGGCGGTTCCCAGCGACAGCTCCATTCCCCGAGTGTCGGAGCAGACTGCTTTATCGCTGATACCAAAGGGGGTGCGCGCTTCCATCGTACGCCTGCCCCAGGTGCATGATCGCGACAAAGCGGGGCTGGTCACATTTCTGATCGCGGCTGCCCGTGAAAAAGGTGTCTCGGCTTATATCGGGGAAGGTCGCAACAGGTGGTCAGCGGTTCATCGGCTCGACGTGCCTGCGGTATATCGATTGGCGCTTGAGAAAGCGCCCGCGGGAGGCATATATCACGCCGTTGGTGAAGAAGGGGTGCCGCTTCGCGACATTGCCGAGGCCATTGGCCGCGGACTGAAACTGCCGGTTGTGTCCAAGTCCGGGGACGACGCGACGAACCATTTCGGCTGGCTGGCAATGTTTGCCGGCATGGACGGGCCCGCCTCGAGCACGCTGACGCAGCAGCGGCTCGGATGGCGTCCCACTCAGTCGACTGGACTCATTGCCGACCTCGATCGGTTCACTGAATTTGGGATGTGATCATGAGGTGGAGGCTTACGCGCGGCGTGCCTCCATCCCTCTAGAACTGAATGACTGCACCCAGCCCGTACGTCCCGTCGGATGCACTGACACCGTAGTAATGACCGTCGTTAGCCTGCACCAGCGGGGAGATAGTACTGTTGCCAAACGCAAAGAGCGTGGTCTCCGCGCCCGCCGGCGTCACCGTGAATAAGGTCCCACTTACGTCGGCAAAGGTTTGGCCGTGAAATTCGATCGACGGGATGTAAGCTGTCGTGCCGTAGAAGCTTCCGTCGGAAGCCAGCCTCAGGCCTGAGATCGACCCGAGTTCCTCCGCCAAAGAATAAACAACTGATACTTCGCCACTGGGAGTCACTTGAAATATCTCGCCGGACACGGACTGCGACCGTATAGACATCCGAGGAGTTGCCTCCTCCGCAGGCAGCCAGAAGCGCGATGGATGCAACCGACCCTGCTCTAGCCATTCCTGACAAGAAGTGGTTTCCCATTGAGGCGCTCCTTCATGCCGCGTTATTTGCGACTCAGAGGCTCTCAGGATATCCCGTCGGCATGCCGATCCGCTTTTCAGTGAGTAATCGGTAATCCATTGGGGCCAGGCGCAAATCGGTCGATGAACTAAACAACCAGAACAGCCCGCAATCGTTGCCTCATCGCAGCATCCCAGGATCGTCGTGCGTCCCTAAGGCACGCTCATGCTCAAGTCGAATTGAATAACAATGGAATCCGGCCGGGTCGTGATACTCACGATGCGAAACTCGTCGAGGCGCGCCGATGTGCCACCGGCCGTAATGGCATCTTTTGTGACAAACTCAGATACGTCTATCTTTGCTGAGCGGGGTATCAGTTGCGGCTCAACCTTCAGCGCAAGATCGAGCGCACTGCGGGCGGATTCATCGTCAACTCGATCGATCCGGATGTCATCAAGAATCAGCATATGTCCATTGCCATGCAGTTTGCCGGATAGCGTGATATTGGACGCAAAGTCCGCTCCCACGCAGCTGTTACCCATCTGTTGACCAAATCTTGATGACAAATGGGCGCGCAGCACCAGGCGGTCGAGTGCTATGTGCGTATGGGGCAATTCCAGATAGGTGTGACAGTCCCCGTCATCGATCAGGTACCAGCGGCCGTCTCGATTGAACAGCTGCTCGAGCACCAGGGTCTGTACGTTGCGTGGGCCCACTGTAAGCACCGATTGCGCTGCTGCTGGAAGCGACAGCACTGACATCGAAAGGATAGCCGCGAGCGTGCGAACAGGTGCTGTGGGTCTCAATCGAAGCATTCTCATGATTGCGCTGCAGTCTACTCGCATCCGTCCCGCAGTTGCGCCGGGACGGTCAGCGACGAGCGGACCAATCGGGCTATCTATTTCTCGCGATCCATGGGGGCAACGATCCCGTTGACCGCTTCCACGTCCTGCTTGTCAGGCATTGGGGGGATGAGGGCGTAGAGTTCCATATCCGTTGGAGGACTGCGGCAATAAGCAGACCGATGACGATAGTGGCGAGGTGGATAAAGAAGGACTTCCAGGTATGAAGGTCCTGGTAAGGTGCGTGAACGTCGAGCATGGGCGGGAAAGTCTCCGGCGTGGTATGTGATTCCGCTACCACGGGAAGCCCGCCCTAAGCCAGACCTCGGGTTCGTGGCAAACCACTTCGAACTAACCGGGTCGGCGCGGACGCTGCTTTGCAGATACCGACTTGATGATCAACTGTCGGCGCTGCCGGGGATCTATGCGCTGGCTGGCATGCTTCAGGGCGGCGGAGATCAACGTCCCGATATCCTTCGAGTCGATATCAGCGGCCGCCCGCAACACGATGTGCCGCACGCGCGCGCCACTACCCTTGAGGATTTTCTTCGGATCCGCCAGCCTCGCGCCGTAAAGGAAGAAGAGCGTCACCCAGCGCGGATACAGCGCGATTGAAATGACCACTTCGGACGCGCGCTGGCTGGGGCCGAAGCCGATCGCGAGCGCATTGTAGTTGTCGTAGACCAGCTCCATCGCGCCCGGCAGCCGCTTGCGCAGGCGTGTAAGAGCGCCACGGGCGACCGCGGCCACGACCGGATCGTATTTCTTCAGAAAGGTCGCCAGCTGCTTCGCCGGCGTCGGCTCCACCGAAATCGGCTCAGACCATCGAGTCCGCGGAGGCCGCCTTCTTGCGCGCGATGTAATCCAGCAGCGCTTCGTCGACCGCCGGATCGAGCGGCGGTTCGACATACTCGGCCAGCTGCTTCTTCCAGAGCGCATTGGCGCGCTTCGTCATGTCGCTGCCGCCTTCGGCTTCCCACTGCTCGTAGCTGTTGTTGTCGGCCAACGGCGAGCGATAGAACGCGTTCTCGAAGTTCGCCTGCGTGTGAGCGCAGCCCAGGAAGTGCTTGCCGGGCCCGACCTCGCGAATCGCATCGAGCGCCTGGCCGTTCTCGGACAGATCCACGCCCGCGAGCAGCGTGTGCATCATCCCGGCCTGATCGGCGTCCATGACAAATTTCTCATAGCCCATGGAAAGGCCGCCCTCGAGCCAGCCCGCGACGTGCAGCATGAAGTTGACCCCTGCCAGGCAGCTCGGAATGAGCGTGTTGGCGGACTCGAATGCCGCTTGCGCATCAGGAATCTTCGAGGCGCACAGGCTGCCGCCGGAACGAAACGGCACGCCCAGACGGCGTGCGAGAGCTGCCATGGAATAGAGCACGAGCGCAGGCTCCGGCGTACCGAAAGTCGGCGCGCCCGACTGCATCGATACCGATGAAGCGAAGCTTCCCAGGATCGCCGGCGCACCGGGATTGAGCAGCTGCACGAACGCGAGACCTGCCAGGGCCTCGGCCAGCGTCTGCGCCACTGTGCCGGCCACCGTCACTGGCGACATGGCGCCCGCCAGAATGAACGGCGTCACGATGACCGCCTGGTTGGCGCGCGCGTAGACCTTGAGCGCGCCGAGCATGGTGGCATCGTAGGTCATCGGCGAATTGACGTTGATCAGGCTGGTGATCATGGTCTTGGGACGTCCGGTCATCGGATCGTCCAGTTCGGCGCCGAAGGCGATCTTGGCCAGCTCGACCGAATCGGCCGCACGGTCCGGATGCGTCACCGAACCCATGAAGGGTTTGTCGCTGTACTTGAGATGGCTGTACACCATATCGAGATGGCGCTTGTTGACCGGCAGATCGACCGGCTCGCAGATGGTGCCGCCCGAGTGGTGCAGCGAATTGGCCATGTAAGCGAGCTTGACGAAGTTGCGGAAGTCTTCGATGCGCGCGTAGCGGCGGCCTTCGTCCAGATTACGGACGAAGGGCGAACCATAGGCTGGCGCGAACACGGTATTCTTGCCGCCGATCACCACACTGCGCGCCGGGTTGCGCGCATGCTGGGTGAACTCGCGCGGCGCGGTGCGCTGGATCAGGGTACGGCACATGCCGCGCGGAAAATGCACGCGCTCGCCCTGCACGTCGGCGCCGGCATCCTTCCAGATCGACAGTGCCTCGGGGTCCTCGCGGAAATCGATGCCGATTTCCTCCAGGATCGTGTCGGCATTGCGCTCCATGAGCGTGAGACCCTCTTCATCCAGCACTTCGTAATAGGGAATCTTGCGCGTGATGTAGGGGACCGAAGAGGCGGCGCGCGCGGCTCGAGAGGCGCGCTTGGCATCCCGTCCGCTGGGACGTCGACCGCGACTGGGTTCCGCTGCTGGTGCCGCTGGTTGCGGGTCGTTCATGATCGTCCCCCTGGAGTGATGTCCACCGTCATTGTAACTATTCGGCCTTGGCAGGTTCCGGGCGCCGCGGCCGACGGCCACGCGTCTGTCCCTGGGCCGAGGATTCCTTGGGCGCCGGCAGCTCGACCACGCGGCGCAGGTTCGTATAGGGCGCGGTCTTGTGCGGAATCGCCATGGCCTCGACGAAATGCTGCTGGAAGCGCGGCTCGATCGCGGTTTCCATTTTCTCGATGCGACGCACCAGCGTTTCGATGACGGCGCGCGAGGTGGCATCGAGCAGCGCGATGCGCGCGCCGGTACCCGCGGCATTGCCCGCCGATCGCACCTGGCTCAGATCGCAGTCCGGGATCATGCCAAGGATGGTGGCGTACTTGACGTCGATGTGACTGCCGAAGGCGCCCGCCAGGCGAATGGCATCCACGTGTTCGATGCCGAGGCGCTCCATCAGCAGCGCGATGCCGGCGTACAGCGCTGCCTTCGCCAGCTGGATGGCACGTACATCGTTCTGCGTGATGCGCAGTTCGGGAGTGCCCCGGTGCAGGACATAAGCGAATGTGCGTCCGTTGGCCACCACGCGGGAGGAACGGGCGGCGAGTTCGCCATCGACCACGCCATCCTGGTTGATGATGCCGGCCAGGTACATCTCGGCGATGACCTCGATGATTCCCGAGCCGCAGATGCCGGTGACGCCGAGTTCGGCCGTCGCCTGCTCGAAGCCCGGCTCATCGGACCACAGATCCGAACCGATGATCTTGAACCGCGGCTCTAGAGTCTCGCGACTGATGCGGACACGCTCGATGGCGCCCGGCGCCGCGCGCTGGCCGCAACTGATCTGTGCGCCCTCGAACGCAGGTCCCGTCGGGCTCGAGCAGGCCACGATGCGCGTGCGGTTGCCCAGCACGATTTCCGCGTTGGTACCCACATCCACGAGTAACGTCATCCGATCCGACAAATCGGGTCGCTCCGCGAGCACCATGCCGGCGGCGTCCGCGCCCACGTGTCCGGCGATGCAGGGCAGCACATAGACGCGTGCGTTGCGATTGAGCTTCAGATCGATGGCATTCGCACGCAAGGTAAAGGAGTGGTCGGTCGCCAGCGCGAACGGCGCGCCGCCAAGCTCCACCGGATCGATGCCCAGCAGCAGGTGGTGCATGATGGGATTGCCGACGATGGTCGCTTCCAGAATATTCTCGATCGAAGTGCCGGCCAGGCTCGCCACATCCGCGGCCAGCGCACTGAGCGCCTCGCGCACCGCCACGGTCATAAGCGCCGCACCACCCGGATTCATCATCGAGTAGGACACGCGGCTCATCAGGTCTTCGCCAAAGCGGATCTGCGGATTCATGACGCCGGCGGAGGCGACCACATCACCGCTGAGCAGATCGCACAGATGCGCGGCAATGGTGGTGGAACCGACATCGACCGCCAGGCCGAAGACCTGCTCGTGCAGCCCGGGCCAGACGCCAATGATTTGTTTGCCGGCATGCACGGCGACCGTTACCTGCCAGCCGCCCGCGCGCAGCGCCGGCTGCAGGGTCTGCAGCACCGACAGGTCGCAGCTCAGGTTCGTGAGGCGCCACTCAAGCTCGAGTGCATCGTAGAGCCGGCGCAGATCGCCGGAGGGATCGTGCATATCGGGCGGCTGCACCTGTACGTAGTGCAGCCGCACTACCGGATGCAACTCGATGGCGCGAACTTCCGCATCCTTGCGTACCACCTGACGATGCACCTGGCTGCTGGCCGGCACATCAATGACGACACTGGCTTCCACCAGCGCCGCGCAGGACAGCCGACGGCCTTCGACCATCGGCATACGCTTGTTGTAACGCTCTTCGGTTGCGCTGAAGGGCGAGAGACTGGCGCGCGAGGAGGTCAGTCCATGCTTGGCAAACTCACCCTCCGCGACCACGACCTGGCAACGGCCACACAGCCCGCGGCCGCCGCACACCGAATCGATGTCGACACCCAGTGCGCGCGCAGCAGTCAGCACCGGCGTGCCCACCGGAAAATGCCCCCGCTTTCCCGAAGGCATGAAGACGACCAGCGGATCTTCGGTCAGCACCATCGCGCGCTAGCTCTGCGTCGCACGGCGACGATGGCCGCCCTCACGACGGCCTCGAGGCCCCTCGCCCCCGACACCGGCCGCGGCGCTGCCAGCCGGAGGCGGTTCGCGAAAGCGACGGATCCAGCGCGCGCAGTCCGGGTCGTGGCCCATCATGACGTCGGCGCCCATGCAGGCGCGCACCACATCCAGATGCAGGGGATTGGTAATCGCCGAGGTCATGCCGGCGCCGATCGCCATCGTCAGGAAGGCCGCGTTGATGCCGTCGCGGTTTGGCAGGCCGAAGCTGATGTTGGAGGCGCCGCACGAGGTATTGACCTTCAGTTCAGTGCGCAGCCGATGCACCAGGCGCATCACCTGCACGCCGGCCTGATTGATGGCACCGATCGGCATGACCAGCGGATCGACCACGATGTCGGAGGCCGGAATGCCATAGTCCGAAGCGCGGTCGACAATTTTTTTGGCGACCGCGTAGCGCACGTCCGGGTCTTCCGAGATGCCGGTCTCATCATTGGAAATGGCGATCACGGCGGCGCCGTGCTTCTTCACCAGCGGCAGCACGGCCTGCAGCCGCTCCTCCTCTCCGGTCACGGAATTCACCAGTGCCTTGCCTTTGTATACCGCAAGACCGGCTTCCAGCGCCGCGACGATGGATGAGTCGATTGACAGCGGCACATCGGTGATCGACTGCACCAGCTGAACCGCGCGGGCGAGGATCGCCGGCTCGTCGGCCAGCGGAATGCCCGCGTTGACATCGAGCATGTGGGCGCCCGCCTCCACCTGCGCGCGCGCGTCGGCTTCGACGCGCGTGAAATCGCCCGCCGCCATCTCGGCGGCGAGAATCTTTCGGCCCGTGGGGTTGATGCGTTCGCCGATGATCACGAAGGGACGGTTGAAGCCGATGACGACTTCCCGGGTGGCGGAACTGATAATGGTGTCGGTCATGATGCGGTCCTGTGAGAAGCCTTGACGGTGTCGCGCTCGGGATACCAGGGGGCGCGGCCCTTGAGAACGCCGGATCGATCGATGACCTCGGCCACCGATTCTTCCTGTCGATATGCCATGACGTGCACGCCGCTGATGCCGCGAATTTCGCGGATCGCCTGGATCAGCTCGACGCAGATGTTGCGCCCCTCGCGTGCCTGGTCCTGCGCGCCGCTCAGGCGCGCAATCAACGCATCAGGCACGGCCATGCCCGGCACATGCGTGCGCATCCATTCGGCGGCCTTGGCGGAGCGCAGCGGCCCGACACCGACCAGGATGTAGACCTTGTCGAGCAGCCCGAGTGCTTCCACCTGCTCCATGAAACTGCGCAGTAGCGGCAGCTCGTAGCAATACTGTGTCTGGATGAACTGCGCTCCGGCGGCGACTTTCTTGCCCAGGCGCCTGGCACGCCACTCGTGCGGCAAGGCGCAGGGATTCTCGGCGGCGCCGAAGAACACCCTGGGCGCCGCGGTGATTTTGCGGCCGCTCTGGAACTTATGCTCATCGCGCAGCGAGCGCGCGATCTGCAGCAGCGACACGCAATCGAGATCGAAGACCGGCTTGGCCTGCGGATGATCGCCCGCCTGCACTCCATCGCCGGTCAGGCAGAGCATGTTGCACACGCCCATGGCGGCACCGCCCAGGATGTCGCCCTGTATGGCGATGCGGTTCTTGTCCCGACAGGAGATCTGCATGATGGGTGCGTAGCCCACGCGCGTCAGCAGCGCACAGACGGCAAGGCTCGACATATGGCAATTCGCGCCGCTGCCATCGGTGGCGTTGATGGCATCGACGTGGCCGTCGAACACGCGGGCGCGGCGATAGACATCCTCGGGGTCCGCCGAATCGGGCGGCGCCAGTTCCGTGGTGACCGCGAAGCCACCGGCACGCAGCACGCGCTCGAAGCGGCCCGGGGAGGTATGGCCGGGCAGGATCGGCAAGGGGTAGCCAGGCACCGGTTCGTCTTCAAAAATCACGCGGCGCCCTTCTTTTCCCGCACCACCCGCAGCCACGAGGAGCGTCCCTGCTGGCGATGATCGACTGCGAATTGCACTGCGCTCATGGCCTCGACACCGCCCGGAATGCGTTCGCTGCCGCGATAGGCCTGAACCCAGACGCACATCATGTCAGGCTTCACTTCGCAGCGATTGTCCGCGCGCACACCGCCGCAAGGCCCGTTGCGCAGCGTCTTGGGACAGTTCATGGGACAGGACATGCCCGTGGAGCTCAACACACACTGGCCGCACATTCGACAGTCGAACAGCAGGCCCTTGACGGTTTTCTCGACCACGGCCACAGGACGCTCGAGGCGCTCGTAGCCGATGGCGCGGAACACGCCGTGCATGGCGAGCAATGAGCGCTCGAAGCCGCGATAAAAGGCATTCAGGCCGCGCGCGTGCCGTACTGACCACTGGCGCAGCGCGTACATCAGGATTCGCTGGCGGCGGTGGTGCTGCCACCGTCGCCGGCGTTTTTGAGTTCGTCCACACCCTTGGCGCGAATCAGCCGCTCGAGGTCTTCATCCGTGTACTGCTGCTCGATTCGAGCAGCTTCCGCGGCCGCTTCGGCCTGGATGTCATCGCTGCAGGGCCGCGCCGCGCCGCGCTGCCAATCGGCAAGATACGCATCCGAGCTGCCGCGCCCTGCCCGCATCGCGGCGCGATCGATGGCTTCCTGGAATCGCGCCGAGAGCTGCACCTTGGCCGACTCGCGGCCGCGTTTGACCACCACCTGCGCGGGAATGTCGCGCCAGGAAATGATGCTCACTGCGCCCATGCGATAGCGCCTGCGGGGCGCGCTCCTGCGTGGCGATGCATCGCCGCCGCCAGGCTCGAGCCCAGCGTGCCGCGGCCGGTACGGCAGTATTCGTAGCTCAGCCCCAGGCGTGCCGCGATGCCGCGCGCGCGCTCATCGGCACCCGCTACCTCCGACTGTGCCAGGTAGACGAGCTTGCGATAGTTGCCAAAATAGGTCGGCAACAGCTCGGGGTGACGGTCCAGTCCGAGGCCGCGCATCACCAGCCGCTCGAAGTGCCGCAGCAAAAAGTCCGTCAGATAAAAAGTGCCGATCTCGGCCTCGGTCAGGCGTTCGAATACGGCCGAGGTAGCGAGGAATTCATAGCAGTGCGCGCCAGGAATGCGTTCGATGCACTCCTGTTCGAGCACGCGATCGAGTTCGCCCCCCGTGCCGCAGTCCCCGTAGGCGACAAAGATGGACTGGTAATGTCCGCGTGCGGCATGGATCTGCTCGCGCACGGCGCCGGGAATTTTCTCCGGTCGATTGTGCAGCTCGGGCGGCAGGCAGGTGACATCCATCTGCAGCCACTGGTTGGCACGGCGCAGCGCTGCAATGTCGTGCGCCAGCGCGCCGCAGGCGATGATCAGTACGCCCTGGGCTTCCTGGGCCATGATGCAGTCGCGCTCAGCTCGCCAGCGCGACAGCCCGGCGCTTCGCGATCAGTCCCTTGGCGGTCTCGACGGCGATGGCGGCATCGCGGCAGTAGGCATCGGCACCGACGGCCTTGCCGAACTCCTCGTTCAGCGGCGCGCCGCCGACCAGCACGATGTAGTCATTGCGGATGCCGCGCTCCTTGAGCGCGTCGATGACGACCTTCATATAGGGCATCGTGGTCGTCAGCAGCGCCGACATGCCCAGGATGTCGGGCTTGTGCTTCTCGAGGGCGTCGAGATATTTGTCGACGGGATTGTTGATCCCCAGATCGATGACTTCGAAGCCGGCGCCCTCGAGCATCATCGACACCAGGTTCTTGCCGATGTCGTGGATGTCGCCCTTCACGGTGCCGATCACGATCTTGCCGATGGGCTCTACCCCGGACTCGGCCAATAGGGGGCGCAGGATCTCCATGCCGGCTTTCATCGCATTCGCGGCCAGCAGAACCTCCGGCACGAACAGGATGCCATCGCGGAAGTCGATGCCGACGATGCGCATGCCTTCGACCAGCGCGTCATTCAAAACACGCTCGGCGCTCCAGCCACGCTTGAGGAAAATCCGTGTCGCTGCTTCGACTTCGCTCTTCAGACCATTGTAGAGATCGTCATGGACCTGCTCGGCGAGTTCCTCGTCATTGAGCGATTCCAGATCGAAATCATCCGCTGCCTCACCCGACATGCGCGCTCTCCGTTTTTGTTAGACCCCACGGCGATTTACGTCGGCATCATCAGGCCTACATGATAAAGGCGCAGGCCCCGGGGAATTATCGGAAAAGCGACGTCCACTTGCGTAAAGGCGACAATCGGAGTGTCGTTTTTTTGACATCATCTGCCGGCGCAGCTGCGGCCCATGAGTTGCTAGCCCCAGCGGCATTCGTAATGATGCCAACCGTCCAATCCAGTGATGAGATTTTTCAGCGCTATGCTCGAAGTCCATGCACCCCATGAAGCACCCCACAGCTGGAAAGGCTTCTTCATCCATATCGCAACGATCGTCATTGGGCTCTTCATTGCGGTAGGGCTCGAGCAGACAGTCGAGTTTTTTCATCACCGGCATCTCAGTGAACAACTGCAAGCGCAAATGCAGGAGGTTTTTGCGGGCGATCTTCAGTCCGATGCGGACAGCATCAAGCAGTTTGGTTTGTTGCGTGAATATCTGTCGCAGCTTCGGGCAGCCATCATTGGGCGCCTCGATGGCAAAGAGGGGCCAGTGCCTCCCCCCGCCGATGATCCCCGCATGGTCACGTTTCCGGTTTTCCCCAATCTGGCCCCGTACGATGCGGCCAAGGAAAATGGCACCGTGGCATACCTGCCGATCGCGCGGATTCGGATCTACAACCGAGTTGCCTTTCAACGCGAGCTCGCGGCGACCGTCCGCGAGCATTGGTTCGGTGGACTCGCCACCCTGGCGGCATTCAACGAGCGCTATACGGACTCGGCCGGGAACCTCGAGATGAATTCGGTAAACATCGCCCCTGATCTCATGAAGCTATCGCGCGCTGAACTTGTCGAATACCTCGGTATCGTTGCCGCCTTAATCAAGACCACCGATCTGCTGACAGCGCGATTCCGTCTTTTTGATCGCGAATGCAGGGCAATTCTGGGCGGCGTCAAGGACGAGGATGCCCTGCTCAGGACGATTTTGATTGATCAGCCTGGCAAGCAGAACGGTGCTGCGAAATAGGAGGAGCCCCATGTCCCTTAGCAAGGGTCGCTGCCAGTGCGGCGGTGTCGAATTCACAGTCAACGGCCCGCTACGGGATGTCGTCTATTGCCACTGCAAGATGTGCCGGCGCCTCACGGGCCACCTGGTCGCCGCAACGGCCTGCGCGCCTTCGCATCTGTCGATCGACAAATCCGGCACTTTGCGCTGGTACGCCTCCTCTCCGGAGGCGAGTCGCGGATTCTGCGGCAACTGCGGGTCGAACCTGTTCTGGAAGCCGGCCAGCGGCGGGCACATCTCAATTTGGGCCGGTACGCTCGATGATCCCACCGGCATCAAGGCCGCCGCGCATATCTACGTCGAAGCCAAGGGCGATTACTACAACATCGAAGACGGGCTGCCGCAGCACATAGGTGGCGAGCACGATGTGCGGCTGCCGACTGACGCCGGTTGACCCGGAGGACGCGGCAAGAGTCTGCCGGCATCAACCCGCGTCAGTCAAACACCCGCGTGCACGCGCGATCGCCTTCCGCAGCCCCCGTGCCCTGCTTGCGCCGTAACGACGGCGACAGGCCGTAGGTTTCCTTATATTGGCGCGAGAAATGCGCGCCATCGGCAAACCCGGCCTCCAGCGCGATGGTGGTCATCGAGCGGTCGGTGTTGTTGATGAGCCATTGCGCGTAGCGCATGCGGATACGGCGGTAGAGCGAGGCCGGTCCGGTGCCGAGCGCGCTGCGACAGAGGCGCTCGAACTGCCGCACGGAAAGTCCCAGTTGTTTGGCGACGTAGCCGATTGCCACAGGCCGGGCGAGATTCTGCTCCATGAGCAGCAGCGCACGCCGCACACGCTCATCGGAGACATTCTCAAACAGGGGCGGATGCGGCTGGGCATCGTTGCCTGCGCGCGCGCGGTCGAACAGCAGCACCTGGTTGGCCTTCTGGGCCACGGCCCGACCTAGATGCAGCTCCAGTATGAAGGTCGCCAGATCCGCGGTGCCGGCACCGCCGGCGCAGGTGATGCGATCGCGATCGGCGATGAACAGGCGATCCGCCACCACTTCGTGATCGGGAAACTCGTCGACGAAATCCTGGTAGTGATACCAGCTGACGCAGCAGCGCCGGCCACGCATGAGGCCACTGCGGCAGAGAATGAAGCTGCCGGTGCACAGCCCGATAAGCGGCACACCACTGGCGGCGGCCTCGCGCAGATACTGCGTGGTCGCCTGGTCGATCTGGGGTCCGCCATGCAGCAGCCCGCCGACCACGACGACGTAATCGAGTTCCGCCGGATTGAGCAGGGCCGAGGTTGGCGCGATCGCGACACCGCAGCTGGCCCGCACAGGTTCGGTGCGATTCGACATCGTCGACCACTGCACGTGCAGCGGACGGCTGCGGTCACCCTCGTCGGCAGCGAGCCGCAGGTGATCGACGAACAATGAAAAAGCGGACAGCGTGAAATTGTTGGCCAATAGCACGCCGACCCGTAGCGGTTCGGGTCGTCGAAGAGGCGCTGGCGCCTTGGGCAGTGTCGGCACAACCCCGATTGAACGAGCGTGCAATCCAGATGTCAAGCGTTGCCTGGAGACGACCGGACGGTATTGGCCCGACATCCCTACCCCTGGCTAGGCGGAATTACCCTTTAGTTATTAGCAGCTTGCGCAAGAATAGAGCAATCGGGAATTCGTCGCACCGACTTGGGTCCATTGAACCACTGTTCAACGCAGCAAATCAGGAATGCAACAGTAAGGCAGCGCTGGCGTCCCAGCTGACGTAGACCTCATCGCTCCAGTCGATCGACCATTCCGAGGTGCGTCGTTCGTTTTGCGCGAACACCGTGACCACTTTTCCCGACGCGGTCTTGATGCGGTAGGTGGAGCGATTGCCCAGGTAGCCGAGCTCCCAGACCGTGCCCCGAAGCTGATTGACGCGCTGGCCGGTAACAGGCTGCTTGGTGAGGCGGATCTTTTCCGGGCGCAGCGCCACCCACACCCGTTGCCCGGTGCTGAAGCGGCCGACATCGTCCACCCAGAGTGCGCAACCGGTTTCAGGGCAGTTGACGGTGATCATCCCGGGCTCGCACTCCGTCACATCGCCCTCGAAGAGGTTGGTGGTGCCGACGAAGTCGGCGACGAAGCGGCTCTGCGGGAACTCATAGATCTCCGAGGGGGTGCCTACCTGCACCACGCGCCCCCGGTCCATGACCGCAATTCGGGAAGCCAGCGCCATGGCTTCATCCTGATCGTGCGTCACGACGATGAAGGTCGTTCCCACCTGGTATTGCAGGTCCATGAGTTCAAACTGCGTGCGCTCGCGCAGTTTCTTGTCGAGCGCAGACAGCGGCTCATCGAGCAGCAGCACCTTGGGACGCCGGATCAATGCCCGCGCCAGCGCCACGCGCTGGCGTTGTCCGCCCGAGAGCTGATGCGGTTTACGCTTGCCATGAGCGCCCAGTTGCACCATGTCCAGAGCCTGCTGCACGCGCTGCTGTTTTTCCGCGCGTTCCAGGTCCATGCGGCGCAGGCCATAGCCGACATTCTGTTCGACGGTCATATGCGGAAACAGCGCGTAGGACTGGAACATCATGTTGACCGGGCGCAGATGCGGCGGCACGCCGTTCATCGGCGTGCCATCAATCAAAACATTGCCGGCGCTCTGATCTACGAAGCCCGCGAGCATGCGCAGCAGCGTGGTCTTGCCGCATCCCGACGAGCCGACCAGCGCGAAGATCTCGCCTTTGAATATCTTGAGGCTGACATTGTCGACCGCCGCAAAGTCACCGTAGTTCTTGCCCAGGTTCTCGATCACCAGCTGTGGCGTGGCGTTGGGGTCAAGCCAGGGGCGATCGACGTTGGATTTCTGCTGGCTGGCGAGCATGCAAGCCTCAAAAGTCCGCGGGCGGGGTGGCCCGGCGGCGCTCGGGGGCAAAGAATGGCTTATCGACCACACGCGCCGAGCGCATGCGCCGCTCCCAGGTGAGTTCGCTATTCAGGTAGATCTCCACCCAGACCTCCGTTCCGACGCTGACATACGGCGCGTCCAGCAGCGCATACGCCAGATTGCGTTTGCAGGTCGGCGACCAGATCGCCGAAGTCACCGAGCCGATTTCCTTGCGGCCCGAGCGTGCAGAATAAACCAGTGCGTTGTGCGCCGGTTTATTGCCCTCGATATCCAGACCGACCAGGCGGCGGCGCGTTCCGTCGCGCTGCTTGGCGAGCAGCGCTCGCCGGCCCGTAAAGTGACCTTTCTCGAAGTCGACCAGCCAGTCGAGGCCGAGTTCGAACGGCGAGCGCTCGCGACCGACGCGCAGGGTGCGTTCGGCCGACAGAAACTCGACATTGGGCAGCAGGAAGCCGGCCTCGATGCGCGCGATATTCAGCGCGCGGGAGCCCAGCGGGCGGATGCCGCGACTATGCCCCGCTGCCATGAGGCGGTCCCAGATCCCTTCGGCGTCGCGCGGATCCATCCAGACCTCGTAGCCCAGATCGCCGGTAAAGCCGGTTCGCGACAGCGTGAGCGCGGTGCCCTCGAGCGCAAACGAGCCGATATCGAAGGGCTTGAGCCGCTCCACGCCGGCCAGACCCAGTTTCTTCAGCACCGCGCAGGAAGTGGGTCCCTGCAGCGCGAGTCCGGCAATCGCCTCGGTCACATCGGTAATTTCGACGTCGTAGCCGATCGCCGAATCGAGCAGCCAGTCGAGCTGCCGTTCCTGCGCGCACAGTCGGTACTCCGACTCCCCCAGCCGAAACACCGTGCCATCATCGATCAGGTGCCCCTCATCATCGCACCAGACCGCGTAGGCCACGCGATTGGGCTTGAGCTTGGCCAGATCGCGCGTGACCAGCCGGTTCATGAACCGCAGTGCATCGGGGCCGGCGATGCGGTACTTGGCCATGGGCGAGAGATCGTAGAGCGTGCAGGCGTTGCGGATCGCGAAATATTCGTGTTCGACGGTGCTGAACACATCCACCGTCGTGTAGCCGTTCCATGGAATGAAGCTGTCGAGCTGACTGAGCGCGCGGGCGCGTTCGTGAAAGGGCGTGCGCAGCAACGGTTCGCGAAACAGTGGGGCTTCGTTCATGCCGTGTCCTATGCCGCCCGCGCCAGGATGGCGCGCGCCGCGTTGCGGCCCGCGGTTCCCATGATGCCGCCGCCGGGATGCGAGCCCGCACCACACAAATAAAGACCCGCTACCGGAGTCGCATACTGCGCGGCGCCCGGCACCGGCCGCACCATCAGGAACTGATCGAGCGCCAGCTCGCCATGGTGCCAGTGACCGCCGAAGATGCGAAATTGCTGCTCGATATCATGCGGGGTCAGCAGCTCCGCGGCCAGCACCGAACGGCGCAGGCCCGGCGCATAGGCATCCAGCTGTTCCACGAGGCTCTCTACCAGCGGGGCACGCGCCGAGTCCCAGCCACCCTTGACCGCATACGGTACGTACTGCACCACCGCGGACAGCACATGTGCCCCGGCCGGCGCGAGCTGCGGGTCCCGTACAGTGGGCAGCGTGATCTCGATGCTGGGAGCAGCCGAATATTCCCCGTACTTGCTGTGGTTGAAGGCTCGCTCGATGTAGTCGAGCGAGGGAGCCACCAGCAATCGGCCGCCCAACGCGGCTCCATCCAGCCCTCTGACGGGCGGCAGCCGGTCGAGCGCAAGATGCAATTTCGCGCTCAGTCCGCGGCTGCGCAGGTGCGCCACGCGCCGCACGAAGCCGGTGTCCAGATGTTCACTGCCGAGCAGTCCGAGGAAAGTGGTCTTCGGGTCCGCGTTCGAGACCACCAGCCCGGCGCTGATCGACTCGCCCGACGCCAGCGTGACGCCGACGGCGCGGTCGCGCTCGACACGGATGCGCTGCACGGCTGCGCCGGTGCGAATCGTGACGCCGCTGCTGCGTGCAGACGCCGCCAGTGCATCCGACAAAGCGCCCAGTCCGCCTTGCGGCAGCGCCGGCGCCATCCGGTCGGCATTGGCGGCCGCGGCCATGCGACACAGCAGCGTGAATACCGAGCCCGGCGCGCGCGGCCCGAAGTTCGTTCCCAGCACTGCGTCGAATCCCAGCGCCCCCTGCAGCAGCGGCGTCGACAGATTCTCCTGCAGCAGGTCGTACACGCACATGCCGCCGATGCGCAGCAGCTCGCGCATATCGCGACGGCCCAGGCGGCGGATCTGCCAGCCGAGCTTCAACAATGAGAGCCGGTCGGCATTGGAGTTCGTGCCCAGGCGCGGCGGTGCGGCATTGAGCACCGGCGCGAGCGCGCGCCCGAAGCGCTGCAGCTGCGCCATCAGATGGGCGTACGCTTTCTGCTCCGCGGCTGGCAGGCCGACAACGCCGCCGGCATCGAGCGCCAGTGGGGCCCCATCGCTCGACAGGGCGATCGTCTGCAGATCCTCGCCGGCGAACACCAGGCCGTGCGCCTTGAGCGAGAGTTCCTCGATCATCGCGCGCGGCATCAGCTGCAGCAGGTGGGCGCCCGCGGAGACGCGAAATCCCGGCGCGAACTCGCGTGTGATCGCGGCGCCGCCGACCTCCGGGGCCGCTTCGAGCACCAGCACCCGGCGGCCGCCGCGCGCCAGGTAGGAGGCGCACACCAGGCCGTTGTGGCCCGCGCCGATCACGATGCAGTCGAAATCGGCTGCCGCGCTCACTGCGCTCTCCCGAGATCCTCGAGAATGGTGCGGGCGGCGTTGGCGCCTGGCGCGCCCATGACGCCGCCGCCCGGATGCGTGCTCGAGCCGCACATGTACATGCCGCGGACCGGCGCGCGGTACTGCGCGTAGCCCGGCACCGGTCGGTTGAACAGCAGCTGATCGAAGGTCAGTTCGCCCTGAAAGATATTGCCCTCGGTCAGCCCCACTTCCCGTTCGATATCCCAGGGTGTGCGCACCTCGGCATGCAGGATCAGTGATTTGAAATCCGGACTGTGCTGCGCAATCGTGTCGATGACGGTGCGTCCGAAGGCCTCGCGGCGCTCGGCGTTCCACTCCCCCTCGGCGAGCTTGTAGGGGCAGTACTGCACGAACACCGACATGTAATGCTTGCCATCGGGCGCCATGGTCGGATCGATCTGCGAGGGGATCAGCATGTCGATGTAGGGGGCGCGCGACCAGCGGCCCTCTTTCCAGTCATCGTAGGCGCGCTCCATCATCTCGACGGTGTCAGTGACATGGAGGTCACCGCGCAGGCTGGGCGATCCGGCCGGAATCGCCGGAAAGCTCGGCAGTCCGTCGAGTGCGATATTGAGCTTGCCGGATGAACCGCGGATCTTGAAGCGCCGCACCTGCTGCACGAATTCATCGGGCAGGTCGCTGGCGTCCATGCTCTCGAGAAAGGTGCGCTTCACATCAAGGTTCGATACCACGATTTTGGCGCGCAGCTCATCGCCGCCCTCGAGCACCACGCCCACCGCGCGGCCGCGTTCCACCAGGATACGGTCGACGGGCGAGTCGGTGCGGATGGTACCGCCGCTGGCGCGGAACGAGTCGGCCAGTGCGCGCGACACCGCGCCCATGCCGCCGCGCGCGAAACCCCAGGACCCGACCGTGCCGTCGATACCACCCATGTAGTGATGCAACAGCACGTAGGCCGTGCCGGGCGAGCGCGGACCCAGCGCCGTGCCGATGATCGAGCTGCCGGCCATGTGCGCCTTGACGATCTCGCTCTCGAAATACTCGTCCAGGAAATCCGCGCAGCTCATGGTCCAGAAGCGCAGCGTGTCGTACATACGCGCCTCGCCGAGCCCATGGAACAGGCCGCCGAGGTGAATGAGCTCGCGGATGTCACGCGGTTTGAAGGAGGTCGGATCCGGCGGGGTGCGCAGCAGCAGCGGCCGGATGAAACGGCACTGCCGCAGCACGTCGCGCACGTAACGGTCGTAGGCCTCGGCATCGCGCCTGGAGTGGCGCGAGATCTCGCGGCGCAGCGCGTCGTGATTGTCGTACATCGAGAGATGGCCGCCATCGCGCATCATGGTGCAGCCGCCATCATAGGGAATGATCTGCAGGCCGAAGCGCGGCAGCTCCAGCTCGCGCATGATCTCGGGCCGCAGCAGGCTGCAGACGTAGGAACAGTTCGAGTAGGTGAAGTCCTGGTAGAGCTGGCGGCTTACCGCGGCACCGCCGACCCAGGGCATGCGCTCGAGCACCAGTACATCGAGTCCGGCACGCTGCCAGGTAGCAGGCTGCCACCAGGCCGTTGTGACCGGCGCCGACGATGATCGCATCGTGGCGCTTAGCCCCGTTCGTCACGTCGATGGCCCCCGCGTACGGCCGGGTCAGGCCGGCATCTTGCGCGAGACCACATCGGGATTCTGCAGCGTCGCATCGATGGCGACTTCGAATCCGGCCAGTGTGTCCTTGAGACAGGAATCATCATGCGCCGCGCTCACGAACCACGGCTCGCGCGAATCGGGCTCGCACAGCACGCCCTCATCATGCAGCACGCGCGCAGTGGCATCGTAGAACGCATAGTCGCTGCTCTTCCAGTCACGGTAGGTGCGCGGCGGATCGTGCGCAAAGTACAGCCCGCTCATCGATGGATGGCCGACGAAGCTGTGCGGAATGCCGCGCGCGCTCAGGATCGTCCGCATGCCCTGCCGCAAACGGGTGCCGTACTGCGCGATGCGATCCAGCGCGTCGGTGTTTTCCAGGATATCGAGCGTCTTCTCGGCCGCCGCCAGCGACACCGAGTGCGCCGTGTAGGTGCCGCCATGCGCCACGCCCTTGCCGATCTTGCGCATGATGTCCTCGCGGCCGGCGAGCACCGAGATCGGGTAGCCGTTGGCCACTGCCTTGGCAAAGGTGCACAGGTCGGCCTTGACGCCATAGAGTTCCTGCACGCCGCCGCGGGCCACACGGAAGCCAGTTTTGACCTCATCGATGATCAGCACCACGCCGTAGCGATCGCACAGCGCGCGCGCCGCGCGCACATACTCGGGCTCGGCGGCAATGCCTAGGCAATTGCCCATGATGGGCTCGATCAGCAGGCAGGCGATGCGGTCGGCATGCCGCTTGAGCACATCCTCGAGCTGGTTGGCGTCGTTGGCCTGGACGAAATGCGCAAAGCTGCGCGAACTGAGCGGAATGCCCTCGCTGTAAGGCACTACCTGCGGATCGCCGACCTGCGACCATTTGTCCATCGGCGTGTACCACATCGCCGCGTCGAACAGCCCGTGATAGCTGCCTTCGAGAATGACGTAGTCGTCCTTGCCGGTGTAGGCGCGCGCCACGCGCAAGGCCGCCATCACCGCTTCGGTGCCGGAATTGGAGAAGCGGACCAGTTCCGCCGCGGGCACCATGCGCGAGATGCGATCCGCCACGGCCAGTTCGCGTTCGGTGGACAGCGCGAATACGCCGCCGATTTCCATGCCGGCACGCGCGGCCGCATCGACCCGCGGATCGGCATAGCCGAGGATCGCCGGGCCGTAGCCCATCCGATAGTCGACGTAGACATTGTCATCGAGGTCAGTGATGCGGGCGCCGCGACCGGACTTCACATAGATGGTGCGGTCCTCGCCCCAGTAACGGAAATTGGACGCCACCCCGAGCGGAAGCCGCTTGATGGCGCGCTGGAACTGCTCATGGCTCTTGGTGAGTTTTCTGGTCATGGCGGCGCTCCCGGTAAGGCAGGCACGGTACCATCGCCGCAGCCCTGGTGTCTATATGGTCATATAAAATTTCATGCTGCGGTGCGATATGTGAGAAATCGCCTAAATTGCGGCGCATTCTGGGCTATGCGTCCCTACCTCGACTTGCCGGCGGGGCCTCAAAGGGCGTAGATTATACGACCATATAGTGGAGGCGCACCCATGAATTCCCCCGCCTTGACCGCCACCGAAGCCACCGTGACCCCGATCGCACGCGCGCTTCCCGCCTGGACCTATAACCATCCCGAGATGCAGCGTCTCGAGATCGAACGCATCCTCAAGCCGAGCTGGCAGATCGTGGGCCACGTGAACACAATCCCCAATCCCGGCGACTTCATGACCTTCGACTTAGGGCCAGAGAGCGTGGTCGCGGTGCGCAACTCCAAGCGCGAGATTCAGGCGTTCCACAATGTCTGCCGTCATCGTGCCGCCCGCCTGCTGGATGGCGCCGGTCACTGCCCGGGCGCGATCACCTGCCCCTATCACGGCTGGTCGTACAAGCTCAGCGGCGAACTGCAGGGCATGACCATGCGCGAGACCTTTCCGCCGCTCGATCGCGCGCAATTCGGACTCAAGCCGGTCAAGACCGAAATCGCCTTCGGCTTCGTATTCGTGGCACTCGCCGGCGATCCGCCGCCGCTGAAGTCCACGTGGGGTGAATTCCTCGAGGATTTTGCGCCCTACCGCTTCGAGGACATGGTGCCCCTGACACCGTTTTACCGCGAGGAATGGCCGGTCGACTGGAAGGTCGCGATGGACAACTACCTCGAGTCCTATCATGTGCCGATCGGGCATCCCGGACTCGCGCGCATGTTCACGCCCGACTACGACGACGCCAAGAGCCTCGGCAGCGGCGTCTCCCGCGGCGCCAGCCACATGCGCGAGCAGCCGTCCTCGAGGTGGAGCGAGCGCATGTATCAGAAGATGGTGGCTCCTGTGTCCACCCATCTGCCCGAGCCGCTGCGGCGCCGCTGGAGTTTCTACAGCATGCTGCCCAACCTCGGCATCGACGTGTTCCCGGACCAGATGGATTTCTTCCAGGTAACGCCGAATGGACCGGGACGCTGCATCATTCGCGGCGGGACCTTCGGACTGCCGGACGAGCGTCGCGAAATGCGCATCGTTCGCTACCTGACCGGGCGCATCAACCGCGATATCCAGCGTGAAGACGACTTCCTGTGCCGGCGCGTGCAGCGCGGATTAGCGTCGAGCAGCTACGAGCCCGGTCCGCTGTCGCGGCTGGAAAGCTGCATGTGGGCCTTCCAGGAACTGGTACGCGAGCGTATCCCCGAGGCGCGCCAGTCGCGCGCTCCGAGCCACTTCGCTTAAGCCAACGGGGCTTCGCTGGGCGGCGTGTGAACGCCCGACAGCAGGCTGAAGATCGAGTTGCGAAAGGCGCGCAGGGCCTGCGGCACGGGGCCTGATTCGGTGGCCTCGAAGCTGGAGCTCTCCAGGCCCGCCTGGATCGATTGCGCCAGATTGAGATCCTGCTGCAACCAGCGCCGCACCAGACGCTGCCCCAGGTAGTGCAGGCAGCGTTGTTCGCGCGTCGGGGACGCGCTGCCGAACTCGAAGCGCCGGATCCGGCAGCGGCCCGGCGCCTCAGGTATGACCTGCAGCACCAGCGCGCCGTCGGGGCGAGTCTCGATCAGCTCGTTGGGCGCAATGAACAGTCTTCGCCATAGCGCGCTGGTGCCCGTCGTCAGGTGCGCCAGGCGCGTGTAGCCGCCGGCAGTCGCGCCGGCAGCGTCGCGATTCAGGTTTGCCTCCCAGCTCACCGTACCGGTGGCAGCGCCGATCTCGATCTGCGGCGCGGAAACCAGGGCCGCGAGGTAGTCCACGGGATGTTCGGCCAGTGCCGATTCCAGCCACTGTTCCACCACCAGTTTCCAGTCCGCTGCCACCTCGGCTTCCTGCACACCCTGCGGCGCCAGGATGGCAAAGGCTGCAAGTCCCGCCCATGCAGCCAGCGGCTCCCCCATCGGCTCACGGCCCTCATCGCGGCGGACGAAGATCAGCTCGCCGCGCAGCTCGACATCCAGCGCCGCCAGATCGCCCGGCGTTTCGCCGCTGCGGCGCTTGCCGTCGAAGCCATACTGCAAGCCATGCGCGGTGCATTCGATGCTGCCCTCGAGCGTTCCGGTGCGCTGCGTGAGCAGCGCGTGCGGTCGTCGTCGGCAGGTGTTGTAAAAGGCACGAATCGTCCCGCTTTCATCGCGCAGGACCAGGGCCCGCTCGCTGGCCAGGTCGATGGCAACGAAGTCGCCCGCGCGCGTCAGTTCCCGGGTGTGGGCGGCGAATTGCCAGGCAGGCCGGAACAGTTGCTCGCGCTCCGCGGCAAATAAAGCCGTATCGGCGTAGGCCCACGCAGGCAGGCGAGTCGCTACCGCGGATGCTTCGAAGGCCGGGGCGCCGCGCGTGCGAGCGAGCTCTACCGCCCCGCCGGCATGCGCAAACTGGCGCGGAAAAATCGATCGCAGATAGTTGAGGGCGCGCTGCTTCTGGGCGCGGCGGTCGATATCGGATTCGTTGTGGAAGGCGATGTTCTGCCACATGATTTCGAGCACGCCCATCAGACCGAGCGCCACCCCGTCCGCATCCAGGTGGCGTTCCCCGGACTCCTCGATCATGCGCTGCATGAGTTCGCGCACCAGGATCTCGAAATCCTCGTCCTTGCGGCCGCAGATATCGAGGTATTCCTGGCGCGAGCTGGCCTCCCCCCAGAAGCAGTACCAGACCGACACCTTGCGGGGACTGGCAATGTCCTCATCGAGATACAGCTCCACCAGCAGCTCGAGCGCGCGGACCGGGGTGTGCTTGAGACGGGTGACCGGCAGCTGCACGCGCTGCTCGAAGTCGGCAGCCAGGAACTCCAGCGACGCCACCAGCATGGCGGCCTTGGACTCGAAGTAGAAGCGCACTATGCCGGGGGACAGGTCCGCCAAAGCGACCACGCGTTCGACCGTGGTGCGGGAGGGCCCGTAGATATGCAGCGCCGATATGCAGGCCTCGATCAGGCGCTGACGCTGCCGCACCCGGGATGCCCGTTCGGGCACCGGTTCCAGATGCGGCTTCGAAGCTCCTTCGCTGGGCACGTCCCGATCCTGCCTGTACAGCCCGGTGAGGTTATGCGCAGAATACGACGAGTGAGAAGTAAAAGAACTCTCTCCTGACTCACATCGCATGAAAAGGATCTCGCGCCCCGGGCGCTGGCTGATCATTCTGCCGCCGCTGCTATTTCTGGCGGTGTTCTTCCTGATTCCCTTCGCGGTGGCACTCAAGATCAGCTTCGCCGAAACCGCCGCGCGCGTGCCGCCGTTCACCGAAATCCTGGCCTTCACGCCGGATCATCACCTGCACCTGTCCTTAAGCTTTGCCAACTACAAGTACCTGTTCACTGATGAGGTCTATGGCATCGCCTATCTCTACTCCCTGCGGACCGCCTTTTTCTCGACGCTGATCTGTCTGGCCCTCGGGTATCCCATGGCCTACGCCATCTCCCGCACCTCCAAGTCGGTGCAAAGCATGCTGCTGTTCGTAATCATCCTGCCGTTCTGGACCTCCTTTCTGCTGCGCGTCTACGCGCTCGAGGGGATCATTCGCGATAACGGCCTGCTCAATACCGTGCTGCTGCACTTCGGGCTGATCCGGCACCCGATCCACATCATGCGCACCAGCCTGGCGGTCTACCTGGGCATCATCTATTCCTACCTGCCCTTCATGGTGCTGCCGCTGTTCGCGACGCTGGAGAAGCTCGATCACACCCTGCGTGAGGCGGCGGCGGACCTGGGCAGTCCGCCCTGGCGTGTGTTCACCGAGGTCACGCTGCCGCTGTCCATGCCGGGGGTCATCGCCGGATCAATGCTGGTATTCATTCCGGCGGTGGGCGAGTTCGTGATCCCCTCGCTGCTGGGTGGTCCCGACACGCTCATGATCGGGCGGGTTCTGTGGGATGAATTCTTCGGCAACCACGACTGGCCGGTGGCCTCCGCCGTCGCGATTGCCTTCCTGGTGCTGCTGGTGGGTCCGATGGCCATCTACCAGCACTACAACGCGCGCCAGCTCGAGGCCTGAGCGTCGTGGAAAACCACAAATCTCCGTTGCTGTTCAGCGTGCTGTTCTTCGGGATTGCGATCCTCTACCTGCCGATCCTGGTGCTGATCGTGTTTTCGTTCAACGCCTCCTCGCTGGTCAATGTCTGGGGCGGATTCTCGACCGCCTGGTATGGACAGCTGCTGCACAACCGCCAGGTACTCGAAGCCGCGTTGCTGTCGGTGGAGGTCGGTTTCGTCGCCTCTACGGGCGCGGTGATCATGGGCACGCTGGCTGCAATTGCGTTGCTGCGCTTTCCCCGATTCCGCGGTCACCTGCTGTTGACGGGCATGGTGAGTGCGCCGCTGGTGATGCCCGAAATCATCACCGGCATCACGCAGCTGCTGCTGTTCGTGTCGATGCTGCAATTGCTGTCGTGGCCGCACCGCGGCTTCACGACCATCGTGATCGCGCACGTCGCCTTCTGCATGGCCTATGTCACGGTGACCGTGCAGTCGCGGCTGCAAAGTGCCGACCGCTCGCTCGAGGAAGCGGCCATGGACCTGGGCGCCAGCCCCGCTCGCGCCTTCATCGACGTCACGCTGCCGATCATCGCACCGGCGCTGCTCTCGAGCTGGCTGCTGAGCTTCACCCTGTCGCTGGATGACCTGGTCATCTCCAGTTTCGTCTCGGGTCCCGGCGCCGGCACGCTGCCCATGGTCATCTACTCCAAGGTAAAGCTTGGCGTGAGCCCTGACATCAACGCACTGGCCAGCCTGATCATCTGCACCGTCGGAGTCTGCGTCATCATCGCCGGAGTGGTGATGCGGCGCAGTGAGCGCCGCCGCGTGCTGGAACTGCAGGCCGTCGAGCGTTAATGCGCCGTCTTGATACGCGTCCAGGTGCGCGTGCGGATGCGCTCGGTGGCGGGACTTACCTCTGCCGTATGGTAGAGCCGCCGTTCGATTTCGGCGCTGGGATACAGGGCGGGGTCATTCAGAATGGCCGGGTCCACATACGGGTTGGCGGCCCGGTTGTCGTTGCCGTAGTGAATTTCATTGGTAATCGCCGCGATCACTTTCGGCTCCAGGATGAAATTCAGGAACTGGTGGGCCGCGTGCGGATGTGGCGCGCCCGCCGGGATCAATAACGCGTCGAAAGATTCGTTGGCACCTTCCTTCGGCACCGTAAAGGCAAGATTCACCTTGATGCCCGCTGCCGCGGCCCGGGCACGCGAAGCGGCATAGTCGGCCGACCAGGACATGGCGATACAGATCTCGCGGTTGGCCAGGCCATTCATGTATTCGGAGGAGTCGAAGTTGCGGATATAAGGCCGTATCGACAGCACCAGCCGCTCGGCCGCCTTGTAGTCCTCCGGCCGGGTGGAATTCGGATCCAGGTGCAGATAGTTCATCGCCAGCTGCAGCACATCCTCGGCCGAATCCAGCAGCGTTACACCGCAATCGGCAAAGTGGGACACCACTTCGGGTTTGAACAGCATGTCGAGGCTGTCCACCGGCGCATCGGGCATGCGCTCACGGATCATGTCGATGTTATAGGCGAAGCCGTTGATGGCATGCAGGTAGGGCATGGCGTGGGCGTTGCCGGGATCGGCCTCGGTCTCGACCGCCAGGAAATGCGGATCGAGGTTGCCCCAGTTAGGCAGTTGCGAGCGGTCGAGCGGCGCGTAGACGCCAGCCTTGATCTGGCGGCTGAAGTAGCTGGTGGAGGTGCTGACGATGTCGTACCCGGAATCGCCCGCCATCATCTTCGCCTCCAGCGTTTCATCGGCATCGTAGGTGTCATAAACCACCTTGATGCCGGTGGCGCGCTCGAAGTCGGCGATCGTGTCCCGGCCGATATAGTCGGCCCAGTTGTAGATATAGAGCACCTTAGGCTCGGCGGCCGGCGTTCCCCCGGCTTTGCTGCAGGCGCCCAATACCAGCGGCAGAGCCAGCGCCAGCAGGCGCCACGCCAGGGGTATCGTGCGACGGATCACGGTGTTGTGCACTGGCACTCTGGAGCCTTCCAGGCGGCTGTAGTAATATATTATCGACGCTATAATATTAAACGACAAGCGATGCGCCGCACGTTGAGAGGGCTGTTATGAATTCAGATGTCATGATTACCTGTGCCGTGACCGGTGACGATACCAAGGTCACGAAAAGTCCGCATTGCGCCGTGACTCCCGAGCAGATCGCCAACGCCGCGATCTCGGCCGCGCAGGCCGGCGCCGCCGTCGTCCATATCCACGTGCGCGAGCCGGAAACCGGCGCCTTCAGCATGGAAACGCGCTACTACCGCGAGGTCGTCAAGCGCATCCG
The DNA here is from genome assembly GCA_963819195.1 of uncultured Gammaproteobacteria bacterium. GTDB lineage: Bacteria > Pseudomonadota > Gammaproteobacteria > Steroidobacterales > Steroidobacteraceae > FEN-1191. Next base: position 81,643 of record CAWFVL010000001.1, read on the forward strand.
GGAGAGCCAGACCGATGTGCTGGTCAACCTGACCTGCGGCATGGGCGGCTATATCTGCGTCGGCGACAACGGCATGAAGGATACACCCGCCCCCGGCACCGATTTTGTCAGCCAGGAAGACCGCATGCGGCACATCATCGACCTGTGCCAGGAGGGGCTCTACCGCCCTGACATCGCCACGCTCGACTGCGGCAGTCTCAACTTCGGTGATGGCAATCGCGCCTACATCTCGACACCCAATTATCTGCGCAAAGGCGCCGGCATCCTGCGCGATCTGAAGGTGAAGGCGGAACTCGAGGTGTTCGACACGGGCAATCTGTGGTTCGTCAAACAGATGGTCAAGGAAGGTCTGATTCCCGCGCCCACGTTGATCCAGCTTTGCATGGGAATTCCCTATGGCGTCCCCGCCGATACCGGCCACCTGCTGGCCATGATCAATGCTTTGCCCCCCGACAGTGTCTGGAGTTCCTTTGCCATCAGCCGCATGCAGATGCCGTGGGTGGCGCAATCGGTGCTGAACGGCGGCAATGTTCGCGTCGGCCTCGAGGACAACCTCTATCTGAGCCGCGGCGTGTATGCCAGCAATGCGCAGCTGGTGGAGAAAGCGCGTGTGATCATCGAGGCCATGGGGGCACGGGTGATTTCGGCGGCCCAGGCCCGCGAGCGGCTGCGCCTGGGTTAGCGAGCCAACCGTGGCGGGGGTACCGATTTATCGCACCGGCATCGAGCCGGCGTGGATTGACTACAACGGCCATCTGCGCGACGCCTACTACGGCCTGATCGTCAGCTTTGGCGTCGATGCGCTCATGGATCGCATCGGCCTCGATGAGGCCTATCGCATCCGCACCGGCTGCACGCTCTACACGCTCGAGATGCACATCCATTATCTGCAAGAGGTGAAATCCACCGCCACCGTGGCCGCCGAGGTGCGCATTCTCGGCGCCGATCGCAAACGCATTCACGCCGCCTTCGAGCTTCGCTCGGAGCCCGCAACGGAATCGGCCGCCATTGCCGAGGTCATGCTGTTGCAGGTGCGCCAGGCGGAAAGCGTGGCCAGCGAGCCGTTTACGCCCGCCATCGTTGCCGCCATCGAAGAACTGCAGCGTGCCTGCGCGGATCTGCCGCCGCCGAGCCATGGCTCACGGCGCCTGCAGCTGCCGCAGCGCTGAGCCCGGTTCACATGACGCCCGAATCCATCAAGCGCCTGCTCGCGCCCCGCAGCATCGCGCTGTTCGGCGGCATCTGGGCCGACGCGGTCGCGGCCGCCAGCCGGGCCATCGGCTATGACGGTGAGCTCTGGCATGTGCACCCCACGCGCGCCTCGACGCCGCAACAGCGCTACTTTCGCTCGGTCGAGGAACTGCCCGGCGCCCCGGACGCAGCCTTCCTGGCGGCACCCAATACCGAGGTGCCGAAAATCGCGGCCGCGCTGGCGCAGCGCGGTGCCGGCGGATTCGTCTGCTTCGCAGCGGGCTTCGCCGAAACGGCCACGGCGCAGGGACATGACCTGACGAGGCAGTTGACTGAAAGCGCCGGGGAGCTGCCCTTCTTCGGCCCCAATTGCTACGGTTTCATCAATTTCTTTTCGGGCGCCGCACTGTGGCCGGACCAGCTCGTCGGCGCACGGCGGGAACGCGGTGTGGCGCTGATCTGCCAGAGCGGAACGATCTCGCTGAACCTGCTGTTCAGCGACCGCTCGGTCCCGATCGGCTACGTGATCACGGTCGGCAATCAGCTGCGGCTCGCGGTGGAAGATCTCATCGAACTGCTGTCCGATGATCCGCGCGTCACCGCCTTCGGCCTGTACGTCGAGGGCGTCCAGGACATGGAGCGTTTCGCACGCGCCGCCGCACGTGCCCGGGCCGCGGGCAAGCCCATCGCATTGGTGAAGGCCGGCCGTACCGAGGCGGCCGCCCGCACCGCGCGCAGCCACACGGGCGCACTGGCCGGCGCCGATGTCGCCTTTGACGCCTTTTGCCGGCAGGCCGGCATCGCGCGTTGTGAAACCCTGGCGACCCTGTGTGAGACGCTTAAGGTGCTGCACGCCGGCGGTCCGCTGCGCGGCCGGCGGGTACTGATCATGGGCGCATCCGGCGGCGACATGGCGATGACAGCCGACGTATCGCGTCATCTTGGGCTGGAATTTCCGGCCATTCCGGCGCAGTCCAGCGCCCGGCTGCGCGAGATCCTGGGTGAGCGTGTCTACATCGCCAATCCATTCGATTTTCACACCCACCTCTGGTTCGACCGGCCCGGCCTGCGCGCGGTGTTCGCCGCCTCGCAGCAGGCAGGCTTCGATGCCATCGGCCTGATGGTCGACTCGCCGCCCGCCGACCAGGCGGACCCGTCGAGCTACATCGCTGCCATCGAGGAATTCGTCGCAGCGAGTCCGGCGACCGCTACGCGGCGCGCCGTCATCTCATCGCTGCCGGAATCCATGGCGCGACCGATCCGCGAGCGTTGCCTGGCGGGCGGCGTGGTGCCGTTGCAGGGTCAGCGCGAGGCGCTGGAGGCACTGGATCTGGCGGCAGCGGTTGGCATGGCCTGGAACCGCGATTCGCAGGTACGTCTGCTGCGTCCGGCCCGCGCCGTTGCCGAGACGGTCATGCTGGCTGAGCACGAAGCCAAGGGTGCGGTGGCGGCCTTTGGCGTCAGCATCCCCCGCTCGCGCGTGTGCGCGCCGTCACAAGCGGCGCAGGCTGCCGATGCGATTGGCTACCCGGTCGTCATCAAGGCCGCGGGCAAAAGCCTGCAACACAAATCCGATCTCGGCGGCGTCGTTCTGAATGTACGCGGGCCTGAGCAGGCGCGCGAAGCCGCGCAGCGACTGGCTGCGTTGTCCGATACCCTGCTGATCGAGCAGATGGTGGACGATGGCGTGGCTGAAGTCCTGATCGGCATGACCGTCGATGCACAATTCGGCCAGATGCTGGTGCTCGGCGCCGGCGGCACGCTCACCGAGCTATTGCGTGACACCGTGGCGTTGTTGCCGCCGTTTACGGCCGATGCGATCCGCGCTGCCATCGGCCGGCTGACGGTGGCGAAGCTGCTCGCGGGCTATCGCGGGCGGCCGGCCGGCGACATCGATGCATTGATCGAGACCGCGCTGGCCTGTACGCGTTACGCCGAAACCCATATTGATCGGCTGGTGGAACTCGATCTCAACCCGGTTATCGTACGGCCGTCGGGCCGCGGCGCAGTCGCCGTGGACGCTTTGATCCGTCTGGCCAAGGAGCAGTGACATGTCCGATGGAGTGCGGTTAACAACCAACGGCGCCATTCTCGAGGTAATGCTCGATCGGCCCAAGGCAAACGCCATCAACCTGGCAACCAGCCGTCGACTGAACGAGGTCTTCGGGCAGTTTCGCGATGACCCGGCATTGCGAGTGGCCATCGTCACGGGCGCGGGCGATCGCTTCTTCTGCGCCGGCTGGGATCTCAAAGCCGCCAGTGCCGGCGAGCGATCCGATGAGGATTGGGGCGCCGGTGGATTCGGCGGCCTGAACTACCCTCGCAATCTCGACAAACCCATCATCGCGGCCGTCAACGGCATCGCCTGCGGCGGGGGCTTCGAGATCGTGCTCGGGACCGACATCATCGTCATGGAAGAGCACGCGCAATTCGGCCTGCCCGAAATCAATGTTGGCGTGCTCGCCGATGCCGGCACCATCAAACTGCGCCGGCGGGTGCCGTATCACATCGCGGTCGAATTCCTGATGACGGGCCGATGGATGGATGCGGCTGAAGCCAAGCACTGGGGGCTGGCCAACCATGTCGTGCCGCGCGGCTCCTCGCTCGCCAAAGCGCGCCAGATCGCCGCGCAGCTCGTGGAGGGGCCGCCGCTGCTGTTTCCGGCCATCAAACAGCTGCTGCGCCACAGTGAAATGGTGGGCGAGCACGAGGCCTTTGAGCTGCACGACAGCCTCAGCCGCGTTCAGGCCGTGCTGCGCTCGGACGATCTGAAGGAAGGCGCACGCGCGTTCACGGAGAAGCGCAAACCGCAGTGGCAGGGGAAGTAAACCGGCGGGCGATGGGTCGCGACACGGCCCATCGCCACGGCCGCCTGCTCCCTACTTGATCATCGTGCCCTGCGTGGCCACGCACTGCCACTTGCCGTCGGGCATCTTGACCCAGGTGTCGGTCCAGCGCTCATGTTCCTTGAAAGGCTTGCCCGAGGCTTCGGTACCCTCGCCCTTGAACGCGCCGATCGCGATGGCCGTATCTCCAAACACCGTGACCTTGACGTTTTCGTAGTCGGCACTGGTGTATTTGCGCGTCTTTGCTTCCGCGATTGCCTCGGCCTTGTTCTCGACCTTGCCGTCGCCTCCGGTGCTGACGAATTTGTCGGCCAGCAGCGGTGCTACCAGGTCGGGATTGTTGGTCTTCTGCGATTGCAGCCACTGATTTTCGAGCGCCGCAACGGCCTTCTCGGTGTCGCCGCCCATCTGCTGAGCCTGTGAGCCCCCGGAGATGCCGAGCGCCAGCGCGGCGAACGCGCACCATAGCCACTGATTCTTCATGATTGCACCCTGTTAATTGTTGATTTGTTGGTATGAATGGTCCACGGCGCAGTCGCCGCGTTGGCGGATTAGACGCTCAGGGTCTGCCGCGTGTCCACGGAATGTGGATGCTGCGCTGCGCACGCAGCGTTATTACCACCAGCCGCGTCGTTTGAACCAGATGACCGGAATGAGGATGCTGAGGGCGATCAGGGCCAGGCCGTACGGATAGCCCCAGCGCCAGCTGAGTTCCGGCATGTCGTGAAAGTTCATGCCGTACATGCTCGCGATCAGCGTGGGCGGAATGCCCACCACGGAGACGATGGTCAGCACCTTGAAGATCTCGTTCTGGTCGGTGTTGATGAAGCCGAGTACCGCATCCAGCAGGAATTGCGTTTTGCCGGACAGGTGCGATTGGAATTCGACCAGCGAGACCACATCCTGCCGCGCCGTCTTGAGGCGCGTACGCAGCTCCGGCTGCAGTTGCTGGCCATCCTTGGTCATCTCGTATACGAAGCCCATGATCCGCTGCAGGCCCAGCAGTGTTTCCCGGATCCGCGACAAGCGTTCGCCCGCGGTGCCGATGGCATTGACGCATTCGCGCAGCGCATGGGTATAGCGTTTGCCTTGGAGGGGTGTAACGCCCGGCTGACCGAATGCCCTGGCCGACACGGCCGCCAGGTCGGCGCTGAGCTTCTCGAGCACATCGGCGTCGTAATCGACCATCCCATCGATCAGCGCGGCGAAGACTCCCGTGCCAGTGATGTCCGACTTGCCGCTGATGCGGGATATGACATTCGAGAACGCGTGCACCTCGGAGTAACGGATCGTGATCAATCGCTGCGGCGAGAGGATGAATCCCAGCGGCACTGGCGCCAGACCGCGGGTGCTGTCCTGGATCGCCAGCGGCATACTCATGTAGAGCACCTCACCGTCCGCCCGGGTGCGGCTGGAGGTCTCGATCTCCTGCAGCGACTCTCGGGAGGGGACCTGGACCTGGTACTCGGCCGCGACGCGTGCGGTCTCTTCGGGCGTGGGGTCGAGCAAGTCGATCCAGACGCCGCCGGCGCTCGATGCCGGCTGTGCCGCGGAGGACGCTGGATAAGTAGTCAACACGTGCGCTGTCTTGTAGCAGCTGGACGTCCCGGGCTCAACCGCCCAGTGGTCGCAGCATCGCTCGCGAGATAATGTGGCGCTGTACTTCGCTGGTGCCATCCCAGATGCGCTCGATGCGAGCATCGCGCCAGATGCGTTCCAGCGGCAGCTCGGTCATCAGGCCCATGCCGCCATGAATCTGCAGCGCCTCATCCGCAACCATGGCCAGCATCTCGGTGGATTTGAGTTTCGCCATGGCCATGTCCGTGTCGGTGGCGGTCTTCTGATCGAGCTTCCAGGCCGCTTCCAGTGTCAGCAGTTCAGCGGCCCGCAACTCGACCGCCATGTCCGCGAGCTTGAAGGCCACGCCCTGGAACTTGCCGATCTGCTGCCCGAACTGCACGCGATCGACGGCCCATTGCTTTGCAAGGCCCAGCGCCCGCTCGGCGCGCCCCAGGCAGGTGGCCGCAACCTGCAGCCGCGTCGACCCGAGCCAGGTGTTGGCAACCTCGAAGCCCTGGTTCACTTCGCCCAGCACTGCCGATCGCGGCACACGGCAGTCATTGAAATGCAGAATGCTGTTGGTATAGCCGCGATGAGAGACATTGCTGTAGCCGGGCAGCACTTCAAAGCCCGGTGTGCCTTTATCGACCAGGAATGAGGTCATGAGCCGGCGCTTGCCGCGAGCGGTCTGCTCCTCGCCCGTGGCAGCGAACAGGATCACATAGTCCGCGTGATCGACGTGACTGATGAAATGCTTGGTGCCATTGATGATGAAGTCCCCGCCTCGTTCCACAGCCGTGGTCTTCATGCTGCGCAGATCCGAGCCCGCCTGCGGCTCGCTCATGGCCAGGCACTCGACCCGCTCGCCACGTACGGTAGGCAGCAGGTAGCGCTCGCGCTGCTCGCCCTCGCAGGCCAGCAGGATGTTCGAGGGCCGGCCGACGCAGCTGTAGTGCAGGATGTAGCTGGTGTGTCCGAGCTCTTTCTCGTACATGACCCAGGAGACGGTATCGAGCCCGGCCCCGCCGACCTCAGCCGGCATGTTGGCCGCATACAATCCGGCAGCAATCGCCTTCGCCTTGAGGGTGTGCAGCAACTCCTCGGGCAATACCCCGGTGCGTTCGATGGCCTGTTCGTGCGGATAAAGTTCCTGCTGCACGAACTCGCGCGTGGCCGCGATGATCATCTGCTGCTCTTCGCTCAATGAGAAATCCATGGTCTACCTCCCCGTCTTCTTCGCCCAGGCGCGCAGCAGCGTCAGCTGCAGCCGTAGCTGTTCGATCTGGCGTTCTGCGGGCCAGTCGCTTTGGTTGACGACTGCGCTGGCCGTGATGCCGTTGATGAAGGTCACGATCGAGCGCAGCACCTGTTCACGAACCGTTACCGACCAGTGCGCCCACTCCGGCCACCCTTCCGCGATGCAGCGCCTGAACAGCCGCATGTATTCCCGATGCAGCCAGGCATTGATGCGGCGCAGGCGCTTGTCGGCCGACACCTGGCCCCAGAAGGCGGTCCAGAACGCGCATTCGATATAACGCTGGGCATCGATCGGCAGCGTCTCGGTCAGTACCGCCTGCAGATCCGACGCGCCCTCGGCGGCGGGCCTCGTCAGCCGGGCCTCGATGCGTGTCAGGATGAGCCGCAGTGCCGCAATAATGATGTCCTGCTTGGTGTCGAAGTAGTGCGCCACCATGCCGGTGGTGTAACCGGCTTCGCGGGCGATCCGCACGATGGTGGCCTGCTCGAAGCCGTACTGCGCCACGACACGGCAGGCGACCAGCGCGATCTCCTCGCGCCGCTGTGCATGATCGACGACCTTGGGCATGTGATCGCTTAGCCGCGCGGCATGCCGACATGGCGGCGCGCCTGCACCGGGGCCGGCAACGCGGCGTGCGCGGTGCGCCAGGCATCGAGTTGCGCTCGCTGCGCCGGTGCCATGGATGTGGCCTTGCCAGCCTGGGTCGAGACATGCAGGTACAGCTGCTCGCCAGTGGCAACCAGCCCACCGTCGCTGCTGCGCCGCAGGTGGTGAAACAGATGCACGCGCTTGTCGTCGACCGCGAGGACCTGGATGGTGACGTACAGCGCATCCATGGCCTTGGCCTCCGACTGGTGCGTCACATGCGATTCCACCGTATAGAAAGAGTGGCCGCCCTGGCGATATGACTCATCCACCCCCACCGAGCGCCACAGAGCGTCGGTGGCGTCCCCGAACACCTGCAGGTAGCGTGAATCGGTCATATGGCCGTTGTAGTCGACCCACTCGGGCCGCACGGTCAGATCAAGCAGTCGAACCGGCTGGCTGCGATCGCCCGTGGCCGCACCGTGGGCGGCCGCCCCCAGGTCCGCGTACAACCGCGCTTCCAGGGCGCGCAGCGTCGAGCCCGCGCCGATATCGTATTGCCGCAGCACCTGCTGAATCGCTACCAGGCAGTCATCCCGCAGCCGTTCGAGCTCGCGAATCGAACGCCCGGCGGCCTGCGCCTGCGTGCCCTCGACCATGCGGTCGATCAGCTGCTCGGTGAGTTCGGGTGCCTCCATGTGAGTCCAAGGCCACTTAAGGCAGGGACCGAACTGGCGCAGCATGTGACGCATACCCGGCTCGCCACCGGCCAGGTGATAGATCATGTTCGTGCCCATCGCCGCCCAGCGCAGTCCCGGGCCATAGACGATCGACTCATCGAGTTCGCCCGTGGTGGCGATGCCATCATTGACCATGTGCAGGATCTCGCGCCACAGCGCTTCCTGCAGCCGATCGGTCAGGTGCCCCGGTATCTCCCGCCGCACGCGCAGCGGATGCATGCCGATGTAGCGATAGAAAACCGCCGCGGCATCCAGCGTCGCCTCGGAGGTCCTGGTGCCACCGACCAGTTCCACCAGCGGCAGCAGGTACACGGGATTGAAAGGATGCCCGACCAGTAGCCGTTCAGGCGCCTGCATGTCCCGCTGCAGGTCGGATGGCATGATGCCCGAGGTGCTCGAGGCAATCAGCACATCCGGCGCCGCGTGGCGGCTCGCCTCCGCCAGCACGCGCTGCTTGAGCTCGATCTGCTCGGGAATGTTCTCCTGGATGAAATCGGCCTGGCGCGCCATCGCGGCCAGATCGGTGGTGAAGGTAAGCTTGCCCGACGTCGGCAACGGCGCCATGGTCAGGCGCGACAATGCGCCGGCGGCGTTATCCACGGCACCGCGTATCCAGGCCTCCATTTCAGGCTTGACGTCGCTCGCCACCACATCGATGCCAAAATGCAGCGCACGCGCCGCCCAGCCCCCGCCGATGACCCCGGTGCCCAGCAGACCCAGCGTCCGTACTTGCCTCATATGACCCTTCCTCGAGCGCGATTCCGATGAGTCGCTTTTATAATGTCGTCGTAATAATATAACAATTAAAAGGGGAATAGATGGTGGGCGGCACACTCATAGAGAAACGCTCGATCGACTACGTGCCGCTGGCCGAGCGGCACGGCAAGGTCTGGCATCTCTGGCCCGTATGGTTTTCGGGCGAAGCCCACCTGGCGACGCTGGCGGTCGGGGTGCTCGGCGTGCACCTCGGGGGCAACCTGCTGTGGACCGCCCTGGCGGTGGTGCTGGGGTGCGCCCTTGGCACCTTCTTCATGGCGTTCCATTCCACCCAGGGCCCGCAGCTGGGGCTGCCGCAGATGATCCAGTCGCGGCCGCAGTTTGGTTATACGGGCGCATTGCTGGTGTGGGTCGTGGCGCTGGTGGCGTACATCGGCTACAACGCCTTCAACCAGGTGCTGTGCGCTCAGGCACTGCATGAACTCACGCCCGCGATAGCATCCGACTCGTCCACCGCGATCGTGCTGTTTGCCTTGCTCGCGGCCTCACTGGCGGCGCTCGGCTACGACAAGATCCATCTCGCGCAGCGCGGCTTCGCCTATCTGATGATAGTGATCCTGACGCTGTTCACCATCGGCGCGCCATTTGTGCTCAGATTCCCGGCCTCCGAGTTTCGGATCGCGGATTTTCGCGCCGTGCCCTTTCTGGCGGAGATGTTCGCCGCGGCTTCCTACCAGCTGAGCTGGTCGATCTATGTCTCCGACTACTCGCGCTACCTGCCGCGCGATGTGGGCACGCGTGAATCTTTCTGGTGGACCTACCTGGGCGCCTTCATCGGCGGCGCCTGGATGATGCTGGTGGGTACGGTGGCAGCCGCGTCGAACACCAGCCTGGATATCGCCGCGGCCATGAAGCAGGCGGCCAATCGGATCGCACCGGGATTTGGCGACATACTGCTGGTGGGATCGCTGCTCGGACTGGTCACGATCTCGGCGCTCAACTTCTACGGCGCATCCCTGACGCTGCTGAGCGTGGCCGACACGCTCAAGCCCCTGCGCTGTACGGCCGCCAAACGACTGGCCAGCGTGGCCGCGGCGACCGTGGCGGCGACGGCGCTGGCGCTGGCCTCATCGGCGGATTTCATCAATCGCTTCGAGGATTTCCTGTCGCTGCTGCTTTATCTCTTTACACCCTGGACGGCCATCAACCTGGTGGACTTCTACTGGGTGCGCAAATGCCACTACTCGATCCGCGAAATTTTCAATCCGCGGGGAATGTATGGCCGCTGGAACTGGCGCGGCCTGCTGGCCTACGGCGTGGGCTTCGTGGCCATGATTCCCTTCTTCAGCACCGGGACCTTCACGGGCCCGGCCGCGCGGGCGCTCGGTGGGGCCGATGTCGCCATGCTGGTCGGACTGCCGGTGGCGGCGCTGGTGTACGTCCTGTGCTGCCGCTCAATGGACCTGCAGCGTGATCGGGATCTGGCGCTCAGCGCCGATCTGGGGCTGGACCCGTAATTTTCGGCAGCCGTTGCACCCGCCAGGGATGCAGACGGCACTTAATCCGTGGGATGAGTTGCCCGGCGCAGGCGCTGCACTTGCGCAAGCAATGACAACCCCCATATTCTGTGGTTAGCGGCGCAGTTGGTGCGCCGCGAAAGTTCTCGGGGCGGAGTGAAAGTCTCCACCGGCGGTAAGGGCGAGCAATCGCCCAAGCCCGCGAGCGCCTGCTGACCCCCGTCAGAGATGGCGCAGATCTGGTGCAACTCCAGAGCCGACGGTAGGGGGCCCTTGCGGGTCTCCTGAAAGTCCGGATGGAAGAGAACTGAAGGCGATGCGTCGTCGCGGATAACTTGGGTCTTGTGACTGTCGAGGGCCCCGCTCTCGCGGCGAAGTACCCGGTTGCTGCGATGCGCAGCTGCCTGTTTGTGCGCCCCGAAACCGTTTGTATTCGGAGGCGTCACGTGAATCGACTGTTACTGCCCGCATTACTGCTCGGCCCCGCCATGCTATCGGGCCTGGCGCAGGCGGCATCGGCAGATGCTGATGCGGACTCCCTGCCGGGTCTCGATGAGATCATCGTCAGTGCCGAGAAGCGCCAGGTCGATCTGGAAACCGCGCCGGTAGCCATTACCGTTGTCACCGCCGCAGACCTGGATCGTTCCAACATTTCGCAGCTGGCCGATCTCGGTGGCAGCGTCCCCGGTCTGACGATCGCCAGGAGCAGCGGCTTCGAGCGCGTCGTGACGATCCGCGGCATCGGGTCCGAGACTCCGGAGAACGCCTATACGACCCAACCTGGCGTCTCGTTCCACATCGACGGCGTCTACATCGGCAACACCATTTCGCTGGATGAGAGCCTGTTCGACGTCGACCACATCGAGATCTCGCGCGGGCCGCAGGCGACCGTGTTCGGGCAAACCTCCACCGGCGGCACCATCAACCTGATCAGCCGGCAACCGCAGCTGGGGACTTACGATGCCTACGTCGATGTCAGTGGTGGCAACTACGATCTGTGGCGTGTCCGCGGCATGCTCAATCTGCCTCTCGGCGACAGCTTCGCCATTCGCGCCTCGGTGCAGGCCTACGGACACGAGGGCTATGCCAACGATGTCGATATTCCCGGATTCCGCCTCGATGCGGCCAACGATCGCAGCGGCAAGCTGGCGCTGCTGTGGCAGCCCAATGAGCAGTTCAGCGCCACGCTTACCACCCAGACTTACTATGCGAATCATGCCGGCGATGAGCAGAAGAACATTGTCGATCCCAACCCGGATCCTCGCACCGTCTCACAGGACTACCCGGGATACTTCGAACTGTCCAACCAGCTCTACTACCTGAATCTGAAGTGGGAGCTGCCATGGGCTGAAGCCAAGTCAACCACGAGCTGGCAGACGCTGAGCAATCATCTGCAGCAGGACGGCACGCGTTCGAGTGTCGCACTGCTGGGCTTCTACGATCATGTGAGCCCCTGGGACACCTGGATGCGGGACCTGACGCAGGAGCTCAGCCTGGCCTCGCAGCCGGGCGGATTCTGGGATTGGACCGCCGGCGCGTTCTACCTGGCGCAGATCAATCATCAGTTTGTCGATGAAGTGGGCGGCAACCCGACCGCATTCGATCCGCTGTACGAGAATGACGGCCACATCGACCGTCATTCCTATGCGCTGTACGGCCAGGCAACGGCACATCTGTCTGCCGACTGGCGCTTCACCCTGGGCGGCCGTTACAACCACGATGAGTACGGCGGACCCAGCAGCACGCGGGCTGCTGGAGCCGCGCTCGCAACGACCATCGACGACCGCTATTCCAAGGGTGTGCCCACGGCAAAAGCCGAGCTGCAGCACGATTTTGCCCCCGGACTCATGAATTACCTGAGCGTTACGCGCGCCTACAAGCCCGGCGGCATCAATGACAATCCAACCGCGGTGCTGGTACCGCACGTTTTCCAGAACGAATCCATCAACGCCTTTGAGCTCGGATCAAAGTACCGATCGCCCGACAGCGCACTGATCCTCAACGGCGCGGCGTACTACTACGACTACCAGAATATGCAGTACATCGCCGACGATCCGGTACCGTTCCAGTACGGCATCAACAACATACCGACGGCGCACATTTTTGGCGTGGAACTGGAGAGTGCCTATGTGGCGCTCGACAACCGGTTGCGCCTGGACGGCAATCTATCGTGGTCGCACGGCCGACTCGTGGGCGATTTCCATACTCTGGATGCGAAGGCCGCCAATCAGTTGATCGCAGCCATTCCAGCCTGTCAGTTCGGCGGCGCGTTCTACAATCCGCAATGCTGGTCACAGATGATCGCCGACGCACCGGGCACCAATGGCAACCAAGTACCCAAGTTACCGCAGTGGCAAGGCACACTGCGCGCCAGCTACACCCTGCTGCTGGGTGCACAGCGGCTGATGGCGCAACTCGAGTATATGTACCGCGGAAGTTTTCAATATCGCATCTTCAACGACGGCTCACTCGACAGCGTGCCCTCGTACGATCAATGGAATCTGTACGTCCAGCTCACGCCACCGGGCGGACACTGGAACTTCTCGCTGGGCGTGAGCAATCTCTTCAATGTCGATGGCATCAACTCCCGCTATACCGATCCCTACGGCACCGGCCAGACCAGCGATGAGTTCATTCCGCCGCGTCAGCTGATCGGCACCGTCGCATACCATTTCTAGCCGGCGCCGCCGGCAGCCATGTCCTCGGAACGGGGCACGGGTGCGCGCATCAGAAAGATGGGCAGCGCGGCGAGGATCAGCATCACCGCATAGACGGAGAAGATGGGGCCGAATGTCCCGTAGCGATCGGCAATCATGCCCGCTGCCACCGGCCCGGCTGCGGCGAGCGTGCTGATCATCCAGACCACCGACAGGATGCGAGCGCCCACATCGCGTCCGAAGTATTCCAGCAGCAGCACATTGGCTGCCACGTAGCTCAAGCCCCACCCCATGCCAAAGGCGCCGGCGAATACGTAGGCGTTGACCGTCGCCCCGCCGCTGGAAAACGCCAGGTCGCCAATGGCCTGGAGCACGAGTCCCGCTGCGAGTATGCGGCTGGGCCTCACGATTTCCGAGAGTCGGCCGGAGACTCCTTTGAATAGCGTCGCCACCAGTGCCACCAGACTCAAAATGAAGGCCGCGAACGCGGGCGTGGTGCCCAGATGGACCAGGTGCGTTACCGCCACGCTCGAATTGGTGGTGACGCCGGCGATCGTGAGCGTCATGGAAGCCGCGACCAGCGCGAACTGCGGCGTCTGCATTGCCTGCCGTTCTCGCCACTGGCCACTGCCCGAGGGGGGTGCGTCGAATGCGCCAGCGGCGACGACGGCAGCTTTGGCCGTCGCCGCGACGGTCCCCATATCCGCGACCTCGGGCACGGTTGTCGCCGGCGGGTGATCGCGAATGAAGACCAGGCAGAAGACGGTGCAGGCAATGGCGAGCATTCCCATCAGCAGCCAGTTGAGTCGCCAGCTGTGGCTGGCGGCGACAATCGCCGCGACGAGCGGCGGTCCGGCGACATTGCCGGCGGCGCCAATCATCAGATAGATACCGATCATCCGCGCCGAGACCTTCGGAAACCACGATGCGATCAGGTAGACGCCCGGAATATTTCCCGCCAGCGCGTAACCCAGGCCGAGGAACACCATCGCGACAAAGAACAGGGACAGCCCGCTGGCCGCATACGCCAGCCAGAAGCCCACGGCCAGGCAAAGCCCTCCCAATACCACCACGCGCCGGCAACCGATACGGCGCATGAGCAGCGCCGGCAGCGGACTGGCCAGGCCGCAGGAAATACCGAGCAGTGAAAAGCTCAGCCCAGCTTCAGTCAACGACCAGTGCAGCTCGCTGATCATGCTGAACAGCACCACGCCGAGCGATGCGAACGTGGCGCCATTCAAGAAAAAGAAAATCAGGCTCAACGCGGCGAGTACCCACCAGCGCCGCTGGCTCAGCATCGCGCGACACCGCTGATAATCCATTGGAACCGGGTCAATATATGCACTCCTGCGGCAGGCCGCTCTGCTCCTATAGTAGCCCGAGCCTGTCTTCCGGCGGACCGCTCGACTCGGGCCCGGGGGTGTGTGACTCTTTGCAGATGATTCTCGTGGCCGGTTCGGCCAACCTGGACTTCGTCATTCGCGCACCGCACATCCCGGCCCCGGGTGAGACGGTCCTCGGCCATGCGTTCAAGACCTATCCCGGCGGCAAGGGCGCCAATCAGGCCGTGGCGTGTGCGCGGGCCGGCGGTGCGGAAACCAGCATGCTGCTGGCGCTGGGAAACGATCCGTACGCGGCGCCCATCGAAGAGTCGCTGCGCGGCGCCGGTGTCGGGCTGCACGTGGTGCGTGTCGCCGGGGAGCCGACCGGTGCGGCCTTCATCTGCGTCTCCGACCGCGCCGAGAATGCGATCACGGTGGCATCGGGCGCCAATCATGCGCTGCGGCCTGAGCATCTGACGGATCTGGCCGGCTGCACGCACCTGCTGCTGCAGCTGGAGATTCCACTCGATACCGTGACCGCCTATGCGGCCGCCGCGCGCGCCTCGGGCGTCGCCGTGGTGCTCAATGCGGCACCGGCGCAGCGGCTGCCGAGCGAATTGCTGTCGCTGCTCGACATTCTGATCGTCAACGAAGGCGAGCTGGCTGCCATATCCGGCATCGCGGATTCGATCGAGCGGGGCCTGCGAGCGGTCGATGTTCCCTGTGTCGTGGCCACACTGGGCGAGCACGGCTGCTGCGCCCGCCGCGGTACCGAGCTCATCACGCAACCCGGATTCGAGGTGGCGGCCGTGGACACGACTGCGGCCGGCGATACTTTCTGCGGTGTGCTGATCGCCGCGATGAGCCGTGCTGCGGACCTCGGTGCGGCGCTGCGCACGGCCAACGCCGCCGCGGCGCTGGCATGTACCCGTGCCGGCGCCCAGTCGAGCATTCCCACCGCGGCCGAAGTCCGGGCCTTTCTGCTTAAGGCAGCGCGCTAGCCGATTCGGCGGCGCGCAGGCGAATCGTCTCTCCGGGAACCGGCAACCGGAACGCCTCGGCAGGCACGCCGTGAGCGACTCGCGCCCGCTCGAGTGCCCTCGCCGGTTCATCGATCCCCTCGTCCGTGAGCCGAAAGCAGCCGAAGTGCATGGCCACACTGAGCCCAGGCGCGAGATCCTGGTGCGCGCGCACCGCATCGTCGGGATTCATATGCTGATCGCTCATGAACCAGCGCGGCTCATAGGCGCCGATGGGCAGCAGCGCCACCTCCGGCGAACCGTAACGGCGGCGAAGCTCAGCGAACCAAGGCGAGTAGCCGGTGTCGCCGGCGAAGAACACGGTGTGCTGCGCGGTGGTGAGCCACAGCCCGCCCCAGAGCGTGTGATTCTTGCCGCCGGGACCACGCGTGGACCAATGCTGCGCCGGCGTGAAGATCA
Organism: uncultured Gammaproteobacteria bacterium; assembly: GCA_963819195.1. Taxonomy (GTDB): domain Bacteria; phylum Pseudomonadota; class Gammaproteobacteria; order Steroidobacterales; family Steroidobacteraceae; genus FEN-1191. The sequence goes on from CAWFVL010000001.1 coordinate 97,475, forward strand.
GTTGCGCCCCGCGCAGCGAGGTCTGCTCCCACCAGTCGAGCTCGACCACGGGCGAGATGCCCTGCTGCCGCAGGAAGTCGGCATTGCCCAGGCCGGTCACGAACAACGGGGCGTGTTTGCCCGCGATGGCCCTCAGTGCCGCCAGATCCATGTGGTCGTAATGATTGTGACTCACGAACACCAGGTCGATGCCGGGCAGCTGATCCAATGCCACGCCCGGCGCATGCACCCGCCGCGGCCCGGCCCACTGCAAGGGACTGGCGCGCTCCGAGAACACCGGATCGGTGAGCACGGTCAATCCGGGCAACTGGATCAGAAAGGTCACATGGTTGATGAAGGTGAGCCGCAGTTCATCCGCCCCCAGCGCGGCGGCGACTGGGGCGGGTGCCGGCAGCTCCCGGGTGCGCGGCCACGGTGTCGCGTGTCGGGTGCGCTGCCAGCGCAGAAAATCTCCGAAGGAGCGACCGGCTGGGGCTCCCGGATTGAAGAACCGCGCACCGTCGAAGTGGTCGCTGACCGGCCCGTGATGGCCCGGCCCCCCGCGCATGGACTGCGGCAGGCTCAAAAGCTTGCTGAGCAGCGACATGCGGTCAGGTCAATCCCGCGGCAGGCGTCGCTGGCGCGAGGCAAATTCCATGATGGTTTCGATGCGTACCAGGCGGTGCTCGTGGTCTTCGAGCTTGGACATCATGCCCTTGCGATCCTGCAGCAGCTGATCGACGCGCTCGGTCAGCAGCACCACCTCCTTGCCGTAACGGAGGATCTCGCTGAGCACGCTCATCGGCGCAGCGCCCTGACGCGGGCGCCATTGCCGCCGGCAACGGCCGCGCCGCCCACAGGCCGCCCGGCAGGCTTGCCGGCAAACAGCTCGGCGAACGCATCGAGCGCCTGGGGATTGCGGCGCAGCCAGCCCTCGGTCTGCTGCCGTGCCTGATCCCGCACGCTGCCATCATCGAGGGCCCGCTGCCGCGACTGCAGTGCCGCCATCTCCGAATCGATGCGCCGCATCGACTTGCGCAACTGGCCATGCACCTCCGCCAGCAACTCCAGCGCCTCGGCTTCCTGGGCCGCGCGGTCGCCCGACAGCGGGTCATAGGCATCGATGGCGCGCCGAACGATCTCGGTGACAGAAACCTTGTGCTGGCGGCTGAGCTGGCGCAGCTTCGCCACGCTCCGGCGCGGTACCAGGTACTGCTGACGCAGCAATTCATCCACCGGTTTGTCCATGAACCAATTATACACAGCGGCTACACATACACAACTCATACACATCATTGCCCGGATGGCGCCCGGAAGCGCCGAAGCGCCGCCGTTGTGGCGGACCGGCGACGCCACTGCAAGGGGGAGGCAGGGACAGCGCTGTCGCACGAAGCCGTCACAATCCGGCCAGGCAGGACTCTATCGGCCGGCAGGCCCAGGCGGAACATTCAGGAGGTGAGCCCGGTCTCGGTTATAGTGCCCCCGATTTGGCACATTAGACATATAACGATATACGGAGACGTCTAGGACCCATGAGCTACGGCTTTCCCCGCTTGGCGCGAGCACTGCCCGCCCTGGCCGCACTGACGTTTGCCGCCTTCATCGCACCCGCTTTCGCCGCCCTGGGGGGCAATGAAGATTCCGTCCACACGGACACCACCCGATTGAAAGGTCAGATGCTCAGCACCGCGATGCTGCAATACACGCGGCATGACATTGCTACCGGCCCCGACTCGGCGATACACGAATACGTGTCCCGAAGCGGCAAGGTGTTCGCGGTCACCTGGAAGGGACCGCTGCCGCCCGACCTGTCGCAGCTGTTCGGCGGCTATTTCGACTCGTACCGCGCGGCCGCCATCGCACAGTCCCACCCGGGCGGTCATCGCCAGGTGTATGTGTCGCAACCGGATTTCGTCGCCCAGTCGCTGGGACGACCGCGCGCCTTCATGGGCAAGGCCTATGTGCCCAGCCTGGTGCCTGCCGGCGTCGATGTCACCGAGCTTCAGTAGCGAGAAATGAGCATGTTTCCACGCCTCGCCCGGGTATTGCCGCTGCTAGCGGCCATCGCGCTGACCGCCTGCGGCGGCGGCGGCGACAACAACGCCGTGAGCAGTTCGAGCAGTTCGTCGGGTACCAGTTCATCGAGCAGCAGCAGTTCATCGAGCAGTAGTTCATCGGGCGGCGTCGCCAACGCCGTGTCGGTGATTGTGGGCCCGGGACCGACCCAGGCCAGCTCGTTTTTCAATATCCCTTCCGCCACCGTCAAGGTGTGTCTGCCCGGCAGCACCACCAGCTGCCAGACCATCACCAACGTGCTGGTCGACACCGGCTCCTATGGACTGCGGCTCATGGCCTCGGCGCTCAAAGGACTCATCACGTCTGCCCACTACCAGCTGGACCCGAGCACCGGCGGCAATTTCATCGTCGAGTGCCTGCCATTCGCGGACGGTTTCACCTGGGGTCCGGTAGCCTCGGTCGATCTCTATATCGGCGGCGAGAAGGCCAGCGCCATCCCGATCAACATCATCGACGACAGCATGAGCCACAGCACGCTCCAGCCCGCGCCCCCATCGGGCTGTCAGTCCATGGGTAACAACAACAACATCAGCTCGGTGGATGATCTGGGCGCCAACGGCGTGCTCGGCGTGGGGCTGTTCAGCTACGACTGCGGCGACTACTGCACCCTGCCTGTGGTCAGCCAGAGTCAGGGTAGTATCTACTACAGCTGCGGTGCCACCGTCTGCGGCGGCATCTCCGAGCCGCTGGCCGACCAGGTCATCAATCCCGTGGCGCTGTTCCCGGTCGACAACAACGGCGTGGTTCTGCAACTGCCGCCGGTCGGTACCAGCGGCGCTACCAGCGCCAGCGGTACGCTCATTTTCGGCATCGGCACCCAGAGCAACAATGCGCTGGGCAGCGCCACGGTGCTGACCACGGATGCCGACGGCCTGATTACCACGATCTTCAATGGTCAGACCCTGAGTTCGAGTTTCCTCGATTCCGGCTCGAACGGTCTGTACTTTCCTGACAGCTCGCTGCCCAACTGCGGCAGTTCGGCCGTGGAGATGCAGTTCTACTGTCCAACCACGGTTCAATCGTTCTCAGCCACCAACGAGGGCTCGAACGGAAACAGCACGCCCGTGACCTTCTTCATCGGCGACCTGAACACCATCCCCGACACGATCTTCGCGATCAGCGATGTGGGTGGGCCTGCGACCTCGATCTCAGGTATCGGCACGGCCTACTTCGATTTCGGGGTGCCCTTCTTCTACGGCCACAGCGTCTTCACCGGCATGCAGACCACGACCCAGGCGCCGTACTTCGCCTATTGAGCGCGGCGGCGGCTGGGCGCCGCGCAATGCGCGGCGTACTCTAGAAGCATGAGGCTGATTTACCACTACCTGATCCCGGGTCTGTGGCTGGCGTGGATCGCTTACTGGCGGATCACCGCGGCCGATGTGAAACCCTCCCTACGCCACGAATCGCCCGGCTCGCGCGCGGCGCACCTGCTACCGCTGCTCGTTGCCGCCGTGCTGCTGTGGATTCGCGGCGACCCGGAGGATGGCTGGCTGTTCCAGAGGATCCTGGCCCGCAGTGCGGCGCTGTTCTGGGTCGGCACGGCCATCACAGCCGCGGGCCTAGGCTTCAGCGCCTGGGCGCGCATGCATCTGGGCCGCAACTGGAGCGCGACGGTGACGGTCAAGCAGGATCACGAGCTGATCCGAACCGGTCCCTACGCGATCGTGCGGCACCCGATCTACACGGGAGTGCTGTTTGGCTTCATCGGCACCGCGATCGCCATCGGACAGTGGCGCGGTGTAGTGGCCGTCGTGATCGTGTTCGTGTCCTTCTGGCGCAAGCTGCGGATCGAGGAACGCTGGATGAGCGAGACTTTCGGCGAGGAGTACCGCGGGTACCGCGCGCGCACCAGGGCGCTGATTCCGTTCCTGCTGTAAAACAGGCCTAAAGCGGCGGGGCCAGCGGTGCGACCCCGATGAGCACCGCGTGCAGCTTGAGCACGAACAGCACATACAGTCCCAGCCCGACCACCACCGCCACCAGGTCGCCGTAGCGCATCGGCGGCGGCAGGTGTCGCGGCCGCGGCGGACGCCGCTTGACGGAGATCCGGTCGAACACCGCCCACAGCAGGAATGCCCCGAACAACAGCACATCCGGCAACGCGCCGATCGCCAGCAGATGCGCCGTGGCCCAGAGCTTGATGGCCGCCAGCATGGGATGCTTGCTGCGCGATTGAATCCTGCCGGGGAGATAGGCCGCCAGCAACAACGGAAATACCGGCAGCATCAACACGAAGGTCAGGTAACGCAGCGCCGCGGGCGGCACATACAGCACCGCCGCATGCGCCCGGGCGTGTGCAAAGCCCACGATCATGAGCGCCAGACCAATGCCGCTGAGCACACTGTAGATACCCTTCCAGGCACCCTCGCCCCAGCTGCGCACCCGCGCATCGCGCCATCCCGGGGCGACGATCGAGATCGAGTGCAGCCCGAAGAACAGCAACAGGCCGGCGATCAGCGTGGGCATCGTATAATCCGCGGTACACGCAGGCGATAATCGGGAGCTGGCAGCATGACTCGTAATTACTTCAGTGTTGCGATCGCGGCGATGGCCGCGACCTGTATCGGCATGTCATCGATGGCATCGGCCGCTGCATTCAGTCTCGACCTTCCGACGATCAAGGTCAACGGCACACTCAGCGATGCGCAGGTCTTCAACGGCTTCGGCTGCACGGGCAAGAACATTTCCCCGGCTCTGAAATGGAGCGGCGCGCCGAGCGGCACCAAGAGCTTCGCGGTGACGCTCTATGATCCGGACGCGCCCACCGGCTCGGGCTGGTGGCACTGGCTGGTGTACGACATTCCGGCAACGGCCAGCGGCCTGCCGGAACACGCGGGGGATGCGGACGGCAAGCTGCTTCCGCCCGGGGCGCTGCAGGGTCGCACGGATTTCGGTACTTCCGGCTTTGGCGGCGCCTGTCCGCCAAAGGGCGACAAGCCCCATCACTACATTTTTACACTCTACGCGCTCAACGTGGACAAAATCGACGTCCCGGCCGGCTCGACGGCGGCGATGATCGGCTACATGCTGAACGCGAACCAACTCGCCAAGAGCAGCGTCACGGCACTCTACGGCCGATGAGTGCCCCGAAGGTCGAGATCCGGCCGCTCAAGGTGCATACGGACGCGCGTGGTGCGGTGTTCGAACCGCTGGAACCGGCTTTGCTCAGCGGTTGGCGCAATGTGCATGCAGTGGTCAGCGAACCCGGTGCCATCCGCGGCAATCACCGCCACCTGCGCGGCACCGAAGTCACCACGGTGCTCGGACCCGCGCTGGTGCGCTATCGCTGCGACGAGCGCACCGAGGATGTCGCCGTGCCGGAAGGCGCCGCCTGGCGCTTCGTGTTTCCGCCCGGAACCGCGCACGCCTTCAAGAACACGGGCACCAGGCCCTTCGTGCTGGTCTCCTTCAACACCGAGGAACACGATCCTTCGAGTCCGGATGCCGAGCGCGTCGAATTGATCAGCTGAGCGGGACTTGCATCGTCACTGCCTGATCGCGGCCGCAATGTGGCTGCTGTCCTGCGCCGCGATCGGCGCCACGCCCCAGGATGCACTGGCGCGCATGCGCGCGCTGCGGCTCGCAGGCTGCCAGGCACGCGCCGGGACCCAGGCTCCGATTCGAATCAGCGCGGCGCTCAATGCCGCGGCCGATCAGTGGTCGCGGGGCGCGCCGCTGAAGTCGGCCATCGAGCGCACGGGCTACCGCCAGGACCAATCCGCCGGGCTGCATGTGGAAGGCAGCACGCAGGCACTGGCGGACGCACTCGAGCAGCGGCTATGCAGTGCGCTCACCGATCCGTCCATGACCGATGCTGGTGTTCTGACGCGCGGCGAGGATATCTGGATCGTGCTGGCCGCGCCTTTTACCGCGCCGGCGCCGGCCGCCGCCGGCAACGTCGCCGCCGAGGTACTGCGACTGGTGAACGCCGCGCGCAATCAACCGCAACACTGCGGCCGCAAACTGCTGCCGGCCGCGCCGCCGCTGCGGCTCAATCCGGTGCTCAGCGATGCGGCGCTGGCGCACGCGCAGGACATGCTGCGCTTCAACTATTTCGATCACGCCGGCCACGACGGCAGCAGCCCGGCCGAGCGCGTGGCGGCCACAGGCTATCGCTATCGCATCACCGGCGAGAATCTCGCGTCCGGTCCGGAAACGCCGCTGGAAGCCGTGCGCGGCTGGATGGCAAGTCCCGGTCACTGCCAGAACATCATGGACGATCGCTTCACGGAACTGGGCGTTGCCTTCGCGGCGAGCCGAAGTGGGGCGCCGCGCATACTCTGGGTGCAGGAATTCGCAGCGCCGCGCTGAGCGGCGAGAGCGCGATTTAGAATAGCGGCATCGACAGGGGTGGGGGCGGAGGCTGTCCCGCCGGATCCACCGCGCGCGCTGCGGGCGAGTCGCGCCGCACCAGGCCCGCGACTTTGACTCCGATCAGCCGCAGCCGCCGTTCGAGCGGGGCGCGCTTGAGGCACAGTCCGGCCGCGCGGCGAATCACGGCCGCGTCGCAGGTATGAAAGCCCAGCGTTTGTTCACGCGTCGCGCGCTGGAAATTGTCGTAGCGCAATTTGACGCCGATGGTCTTGCCAACATAGCCGTGACGCTCCAGATCCTGCGCCACCCGTTCGCATAGCTGCGTGAACAGCAGGCGCAGCTCGTTGCGATCTCGCACCGCGTGCAGATCGCGCTCGAAGGTGGTTTCCCGGCTCATCGATACCGGCTCGCTCTCGGTGACCACCGGGCGATCGTCCCGGCCCCACGCCGACTCGTACATCCAAGCGCCGTGGTTGGGTCCGAAGTGCTGTGCCAGGAACCCGCGCTCACAGCGTGCCAGTTCGCCGATGGTGCGAATGCCGAGCTGCTCGAGATGTAATCCGGCTTTGGGCCCGATGCCGCTGATCTTGCGGCACGGCAGCGGCCAGACTTTCTGGGCCAGTTCCGATTCATAGACAACCGAGACGCCGTTGGGCTTGCGGAATTCGCTCGCCATCTTGGCGATGAGCTTGTTGGGCGCCACGCCGATGGAGCAGCTTAGTCCCGTGCGTTCATAGATCGCGCTCTGCACGCGCAGGGCCAGCACGCGACCGCCGTCGTGCTGGCCGCCGTCGGCCTCGGTGAAATCGACATAAACCTCATCGATGCCGCGATCCTCGATCAGCGGCGCGAACTGTGCGATCTCGGATTTGAACTCGCGTGAGTAGTGGCGGTACTGGTCGAAATCCACCGGCAGCAGGATGGCCTGCGGGCACAGCTGCGCGGCCTTCATCAGCCCCATGGCCGAGTGCACGCCAAACTCGCGTGCCGCGTAGGTCGCGGTGGTGACCACTCCGCGCCCCGCATAGTCGCGCAAGCGCGGAAAAGCCTCCGTATCGGCTGACGTGCCGATGGGGTCCACGCCTCTCCGGCCGCCGCCGATGACCACCGGCAGGCCGCGCAGCTGCGGATATCGCAGCAGCTCCACCGACGCGTAGAACGCGTCCATGTCCAGGTGCGCAATCCGGCGGATCGGGCTCGTCATTGGGAGGGTCGTCACAGGTTAAGCAAACCTCAACACATCTTGAGCGCTTTGCGGCTTGCGCGGCATTCAGGCGCGCATCCTGTCTCACAAGCCGCTTATGGCTCAAGACCAGTCAACAGGAGAGTGTCATGTCACAGATTACTAAATACCTGGTGGGTGCCGCCGCAGCGCTGGTGCTGACGGCCTGGCAGGGTATCGCCCTGGGAACCTCGCTGGACGGGGCCGGCGACGTGCCGCATCCGATCACGGTCCGGTACGCGGACCTCGATCTGAACCAGCCCCACGACGTCCGGGTGCTCTATCACCGCATCCGCCTGGCGGCCGATGAGAGCTGCGGCATCGGGGAAATCACCGGCTCGCACCTGAAGCTGCCCTCCTGGGAGCAGTGCGTGGCGCGCGCGGTCGATGAGGCCGTCACAAGTCTGGATCGCCCGGCACTGACCGCCTACCATCGGCAGCACACGATCGAGGCCTCATGGAAGGGCTGAGCCATCGCCAGTAACAAGCGTGTTCACAACCAGCGTCCGCGCCCCCGCACCAGCTCATCGCGGGGGACTGCACTCCGCAGGCTGCCCCTGGGCAGCCTGCGGGTGTTTGTGGCCGTGGCGGAACATCTCAACTTCACGCGCGCGGCCGATGCGCTTGGCGTCACGGCGAGCGCGGCCAGCCTGCAGATACGTGCGCTCGAAGAGTATCTCTCGCGGCCTCTTTTCCGGCGCAACGGGCGCCAGGTCAATCTCACCAATGAAGGTGCCGCGCTACTGCCGCGCGTGCAACAGGCGCTGATCGACATCGAGCGGGCGGTCGATGATGTGCGCAGCGATCGGCAGTCCGGACCGGTCAAAGTCTCGACCATATCGTCCTTTCTGCACCAGTGGCTGCTGCCCCGCATGGCGCGCTTCCGCAGCGCCCACCCGCAGGTCGATCTGCAACTGCACACCTCGGTGAACATGGTGGATTTCGTGCGCGACGACTTCCACCTCGCAATCCGCTTCGGCACCGGTGGCTGGAGCAATGTGCAATGCGAGAAGCTGCTCGATGAGTGGCTGTTACCCGTCTGCTCGCCGGCGATGCTGAAGAGGCATGGACCAGTGCGCAACGTCGATGATCTGCGACGCTATCCGCTGCTGCACGGCACCGGTGAGCCCTGGACGGCATGGCTGTTCGATGGCCGTGCCGACGACCCATCTTCCAGCGTTCGAGGCGCCATGTATGAGGACTCGCAGGCGGTGGTACGGCTGGCCGTGCAGGGCGACGGGCTGGCACTGAGCCGATGGTGCCTGGTGGCGGATGAGATCGCCCGCGGCACGCTGGCGGTCGCCGGCGACCGCCCGGTGAAATTTGACCGCTCCTACTGGCTGGTCTGGCCCCATCGCGCACAGGCTATTCCGGGTGCCCGGTTCTTCATCGATTGGCTCAAGAGCGAAGCGGCCGCCTTCCCGCCCCCGCCAGGTCTACCCGGCACTGGCCAGTCGTGAGCGTGGCGCTGCTCGCAGCAGCGCATTGCGGACCTGCCACTGCTCGGATGATGCAAGCTCGGTCAGATACTGCACTTCGCCGCCGATCAGCGTCGCGATCGGCACGCCGCCGGACAGCAGCAGCCGATTGCCCGCGAGTGCCGCCACGCGGGCGCCCGGCGTCACGATGCCAGCCAGGTTCAGCGGATCGGCGGCACTCAGGGATACCATCTCCCCGGCAGATTCGCGTTTACGGACCGAGCGCAGCGCGCCGACCGCATCGGGCAGCGCGTATTGCTCGCCACTGACACCGGCGACGAACCGGCCGCCGCGGATGTGTCCCTGCGCCTCGAGCCGGCGATAGGCACGCAGCAGTGCGTGCCAGGGCGGAAGCCAGGTGGCCTCCCGCGTCAGCATGCGGCGAAATACCACGCCATACCGGCGCAGCAGCACCCAGGCCACAGCCTCGATGTTTTCTGACTGATCAGTCGCGTCCGCGCCGGCGCGCGTCCGATGGACCAGGCTCCAGCGGCCGGCCTCCTCGAGCCCGAAAGTGGCCGAACGCCGCCCGCGCGCGGCGAGCCTGCGCTTGCGCTCCAGCGGCATCAACAGAGCGCGCAGACCGCCGAAGCTGTCGGCACTCACGCGGCCCGCGGCGACCAGTTCGGCGAGCCCGCTCTCGGCCTGCGCACGCAGCAGATCGGTGCCCTGGATAATCTCGTCAAAGAAGGAAGCACCATGCTGCTGCAGAAAATCCGCCATGGCGGCGGCGGCGGCCGACAGCTGTGCCTCGGCACCGTCGTCACGCCGCAGGCTCTGCCACAGCGGGTTGTTCTTGCGAGTCAGCAGCGCGATCGGTGTCGAGCGCACCGGGCCGGCCGTGGCACTGGCGGGCCGATCCAGTCGCGCCCAGAGCGCGCGACCCGACAGGCACAGGCTGTCGAGCCAGCCGGCCTCGTAGTCATGCAGCCGCGCCGGCAGCACATCGGCCTCCCAGGCCACTGCCGGCACTTCAAAGCCTTCGAGCTGCTCAATGACGGCGGCGAGACTCTGCACCCCCTCGGGCCGCGGGACGCGGGTAACTCCCTGCCAGTCGAGCAGAAAACGCATGAAATCAGCGCTCGGGACCGGCTCGATTTCGGCGCGCAGCGAACGGACGGTGTAACGGTTGATGCGGGCCAGCAGCCGGCGTTCACACCATTCGATCCCGCTTTGGCCTGGGGTGAACTGACCGCGCAGCACGAAGCCTTCGGTTTCCAGTGCGATGAGTGCCGCATCGACCTGCGCCAGCGGCCAGGCCAGCGTGGCGGCCAGAGACGCGGCCGTGGTCGGACCGATGGCCTGCAGCCGGCCACGCAGCAACTCGCGCCGTGCCTCATCTTCGTCCCAGACGCGTTGCCGGTATTCCGCGGGCGCTTCGATCAGCGGATCGAGCGCATGGTCCGGATAGATGCGCGCCACCATCGGCAATTGTTCGGCCGCGACCCAGAACTCTTTGGTGGTGCGCAGCCGTGTCGCGCGGCGCTGCTGCATCAGCGACTCGAACGCCTCGTCGCGTCCGAGCAGGCGCGACTCATCGGCCGTCATGACTCCGAGCAGCATCAGCGCATCGTGCAATTCATCCGCGCTGTCGGGCACGGGCCACGCTTCGGTGCGCACCGCCTCGATCGCCGCCGGGTCAAGGTGCGCGAACTGCGCAGCGGTCGCGGGATCCAGCCAGCCCCGCGAGGCCACCGCCTGCGTGCGGCGCTCCTCCAGCGGCGCATCATCGAGGTAGGCATAGGGTCGCGCCGTCAGGATTTCCTGCGATAGCAGCGATGGCTGGGGCAGATCGCGGGTGACCACCTCCAGCTGCGAGCCTTCGAGCCGCTCGAGTAATGCGATCAGGCCATCCAGGTCCATGGCTTCGTGCAGGCAGTCATGCAGCACCTGGCGCACCAGCGGATGATCGGGCACTTCGCGCTCGCCGCCGAGGTTCTCGGCGCACGCCAGCTGGTCTGGAAACACCACCGAAATCAGATCTTCGGCCGCCATGCGCAGCAAGGGCGCCGGCGTCTTCTTGCCGCCTCGCATGCGACGCACCGCCAGCGAAATGGTAGCCACCCAGCGCCAGCGGGTGGCGAACAGCGGCGCATCCAGCAGTGCCTGGATCAGTGCCGGCTCGGCGCTGCGGCTGTTGAGGAACTTCGGCAGATCCTCGAGCGCAAAACTGTGGGTCTCGCCCAGCGACAACACGATGGCATCTTCGGTCGCCGCCGCCTGCAGTTCGAAGTTGAAGGCGCGGCAAAAGCGCTTACGCAGCAGCAGTCCGAAAGCGCGATTGATGCGCGCACCAAACGGCGAATGGATCACCAGGTGCATGTCCCCGGCCTCATCGAAGAAGCGCTCGAATACCAGCCGCTGCTGCGTCGGCAACGCACCGAGCACGGCCTTGGCACCGGCGAGATATTCGACCAGCTGGCGCGCTGCCAGCGGCGAGACCTGGTAGCGCGTGATGATCGCGGCGATGCAGGCCTCGATGCGCTCGGCATCGACCACCGGCAGCGCGGTTTCCACGTACTCGCGCAGGCGCGAGACTGCCGCGGATAACTCGGCGCTGCGCGCCGGTGCTTCACCCAGCCAGAACGGCATGGTCGGCGGCTGGCCCTTCGCGTCCTCGACGCGCACGCGGCCGGCCTCGACCCGCAGGATCCGATAGGAAATATTGCCGAGCTGGAACACATCGCCGGCCAGGCTCTCGACGGCAAAATCCTCGTTGAGCGTGCCGATGAAGGTACCGGCCGGCTCGAGCACCACCTGGTAGTCAGCATTGTCCGGAATGGCGCCGCCGCAGGTGATCGCCGTCAGACTGGCGCCGCGCCGCGCCCGCAGGCGGTGATTGACCGCATCGCGATGCAGATAGGCACTCTGCCGGCCGCGCCGCGTGGCGATGCCGTCGGCCAGCATGCGCACGATCTCATCGAACTGGCGCCGCTCGAGCTCGCGGTAGGGCCACGCGCGTCGCACCAGATCCCACAGCTCATCTTCACCGTACTCGCGTGCGCTGACCTCGGCGACCAGCTGCTGTGCCAGCACATCCAGCGGTTGCACCGAAATCTGCAGCGCATCGAGCTCGCCGTCGCGCACCGCATCGAGCAGCGCCGTGCATTCGACCAGGTCATCGCGACTCAGCGGCAGCAGGCGTCCCTTGGGCACGCCGCCGACAGCGTGATTGGCGCGGCCGACGCGCTGCAGGAAGGTCGAGATCGAACGCGGCGTACCCAGCTGGCAAACCAGCTCGACATCGCCGATATCGATGCCCAGTTCCAGCGACGCGGTCGCCACCAGTGCCCGCAGCGTGCCGGCCTTGAGGCGCGATTCGGCATCGAATCGCAGCTCCTTGGCCAGACTGCCGTGATGGGCGGCGATGTTCTGCTCGCCGATGCGCTCGCTCAGGTGGCGCGTGACGCGCTCCACCATGCGGCGCGTGTTGGCGAAGATCAGCGTGGTGTGATGGGTGCTGATCAGCTCCGCGAGTCGATCGTAAAGGTTCTGCCAGACCTCGTTGGACATCACCGCCTCGAGCGGCGAGTCCGGCAGCAGCAGGGCGAGGTCACGGCCGCGCACGTGGCCGCGATCGACGATGACGCACTCATCGCTGCGCGCGCTGCCATCCGCCGTGCGCTGCGCGCCGACCAGAAACTGTGCCACCGTCTGAATCGGCTTCTGCGTTGCTGACAGGCCGATGCGCTGCAGCCGCCGCCCGGTCAGGGACTCGAGCCGCTCGAGCGAAAGCGCCAGGTGCGCGCCGCGCTTGTTGGCGGCCAGCGCGTGTATTTCATCAACGATCACGCTGCGAGTGCTCGCCAGCATCTCGCGCCCGGAGCCGCTGGTGAGCAGCAGGTACAGCGATTCGGGCGTCGTGACCAGGATGTGGGGCGGGCTCTTGCGCATCGCGACGCGTTCGGACTGCGGCGTATCGCCGGTGCGCACCTGGGTCCGAATCGGAGCAGCCTCGATTCCAAGCGCCGCGAGTTCCGCGGCGATACCGGTCAGGGGGTGCTCGAGATTGCGCTGGATGTCGTTCGACAAGGCCTTGAGCGGGGAGATGTAGACCACCTGCGTGGTCTCGGGCAGCTCGCCGGCAGCAGCCTGGCGGACCAATTGGTCAATCGCCGAGAGGAAAGCGGCCAGCGTCTTGCCCGAGCCGGTCGGGGCCGCGATCAGTACGTCGCGGCCGCTGGCAATCGCCGGCCAGGCCGCGACCTGCGCCGCGGTAGCTGTGGGAAATTGCGCCGCAAACCAGCGCGCAACAGCCGGATGAAACTGCTCGGTCGACATGGATTCCCGATTCTACGCCTGGTCGCTTTGATATGGGGGCGGAGCATGGGTATACATAGTCCGAGATGCGCGATGTCCTCGATAAGGCCGGCCACGGACTGCTGTCCGCGCGGCGCTGGAGCTGCGGAGGCTCCTGACGGTTTCGACACTGCTTCCACTGGTGCTGGCACCGGTGGGATTCGGCCTGATTGCCTGGGCCACGAAGCGCTATTTCCCGGGGGCCGAGGGCAGCGGTATTCCGCAGACCATCCACGCGCTGCGGCCTGAGGGCGAGGCGGATGCGCCGCGGCTGATGCGGGCACGGATTGTGGTGGCGGATCTGCTTCACCAGGACAGCGCCGGGCCACTCGCGATCCTGGGGATGTGCGGTTATCTGGCGGCCGTGACGCAGGCGCCGCTGACCTCGCTGGTCATCGTGATGGAGATGACCACGCAGCATGGGATGGTCTTCCCGCTGATGGTGACTGTGATCGTCGCCGCGGCGCTATCGAGACTGCTGTCGCCGCCGCTGTATCGTACGCTGGCGCAACGATATCTTTAATTGTGCCGCTTGGCGTCGCAGCATAAGATCCGCCTTCCCGCGAACTGGAGTACCCCTCATGAATTCGATGCGAACCGCAATCCTCAGCCTTGGCTTGACCCTGGTGGCGAGCACTGCCGCCGTCGCCGCGCCGACGAGCTTCATCCCCAATGCGGATCACACCTTCGTACGCTTTTCCTACGATCACCTGGGCTTTTCGACCCAGGAGTCGCGCTTCGACAAGATCACAGGCACGGTGACACTGGACGCCGCGGCCAAGACGGGTTCGGTCGACATCTCCATCGACACCAAGTCGGTGGATACCGGTTCCGAGCTCTTCAACGGCCACATCCAGGGCGCCGATTTCCTCGATACGGCGCAATACCCGACCGCCACTTTCCGATCCAATTCGGTCAAGTTCGATGGCGACCGCCCGGTCAGCATCACCGGTGAGCTCACGCTCAAGGGCGTCACCAAGCCGCTGACGTTGACCGTGACCTCCTTCAAGCACGCCCCCAACATGCAGAAAAAGGACTCGATCGGCGCCAATGCCACCGGCACGATCAAGCGCAGCGAATTCAACATGAGCAAGTACTCGCCCATGGTGAGCGAAGAGGTCACGCTGACCATTGCCATCGAGGCCGCTGCCCCCTGACCTGAACCAGCGCAATCCCGGCTCGCTGCTGTGATGCAATTCGCATCGGGCACGAGCCGGGATCCTCGACTCAAGTCGAGGGCGTTCCCGCCGATAACCGCTTGCAACCTCACCCGCGATTGCGGGCACAAACTTGAATAGCGGCACGGAAACGCAGGGACTATGCGAATCCTCTATAAGCAGCGCCCGGGCCGCTGTGCATTAGCGCTGAGCCCCTGGCTCCTGGCAGCGTGCGGATCCTGCTACGCGGGGGAGCTCAATGTCTCGGTCCTGGACCCCGCCGGACACGGCAGCGCCGGCATCGTGCTGATCGCCGAACCGCAGTTCGATCTTCCAGTCAAGCGCGTCAATCACACGGTCATCATGGACCAGCGGCAGAAGCAGTTCGTGCCCAACATCGTGGTCATCCAGACTGGCACTGGCATCGATTTTCCCAACAGCGATCAGATCGAGCACCAGGTCTATTCGTTTTCCCCGGCCAAAACGTTCCAGCTGTCGCTATACGCGGGTCACAAATACCCACCGATCGTGTTCGACCGCGCCGGCCTGGTGGTGGTCGGCTGCAACATTCACGATCAGATGATCGGCTACATCGATGTGACCGACTCGCCGTACTTCGCGCGCAGTGACGACGCCGGCCAGTGGACCGCGCACGACCTGCCGCCTGGCAACTATCGCGTCACAGCTTGGCACCCGCGCATGCAGGAAAGCGCGCCGACGCCTTTGCAGATGTCCGTCACGGTGGCCGAAGGCACCCCCGGCAGCGCTGTCTTTCATCTCACCAAACCCCTTCGTCCGTCGAGCGAGCACGGCGGAGACAAACGATGGATCGACTACTGAGTCGACTGGCCGGCGCGCTGCTCACGCTGTCGCTGCCAGCCACTCCCGCCGTGGCGGCCTACGGCAGCTTCGACGCCAGCGCGGATCTGCTGGCGGTGTCGTCGAACGGAACACCCTCCTTTCTCGACAATGGGCTGGGCGATCTGCGCTTTGATTCCAACCACCAGGGCCTGCAGGTCGACAATCTTCGCTTCGGCTACCGGGCCTCCGTGGCCGATATCGTGCATTTCGACATCGAGGCCGTCAGCTATGCCGATCGTCAGAGCAATCCGGTCGACCTCACGGAGGCATTTGCCGAAGTCCGCCCGTTTCCAAGCGGCCCCTGGCGCTCACGGTTCAAATTCGGCGCCTTCTATGCGCCCATCTCACTGGAGAATCGCCTGCAGGGCTGGCGCAGCGCCTATTCAATGTCGCCCTCGGCCATCAATACCTGGGTTGGCGAGGAGCTGCGCACCTTTGGCGCCGAATACGATCTGGACTGGCTGGGCCGGCAGCGCGGCCACGATTGGGAGTTCGGGATCGGCGGCAGCCTGTATGGCTGGAATGAATCCGCGGGGCAGCTCATAGCCGAGCGCGGCTGGGCCATCCACGATCGGCAGGCCACGCTGTTCGGAAAGATCGGTCAGGCCAACTCGGAGACCATCGCCGATGAGCGGCTGCTGACCACGGAGGGGGACGGAAACGTTGGCTACTATGTCGACGGCTCGGCCAAATACCTGGACACGCTCGAGCTGCGCGCCCTGCATTACGACAATCGAGCCAATACTTCGGACTACTCGGCGTCCGACAATCAATTCCCCTGGCTCACGCAGTTCGACAGCGCCGGGGTGCGATGGACGCCGACGCGCCAATGGACCGTGATTTCGCAGTGGATTTCGGGCAGGACCTGCGTCGGTGATGAGGATGAGCAGTATTGCTGGCACTTCGACTCCGAGTTCCTGTTGTTGAGCTGGCAGCTTGGGCCCAACCGCATTTCGGGCCGCTATGACCGCTTCGAGATGCATCAGTCCAGCCCGGCCGATGACACCGGGGATTACACCAATCGCGGCCACGGATGGATGCTCTCGTATCAGCGTGACATCAATCGCCACCTGAGCATCGCGCTCGAATTTCTGCAGATCGACAGCTCATACAACGAACGCCTCGAGATCGGCCAGCCCGCTGTCGCCTCCGAGCGCCAGCTGGAACTGGCAGCACGTCTGCAGCTTTAGTCGCGGCGGGGATACAATCCGGGCATGACCGGATCGCCTTGTCCCCGACGTGCGGGAATTCTCGGCTGGCTGCTGCTCGCGGCCGGCGCTGCCCTGGCCGGCCTCGCGCAGGCTGGCGCCGATGCGCCACCTTCGGCGACCGCGGCCGGCGATGGCACGCGCAACTGGAATTTTCGCGTCTATCTGAACCAGGATCCGATCGGCTATCACAATTTCTCGATCGTGACCCGCGGTGACACGCACGATCTCAAGAGCGTCGCTCACTACCTGGTGAAGGTGCTGTTCATCAGCGCCTACCACTATGACCACCAGGCCACCGAGAACTGGGGCGGCAATTGCCTGCAGCGCCTCGAGTCCATTTCAGATGATGATGGCACCGCCTACACCGTGCACGGTCATGGCGACGACCATGGGTTTGATGTCGATACGACCAAGGGCCATTACGCGGTGCCGGGGTGCGCGATGAGCTTCGCCTACTGGAATCCGGTCATGCTGCAGCAGACCCACCTGATCAATCCTGAAACAGGCGAAGATCTGGCCGTCACGATCAGCCACAGCGGCGAGGAATCCATCCAGGTTCGTGGCGCGCCGGTGCACGCTCAGCGCTACCATCTGCACGCGGTGAAACTGGAGATCGACCTGTGGTATTCCGACCAGGGCGATTGGCTGGCGCTCGAATCCGCGCTGGAAAAGGGCCGGCGGCTGCGTTACGTGCTCGAATAGCGATGCTCTACCGCCTGTTCTATTGGCCTCGGATTCAGGGACGCGGTGAGTACGTGCGCCTCGCGCTGGAGGAGGCGCGCGCGGACTACGTGGATATCGCGCTGCTGCCGGAGAAGCGCGGGGGCGGCGTGCCCGCGCTGATGCGCGTGCTCGAAAACCGCAAGATGGCGCGGCCGCCGTTCGCGCCGCCTTTTCTACAGGCCGGCCGGCAGTGGATCGGCCAAACCGCCAACATTCTGCAGTTTCTGGGACCGCGCCTGCGGCTGGTGCCGCGCGATGAGGGCAGCAGGTTGTGGGTGCATCAGCTGCAGCTGACCATGGCGGATTTCGTAGTCGAGATCCACGACACGCATCATCCGCTGGGTGTCGGTCTGTATTACGAGCAGCAGAAGGCGGCGGCGCGGCGGCGCTCCAGGGAATTCATTGCCGACCGCATACCGAAGTACCTGGGCTATTTCGAGCGCGTGGTCCGGCGCAATCACGCATCCGGACATTGGCTGGTAGGGCGGCGCCTCTGTTACGCCGATCTTTCGATGGCGCAGATCATCGCTGGACTGGAATACGCGTTTCCGCACGCCATGAGGGCCCGGATGCGTCGCTATCCGCGGCTACGTGCCCTGCACGAGGCCGTCTTCGCGCGGCCGAACATCCGGCGCTACGTGAACTCGGGACGGCGCCTCGCCTTCAACGAAGACGGCATTTTCCGTCACTACCCGGAATTGGACCGCTAGAGACGCAGCGCGCTTCAGACACGCAATACGATCTTGCCGATGTGATCGCTGCTTTCCATCAGCCGGTGTGCCTCTGCCGCCTGTGCCAGTGGCAGCACCTCGTGAATGATCGGCGCGCAGCGCCCGGCATCCAGCACCGGCCAGACCTTGGCGAGCAGGTCCCTGGCAATAGCCGCCTTCTCGGCGGCGGTGCGCGGACGCATTGTGGAACCCATGATCGACAATCGCTTGGCCTGCACGCGGCCGAGATTGAACTGCTCCACTATATTGCCGCCCATGGTGCCGATGATCACCAGGCGTCCATCTTTGCCCAGTGACGCCAGGTTGCGATCGAAATACTTCGCCCCGATGATGTCGACGACCAGATCGACGCCGCGCCCATTGGTGCGCTCGGCGACAACCTTCTCGAACTCCTGCTCGCGATAGTTGATTGCGACCTCGGCGCCAAGCTTGAGGCAGGCCTCTACCTTCGAGGCGCCGCCCACCGTGACGAATACGTGGGCGCCGAACTCGCGGCCGAGCTGCAGCGCCGTGCTGCCGATGCCGCTGGTGCCGCCGTGGATCAGCACCGTCTCGCCGGCGTGCAGGCGGCCCATCTGGAACACATTCGCCCAGACGGTGAAGTAGGTTTCGGGCAAGGCCCCTGCGCGGATGGCATCGTAGCCCTTGGGCCACGGCAGGACCTGGCCCATGGGCACGCTGCAATATTCCGCGTAGCCGCCGCCGTTGGTCAGGGCGCAGACTTTATCCCCGACTTTCCACTGCTGGACCTCGGCGCCAACGGCAGCGATCTCGCCGGCGATCTCGAGGCCGATGATGGGACTGGCATCGGGCGGGATCGGGTAACGACCCATGCGCTGCAGGACATCGGGCCGATTGACCCCGGCTGCCGCGACGCGGACCAGCACGTCCCGTGCTCCGGGCTGGGGCACCGGCGCTTGTGTGAGCTGCAGAACTTCCGGTCCGCCTGCACCCTTGGCTTCAATCAGATTCATCTGGGTCGGTACTGACATACTGTGCCTCAATCGCGTGCCTGGCCGATGTTGAATACCAGCCCAAAGGGGTCGCGAATATAGCACCGCGGCAGCGATGAGTTCTCCTCCTCGATGGCACATCCGGCAGCCAGCAACCGGCGGCGCGCGGCAGCCAGATCGGGCGTGAGGAATTCGAATACCGGGCCGTGGCCGTCATCGGGCCCTTTGCTCCGCTCCACGTATAGTAGGAAGGAGCCGGTCTCGAAGCCGACCAGGTTCTCGCTGCGGTATGCCACCGGAAGCGCTAGCACCGAGCTGTAGAATTCCAGCGCGCGATCCCAGTCGGAAGTACGAACGATGACATCGCGGGTAGAACAAAACTCACGATTCATGGCGATCTCCCTGAGAAGTGGTATCCGGGTGGAACTCCAGCCTATCTGTGACGCAGTACCGTCGGCGGCCACTGACGCCATAGGACGAGGAATCCATCTTGCCAGCGCGGCCGCTCGGAGAAAGACTTGCCGGCCCGCCCCTGCCATCACCCGGAGTCATCATGAAAAGCCATTTTCTGGCGTCACTTTTGTTCGCGATCGTCGTAGCCACGGCCAATACGCCAGCGCTCGCGGACCAGCACGACAACCATCAGTACGTCCGGCATGACGATTGGAATAAAGGGGCGAAAATACGAGACGAGGATTGGCAGCGAGGGGAGCACGTCGACTACAAGCAACAGCATCTGCAAGCGCCGCCGCGGGGACATGAATGGCGGCTGGTCGATGGCAACTATGTTCTCGCAGCAGTGGCAACGGGCGTAATCGCATCAGTGGTAACGGCTTCAATCTCAGTGCACTAAATTCCGCTCTTCTGTCTGAATGTCGAAGCGCCGGCGGTAACCGGCGCTGCGGCTTTGGCGGGCGCCCTTTGAGACGCTCCCGAATCGCTCCAGCTGCGTGAATACCCGATCGTAGCCCCTTCCCCACTGCGGAGGCCCCGCAGCGCCCCACCCGAACGCCGCGTTACTTCATGTCGAACTTGATCGCCAGCTGCGCGCAGCCGGAGACGGGCGACCCGGTCGACGACGTGTCTGGCCGGTAGTAAGCAGAGCCGGATGCTGCGATTCTCACAGCGGCCTGATCCAGGGACGCCGTTCCCGAAGAGTGGACGATCGTCGGGTCCCCTTCGAGTCTTCCCGTTTCATCGACGCAGACATGCACAGTCACGCTGTTAGCCTGGCCATTGAAGTTATCCTGTCTCGCACTGGCCGCTATCTGCGCCTGCGCACCCGCGATGGGTTCGGATGCTCGACTTGCCCCCGACGACGGGGCTTGGGAGCTCATCGTTAGCGCCTGGTCCGCATTGCCTTGAATGGCCCACCGAAAGGCAATTTGCTGCCACGAGTCGATCGGGTCACCATCGCCGAGCGAGGTTGCGGGTGCGAATCGAAGCCTGGAGACGCAGCTGATGGCCGCCGAATCCAAGGCATTCGAACCCGAAGACGACTTGAGGGAGATCTGTGAGGGGGTGCCACCGCGTGGGAGCCAGAAAAGAACCACTGCCAGGGTTCCCTCATCGGCGATCCGCAGATCCGGACACCGTGTCTTGGGATTAACTCCGAAGAAGGTTTGCGCCCATCGCGGATTGGCGGGAACGGGCTGGGTCTGAGCAGCCTGGATGTCTAGTGGAACGCTCAGAATCACGCATGTCAGAGTCGCGCTAAGCCAATTGTTCATCAGACCCCCATGTTCGGGCACCGCCCGCGAAAACGCTGAGAAGTGTCAAGGTTCGGTAGTGAGAGGCCATCCGCGACAACGCCTCGGCACCTTCATATGTTGCGCAGCGAGCTTGCATCGTAGTCAGCGCCTCTTATAGCGCAATCCGAACAACCAGTCTCGTGACCGCCTGCAGCACAGTCCCCTCGACATCTGTTAGTGCAAAGGCGTGCGCAGCATTCAGACATCGAGAATGTGCTTTCCAGCGCGCTTACGTCTACCGATTGTCCTGTGTATAGACGGCGCGCTCGTGAGAGAACGTCCGGAACCCAAAGACCCCGTGATAGCTGCCCATGCCGCTTTGGCCGACGCCGCCGAATGGCAATTGGTTCTCAAGGTAGTGAGAGAAGAAGCCGTTGATTGTCACACCGCCGGATGAAGTTCTGCTGAGCACCTTCTCGATGTTGGCTTGACTATTGCTGTAAATGTAGAGCGCCAGCGGCTTGGGGCGGCTCGAGATGTATGCGATCACATCATCGATGTTGTTGTAGGTCAGAACGGGGACGATCGGCCCGAATATCTCTTCCTGCATGATGAGCATGTCAGGAGTGACATCCGTGAGCAGTGTCGGATGGATCGTGCGGTCAGCCTCTTCCAAAGTGCCGCCGACGGCAATTTTGGCACCCTTGGCCAAGGCATCATTGAACAATTTCTTGATGCGGGCGAAGTTCTGAGCGTTGACGATTTGGGCGATGCTCTCCTTCTTGATGCTCCCGTCGTCGCGGTACAGGTTTTGCCTCACCTTGGCGCGAAACTCCTCGACCAAGGTGTTCTTCTGCTGCTCTTTTATGAACACATAGTCCGGCGAGATGCAGGCTTGTCCTCCATTGAATTGCTTGGCCGCCGCCAGATCTCCGCCTACCTTCTTCACGTCCGCGTCTTCATCGACGATGACGGGAGATTTCCCTCCCAGCTCCAGGGTTACAGTAGCCAGGTGCTTTGCGGCCGCCGCCATAACCAGCTTGCCTACTCGCGTGCTTCCCGTGAAGAAGATGTGATTGAACGGGAGCTCGAGCAAAGCGGTCGCCACATCCACACCGCCTTCAAATACCGCAACCTCCTTTTCATCGAACGCTTCCTTGATGAACTTGGCGGCCACTCGCGCCGTGTGCGGACACAAGTCAGTGAGCTTGACGATGCAACAGTTCCCCGCGGCGATGGCCGCAGCCAGAGGGCCCATGACCAGGCCGAGTGGAAAATTCCAGGGACCCAGGATGAGGCATACGCCTCGCGCCTCGTAGACTATCTTCGCTTTGTCTTTCTTGTTCTGGGATGGAGGCACCTCGACGGGCTTCATCCAGTCGTCGAGATTGTTGATGTTCCGGTCGATATTGGCGATCACGTTCAGGAGTTCGGTGACGCGTATTTCGTTTTCGGGCTTGCGCGTGTCCTGCTTTACTGCCGCCACGATCTCATCGCCGTGAGCTTCCACTGCCGCCTTCAGTTTCCTTAGCTTTTCCTTGCGCTGTTCGGCGGTCGTGCTCTTCGCCACCCATTGCTGAGCTTGCTGCAGAGCAAATGTTCGCTCTACGTTTGCCAATACGTCTTGAGAAACCTGTCTAGCGGGAGTGGACACAGAATTTCCTCCAATCGATCAGCGCGGATTCCCGAACCACGCGGCGATTGTATTCCATTGGTGCAGGTACGTACGCCAGCTGCCCAGTAACTGGGCCAGGCCGGCACGTTGGTACCGGCCCGGCCGCCGCGGCTTTCTTAACCCAACGCCACCGGCACGAAGATTCGGCTGTCCCCACGCTGAATCAGCAGCGCGATCTGCTTGTCGTGCTGATGCACCAGGTCGCGCAGCTCCGCGGCGCTGTGCACCGGCTTGCCATCGACCGCCAGCACGACATCGCCCTGCTGGATACCGGCTTGCGCGGCACGTCCCTGCGCATCTTCGACCACGAGACCGCTTTGCACACCGGCTTCCTGCCGTTCATCGGGGGTCAGCGGACGCACCGTCAAACCCAGATGCGAGGCATCGGAGGCGTCAGGCGAGCCACGGCTGTCAGCGGTCTGCTCCCGCGCCGAGCCGATGGTGGCCGTCAGCGCCATGGACTTGCCATCACGCCAGATCTCGAGCGTCGCATGACCCCCGGGAGTCATGGCGTTGACGCGCGCGGAGAGCTGGCCCGCGCTATCGATGCTGTCGCCGTTGAACTTCAGGATCACATCACCCGGCTTGAGGCCGGCGTGCGCGCCCGCGCTGTCGGGCATCACCTTTGCGACCAACGCGCCCGAGGGGGACTTTAGATGGAACGAGTCCGCGAGCGACTGATCCAGCGTCTGCACTTCGACACCGAGCCGGCCATGCTCAGCCTTGCCGGTCTTGACGATCTGACTCTCAACATCCATGGCGAGATTGATTGGAATCGCAAAGGCCACTCCCTGGTAGCCGCCCGAGTTGCTATAGATCTGCGAATTGATGCCGACTACGGCACCACTGGCGTCGAACAAGGGACCGCCGGAGTTGCCGGGATTGACGGCCGCATCGGTCTGGATGAAGGCAACCGCGCCATCGCCGGGAAGCGAGCGGCCCTTCGCGCTGACGATGCCTGCGGTAGCAGTCTGTTCCAATCCGAACGGTGCGCCGATCGCAAGCACATAGTCACCGACGCCGAGCTGATCGGAGTTCCCGAGACGCACGGGCGTGAGTCCGTGGGCATCGATTTTCAGCACCGCCAGGTCGCTGGCCTCATCCACACCAAGTACCTTGGCTTTGAACTCGCGGTGGTCGGTGAGCTTGACGGTGACCTGGTCGGCATCCTTGACCACATGCGCATTGGTCAGCACCAGCCCATCGGGGCTGACGATGAAACCTGAGCCCTGCCCGTGCATGGGCATGCGGTTCGGCGCGTGATGGTTGCCCTGATCGCCGCGCGGATCGAAGCCAAACAGCTGTCCCAGATCGGGCATCTGTGGCGATGAGACATTCATGCGGCCCTCGATCGAAACGCCGACCACGGCAGCCTGGTTCTGGGCCACGATGGCGCGATAGTTGGGCGCGGTCATGGGCCCGATCGGCGCGGGTGCGGCGGCGCTCGAGGCGACACTGCTGACGGGATCATTTGCTTGCGCCACTTGCAATAGTTGCGGCGCGGACCAGCCCGACACGGCGCCGACGGCAAAGATCGCGGCGGCGGCCAGGCTAAGCCTTCTGTTATGGACGGACATGGCGGTCTCCTGGAAGTGGGAAGCTGTCAGCTTCGGATAGCGGCCGACAGCATCGTGGTCCAGGCTTAAGCCAGCCTTAAGAGCTCCTCGGAAAGCTCACGCGGACCGCCAGGCCCCCGCCCGGTGCATCCCCGAGTTCAATCCGCGCCCCATGGCGCTCGGCAATGGCCCGCACGATGGCCAGCCCGAGTCCGCTGCCGCCCTCAGGTGCGCTGGCACGCCGATAGAAGCGGTCGAAGGCGCGGTCGCGCTCAGGTGCGGGGATACCCGGGCCGGAATCGATGACTTCCAGCACGATCGCATCGCCTGCCGGATGCACACGTACCTGCACCCGTCCGCCCGTCGGCGTATAGCGCACGGCGTTATCGACCAGGTTTCGCACCAGCACACGCAGCGCGTCGCGATCGCCGCGCACCAGGCACCCGGGCGTTGCATCCAGGCGCAGGTCTATCCCGCGCGCCTGGGCCAGTGCGTGGCTGTCGGCGATGCCATCGGCAGCGGCCGTGTCGAGTGAAATCGCGGTCAATTCATCGCCGGAAGCACGCGGCTCATTGCGCGCCAGCGTCAGCAGCTGCTCGACCAGGTGGATGGCGCGATCGACCGCTGCCCCGAGTTCACCGCGCGCCTCGATCCTGGCGGCCTCATCGGGCGCCCGGTCCAGCAGTTGCAGCTGCAGGCGCACTGCCGTGAGCGGCGAGCGCAGCTCGTGGGCGGCATCGGCCACGAAGGCGCGCTGGGTCTGAAAGGCGGCCTGCAACCGCAGCAGCAGGCTATTGAGCGCATCGATCAGCGGCGCAATTTCCTGCGGCACCGGGATGGCGGCGATAGGAGCCAGCGTGTGTACATCGCGGCGCTGTACGTCCGCCGCGATGCGACGCAGCGGCGCCAGACTGCTGCTGACGATCCATGCGGCAGCGCCGCCCAGCAGCGGCAACAGCAACAGCAGCGGGATGGCGATGCGCAACGCCGCATGCCGCGCCAGCACCTCGCGCACGCGCACCGGCTGCGCAATCTGTATGACCCCGTCTTCGGTCTGCAGTCCGTAGACACGCCAGGTATCGCCGCGCAGATCCAGGTCCTCGAATCCGAGCACCGCGCGATTGATCAGGGGCAGACCCGGCCGCGACAGGTAGACACGTGTTCCGAACGGATCCCAGATCTGCACCACGAAATCGGCATCGCCCTGCTGCGGCGGCAACTCCAGCCGCGGCGCCAGCGACACCTGGCTGCGTAGCGACAACGCCATCTGCCGCAGTTGATAGTCGAACAGCGTCGAGGTCTCCGCCAGCACGCGGCGATAGGTGAGCGCGCCGGCCAGCAGCGACACCAGCGCCACCAGTGTCAGAAGTGCCACCAGCAGGCGGGCGCGGATCGAAGTCATTCTTTGGGTACGAAGTAGCCCACGCCGCGCAGTGTACGGATCGAATCGCTGCCAAGCTTGCGGCGCAGGCTGTGAATGTAGACTTCGACCGCGTTGCTCTCGACCGGCGCGTCCCAACCGTAGAGCCGATCTTCGAGCTGCGTGCGCGAGAGGATGGCACCCGGCCGCTGCAGCAACGCCTCCAGCACCGCATACTCATGCGCGGACAGCTGCACCGCAACGCCTGCCCGCTCCACCGCATGGGTGGCGGGATTGAGGCTGATATCGCCGACGCGGAGGGTGGGATCGGCACGCCCGTTGGCGCGTCGAAGCACCGAGCGCATGCGCGCCGCCACCTCGTCCAGATCGAACGGCTTGACGATATAGTCATCGGCACCGGCATCGAGCCCGTTGATGCGGTCCTGGGTATCGTCGCGCGCGGTCAGGATGATCACCGGCGTCGCCTCGCCGCGGCGGCGCAGGTCGCGCAGCACCGAGAGCCCATCGCGCTCAGGTAATCCCAGATCGAGCAATACCAGATCGAAGCGCGCGTTGCGCAGCGCCGCCTCGGCGGCGCGTCCATCCGCCATCCAATCCACTGCATACCCGTCCTGGCGCAGGGCCGTCTGCAGGCCCTGCGCAATCATGCGGTCATCCTCAACGAGCAGAACCCGCATGGCCGCCTGCGGCCGGCATGAGTTCGCGCAGCGCCAGCACTTCCGCGGTGGCTGTGGCCTTGATGGTCGGTTCGCGCTCGGGCGCGAATTTCGCCGAATGCAGCGAGGGCACCGGGATGCCCGTTTTTGCGGACTCATCGAACGCGGCCTGGCTGGTCGCGCCGATACGGAACATCATCAGCGGGACCCCGGCCTCTCCATATACCGCGAAATCCTCGCTGACCATCTCGGGCGCGGTGCTCTTAACGCGCTCAGCTCCCAGCTGCCGAATCAAGGCGCCGGATAGCCGTTGGGCAAGTGCGGTATCGTTAGCCAATGCCGGTATATGCCCGTCGGATCGAATCGTGGGTTCGACCGGCGCGCCGGCGGCCGCTGCCTCCCCCTTGGCGATACGTGCGATGGCGCCAAGCAGATGCTGGCGGTTGGCCTCGCTGACCGAGCGCACTGACAATTGCAGGGTCACATCGTCGGGAATGATATTGGGCCGCGTACCGCCATGGATGGATCCCACGGTGATCACGGATGGTTCGAGCGGCGAAGTCTCGCGCGCGACGATGGTCTGCAACGTCACGACGATGCGCGAAGCAATGACGATCGGATCGACGGTCGCTTCCGGGCGCGCGCCATGCCCGCCGCGGCCGTGGACGATGAGCGTCAGTTCATCGATGGCACTCATGACGGCTCCCAGCTGATAGCCGATCAGGCCTGCGGGATAGCGCGAATCATCGTGCACCGCGAGCGCGTAGTCGGGTTTGGGGAAGCGCGTGAACAGGCCGTCCTGGACCATTTCGGTGGCGCCATCGCCATCCTCTTCAGCCGGCTGCCCGATGAGAATGAGCGTCCCGCGCCAGCGATCGCGCGTCGACGCCATGATGCGCGCCGTGGCGGTCCAGGCGGCCATGTGAATGTCATGACCGCAGGCGTGCATGACGGCGACTTCGCGGCCGGCGGCATCGGTGGTGCGCTCGGTACTGGCGAAGGGCAGTCCGGTCTTCTCCTCCACCGGCAATGCATCCAGCTCCGTCCGCAGCATCACCACGGGGCCGGGGCCATTCTTCAGAACGCCGACCACCCCGGTTCCTCCGACGTGCTCGGTAACCTCAAAATGCAACTCGCGCAGCGCCGCAGCCAGCTTGGCTGCCGTGTGCTGCTCGTGCCCAGAGAGTTCAGGGTGACGGTGCAGATCGAGATACAGCGTTTCGGCCTGCGGGTAGGCGGCATCGATCTCGGAGCGGATGTCCATAATGGGCGCTGCGCTTGAGGTCATGCCCAGCAGCAGCGAGCCGAGCGGCACTGCCGCGATGAGAAGGCGTTTCATGAATTGCGGGCGTCCCCGGTGGCGGCGGTGTGTTGCATATGCACGTCTCCGGTCAGCAGCCGTGCGCCGCGACCATAGGTAAAGAATGCCCAGGACCAGTTCCAGTACACGACCACGCGGCTGCGGAAGTCGACCAACAGCATCAGGTGCACCAGTGACCACGTCAGCCAGGCAGGGAAACCGGTTAACTTGAAGCGACCGAAATCGGCGATGGCGTGCGAGCGGCCGATGACGGCCATGGCGCCAAAGTCGCGATAACGAAATGGCCCGGGCACCGGCCTTCCCTGAATGCGCGCCTTGAGCACCCTGCCCACGTAGTGGCCCTGCTGTTTCGCCACCGGGGCGAGTCCCGGCAAGGGTGCGCTGCGGCCCGCGCTATAGCTGGCGACATCGCCGATCGCGAAGATCTCCGGCCACGCCGGGACGGAGCAGTCGGCAGCTACCTGGACGGCGCCATTGCGAGCCGCGGTCGTGCCGATCCAGCGCGCCGCGGGCCGCGCGGCCGTGCCCGCGCACCAGAGGATCAGTGAGGCATCGATGCGCATGTTGCCGACCAATAGCCCGCGCTCGTCGATCTGGTTTACCGCTTCGCCCAGCCGTACCTCCACGCCCAGCGCGCGCAACGCGGTCAAAGCGTAATCCGAGAGGTGCTGCGGAAATGCCGACAGCAGCCGCGGACCCGCCTCGCACAGCACGATGCGCGCCGAGCGCGGATCGATGCGTTTGAAATCCCGCGCCAGGGTCGAGCGCGCCAATTCCGCCATGGTGCCTGCCAACTCGACCCCGGTGGGGCCGCCGCCGATGACGGCAAAGGTCATCAGTCGCCGGATCTGCGCCGGATCATCCGATTCCTCTGCCCACTCGAAGGCACTGAGCAGCTGCTCGCGGATCGACAGCGCGTCATCGAGCGTCTTGAGCACATGCGTGTAGGCCGCCCAGTCGTCATGCCCGAAGAAGCTGTAGGCCGCGCCCGTGGCGAGCACCAGGTAGTCGTAGGGCAGTTCGACGCCATTCGCGAGCCGCACCAGGCGCCGTGCGGGATCGACACCGGTCACTTCCGCCATGAGCACGGTGGCATTCTGATAGCGGCGCAGCAGTACGCGTGTGGCCGTGGCGATTTCCGCCGGCGACAGCGCGGCCGTGGCAACCTGATACAGCAGCGGCTGGAACAGGTGATGGTTGGTGCGATCCACCAATGTGATGTCCGCCTCGACACCTTTCAGCGACTGCACGACGGCCATGCCGCCAAAGCCGGCGCCGACCACGACGATCTTCTTTCTGACCGACGATTGTTGTGCCACAGTCACTCCGGTTGCGCGCCCTGCCGCGGCGCATGACATGATGCAGCCTGAAGCGTCAATTCAGCAACGCATGCCCCAGGCCCGCACACCGATCCTGATCCAGGCCAATGAAGTCGCGGCGCAACCATGGCGCAACGGCGGCGGGCTGACACGCGAGCTGCTGCGGTGGCCGGCCGACACCGCGAACTGGCAACTCAGGATCAGCCTGGCAGATGTGCGCAGCGATGGACCGTTCTCAATTTTTCCTGGCATTAAACGCTGGTTTTCGGTCATTGACGGCGCCGGGATACGGCTATCGCTGGCCGGTACCGATCACCTGCTGCAGCCAGGACACGAGCCACTCTGCTTCAGTGGCGAGCTGGCGGTGACCTGCGCCCTCGTTGACGGCCCGACTACGGATCTTAATCTGATGCATGCCGGCGGCGGCGCCAGCATGGCGCGGGTACAGTCGGGCACTGGCTGGCGTTCGCCGCTGTCGATGCGCGGCTTATTCACGCGTGCGGCGGGCTTGTGGAGCACACCGGATTTGCCGGCGTTGCGCGTGCCCGCGCACTGCCTGCTGTGGCTCGATGAATCGAGCGATGTCCCCTGGACCTTCCTGGCGGAGAATCCGCAGGTGCTGGCACCGGGTCTCTGGCTGGCTTTTTCGCCCTAGCCCCGCCGCTTCAACGCACGGCAATGCCGCCCTGCACGACGCCTGCGCACGGATTGGTGCCGATGGCATAGCACAGTTCCGCGGGCTGGCTGATACGCCACAGCGCCAGATCCGCACGCTTGCCCACCTCGAGTGTGCCGCGGTCCGCGAGTACGCCGAGCGCGCGCGCGGCCACACGCGTGACCCCCGTCAGCGCTTCTTCGGCGGTGAGCCGAAACAGCGTGCAGGCCATGTTCAGCATCAGCAGCATCGATGTGCAGGGCGAGGTGCCCGGATTATTGTCGGTGGCCACGGCCATCTCGACTCCGGCCTGGCGCAGCATCGCCACCGGCGGCGGACTGGTCTGGCGCAGGGTGTAATAGGCCCCCGGCAGCATCACGGCCACGGTGCCCGCCGATGCCATGGCCTGGGCACCCTCTTCGTCCATGTACTCGAGGTGATCGGCGGACAGCGCATGGAAGCGCGCCGCCAATTGCGCGGCGCCGAGATTACTGAGCTGGCCGGCATGCAGGTGGATCGGTAACTGCCGAGCCTGCGCTGCCTGCAGGAACTGCTCGGTCTCGCGAGCCGAAAAGCCGATCGATTCGCAGAACGCATCCACCGCATCGGCCAGGCCCGCGGCGGCGATTGCATCGAGCCAGGGGCCACTGACTCGATCCACGAAGCCCTGCCGGTCCTGCGCGAACTCCCGCGGCAGCGCGTGCAGGCCGAGATAGGTGGTGCGCACTGACAGCGGCACGCGGCCGGCGATGTCACGTGCCAGCCTGAGCATGCGCGCCTCGGAATCCAGGTCCAGCCCATACCCCGACTTGATCTCCATCGTGGTGACGCCCTCGGCGCTCAGCGCGCGGGCGCGTGTTACCGCGCTGGCCAGCAGCGCCTCGTCGGTGGCCGTGCGCGTGGCATCCACAGTCGACTGGATGCCGCCGCCGGAGCGTGCGATCTGCTCGTAGGAAGCGCCGAGCAGCCGTTGTTCAAACTCACCGGCACGATTACCGCCGTACACCAGGTGGGTATGGCAGTCGATGAATCCCGGCGTCATCCACAGCCCGGAGGCATCGAAGGAGGGGGCCGCACGTGTTGCCAGGCGCGAGCGCGCATCCACCGAGGAGCCGATCCAGACGATGCGCTCACCCTTGACCGCCAGCGCGGCATCGCGCAAGGCGCCGTAGGCCCCGGCTCCCGCTCGCATGGTCGCGAGGTCGGCTCCTACCCAGACGAAATCCCAGTCATCCATCGACGCGTTCACGGCTGCTCCCAACCGGTCCGGATTGCGCCGGTCCGGCAATTGCGAGAAACTGGCCTCCCTATACAACTATAGTCAACCATGACGACCTATCACGTGGACGCGCTGCTGGCCGGCAGCGGCTGGATGCGCAATGCCGCGATCACGGTTTCGGATGCGGGGTTGATCACGGCGATCGAGCCCAAGGCCGCACCCGATGCCGCCGCCGTGCGCCTGCGCGGCGCGCTCGTGCCCGGCATGCCCAACGCCCACAGCCATGCCTTCCAGCGCGCCATGGCCGGCGACAGCGAATATCGCACCGCCTCACGTGAGAGCTTCTGGACCTGGCGCGAGGCGATGTACGCGCTCGCCAACAGCGTCGAGCCTGATGATCTGGAACTGATCGCCACCCAGCTTTTTATCGAGATGCTCAAAGCCGGCTACACCTCGGTTGCGGAATTTCACTACCTGCATCGCCCGGTCGGCGGTGGAACCTATGCCGGCGAGAATGCGCTGTGGCAGGCGGTGGATGCCGCGGCCTCGACGGCCGGCATCGGACTCACGCTGCTGCCTACACTCTATCTTAGCAGCGACTTCGGCGGCCGCCCGTTGCTGCCCGAGCAGCAGCGCTTCCGGCTCGAGGTGCCCGAATTCCTGGACGCCATTGCGCGGCGGCGCAGTGCGCTTAAAGCAGGAGCAGGCTCGATTCTGCACACCGGTGCCGCCTTGCACAGCCTGCGTGCGGTCCCGCTTGAATCGCTGCGCGAAGCAGTTGCAGGTCTTGTGGCTACGGATTCGGCCGGCGTCATCCATATCCACATTGCCGAGCAACTGCTCGAAGTCCGCGCCTGCCAGCAGGCCACCGGTCGACGCCCGATCGAGTTGCTGCTGGACACCGGCCTGGTCGGGCCACAGTGGTGCCTGGTGCACGCCACCCATGCGAGCGCGATTGAGATGACCTCGGTGGCTGCTGCCCAGGCCAGCGTGTGCGTTTGTCCGAGCACCGAAGGCAATCTCGGCGATGGGTTCTTCGACGCCGAGCGTCTGCTCACCAAGCGCGGCCGCCTGTGCATCGGCTCGGATAGCGAGGCCACCATCAGTCCATCCGAAGAATTGCGCTGGCTCGAATATCAGCAGCGCATCAGGCGCCGCCGGCGCGCCGTCCTGGCCACACGCCGCGAACCACATGTGGGTGCGCGCCTGTGGCGCGAGGCCGCGCGCAGCGGTGCGCGTGCGCTCGGGCAGGCCGTTGGCGCGCTCGAGATCGGTCGGCGCGCGGATTGGCTGCTGCTGGATACCGATCACCCCGCCTTCGCCGGCGCCGCCGAAGATGGCCTGCTGGACCGGTTGGTGTTCGGCGGCGGCCAGGCGGCCATCCGCGAGGTGTGGGTTGCAGGCCGTGCGGTGGTCGCGGACGGACACCATCGGCACGAGCAGCAGACGGCCACGCGCTTTGCCGACTGGATCCGGCAGCGGCGCTCGTCGGCTACTTGACTGTACCTGTCTATACAGCCTAGACTTTCCCGCACTGATCGAGCGAGCCCGCAATGTCCAAGCCCAACCTGGCGATGCAACCGCTGTACCTGCAGGTGAAGCAGCACATCCGCACCAATATCGATTCGGGGCGGTGGGGCACCTCGGCGCGCGTGCCTTCGGAAAACGAAATCGTGCGGGAATTCGGCGTATCGCGCATGACCGCCAATCGCGCCCTGCGGGAACTGTCGGATGAAGGCGTGCTGGTCCGCATTGCCGGCGTCGGCAGCTTCGTCGCCAATCGCCAGCCCACGACGCATCCGCTGGAAATTCGCGACATCGCGGAAGAGATCCGCGCCCGCGGCCACGTGCATCGCGCCGAGCTCGTCACGCTCGAGCGCGTGCGCGCCGTGGCGGACTTGGCGCGCGATTTTGGCGTGGCCGCGAAGACCGAGCTGTTCTACTCATCGATCGTGCATTTCGAAAACGACGTGCCCATCCTGCTCGAGGACCGGCACGTTCTGCCGCGCATCGGCCCCGATTATCTCAAGCTGGATTTTGCCGCGACCACGGCGCATGACTACCTCATGAAAGTCGCGCCGCTGCAGGCCGCCGAGCATGTACTGCGCGCAGCCATGCCCGATGAGCGCACCCGCAGGCTGCTGAAGATGAAACAGCGCGAGCCCTGTCTGCTGGTGATTCGCCGCACCTGGACCGCCGGGCTGATCGCCTCGGTGGCACGCCTGAACTATCCCGGTTCCCGCTATGAAATGTCGGGCCGGGCTTCACCTGGAGGTTCTACCCATGCTTAGCCCCGTGCCGTCGAGGACGATACGAGCTGCGCGCGGCAACACGCTCAGCGCGCGCCACTGGACCACCGAGGCGCCGCTGCGCATGCTCATGAATAATCTCGATCCTGAGGTGGCCGAGAACCCGAGCGAACTGGTGGTCTACGGCGGCATCGGCCGCGCCGCACGCGACTGGAATTGCTTCGACCGCATCGTCGAGACACTCAAGCGCCTGGAGCTGGACGAGACGCTGCTGATCCAGTCGGGCAAGCCGGTGGGCGTCTTCAAGACGCACGCGGACGCACCGCGGGTGCTGATCGCCAATTCCAATCTCGTGCCTCACTGGGCAACGTGGGAGCATTTCAACGAACTCGACCAGCGCGGCCTGGCGATGTATGGGCAGATGACCGCCGGCTCATGGATCTACATCGGCAGCCAGGGCATCGTCCAGGGCACCTACGAAACCTTCGTCGAAATGGGGCGCCGCCACTTCAACGACCGCATGGGCGACAAGTGGATTCTCACCGCCGGCCTCGGCGGCATGGGCGGCGCACAACCGCTGGCCGCCACCATGGCCGGCGCCAGCATGCTTGCCGTCGAATGCCGGCAGAGCAGCATCACCAAGCGTCTCGATACCGGCTACGTCGATGTGCAGGCGCCCACGCTCGATGCGGCACTCGAGACCCTGGCGCGAGCGCGCAGCGCGCAGAAACCCATTTCTGTCGCGCTGCTCGCCAATATCAACGATGTGCTCGATACGCTGCTCGCTCGCGGCATCAGGCCCGATGCGCTCACCGATCAGACCTCCGCGCATGACCCGGTCAATGGCTACCTGCCGCAGGGCTGGAGCGTCGAACAGTGGGATGAGCAGCGCGCCAGCGATCCGGCCGGCACTGCGGTGGCAGCCAGCCGCTCGATGGCACATCACGTCGAATGCCTGTTGCGCTTCAAGGACATGGGCATCCCCGTATTCGATTACGGCAATAACATCCGCCAGGTGGCACGAGATCAAGGCATCGCGCGTGCGTTTGATATTCCGGGCTTCGTACCCGAGTACATCCGGCCGCTGTTCTGCCGCGGCATTGGACCCTTCCGCTGGGCTGCGCTGTCGGGCGACCCGGCCGACATCGCCAGGACCGACGCCAAGGTTAAGGAGCTGATTCCCGACGATGCCCATCTGCACCACTGGCTGGATATGGCGCACACACGCATTCAGTACCAGGGCCTGCCGGCGCGCATCTGCTGGGTGGGCCTCGGCCAGCGCCACCGGCTCGGACTGGCCTTCAACGACATGGTGGCCAGCGGCGAGTTGTCGGCGCCCATCGTCATTGGCCGCGACCACCTGGATTCCGGCTCGGTGGCCAGCCCGAATCGGGAGACCGAAGCCATGCGCGACGGATCGGACGCCGTGTCGGATTGGCCATTGCTCAATGCGTTGTTGAACACGGCCAGCGGCGCAACCTGGGTCTCGATTCATCACGGCGGTGGCGTCGGTATGGGCTTCTCGCAGCATGCCGGCGTGGTCATCGTCTGCGATGGCACGCCGGCCGCGGCCAAGCGCGTTGCGCGCGTGCTCTGGAATGATCCGGCGACCGGCGTGATGCGGCATGCGGATGCCGGTTACGACAGCGCCATCGAGTGCGCACGCGTCAACGGGCTCGACCTGCCGATGCTGAACGCGCGCTGACGCCATGACACTTGCCATGGAGCTTCGCGCCGGTCAGCTCTCGTTGGCCGCGCTGCGCCAGATATATGCGCAACCGGTGGCGATCGCCATCGCCGAGGTCGATCGTCAGCGGGTCGGTGCCGCGGCCGCGCTGGTCGACACCATTGTGGAGCGCGGCCACGCCGCCTACGGCATCAACACGGGTTTTGGACTACTGGCGCAGACCCGGATTCCGGCCGATCAGCTTGACCTCCTGCAGCGCAATCTGCTGCTCTCGCACGCGGCGGGCGTCGGCGAGGCGCTGCCCGATGCCGTGGTGCGGTTGATCCTGGCGCTGAAGATCAACTCGCTGGCGCGAGGCTACTCGGGCATCAGTCTTGCCGTCATCGAGGCGCTGCAGACCCTGCTGGCAAAGGAGATATATCCTGTCATTCCAGGCCAGGGTTCGGTGGGGGCGTCGGGAGATCTTGCTCCGCTGGCGCATCTGGGCGCCGTGCTGATCGGCGTGGGCGAAGTGCGCATTCAGGGTCAGCAACTTCCCGCCGCCGAAGGGTTGCGCCGGGCGGGACTTGCGCCGATCCGGCTGCGGCCCAAGGAAGGCCTGGCGCTCATCAACGGCACGCAGGTTTCAACGGCGCTGGCGCTCGCCGGACTGTTCGGCGCCGAAGATCTTTGGGCGGCGGCAGTGCTCGCAGGCGCCATGTCGGTGGATGCGCTCAAGGGCAGCGATGTGCCCTTCGATGACCGTATCCACCAGACCCGCGGCCAGCCCGGCCAGATCGAAGTGGCGTGCCTCTACCGCACGCTGCTCGCCGGCAGTGCCATCCGCGCTTCACACCTGGACTGCTCGCGCGTGCAGGATCCCTATTCATTTCGCTGCCAGCCACAGGTGATGGGCGCGTGCCTCGACCTGATCCGTCAGTGCGCAGTCACGATCGGGATCGAGGCCAATGCGGTAACCGACAATCCGCTGTTGTTCGTCGAGCAGGGCGAAGTGCTCTCGGGCGGCAATTTCCACGCTGAACCGATGGCATTCGCGGCCGATACGCTGGCGCTGGCGATCGCCGAGATCGGCAGCCTGTCCGAACGCCGCATGGCAGTGCTGGTCGATCCAAAGATGAGCGGCCTGCCGGCATTCCTGGTCGAGAACAGCGGCCTGAATTCGGGATTCATGATCGCGCAGGTCACAGCGGCGGCGCTGGTGTCCGAGAACAAGGCCCTGGCGGCGCCCTGCAGTGTCGATTCGATTCCCACCTCCGCCAATCAGGAGGACCATGTCAGCATGGCCACGCATGCCGCGCGGCGCCTGCTGCGCATGCTGGACAATGGCGCCGCGGTTATCGGTGTCGAACTGCTGGCGGCGGCGCAGGGCATCGATTTTCATCGCCCCTTCCGCTCCTCCGCGGCGCTCGAAACTGCGCATGCCGCCATCCGGGCTGAAGTACCGTTCTACGAAGTCGATCGCTATTTCTCGCCCGATATCCTGCGGGCACAAAGCTGGGTGCGTGCGGGACATCTCGCCGCTGAGGTCGCGCGCGCCCTGCCCTCTCGAGCTGCGGCGTGACCTCGCGACTATTCGAGCAACGCCACGGCTCGCTGCCGATCCTGATCAGTTTCCCTCATTCCGGGACCGTGCTGCCCGAATCGCTGCGCGATCGTTTCACCGCCGCGGGCCGAGCGGTTCCCGACACCGACTGGTTTGTTCCCGAACTTTATCAGCGCTGCCTCGACCGGCTGGATGTCAGCACGCTGATCGCGACCCATTCGCGATACGTCGTGGATCTGAACCGTCCGGCGGATGGTTCCGCGCTCTACCCAGGACGCATCGAGTCGGCCGTGTGTCCCACCGAGACATTCGAGGGCCGGGCGATCTATGCAGCAGGTCACGAACTTTCGACTACCGAGCTCCCCGAGCGCATCGAGCGTTACTGGCGCCCTTACCACGACGCGCTCGCTGCGGAACGGGATCGGATCCTGGCGGCGCATGGACGCTGCCTGATCTGGGATGCCCATTCCATCCGATCGCATTCACCGCGCCTGTTCGAGGGCGAATTGCCGGAGCTGAATCTGGGCACCTACAGCGGCCACAGCGCTGCAGGCACGCTGGTGGCGCGCGTCGTCGAGCGGCTGCGCGCGCAGCAACGCTTCTCGCATGTGGTGGACGGCCGCTTCAAGGGCGGACATATCACACGCCATTTCGGCGAACCCGCCCGAAACGTTCACGCCATGCAGCTGGAGATTGCGCAACGCGCCTACATGTCGGAAGACGGTTTGCCGCAGTTCGATTCGCGGCGCGCGGCGGCGCTGTCGGCACTCATCGAGCAGATCTTTACGGCGCTCGCGGCGGCCGGGGATTATTGACTGACAGTCGGATCCGAATCGCGCCTGCGCAGTTCGCGCTCAAGATCGGGCACCCGCTCCCGCCGCACCCGCGCCAGGTACCGCAGACTGGCCTCCGCCTTGTGCACATCGAGGCGCTTGTCGGGCGGAATATGCGCCCTGGCAAACGCTTCGAGCGGCGCAATCAGCGAGGCATCGGAACTGCTCCTCAGCAATCGCGGGGCGAAGCGAACCTGGAAGTCGGGCTCGATGGTGGCCGAAAGCTTGTGCCAGTTTGCTGCAGTGAATTCAAAAGTGAGCCGTGGGTGCAGCACCGCAGCACCCTGCAGGATGTGTGGCACCACCGTCGGCGGCGGCTCGCCTGAGAGCGTGAGGTCGAGCGCTTTGTGCACCAGCCGTTCATCCTCGGCGGACGCCAGAAACTCGTAGAGCTCGAGACGCTCGATTTCGGACGGCGTGGATCGGGCCAGTCCGTGCAGCTGATCCCATATCGGCTGGTCGGCGTGCACGGCCACCGTTTCGAGAGTCAGGTGCCGTACGGCGGCATCCACACTTGCGGGCTCCGCGACATAGACGGCGAAGCGCCGCCTGGCTTCCGCAACCACCGCCGGGTCGTCCATCTGCCCCAGTGCTTCGATCAAAGCAGCGCGCAGCAGCGCGACGTTATCGGCCTCGCCGTCGGCACGCTCCCAACCGAAGCGGTCGAAGAAACGATTCAGCACGCCGCGAGCGTAGCGTCGAAAGCGTTGCTGTGTCGGCAGCCCCTGGCACAGAAAATCGAGCTGCTGAAGCGCCGCCGCGAGCGCCGTTACGACTTCAGGCGCGGCATCGACCGGCACGCTATCGGCAATCGCCAGCAGCGCGCCCATGGGCTCGCCGCCGTTGTAGGCAAGACTCTGCGTGTCATCCAGCAGGCCGAGCTGGTCGATCGATGCCAATTGCGAGAAGTGCGTCGTCAGTTGCGACAATGCCGCTACGGTATAGCGACTGCGGAAGTACGCGGTCTGGCCCGCGTTGATCACAGCCGGAGCGCAACCGGCAACCTGCACGGCAGTCGGGGCGCTGCCGAAGATCACCCTGGTGGCTGCCGGTCCACCGATGCCTGCTACGGCGACAGGTACGTGCCACCTATGCGCCGCCGTCGAATCGGCATCGATGATATAGCGGCCCTGCGATAGCTTCAGTGTCGTGGATTCGCCTACGCACTCCGACGACAGCTCGCTGATCATCGGCACGCCCGCCTGCAGCGTCAGATCGTGCGCAATCTGGGTGATCGGGCGCTCAGAACCCAGATCCATCTGCCGCCACAGATCATCGGTGACGGCATTGCCGTAGGCTTTCTCGTGAATGTACCGGCGCACGCCGGCTCGAAACGCATCTTCGCCCAGATAGGATTCCAGCGTGCGGATGACCGCGGCGCCTTTCTCGTAGGATATTTCGTCGAACCCCTGGCCGGCCTGCAGCGAATCCACGATCGGCGTGATGATCGGGTGCGTGCCCTCGAGCGCATCGAGCACCATGGCACTCTGGCGCGAGTCGAGCTGCTGCAGCCAGATATGCCACTCCGGATGAAACTGGTCGGTGACTTTATTCTCCATCCATGAGGCGAAGCCCTCATTCAGCCACAGGTCATCCCACCACTGCATGGTGACCAGATCGCCGAACCACTGATGTGCCATCTCATGCGCGGCAACGATGTAGGCGCGCTGACGATCGGCTTCGCTGGCGATACGTGGGTCCACCAGCATTTCAGACTCCCAGGAGAAAATCGCGCCCCAGTTCTCCATGGCACCGAAAGTCACGCTGGAGCCAGGACCTGCGATCAGGTCGAGCTTGGGCAGCGGGTATGGTGTGCCGAAGTAGTCGTCGTAGTAGTGCAGGATGTCGGCGGCAGCATCGAGTACGAAATTCGCCTGCGCGAGATCGCCGCGCTTGACCACGACGCCGAGATCCACGCCGTCGACGCTTCGATGGCTGCGCTCGAAATCACCCTCACCGAAAAACAGAAGATAGGAGGACATGCGGGGCGTGGGCGCAAAATGTACGTGCTGCAGGTTCCCGGGCAGCGCTTCGGACTGGGCTACGGGCATATTCGACAGGGCCATGAGATTGGCCGGCAAGGTCGCCGAGAGCTCGAAGATGGCCTTGCGACCCGGCTCGTCCCAACACGGCACGAAGCGGCGCGCGTCCGCATCCTCGAACTGTGTAAACAATGCGCGCGCCTTACCGCCGGGTGCCTCATAGTCGACCGCGAAGAAACCGGAGCCCTGCAGATAGATTTTGCCGTGATAGGACAGCGTCATGGTGTGGGCGCCGGGTTCGATCATCTGCCCCAGGACGAAGGTTATCCTCCCCAGATGCTCGTCGTAGCGCACCGCTGGCGCGGCAGCGACACCGGCCACCGCCGCACTGTCGATGACGAGGTCGGCGCCATTGAGCACAATGCGGTCGACCGCGCTATGGACGGTAATATCGATCTGCACCGTGCCCTTGAAGCTCAGCGACTCGGCGTCGGGCACGACATCGATACGGTAGCGTTCGGGGGTTACGCTGTCCGGCAACACCACGCGTGCGACGGCGGCGCGAGCCCTGGAAGTGGGGGAGACAACGGCGAGGATGCATAAACACAAGCAGGCAAAGGCCAGCGCGCGAAGATTCATAGTTATGGGAGTACCCGTCAATGCAAACGCGGCACAGTAGGCGCATGAGGAGCCGATTTCAATGACCGCGCTGGGCCAACTGGTCAGCGTCTCGCAGCGGGTGGGCGCCGATGCCGCCCGCACGACCAAAATCCGCGAACTCGCCGAATTCCTGCGGTCGCTGACGGCCGATGAGTTGGCGATCGGAGTTCACTACCTTTCCGGAGAGACGCCGCAGGGACGCAGCGGCATTGGTTATGCCCTGCTAAAGAGCGCGGCTGCGGGTGAGCCGGCCGCCGATTCCTCGCTGACGCTAAGCGAAGTGGATCGCGCGCTGACTGAGATTGCCGCTCTTCGGGGAGCAGGCTCGGCAGCGCAACGCTCGCAGGCGCTCGCCGACCTTTTCCAGCGCGCGAATGCTGCTGAGAGGCAATTCCTTATGGCACTGTTGGCGGGAGAACTGCGGCAGGGCGCGCTCGCCGGCGTCATGGCCGATGCGATTGCGGCTGCCGCGCGGCTACCGCCGGCGCAGCTGCGCCGCGCCGCCATGTATGCCGGCGATCTTGGCGCAGTCGCAACCGCGGCCCTGACCGGCGGCGCGGCCGCGCTGGAGCAGTTCCATTTCGAGTTGTTCTCGCCCGTGGCGCCCATGCTCGCGCAGACCGCAGCTGATGCTGCGGAAGCGCTGCAATCCTTGCCGGGCGAGGTGGCCTTCGAATGGAAGATGGACGGCGCCCGAATACAGGTGCACAAGGGCGGCAATGAGGTGCGAATCTTTACCCGTACGCTCAATGACGTTACCGCAGCGCTACCGGAGATCGTCGATGCGGCGCGCGGCTTCGCCACCGAGTCGGTGGTGCTGGACGGGGAAGCGATCGCGCTCGACCGTAACGGCAGGCCACTGCCATTCCAGGTCACGATGCGGCGCTTCGGCCGTCGGCTCAACGTCGCGCAGATGCGCGCGGAATTGCCGATGAGCGCGTTCTTCTTCGATTGTCTGTATCTGGACGGACGCAGCATCGCCGATTGTTCCACGGCCGAACGCGCCGCTGCATTATCGCAAGCCGTACCCGTGGGGTCGCGCGTGCCGAGATTGCTCACGGCATCGCCGGCTGCGGCACAGGCATTCTATAAAGCGGCGCTGGCGGCCGGCCATGAAGGCGTGATGGCGAAGGCGCTCGATGCGCCCTATCAGGCCGGAAACCGCGATGCGCGCTGGCTCAAGATCAAACGCGCGCACACGCTGGACCTGGTCGTACTGGCTGCGGAATGGGGCCACGGCCGGCGCACCGGCAAGCTATCGAATCTGCATCT
This sequence comes from uncultured Gammaproteobacteria bacterium, assembly GCA_963819195.1. Classification (GTDB taxonomy): domain Bacteria; phylum Pseudomonadota; class Gammaproteobacteria; order Steroidobacterales; family Steroidobacteraceae; genus FEN-1191. Next base: position 138,181 of record CAWFVL010000001.1, read on the forward strand.
GGGGGCACTCGATGCCGCCACCGGTGAGTACGTCATGCTGGGCAAGACATTCAAGGGGCTCACGGACGTGATGCTCACCTGGCAGACGCAGGCGCTCCTGGAACGCGAGACACATCGGGATCGCGGCACCGTCTACGTGCGGCCCGAACTGGTGGTCGAAATTGCTTTCAGCGATCTCCAGGCAAGTCCGCGCTATCCCGGCGGCCTGGCGCTGCGACTCGCACGGGTGAAGCGCTATCGGGAGGACAAATCTGCCGCGGAAGCCGACACCATGGAATCCGTGCGTCGCTTGTATGCGTCGCAGTCGGGCACCGCCGAACCGTAGCGCTTGATGAAAGGAGGACCCCGTCTGACGGACACCACCGACTATTGCCAAGACTGCTCGCCGACTGCGGGCGCAGCGGCTGCCTGAGACGATGCAGCTTCGGTCGTAAGTTTGACCGAGACATAGTCGCTAACAGGAGAACTTCATGAGTAACAACCAGAGTTCACAGCCCGGCAGCCAGCAGGGTGGAACGCAGCGGGGCGGTTCAGGCAATGCGGACAACGATCAGCATCGGGCTGACCGCGACAATTCCAACCGGGATTCGCAGCGGTCGAACGATGCGACCAAAAAGCCTGGCGACAAGTCCGGTGATCAGTCACGCACCGGGCAAACCGGCTCGAATCACTGATCTCGCTTAGAGCGTGTGCCGCATCATCGGACGATGCGGCGCGCGCCGGGCGATTACCTTGAAGCCGGCGCGCCTGAAGGTAGAAGCCTTACCAGTGTAGATACTGGACGAGCTTTTCTTTTCGGCCGTATCCACGGGATAGGCCTCAAGCGCCACAGCCTTCGCACGCCTGGCCGCCTTGATGGCCGCGGCTATTAGCGCCGCTGTCACACCTTTAGTTCGGTGGCCCTTGCGCACATAGAAACAGGAGATGGACCACACCGGCTTGTCATCAACGCGAGCCAGTAGTCGGGCGCGTTCGAGCGCGGGCAGCTGATCACGTGGGGTCAGCTGGCGCCAACCGACCGCGAGTTCGCCATCAAAGGCGAGTAGCCCTGGCGGCGGTCCGCGGCGGACGACCGCGTGGAAATTGGCCTTGTTCGTTTCCCGCGGAATCTTCTGATAGGCACTGCCGATGCGCCAGTACATGCACCAGCAGCCGCCACACGCACCGGTAGGCCCGAAAAGATCTTCGAACTGCGGCCACAGTTCAGGCGTCAGTGGGCGGATCCTGAGCGTCATGCCGATTTTTCCCGCCGATTCTCCTTGCGAATGACGTTGTCCGTCAGATCGGTCACGACTCCGGACGATTGCTTGTGCCACGACACCCAGATCGCCGCATCCTGTCTAAGCTTGCCGAGAATGCGCGCCAGATGCGATGTCAGCGTGGCGCGCGTAATGACGAATAGGTGAACCAGATCGACCCGCTCCGTCACGTTCCTTGCAAATGAGGCATCCGGCGGCAGCGGCCGCAGAAAACCCGCATAACCCTCCGGCGCATTCAGCGCGACGACGCGGCTACCGGGCTTGATACCCAACTGCTTCGCGAGCGGCGTGGCTGTATAGCCGGCCACGGATCAGGTCGCAGGACAGGTATCTATGAATGCCGGAACGGGCTCGTGCGATATCACGTCGGGGGCGGCGAAGGGTTGCCGGAAGCCGAAAGCTGCGGCTGTAGGCCCCCTGGCACGCAACATCTCGAGCTTCTCAATGGCCTCGGAGACACTGGGTCGATGCCCCCTGGGAACCCACCAAAGAACCAGGAAGGCCCGATCCATACGTTCGAACCACTCGCGTCGCCGACGCATAACCTCGACGTGAGCGGACTTGTAGACATAGGCGCTCAGCGATTCGATATCCCGCCACACCGACATGTTCACCAGCGTGCGATCATTATTGAAGGGCCGGAGGGCCGTGGCATCGCCGTCCTCGGTCTGCAGGCGCCAGACAAACCCGGGCGAATTGTCGGCCAGCGCGTTGATGGGTTCGAGGTTCGCCGCAAACTCTGCCATGACGGGCGAGTCCATCGACCCTTTGATGATGCCGATGTTCAACTGGGCTAATTCAAAATCAGACATGGGATCTCCAGGGCGGCATCTGTGCTTCGGGCCGGCGGATATTCTGCACCAACAATTGTTTGACGTACCAGTTCGAAGCTCTTAGCTTCTGCCGGATGGACAGGGAGGAGTACCTGCACGGGCGCTGCTGGATGTGGCCCCGCCCGAAGATGTGCCATGGATTCGTTTCATGGTAGACCACGAACAATCGGTTGTCCGGATTGCCGGGCGCGAGGCCGCGGGCGAAGCCATCATGGACAGCGAACTGGTGGTGATGCTGGCGCATCCATTCGCCGCATTCGAGCGCTGACAGTCAGGCCGGCGACGTCTGAATGAGTGGATCCGCTCGCCACGCTCTCCATTTGACGACGTTCAATCCGATCGTGGCCAGCCACAGACTGCTCAATGCCTCCCCGGGAAAGCAGGCGTAGAGAATGTAGGGCGACAAACGGGCATCGAACGCGGGCGCGGCAAAACTCAACAGCGTGTTCGTCAGGTAGCAGAGTCCTGAGATGGCACCCAGAACTCCGAGGAAGCGTGGCAGGAAGCGCGATCGGAACACCAGATAGCCCGTGAGCAATTCGTCCATTCCGTAGAACAGGAACGAAATCACAAGCCCGGTGTCCTGCAGCTGCACGGAAAAGTACGACAGGCTTTGCAGCTGCTCGGGACTAAAGGCACCCATCGAGCCAGCCTCGGCGGCAAGCTTCAGCGGCACATACGAGTTGAGCATATCGAGGCTCTCGACGGCGATGCCGAGGAACCCGCAGAACAGTGCGACGGCCGCGACGAGCAGGTTGACGCGCCAGAAAAGGTAAAACCCAATGACCTCTGCAAATGCGTTGCAGAGCATCTCGAGCAGGTGACCCGTGAACCCTAAGCGGAACAGGGTTTCGTGCGCCAGGATGTTCTGCACGGTCAACCATGGATTGCCGGCGACTATCAGGGCGCCTCGAATATGGCCGATGTCGAAGGCGCCGAAGCCAATCCCTACAAGTCCCAGGATGCCGGAGATCCTGGCGAGAATCAGGGGAGACCAGCGTTCCAGTTCGTTGTTTGCCGCCATGGAAACTCTTGGTAAATCTGGGCCTGCTTGGATTCGAACCAAGGACCAAGGGATTATGAGTCCCCTGCACTAACCGCTGTGCTACAGGCCCATCGTCGCGCGGCCGCAGTTTAACTCATCGACTCGCGGCGGCGACGGTCTGGGTCTGCGGGGTGGCGGCAGGCACGCCGCCCAGTGCCTTATACACGGCGACGGCGCCGGTGTTGACGGCGGTTTCAGCCTGGGCGACATCGTCCTCGGCCGACAGCTCGGTACGCTGCGCATCCAGCAGCACCAGGAAGTTGATCTGTCCTTCCCGGTACTGGATCTCGGCCATTTTCGCAGCCCGCTGCGAGGCCTCGGCCTGCTCGACGACATTGGAGAGCCGTTCGATCTGCCGGCTGTAGTTGAAGCAGGCGTTCTCGAAATCCTCCAGCGCGCCGAGCACGGCCTTCTGGTATTCATCCAGCGCGCCGGCGGATTCGGCCTTGGCCGCGCGCAGTCGCGCGTGCGCCGAGCCAAAATCGAGCGCCGGCCACGTCAGGGTGGGACTGACGGCCCAGGCACGACTGCTGGCCGCACCGAGCTGCGCACCATCGCCGGTCAGGAAGCCGACGAAGCCCGTGACCGTGACGCGCGGAAACAGATCCGCTGTCGCTACGCCGACCTGCGCGGTGGCGGCCGCGAGATTGCGCTCCGCGATGCGCACATCCGGCCGGCGTCGCAGCAGATCGGTGACATCGCCGACCGGTAACGGATCGGTCCACGGCGCGATCGAGGCTGTGGCCAGTTCCGCGTCGAGATCACCTGGCTTCTGCGCCAGCAGCACTGCCAGCCGGTAGGCAGCGCGTTTCTCATCGCCCTCGAGCAGCGGCACGGTGGCCTCCGTGGCCTTGAGCCGTGAGAGCGCGCTGTCAACGTCGAGTTCGGTGACGCGGCCGGCTTCATACCGGATCTGCGTCAGCCGCAACGCCTCACGCTGGTTGGCGATGTTTTCGCGTGCGACCGCCAGACGACGCTGTGAACCGCGCAGCTCAAAATAATTGCGCGCCACTTCGGCCGCGACACTCACCTGCGTATCCGCCAGCGTGGCCTGCTGCACGCCGAGCTTCGCACCGGCGGCCTGGGCGCTGCGCCGCACGTGACCGAAGAGGTCCAGTTCCCAGCTGGCATCGAAGCCGGTGGTATAGCTGGCAATGTCGATGCGATCGGTCGAAAATCCCGGAAATTGCTCTTTGCTGCGCGCGTACTGCGCCTCGAGCGGCAGGTGCGGCGCATAGTCGAGATTGGCTTCGGTGAATGCCGCGCGCGCCGCGCGCACACGTTCGATGGCAATGGCCACGTCGAGATTGGCCGCCAGCGCGCGATCCTCGAGTTTGCCGAGCAGCGGATCGGGAAACTGCTGCCACCAGCCCGGGGCCGGAGGGGCCGCGGAAAAATGTCCGGCATCGAGATTGCGCGCCGTCACGTCCGCCGCCGGCGCCGGACGATAGTCCGGACCGACCGCACAGGCCGCCAGTAGCGCAGCAAGCATCAGCGCCAGCGCGAGGGTCTTCGGTCTTCCTACCATGGCAGCGCGCTTCCCATATGCGTGAAAGTGCCGCTGGGTCCGTCCGCGCCCAGCGTAGCCATTGCCACGCTGCTCTTGGCACCATCGACGATTCCCATCGGCGCGCTGGCGCCGCCCATGTCCGTCTGCACGTGACCGGGGTGCACCGCGTTCACCTTGATCGGCGAGTCGCGCAGCTCGTTGGCGAGGCTGAGGGTCCAGGCGTTGACGGCGGTCTTCGAGGCGTCGTAGGCGGGGCTTTGCGAGTGATAGACGCGCGATGTCGGGTCGGCGCGCGATGCCAGCGAGCCCAGGATGCTCGACAGGTTCACGATGCGCGCCGCCGGCGCGGCGCGCAGCAGCGGCAGGAACGCCTGCGTGACCGCAATGACGCCGAAGAGGTTGGCATCGAAGGTGCGGTGCCAGACTTCGAGTGATTGTCCGGACGGAGGCTTGGCGCTGTCGTCCAGCAGTACGCCGGCGTTGTTGATCAGCACATCAAGCGCCTTGTATTTGCGTGACACCTCAGCGGCCGCCGCCGTGATGCTTGCGGGCGCTGTCACATCGATCGTCACCGCATCCGCGGTAATCCCCTCCGCGCGCAGCTTCGCAGCAGCGGACTCACCGGCTTTCGCATCGCGCGCGCCTACAAGCACGTGAAAGCCCTGGCGCCCGAGCTGACGGGCCGTCTCCAGTCCGATGCCTTTGTTGGCGCCAGTGATCAGTGCGAGCTTGCTCATGAAATTTCTCCGTGAAGTGTCAGCAGCCCCGGCGTACGTTCGCGGCGCCGTTGTGCGATCTTGCGGACCAGCAGATAGAAGACCGGGGTCAGCAGTAATCCAAAGACGGTGACACCGAGCATGCCAGAGAACACGGCAATTCCCATGGCCTTGCGCATTTCCGCGCCCGCGCCGTGCGACAGCACCAGCGGCACCACGCCCATCACGAACGCCAGCGACGTCATGAGAATCGGCCGCAGCCGCAACCGGCAGGCGTCGAGCACGGCCTGCCAGAGGGTCTCACCCGCCGCCTCGCGATCCTTGGCGAACTCCACGATCAGGATCGCGTTCTTGCAGGCCAGGCCCACGAGCACGATCAATCCGATCTGCGTGAAGATGTTGTTGTCGCCGCCGGCGATCTGCACACCCAGGATGGCGCTGAAGAGGCACATCGGCACAATCAGGATCACGACCAGCGGCAGGCTCAGGGACTCATACAGCGCTGCCAGCACCATGAAGACCAGCAGCACCACCAGCGGAAACACATACATCATCGTGTTACCCGCCAGGATCTGCTGGTAGGTGAGCTCGGTCCACTCGTACTTCATGCCATTGGGCAGTTCCTGCTGCGCAATCTCCTCCATCGCTTTCTGCGCCTGGCCGGTGCTGTAGCCCGGCGCGGGCCCGCCGTTGATGTCGGCGGAGGTGTAGCCGTTGTAATGCATTACACGATCGGGCCCCGATGATTCGCGCACGGTCACGAAGCTGCCGAGCGGAATCATGTCACCGTGTGCATTGCGGGTCTTGAGCCGGCCGATGTCTTCGAGCTGCAGCCGGAAACCCGGTTCCGCCTGGGCATTGACCTGGTAGGTCCGGCCGAAGCGGTTGAAGTCATTGACGTAGAGCGCGCCCAGGTACACCTGCATGGTGTCGTAGAGATCCTGCAGCGAGACGCCATCGACCTTGGCCTTCTCCCGGTCCACGTCCACCTGGATCTGCGGCACGTTGACCTGGTAGCCCGAGAACACGCCGGCGAGCTCGGGTCGCTGGCGGGCCTTGGCGATCAGGTTCTGTGTTTGGCGGTAAAGCTCATCGGGCCCGAGATTGCCCCGGTCCTCGATTTCCAGCTTGAAGCCGCCGATCGTGCCGAGGCCCTGCACGGGGGGCGGCGGAAATACGGCAATGTAGGCGTCCTGGATCTTGGCGTATTTCGCACGCAGTGCCTGCGCGATGGCGCCAGCCGACAGCGACGGCTTCTCACGCTCCTCGAAGGGCTTCAAGGGTGTGAAGGCGATGCCGGCGTTGGGCGCGTTGGTGAAGCCGTTGATCGACAGACCCGGGAAGGCGGGCACGGCCTCGACCCCGGGGGTTGCCAGCGCTTCGCGGCTCATGCGACCGATCACCGCCTCGGTGCGATCCAGGGTGGCCGCGTCCGGCAGTTGCGCGTAGGCAACCAGATACTGCTTGTCCTGCGCCGGGACGAAGCCGGTGGGGGTATGCGCAAATCCCGCCCAGGTGAGGGCGATCAGGCCTCCATAGACGAACAGCGCGATCGAACTGGCGCGCAACACCCGCGCGACCACGCCGACATAGCCGTTGCTGGCGCGTGCGAAGACCCGGTTGAAGGGACGGAACAGCCACCCCAGCGTGCGATTCAGGAAGCGTGTCGCGGCATCGGGCGGCGCGTCGTGCGCCCGCAGCAGCAGCGCCGACAGCGCCGGCGACAGGCTCAGCGAGTTGAACGCGGAGATCACCGTGCTGATGGCGATGGTCAGCGCAAATTGCTTGAAGAACTGTCCCGACAGCCCGCTGATGAAAGCTGTCGGAACGAACACCGCACAGAGCACCAGCGCGGTGGCAACGATGGGACCGGTGACTTCCTTCATGGCCTGGCGCGTGGCCGCCATAGGAGCCAGACCATTGCTGATGTTGCGCTCGACGTTTTCCACCACGACGATGGCATCGTCGACCACGATGCCGATTGCCAGCACCAGGCCGAACAGCGACAGTGCATTGAGGCCAAAGCCGAACAGATACATGACGCCGAAGGTGCCGATCAGCGACACCGGCACGGCCAGCAGCGGGATGATCGAAGCGCGCCAGGTCTGCAGGAAGATGATCACGACGATGACGACCAGCAGAATGGCTTCGAGCAGCGTGTGCGCGACGGCCTTGATCGAGCCGCGCACGAACACCGTCGGGTCATAGGCGACGTTGTAGTCGATGCCCTCGGGGAAGCTCTTCTTCAGCTCGGCCATCTTGGCGCGCACCGCATCGGAGATCGCGATCGCGTTGCTGCCCGGGCGCTGGAAGATCGGAATCGCCACGGCCGTGCGGTTGTCGAGCATGGCACGCAGCGCATAGTTGTCCGAGCCCAGCTCGACCCGCGCGACATCGCGCAGGTGCACCACCGCCCCGCCCTCGCCGGTCTTGACGATGATGTTCTCGAAATCGCTCTCGTCGACCAGGCGGCCCTTGGTGTTGATGGCGAGCTGGAAACTGGCCGAGTTGGCGACCGGGGGCGCACCGAGTTGGCCCGCCGCCACCTGGACGTTCTGCTCGCGTATGGCGGCCACGACATCGCCGGCCGTCATGCCGCGGGCCGCGATCTTCTCCGGATCGAGCCACACGCGCATCGAGTAGTCGCCGCCGCCGAAGCGCTGCACGTCACCGACCCCGTCCAGTCGCGACAGCTCATCCTTGATGCGCAGTGCCACGAAATTGGCCAGATATGTCTGGTCGTAGCGCCCGTCGGGCGAATAGACGAACACCGCCAGCGTGATATCGGGCGAAGCCTTGTTGGTGGTTACGCCCAGGCGCTGCACTTCCTGCGGCAGCTTGGGCAAGGCCTGCGCCACGCGGTTCTGCACCTGCACCTGGGCCTTGTCGACGTCGGTACCGAGCTTGAAGGTGATGGTCAGCGTCATGGCGCCATCGGAGGTCGCCTGCGAGTACTGATACAGCATGTCCTCGACGCCCGTGATCGCCTGCTCCAGCGGCGAGGCCACGGTTTCGGCGATCGTGCCCGGGCTGGCGCCCGGGTAGCTGGCGTGCACGACCACGGTGGGCGGTACCACTTCCGGGTATTCGCTGATCGGCAGCCGCGGCAGTGCGATCAGCCCCGCCAGCAGGATGATGGCCGAGAGCATCGCGGCGAACACCGGCCGCTCGATGAAGAAGCGCGAGATATTCATCTTAGCGCGCCAGCGTGACGACCTGCGTGGCCGGCTTGATGAGCAGCGCCGTAGTGCCCGGGGGAACCGTGGTGCCCGCGGCTACCTGCTCCAGGCCGGCGCGGCGGTCATCCATGCTCACATGCGAGGCGTGCACCTTGATGCCCGGCATCACGTGCTGCAGGCCATTGACGACGATGACATCGTTGGGCGCCAGGCCCTGTTCGACCACGCGCAATCCCTCGACGTCGGGGCCCAGATCGACCAGTCGGTACTCGAGTGACTGATCCGGCTTGAGCACCAGTACATATTTCTTGCCCAGATCCGTACCGATGGCACGGTCATCGATGAGGATGGCGTCGTAGCTGTCATGGCTCACGAGTTTGATGCGTGCAAACAGCCCAGGCGTGAAACGCCCGTCCTTGTTATCGAACACGGCGCGCGCGCGGATCGTGCCCGAGCGGGGATCGACCTGGTTGTCCAGGAAGTCGAGGCGGCCTTCGTGCGGATAGCCTGCCTCGCCGGCGAGGCCGAGATACACGGGACTGCCCCGCCCGTTATTCAGCCCTTCCCGTCCGGCGAACTTCATATAGGTCGCCTCGTCGGTATCGAAGTAAGCGTAGATCGGATCGTCCGATACGACGTTGGTCAGCAGATCGGCATTGGAGATGAGATTGCCACGGGTGATCACGGCGCGTGACACGCGGCCCTCGATGGGCGAGCGCACATGCGTGAACTCGAGATTCAACCGCGCGGCATCGAGCTGCGCATGGATCGAGGCCACGTCGGCCTCGGCTTCGGTCTGCGCGGAACTGAGCTGTTCGAACTCCTCGCGCGCAATCGCATTCTGCGCATACAGACGATCGGCGCGCGCGCCGCCTGCCTTGGCAAACTCGAGCTTGGACTGGCTGCGCTTGAGTTCGGCGTTCAACCGGTCGACCTCGAGCTGGAAGGGTCGAGGATCGATCTGGAACAGCAACTGGTCGCGCTTGACGTGCGCGCCCTCGACGAATTCGACGTTGTCGACATAACCGCTGACGCGGGCATGCACGGCCACGACGTTGACCGCCTGCAGCGTGCCCGTAAGTTCCTGCCAGTGGTGCAGCGGCCGGGCGATGACCTGGGCTGCGGTAATCTCGGGGGCGGCTTCAGCGGCGCCGGACGGCGCGCTGGCGGCATGTGAACGGCCGCAGCCCGACAGCAGGCCCACGGCGCCCAGCAGCAGGATGGAGGACAGTGCAACCAGTGTTTTAGATGACATAATCAGCTCCCATCGAGACCAGAACATTCCTAACCCATTGACTAACCGTCTGATACGCTTGACTTCAGATCCCGCCCGGATCACCCTCTGTTGCGTTAGTTACCGTTCAGTCACATAATTTACGTTACCAACGAGTAACGTTGCTGTCAACGGCGGTGGGGATCATGAGCACATACAAAGCCGATGCCGTACGCGCAGACACCGAAGCAGTCAGCGCGCCGAAGCCGCGCGTGCGCGACCGGATCTTCGAGACGGCCAGTGAGCTCTTTTATCGCCACGGCATCCGCGCCGTCGGCGTCGATGCCATCGCCTGTGAAGCGGGCACCAACAAGATGAGCTTCTATCGAAGCTTCGCCTCCAAGGACGAACTGGTATCCGAATACCTGCGCAACCAGCAGCGCGAGTTCTGGGCCTGGTGGGATGCCACGCTCGCACCCCATGCCGGCAACCCTCGCCGCCAGATCGAGGCACTGTTCGAGTCCCATCTCGCACACGTCGAGGAAAGCGACTGCCGCGGCTGTGCGCTGGGAAATGCGGCGGTCGAGATCTCGGATGAAAACGACGCGCTCAGCACGCTGGTGCGGGAGTACAAGCAGCAGGTACGCGGCAAACTGCGCGCCATGGCACGCGATATGGGCGCACGCGATCCGGAGGCACTCGGCGATGCGCTGATGCTGCTGATGGACGGCAGCTACTTCACTCGCCTGGTGTTTCCGGGCGACAGCGGCCCGGTGTCCTCACTGCTTGGCGCGGTACGCGCCCTGATCGACGCGCAGCTTCGCTAGGCTGACTAAGTACGCGTTTCCTGCGACGCTGGGATCTCCGGCCCGTGGAACCGCGGAGGTGCCGCGCGCGAACGACCAGGGGCTGTTCGAGTAGCCCACTCGGACGTGGCGATAATGTCGACCGGCGGCGTGGGGTCTCCACGCATATTGGGTCTCATGATCACCACGTCCATAGCTATGATTACTGCGCCGCCACGTGCAATGGGACACCGATTCCGCGCGCCGAGGCTTCCCGCAACGTATGTGTTTCAAGATAGATCTGCGTGAGCTGCCTGATGTTGGCGGACTGAATCGCCTCGCCCAGAGCGTTATCAGCGCACGCCTCTGGATTCGGGGAAGGCGCCAGACCCACCCGGTTGGCGCGCGTACAAGCTATCCACGCGGCATTCTTCAGCCGGGAATACAACTCGTGTGATCCGGTGGTCGTTTCGAGATCGAGCCCGGCTACCGTCCAGGCTCGATTCGTGCCGGTGCTCAAGCTCAAAAACGAGACCGCTGCGATGGAACGACTGTTGCAACTTGCGCAAGGTGACCAACACGATCGAGTCCGCCATCCCGTAAATGCGCTCGAGGCGCGCCCGAGCTGTCGTGTCCTGGCCATTGCGGTGTTGCCATTCCTGAACCGTAGCGGCGACCCCGAGAACGTTTACTTATGTGAAGGATTGGCTGAGGAATTGATCAACGCGCTGACTAGAATCAAGTCATGTATGGTCGTTGCGCGGGCGTCGGCTTTTTCCTTTCGTGGGCAGGACGTCGACGTGCGTGAAATCGGTCGAAGATTGAATGTCGATACTGTGCTTGATGGCACCGTCCAGAGAGCCGGCGATCGGCTGCGCGTCACGGCGCAGTTGACCGATGCGGGCAATGGCTTCCAATTTTGGGCCGAACGATATGATAGGCAGATTACCGACGTGTTCGCGATTCAAGACGAGATCGCATTAGCGATCGTCAAGCAACTCAAGGTCGAACTGCTATCCAAGGAAAGAGCTGATTTATTGACCCAAAAGAGCGAGAATCTGGAGGCATACAACCTATATCTGAAGGGACGTTATTACTGGGCGCAGCGGCCACAAGGCATCGGCAAGGCAATCGACTACTTCCAGCAGGCAATCGACAAGGAACCCAACTACGCTCGCGCACGTGCCGGACTCGCTGACTGTTACGTCACACTGGGTTCATGGGAGAACGGAACGATGCCGCCGATTGAGGCCATGGCTAAGGCGAAAGAATCGGCCAGCAAGGCGCTGGAATTTGATGACCGTCTTGCAGAAGCGCATTCCACAATGGCCTATCGAACCACCCACCACGATTGGGACTGGGCCTTGGCGGAAGCCCAGTTTCAGCATGCTTTCGAATTGAACCCGAACTACGCGGTGTGCCATCACTGGTACTCGCATTACCTCACGGCGGTCGGAAGGACTGAAGAGTCGCTGAAGGCGAGTAAACGATGTCTCGAGCTCGATCCGCTTGACCTAGTTATCAACATCCATATGGCTTGGCACTATCAATTTGCGCGTCAGTACGAGCAGGCCATCGAGCAATGCTGGAAGACTAGCGAACTGCATCCGAACTCTTTCTGGCCAGCCTATTTTTTTGGACTGGCCTACGAGCAGCAAGGGCAAGTTGATCGTGCGATAGAGGAGTATCGCACTTCGGTGAGGATGTCTGGAGACGTGACCTTTGCAACCGCAGCCCTGGGGCATCTTTATGGAATCGCGGGGAAGATTGATGAAGCTCGCGCGGTGTACGAGGAAATGGAAGCCAAGGCAGTGCAAACCTATGTGCCCGCATACGATATTGCTCTGGTGTGCATAGGGTTGGGTTGGAATGAACAGGCGCTGGAATATCTGGCTAGGGCTCACCAGGAGCGCTCCGGCTGGATAACCTACCTCAAGGTGGACCCGCGACTAGACCCCCTTCGGGGCGATGTTCGTTTTGTCGATCTGCTGCGGCGAGTACGACTGATAGCTTAGGCGCTGTAAATAAATAAAGGTATCAAGTGCATTTGGCGTTTGGCTTAAGTACGTAGTGCAACGCGCCGTGGAATTTGTTGGGCTCCAGGTTGACTCGCTGCATTTCCTCATACGACGGGAATGCCTTGCGCCAGGCATTTATTGACCGTGGCGTTGATATGCCGGAACTGCGCGTCGCGATCACCGCGCGTCTGTTCATCGATCAGCGCTTCGAGTGTCTGCAGCAAGGCCTAAGCTGTCTTCAGGAACGCGTCGCAGCTGGCGCGCGCGGGATCGGCATCGGGAATCTTGACGCAGATCTCCTGCATGTGCTCGTGCAGTCCCTGCAGCACATCCGCGTGCGAGCCCTTCGCCGCATCGTTCCAGGCACGCAATTCGCGATCCAGCTTTTCCAGCCGGACGCGCGCCCGGCGGTAAATGCGGTCAGGACCGTCCAGCTCAGCAAGCACCGCCGAACTGGCATCGCTGATGCGCCGCGTGTCCTTCGGCGCCAGCCGTAACAGCCCGCTGACATAGAGCTGGCCCCATTGAAAGCGCGTCGCCGCCCCCTGTGACTCGCGATAGGCCTCATCCAGCAGTGTCAGTGCCTCGTCCTTGCGGCCCATTTTCTCGGCGATTTCCGCCAGATCGGCCTTGTAGTAGTAGGGCGCGCTGGCGCGTGCGATCTCATCGTGAGCCACCGTGTACGCGCCAGGCAGATCATTGAGGTCTTCGAGGATATCGAGCGAGGCATTCACCAGGCCCGAGCGCACGAATGGATTCTGCTCGGCCGACAGCGCGGCATCGATGCGTTGATGCGCATTGGCGACCACATCCTTGGGCAAAGCGGCCTTCGGCTTCCCCAAATCCTTGAGCACGCGCAATTGCGCGTCCAGGAACTCGAGCTGATCGGCCAGGGCGTAGCGCTTATCGGTAGCAGCAGCCGCCATCGTGGCCGCGTAGCGATCGCGCACCTGGTCGGGCAGCGCGCCGCCGCGCACGCGCACCGACTTGAAGAAATTATCGTCCAGCATCGCCAGCGCGCCTGCCGCCGTCACCGCCAATGTCGGCTGCGACAGCACCTCATTGACCTGGTCCTGCAATCCGGCCAGCAGCGCCGAGGGCGCAGCCTTCGGTTGCTCGAGCGCGTGGCTCTCGGCATTGGCGGCGTAGTAGGCGGCGTAGGTATTTAGCGAGGCGCGCTCGACCAGCGCCTCGGCGGGACAGTCGCTGGCGGCAGTGGCCAGCGCATTCGCCTGCCCGGCGTAGCTGTCGGCCTCGAGCGTATCGAGTTCCCAGGAGTTGTAGGCCAGCCGCCGGCACTCCTCGATCTTGAGTGCGCCGCCGGCCGTGACTGATTTCAGCAGTGCATCCACGGGCTGAACGTTTTCGAGCGCCACATCGAGCGCGGCGGCGTATTGCGCCACATCGCGGCCCGCGCCCAGACGGATGATCTCGTGACGGTCCGGATCGAGCACGATCAGCGTCGGATAACCCTGGATATGAAACTCTTCGCCCCACTTCTGGGCGCCATCGTCATCACCGTCGAGATAGACCGGCAGGAAGAGCTTGCTCTTGGCGATGAAATCCGGCCGCGAGAACACCGTGGACTTCAGCGTGTGACAGAACGGACACCACTCGGCACCCCAGTAGATGAGCACCGGCCGGTTCTCACGCTTGGCGACGATGAAGGCGCCATCCAGGCTGCCGTCGAACCAGGCGATATCAGGCGGTTCGTTGGCGTGAGTGGCATGGTTGGCGTGCAGCGGCTGCGCCTTTTGGCAGCTCGCCAGCAGCAACAGCAGGCCCAGGGTTGTCCAGATTCGATTCACGAAACAAAGCCTCCACGAGCACCGTGCCTGCGTCAAGCAGAGGGATCAGATACGAAGAACGCACTTTGGCCATAACGGCTGACAATACGCTGAACTATTGGCGCCGGGGGCGCCCGGTTCCGCGGGTCGGCGCGGCCTCGAGCGGATTCTCGGGCCAGGCATGCTTCGGGTAACGGCCCCTCATCTCCTTGCGCACGGCAAGATAGCTATTGCCCCAGAAGCCCGCCAGATCACGGGTTATCTGCAGCGGTCGCCGCGCCGGCGAGAGCAGCACGAAAGTCACTGGCACCGTTCCGCCGCCGATACGCGGCGTCGCGGGGAGCCCGAAGACTTCCTGCATGCGCACCGCCACGCAGGGTGCATTGTCGTCCAGGTAGTCGACGCTGACTCGTGAGCCGGACGGCATCGCGAGTTCGCGCGGCGCCAGCGATTCCAGGGCGCGCAGCTGAACCGGTGTGAGCCGCGCGCGCAGCGCCTCGGCCAGCGCCAGGCGTCCCAGATGCTCGCGGCGTGTGATTCCACCCAGCCAGTCGGGCAGCCATTGGTCCAATGCCGCGGCGAGCGCCGCATCATCGCTGGCGGGCCAGTCGTCCAGATCGCCACGCGCCAACCCGCGTACGAATTCCATGCGGGCCTGCAATGTCCGGCTTTCGGGATTCCACGGCAGCGCGTCGAGCCCCAGCGTGCGGATGCCCACCAACATCGCCGCCGTGGTCTGCGACCCGGATGCCGGCGGACGCGTCTGTTCCTCCAGGATGAGCGCATCGAAGCGCCGCACGCGGCGCCAGAGCACGGCTGCCAGATCCGGGTCCCATCCGAAGCTCTCTTGCACCGTGATCCGGTCTGCGAGTTCCCGCTCCAGCGCAGCCGGTGACAGGGCGGCTGCCAGGTCGATGCGCGCTTCGCGATCACGATCATCGAGTGCTGCCGCCACGATGAAGGGGGCGCGCGCCAGTGAGCTGGCCTGCGCAAAGGCCGCACCGCGGCCATTCGATAGCAGGTATCGGCCCGTCGAACCTTCGCGGCGCTGGCCGATGCGATCGGGAAACGCATGTGCGAGCAGCGCGCCTATGCCCCCATCATCCGACGAGGGCTCACGATGACGGTCCGCGCCGATCATGGCTTCGAGCGAGCGTGCGGTGCGCTGCACTCGATCCAGCGCCGCCCGGTCAATCGATCCCGACCCCGGATTTCGCAGCAGTTCGAGCCGCGTTCGCAGATCCGGATCGCTCCCTGGCCGCAACAGGTCGCGCTCGGATAACAGCGCCGCGAGCTGCGCCGCCAGCGTCACCGAATGGCGCGCGGCGCCATCCTGCGCCGCAAGCAGCAGGGCGGCCAGCCGCGGGTGCACCGGCAGCCGCGCCATCTGCTGCCCCCGTGCAGTCAGACGCTGCCGGTCATCGAGTGCGCCCAGTCGTGTCAGCAGATCACGCGCCTGCTGCAATGCCGGGGGCGGCGGCGCATCGAGCCAATCGAGCGCGGAGGTGTCCGTGGTTCCCCAGCGCGCCAGTTCCAGCGCCAGCGGCGCCAGATCGGCATCGAGTATCTCCGGTGGCGTCACTGCCGCGAGCGAGCCGTGTGCGCCTTCGCTCCAGAGCCGGTAGCAGACCCCGGGCGCCACGCGCCCGGCGCGGCCGCAACGCTGCTCGCTGGATGCACGTGAAATACGTTCAAGCTCGAGCCGGCTCATGCCCGTGCCCGGATCAAATCGCGAACGGCGAACCAGTCCCGCGTCCACGACCGCGGTCACCCCGGGAATCGTGAGGCTGGTTTCGGCAAGATTGGTGGCAAGCACGACCTTGCGGGTTCCAGCGGGACCCGGATTCAGCACCGCATCCTGCGATGCACTGCTCATCTGGCCAAAGAGCGACATGATGCGCACGCCCGCGGGCAGCGACTCCCGCGACAGCGTCTCCTCGACTCGCCGGATATCGCGCGCCCCCGGCAGAAAAGCCAGCACGTCGCCGTTCGATTCTTCGAGAGCCTGCCGGATGGCACGCGCTACCACATCAATAAGGCGCTGCGCATCGCGGGCCCCGTCGGGTCCCGCGCCGGGCAACAGGGGCGCACCGCGGCCCAGGTAATGCACTGACACCGGGAATGCACGCGTCGGTACCGTCACGTGCGCGGCATCCTGCAACAGCCGCACGACACGCTCGGCCTCGAGGGTCGCCGACATCAGGATCAGGCGAAACGAGGCGCCGAGCTGTCGGCGCGCGTCGAGGCACAGCGCCAACCCGAGATCGGACTGCAGGCTGCGCTCGTGGAACTCATCAAAGATCACGCAACCGAAATCTTCCAGCGCTGGATCGTCCTGCAGCAACCGCGCCAGCACGCCCTCGGTGACCACTTCGATGCGGGTTGCGCGCGATACCCGCGTATCGAGCCGCATGCGATAGCCGATCGTGGCGCCGACGGTCTCCCCGCTCAGCGATGCCATGCGCGCCGCCACTGCCCGCGCCGCCACTCGCCGCGGTTCGAGCATCAGGATCTTCCGGCCGGCGAGCCAGTCCTCTTCCAGCAGCGCCAGCGGCACGATGGTGCTCTTGCCGGTCCCGGTGGGTGCCTCCAGAACGGCGTCGCGGTGCTGCACGAGTGCAGCGCATAGCGCGCGGCTCAGCGAATGTTGTCGCGCGGCCTCGCGGGCAGTCAGCGGCGCTTCACTTGGCAAACAGCTCCTTCACGCCGCCCGATATCAGCACCGAGATATCCAGCAGCACGCGCGGCAGCGCCAGGCCGCCGGGCGATGCGAGATACCTGGATTCCCAGAGCGGATTGAACTTGGCCTTGTAACGCCGCAGCCCGTCGAAGTTGTAGAAATACTCGCCATAGCGAAATACCAGATTGCCGACCCGATGCCAGGCGGGCGCCAGCGGATGACGCTCGAGCCCGGCCAGCGGCGCCATCCCTAAGTTGAGCCACTGATGCCCCTGCCCCTTGCCCCAGAGCATCAGTTCGACGAACAGAAAATCCATGGCCCCGCGCGGCGCATCGGCGCCGAAGCGCATCAGATCGACTGCAATCTCCTGGCGATCGCCCGACACCCAGAGGCTTGCAAACGCCACCGGTTCATTGGCACAGCTGACCACTGCCACTTGAAACTGGCTGATATAGGCCTCATCGAAAGCGCCCACCGAAAAACTCTTCTCAGCTGCCGCCTTCTCCTGCAGCCAGGTGTCGGAAATCGCCCGCAGCTTCGGCAACACCGCCGGCAGCTGCTCGGGCGCGAGCACCTGGAAGGTGGCGCCATCTTTTTCGGCGCGGCGGCGTTGTGTGCGCAGTTCGGCCCGCGCGCTGCCTTCGAGCGAGAAATCGGTGAGTCGCACGCGCGCTTCCTCGCCGAGCTTCATGACCGTCAGACCCAGATCGATGTAGAGCGGCAGCTGCTCGGCACTGATCTGGTAGAACACGGTCCAGCCGCCGTGCAGGTCCGAAAGCTCGCGAAAGCGCCACACCAGTTCTTCCTGTCCCGCTGGCGTACCGATCGGATCGCCGAGCGCCACCCAGCTTCGCCCGTTGACCTGGTACATCAGAAAGGCATCCCCGGCGGTGCTGAAGAGCAGGCGCTTGTCGCCACTCAGCGCCGCATTCGCCAGTGCCTGCGAGCAATCGCCGATCAACCCGCGCGCACGCGTGAGATCCTCGCTCGAGGCGACGCCGGGTTCCGGACGCGCCGGGCGCAGCAGGTTGGCCGCCAGGAACGCCGATGCCAGCAGCACGACCAGCAGCGATGCGCGCAGCATGCGCGGCGCATCGGCCTCGAAAGCAAAGGTCCACCACAGCGAGTGTGAATAGTCGACGTGCCGGTAGGCGAAGAAACCGATCCATACCGCGGTCGCGATCACGATCGCCAGGCTGACAATCCACACCGGCGTGAAGCGCTGCGCCATGATTTCGGCCGGCCGATAGAACGCACGCCGGCCGAGCCACAGCACCGCCATAACCAGTCCGAGAATCAGCACCTGTTCAAACTCCAGGCCACGCAGCACGGCGCTGAGCATGCCGGCGCCCAGCAGCCAGATCGTCATCTGGTAGGCCGCTGCCAGGCGGCGGAACAGCGCACGCGACAGGATCAGCAGCGCCAGGCCGATGACGCTCGAGCCCAGATGCGAGGCCTCGACCACGGCGAGCGGCAGCACATCACGCAGCACCGCCAGGCGTTGATCGATCGAGGGCGTTACGCCGGTCACGAGCAGCGAGAAGCCGGCGACGAACACCAGTGCGCCGCTGACCTGCGGCACGATCGGGGAAATATAGGCGGCGGCCAATTGCTCGATGCGCGCGATTTTCGAACGCTGTGCCTTGAGCTCCTGTCCCCCGAACAGCACCGCGGCCACCAGCAGCGGCAGCAGGTAGTACACCGCGCGCCAGGCAAGCAGCGAACCGATCAGCTGATCGGCCGGAATGTCGGGTAGCGCCAGCACCAGCAGCGATTCGAAGACGCCGATGCCGCCGGGCACGTGACTGATGACCGCCGCGATCATAGCGGCCGAATACGCGCCGGCGAAAATCAGCAGGCTGGCATGGCTGCCGGCCGGCAGCAGGAACCACAGCACCAGGGCCGAGATCGCCAGATCGATGATGGCGAGCGTGATCTGTGGCAGCGCGACCCCTGGCCGGGGCGCGCGCAATGCCCAGCCTTCGAACTCGATCTCCTGCGGGCCGAACAGCGACCAGAGCGCGTACAGCCCCACGCCCGCCAGCAGCACCATGCCCAGCGCGAACACGATGTTGTGATTCATGTGCACGGCGTGTACGCCCTGGTGGGGCGCGAGGATAAATGACACACCGCCGAGCACCGCCAGGCCGATGGCAGTGGTCACGCCGCAGAACGCCGACACCGCTGCGACGTCGGAAGCACTCAGCCCGGCGCTCGAATAGAGGCGATAGCGCACGGCCGCGCTGGTGAGGGCCGCAATGCCGAAGTTGTGGCCAAAGGCGTAGGCGATGAAGGAGGTGAAGAGCGTGCGGCCGAAGGGCACGATCTTATTGATGTAGCGCAGCGCCAGCACATCGTAGAAACCGAGCAGCAGGTAGCTCAATGCGGTGCACAGCACCGCGGCTCCGAGTGCCGCGACCGAAATCGAGCGCAGTGATGCGAGTATGTGGGAGAAGTGAAATTCGGCCAGCTCGCGCCGCAGGCCGAAGCAGACCAGCACGAAGATCAGCAGAGTGACGCCGGGCAACAGCCAGCGCCGCCAAAGCTCTCGAAGATCCTGTCCGGTACGCGCCGTATCCATGGCAGCCCCGCCGTGCTTAAGCGGCGCGCGAGCGCAGTAGCGCCGGCGCCGCCAGACACCAGCCGCCGATCAGGCACAGCCCCCCGAGAGGCGTCAGCGCTCCGAGCAACCTGGGAGCACCGCACAGCAGCAGGTACAGGCTGCCGGAAAAAAGTATCACGCCGGCAAACACCAGCCATGCGGACAGATGCAGCAGCGGCCGCCGCAGCCGGTCCGACAGCAGGCCTAAGCCCAACAGTCCCAAAGAATGTAAGAACTGATACAGCACGGCGGTCTGCAGCACCTCGTAACGATCAGCGGTCAGGCGCGGTTTGAGCGCGTGCGCACCCAGGGCTCCCACCAGGGTAGCCAGCGCGAGCAGCAGCGCTGCCAGCATACAGAAGCGGCGAGCCTGCGGCTCCATCGCGTTCAACCGGACTTGCGCGAGGATTTGCCGCGAGCCGCCGGCTTGCCGCGCGGCGGCGCTTTGCCCCGGGGCGGCGGCATGTGCGGCAAGCCCGTGTGCTGGGTACGGAAGGGCATGCGCCGGCCCTCGCTGCGCTCGCCGGTTCCGGGTGGCTGGTAGGCCGGGATCAGCTGCTGCCGGCCGCTGCCGATCAGATCGCTGCGTCCCATGTGCCGCAACGCTTCGCGCAGCAGCGGCCAGTTGTTGGGATCGTGATAGCGCAGGAATGCCTTGTGCAGCCGACGCACGCGCAGCCCCTTCGGAATCGTGACTTCCTCGCTGGTGCGAGTGACGCGACGCAGAGGATTCTTGCCGCTGTGATACATGGCCGTCGCGGTGGCCATGGGCGAGGGCAGGAAGGCCTGCACCTGGTCGGCGCGGAAACCGTTGTGCTTGAGCCAGAGCGCAAGCTCCAGCATGTCCTCATCCGTGGTGCCCGGATGGGCCGCAATAAAATAGGGAATCAGGTACTGCTTTTTTCCGGCCTCCTTCGAGTAGCGGTCAAACAGCTCCTTGAAGCGGTAGTAGGTGCCCACTCCGGGCTTCATCATCTTCGACAGCGGCCCCTCGCGCAGGTGCTCGGGTGCGATCTTGAGATAACCGCCGACATGGTGCTGCGCCAGCTCGCGCACATACTCGGGCGATTCGATCGCGAGGTCGTAGCGCACGCCCGAAGCGACCAGCACCTTCTTGATGCCGGGCAGAGCGCGCGCCTTGCGGTACAGCTCGATCAGCGGCGCATGGTTGGTGTCGAGATTGGGACAGATGCCGGGAAACACGCAGGACGGCCGCCGGCAGGCGCTCTCGATCTCACGGCTCTTGCAGGCCAGCCGATACATATTGGCCGTCGGCCCGCCCAGATCCGAGATCACACCCGTGAAGCCCGGGACCTCATCGCGAATCTTGCCGATCTCGCCCAGTACCGAAGCTTCCGAGCGGTTCTGGATGATGCGTCCCTCGTGCTCGGTGATCGAACAGAAAGTGCAGCCGCCGAAGCAGCCGCGCTGAATCGAGACCGAGAAACGGATCATCTTGTAGGCGGGGATGGCAGCCTCGCCGTAACTGGGATGCGGACGGCGCCGGTACGGCAACTCGTAGATCCAGTCCATTTCATCGGTGCGCAGCGGAATCGGCGGCGGATTGAGCCACACCCGCTGTGTGCCGTGGCGCTGCACCAGCGCGCGTGCATTTCCGGGATTGGACTCCAGGTGCAGGATGCGCGAGGCGTGCGCATAGAGCACCTTGTCCTCGGCCACCTGGTCGTAGTCGGGCAGCCGGATCACGCTGCGTTCGCGCGACGCCCCGGGCACGCGGCGCATGAAGCGCACTACCTTCTCGCCGGCGACGGGTGCCGAGGCAGGTGCAGAGGCGGGTGCAGAGGCAGCTCCGGGCGTGGAGGCGGCGCCGGCCTGCATCGCATAGGGATCCTGCGGTGCATTCAGCGGGCCGGGCGCATCCAGGTGCGTGGAATCGATTTCGGTCCAATCCCCATCCGGCGCACCAAAGGCAAAGGCCGTGCCGCGAATGTCGCGCAGCGATTCGATGGGCTCGCCCGCATCGAGTCGATGCGCGATCTCGCTGATCTGTCGCTCGCCGTTGCCGAATACCAGCAGGTCGGCCTTGGCATCGAGCAATATCGACCGCCGCACCTTTTCCGACCAGTAATCGAAGTGCGCAATGCGGCGTAGCGATGCCTCGATGCCGCCGATCACGATGGGTACCGAGCGGTAGGCCTCGCGCGCGCGCTGCGCGTAGACGATCACCGAGCGGTCGGGGCGCCGGCCGCCCTGGCCGCCCGGGGTATAGGCATCATCGCTGCGTACCCGCTTGTCGGCGGTGTAGCGATTGACCATGGAATCCATATTGCCGGCGGTGATGCCAAAGAACAGCCGCGGCGCACCCAATGCGCGGAAGGCCTCGGCGCTGTGCCAGTCCGGCTGCGCGATGATGCCCACGCGCAAGCCCTGCGCCTCGAGCACGCGGCCCACGATGGCCATGCCGAAGCTGGGGTGATCGACATAGGCATCGCCGGTCACGATGATCACGTCGCACTGCTCCCAGCCAAGCGCCGCCATTTCCTCCCTGGTCATGGGCAGAAATGGCGCGGGCGCGGCCACGCGCGCCCGGTCTGCGAGCGCGCGCAGATCGGGGGCCTCAAAATGGGGTGTCGACAGCATGCCTCCCCATTATAGAGGGGCTGTCAACTGCCTGCGGGCGCCCGATTCCCGTACCATATGTCACATCATGAGCCGAAACGCGCATGACGCGATCGTCGTGCGCGGCGCGCGTCAGAACAATCTTTGCAATCTCGATCTGGACATCCCGCTCAACGAGCTGGTGGTGGTCACGGGCGTGTCCGGCTCGGGCAAGTCCTCGCTGGTGTTTGACACGCTCTATGCCGAAGGCCAGCGCCGCTACGTAGAGACCTTCTCGCCCTACGCACGCCAGTTCCTCGACCGCATGGACAAGCCGCAGGTCGATCGCATCGAGCACATTCCGCCCGCCATAGCGATCGACCAGGTCAATCCCGTGCGCACCTCGCGCTCCACCGTGGGCACGATGACCGAGCTCAACGATCATCTGAAACTGTTGTACGCACGGGCCGCGCGGCTGTACTGCCGCCGCTGTGGCCGCGCGGTGCGGCGCGACAATGCCCAGAGCATCGCCGATGCACTGATCGCGGCCGATCCCGCGTTCGGGCAATCGCTGCTGCAGATCTGCTTTCCGGTGCCGTTGCCGCCGAAGATGAAAATCGCCGAGCTGCGCGCGGAGCTGCAAAAGCTCGGCTATTCGCGGCTGCTGCGCGAGGAAGCCAAGCTGCTGACCGTGATCCAGGATCGGCTGCGCCTGGACAGCACCGATCGCAGTCGCCTGATCGAAGCGCTCGAGGCCGCGCTGCATGCGGGCCATGGGCGCGTGAGCGTGCATGTGCAGGGCAGCGATGGCATCGAAGCGCGCGTGCTGCGCTATTCGAGCGACCTGCACTGCGCCGAGTGCGATCTGCACTACCAGGATGCGTCGCAAGGCTTGTTCTCGTTCAATTCGCCGCTGGGTGCCTGCGATACCTGCCGCGGCTTCGGCCGCGTGATCGGCATCGACTACGGCCTGGTGGTTCCCGATCCGACCAAATCACTGAGCAGTGGTGCGGTGCGCCCCTGGCAGACACCCTCCTACAAGGAATGCCAGGACGACCTGCTGCGGTTCGCAAAGAAGCGTGACATCGCCATCGATGTGCCCTGGCGCGATCTGCCGGCGGCGCACCGCAAGTGGGTCATCGAAGGCGAAGGACCCTGGAACAAAAAGGTCTGGTATGGCGCCAAGCGCTTCTTCGAGTGGCTCGAGAGCCGCGCCTACAAAATGCACGTGCGCGTGCTGCTGTCGCGATATCGCAGCTACACCCTCTGCTCGGCCTGCAATGGCGCGCGCCTCAAGCCCGACGCACTGCTGTGGCGCCTGGGAGTCGGCGCCGCAGCCGAACAGCTGGAGCTGCCCGTGTTGGCGCCGCCGGGACTTTCCATCGATGCGGTGATGCAGCTGCCGATCGATCGCTGCCGCGCCTTTTTCGAGCAGCTGGTGCTGCCGCCGCCGCTGGATCAGGCCACCGATCTGCTGCTGACCGAGATGCGCACGCGGCTGCGATTCCTGAGCGAGGTGGGACTGGGCTACCTGACGCTGGATCGTCAGTCGCGCACGCTCTCGGGCGGAGAAGTCCAGCGCATCAATCTGACCACCGCGCTGGGCACCTCGCTGGTGAACACGCTGTTCGTGCTCGATGAGCCTTCCATCGGCCTGCATTCGCGCGACATGCAGCGGGTGGTCGCAGTCATGAAGCGCCTGCGGGACGCGGGCAACACCCTGCTCGTGGTCGAACACGATCCGCAGATCATGCTGGAGGCCGATCGAATCCTGGACATGGGGCCGGGCGCCGGCGAGCACGGTGGGCGCATCGTCTGCTACGGCACACCGGCCCAGGTCATGGCGCATCCGGAATCGAGCACCGGCGCCTGGCTCGCGGGACGCCGCAGCCTGCCGCCGCTGCGCGCCAGCGCGGGACTTCCGGCGGCGGATCGATCCAAAGCCGAACGCATCGCGCTGTACGGCGCCAGCGAACACAACCTCAAGAACGTCGATGTCGAGATTCCGCTGCACCGGCTGGTCTGCCTGACGGGGGTTTCGGGTTCGGGCAAATCCACACTGGTGCAGAACGTGCTGTACCCGGCACTGCAGAAAGCCCATGGCAAGCCCAGCGACACGCCCGGGGCGTTCCAGCGCCTGGAAGGCGCGGAGCTGATCGATGCGGCCGTCATGATCGACCAGACCCCCATCGGCCGTACCACGCGCTCAAATCCGGCCAGCTATGTCGGCGCATTCGATGAGATTCGCGCGCGCTTTGCCGCCGAACCCGAATCGCGCCTGCGCAAGTACACCGCCGGGACGTTCAGCTTCAATTCCGGCACCGGCCGCTGCCCGGCGTGCGGCGGCAACGGCTTCGAACACATCGAGATGCAGTTTCTGTCCGATGTCTACCTGCGTTGCGGCGAATGTAACGGCCGGCGCTATCGTCCCGAGACCCTGCAGGTTCGCCTGACCGGTGCCAACGGAAAGCGCGCCAGCATCGCCGATGTGCTCGACATGACGGCTACCGAGGCACTCGCATTCTTTGCCGATCAGCCTGCCGTGTGCGCGCGGCTGCAGCCATTGGTGGATGTCGGGCTGGACTACGTACGCTTGGGCCAACCTGTGCCGACCCTCAGCGGCGGCGAAGCGCAGCGGCTCAAACTGGCGGGCCACCTGGCCGAGGCAGGATTGGGGGCGCTGCCGAGCGAGCGCGGCAAAGCGCGCAACGGCGGTAAGACTAAGGCCGGCGCGAAGCCCGCGGCCACTCTCGGCAAGCTGCTGATCTTCGATGAGCCCACCACCGGCCTGCACTTCGAGGATATCGCGCGGCTGGTGCACGCCTTCGGGCTGCTGCTCAAGGCCGGCCACTCATTGCTGGTCATCGAACACAATCTCGATGTCATTCGCGCGGCTGACTGGATCATCGATCTGGGCCCCGAGGGCGGGGAAGCCGGTGGCGAACTGATCGCGCGCGGCACGCCCGAGCAGCTCATGCGCCAGGCATTGGCCAAGCAGGGTCGCTCGCACACCGCACGCGCGTTACTCGACTACGCCGATGCAACGATCGCGGCGGCCGCCCGGAAAGTGGCCGAACCCGCGCCTCGACCCTACGCTGTCACCGAGGCCGCCGGTGAAGGACAGGTGGTGGTGCGTGGTGCACGTGAACACAATCTAAAGAACGTCAATGTCGAGATTCCACGCGGGCGTTTCAGCGTCGTTACGGGCGTCTCCGGCTCAGGCAAATCCACGCTGGCCTTCGACATCCTGTTCAACGAGGGCCAGCGGCGCTATCTCGAATCGCTCAATGCCTATGCACGGCAATTCGTGCAGCCAGCCTCGCGGCCGGATCTGGATGCGATTCACGGCATTCCGCCCACGGTGGCGATCGAGCAGCGTGCCAGCCGCGGCGGACTCAAGAGCACTGTGGCCACGTTGACCGAGATCTACCACTTTCTGCGACTCATCTATGTGCGCCTCGGCACCCAGTTCTGCCCGGACTGCGAGGTGGCGATCGCGCCACAGAGCCCGGAGGCGATCGTGGCCACGCTGCTGCGCGACTTTCGCGGGCAGCAGCTGCAGCTGCTCGCGCCGCTGATCGCACATCGCAAAGGACATTACCGCGAACTGGCGCGCTGGGCGGCCGCGCGCGGCGACAAGCAATTGCGCGTCGATGGCAAGTGGGTTCCGACCGATCCGTTTCCGAGCCTCAAACGCTTCGTCGAACACGACATCGAACTGCCGGTCGCCGAGGTCCTGTGCACACCGCGACAGGAGTCGGTGCTGCGCGAGGCGGTCGATCGCGCGCTCGAGCTCGGCAAGGGCGTAGTTCATGCACTGCCGGCTACCGGCGCAGCTCAGGTGTTCAGTGCGCGGCGCGCCTGTCCCTCCTGCGGCCGCGGATTCCCCGAGCCCGACCCGCGGCTGCTGTCCTTCAACTCCAGCCAGGGCTGGTGCCCGGCCTGCTTCGGCACTGGCGTGCGCAGCGAGCACTTCGAATCCGAACAGACCGGCGAGGAATCGCAGTGGCTGGAGCGTCCCGGCGAGGATGACGAGGCCGATGTGCCCTGCCCCAGCTGCCATGGCGCACGCCTGAACCCGACCGCGCTGCACCTGCGGTTTGGCAAGCGCTCGATCGCCGAACTGACGGCGTTGCCGGTCAAGGAACTGCGCACCTTCTTCGGCTCTTTAAAACTCGCGGTGCGCGAGGCGGCGATTGCGCGCGATGCACTCTCCGAGATCCGCTCGCGTCTCGGCTTTCTCGAGCGCGTGGGACTGGGCTACCTGGCGCTCGACCGCTCGGCGCCCAGCCTCTCGGGCGGCGAGGCCCAGCGTATCCGCCTGGCGGCGCAGCTCGGCTCGAACCTGCAGGGTGTGTGCTACGTGCTGGACGAGCCGACCATTGGATTACATCCGCGCGACAACACCGTGCTGCTTGACACGCTCACGACGCTTTCTGCGGCCGGCAATACGCTGGTGGTGGTTGAGCACGATGAGGACACGATCCGTCGCGCCGATCACATCATCGACCTGGGGCCGGGGGCGGGCGTGCGCGGCGGACACGTGGTCGCTGCCGGAACGGCGGCGCAACTCGAGGCCAGCCCTGAGTCGGTAACCGGCCGCTTCCTGGCGCACCCGCTGCTGCATCCGGCGCAACCGCGCCGTGCCACCAATAACCGCAGCGCCGCCATCGAGGTCGACCGGGCCCACCTGCACAATCTGTGCGATCTGGATGTGCGCATCCCGCTCGGACGCCTGGTCGTCATCACCGGAGTGTCCGGATCGGGAAAGTCTTCCCTGGCGCGCGATGTGCTCTATGCCAACCTGCGCGCGTCCATCAACGCCAAATCCCCGCCCGCGACGATCGGCGCGCGTGCGCTGCGCGGCATCAACGGCATCGCCCGAGTGCTCGAAGTGGATCAGACCCCGATCGGCCGCACGCCGCGATCCTGCCCGGCCACGTATGTGGGCTTCTGGGACGATATCCGTAATGTCTTCGCCGGTACCAGCGAGGCGCGGGTGCGAGGCTACGCTTCGAGCCGGTTCTCATTTAATACCAGCGGCGGGCGTTGCCCCGAGTGCGACGGCGCCGGCCAGCGCACAATAGAGATGAGTTTCCTGCCGGATGTGAAGGTGCGATGTGAGCGTTGCGGCGGCAGCCGTTTCGACCGCGAGACGCTCGAGATCCAATGGCGCGGTCGCTCGGTCGGCGATGTGCTGGCAATGAACGTCGAGGAGGCCGTGGAATTCTTTGCCGCGCATCCGAAGATTCGACGGCCGCTGCAGCTGCTCGCCGATGTGGGACTCGGCTACCTGACTCTGGGCCAACCCAGCCCGACGCTCTCGGGCGGCGAAGCCCAGCGCATCAAGCTGGTCACCGAGCTCGCGCGCCTGACCGACTCGCCTCGTGCGCGGCCGGGTCATACGCTCTATGTCCTGGACGAACCCACGGTCGGGCTGCACATGGCCGATGTCGAGAAACTCATCGCGGTACTGCATCGGCTGGTCGATGCCGGCCATTCTATGGTGGTGGTCGAGCATAATCTCGACATCATGGCGGAGGCCGACTGGATCATCGACCTGGGACCGGAGGCCGGCGATGCCGGCGGGCGCATCGTAGCCGCGGGTCCGCCCTCGGCAATTGTCGCGCGGCGCGCACGCTCGCATACTGGTGCGGCGCTGGCGGGTTTCCTCGCCGAGCGCACCGAGCCGGTCAAGCGCACCGCATCGTAAGGGTCCGATCCGCGATGGCACACAACCTGGTCTGCTGGAAATGCGGCGCCAGCCTGGCGGCGCTCACACTGCCGCTGTCGCGGCGCGATGAATGCGCCCAATGCCGGGCCGAGCTGCATGTGTGCCGCATGTGCGTCGAGTACGATACCGGCATCGCCAAGCACTGCCGCGAGCCCACTGCCGAAGAGGTCAGCAACAAGATCGGCGCGAATTTCTGCGATTTCTTCGTGCCGCGACCGGGCGCCTACGTGGCGGCCAATACCAGCGCGGCGGAAAAAGCACGATTGGAACTCGAGAAGCTGTTCGGCAAGAAATAGTTGGCGCCAAAGATGACGCCAGGGAGTAGGCATGAAACTCGATGACACCCCCCGCAGTGACAATGTCGATGATGAACGCGGCGCGGGCGGAGGCTCCGGCGGCGGTGGCTACGGCCTGCACCTGGGGATAGGCGGCACGCTGCTGGTGCTGGTCGTCGGGTATTTCATGGGCGTCAATCCAATGACGTTGCTGGGCGTCATCAGCGGCGCACCGGATGCGGGTAGCTCAGCGCCGGCGAGTGCTCCCGTCCACGATCCCGCCAGCGATAAACAAGTCGACTTCGTAAGGGCCATACTCGGCTCGACCGAGGTTGTCTGGACGACCTACTTCCAGCAGCAAGGCAAGAGCTACACCAAGCCCACGCTGGTGCTGTTCAGCGGATCGATTTCATCGGCGTGCGGCCGCGCCAGCGCGGCATCCGGACCCTTCTATTGCCCCGGGGATCAGAAGGTCTATCTCGACCTGAATTTCTTCCGGCAGCTCTCGAGCCAGTTCGGAGCCCCGGGCGACTTTGCCCGCGCTTACGTGATCGCCCACGAGGTCGGGCATCACGTGCAGGATCTGCAGGGAATTTCCTCTGCCGCCGAGCATGCTGAACAGCGGACCAATCAGGTCGGCGCCAACCATGTCTCGATCGAAGTGGAACTGCAGGCGGATTGCTACGCCGGTGTCTGGGCAGCACAGGCCAATCGCACCCAGAAAATTCTCGAGCCGGGTGATCTCGAGCAGGGGCTGCAGGCGGCCTCCTCCGTGGGAGACGATACCCTGCAGAAACGCATGCAGGGGACGGTGGTGCCCGATAGCTTCACGCACGGCACTTCGGCGCAGCGCGTGAAATGGTTCCGGCGCGGCTTCGACAGCGGCCAGATCGAGAACTGCGATACCTTTAAGGCAGGCTCGGCGCTCTAGGCGGCACTGGCCCGCTGCCTGCTCGCGCCGCTGCGACCGGCGAGCAAGGCCAGGACTTCATCGGTCGCCCGCACGTCGCCGAAGACACGCACCATGCTGTTGAGCGTCGCGTTGTGTTCGGCATCCGTCAGCGCCGCGTTGGCATCCGACACGAAGACCAGCCTGTAGTTGAGCATCATCGCATCGCGGGCGGACGATTCGCAGCAGACATTGCTGAGCGTGCCGGCGATGACGACAGTGTCGATTGCCCGTGCGCGCAGCGCGGCATCGATCGTGGAGGCGCCCGGCAGGAAGGCGCTGAATCGCGTCTTATCGATGATCAGATCGGAGCTGCGCACATCGAGCCCGGCGTGCAGCGCGTGGCCGTGTGAGCCGGGTGTCATGTGCTCGAGCGATTCGCGGCGGGGATCGCCCTCAAAAAACACACTCCAGTTCTCGGTCTGCCCTGCCAGCGTCATTCGCACCCACACCACGGTGCCGCCTGCGCCTCGCATCGCACTTGCCAGGCGATTCACGTTCGGAACGATCTCGCGGGCCTCGGGTACTTCCACCGGCATGCCGGGCAGCATGAACACGTTCTGCATATCGATGACGACCAGTGCCGTGCGCGAGCCAACGAGCTCCTCGTAACGGTGCAGCTTGCCGCGCTGCGCGATCGCGCCGGCGATGATGTCTTCGGAAATGGTGATTTTGTGCATGGGCGGCAGGATATTCCGCAAGGGGTGTTGCCTCAAGAACCGAGGGATCGAGCCGATTGGCGGTATGCAAGGCATTTTTGAGAAAGACGCGGTTGCCCGCGAAATAAGCCTGACCTGACAAGGGCTTGAGGCTCACTCCAGTGACGGCGGCGGAAGAGATTGCGCTGCGAACCGTGGCTGATTTTTGAGCACCGACATAAAACTGCAATGTTGGTGACATAGGGTCTCGGGCTCTGTCGCCGGAGAAAACCTATGAACACTAGCGCAGCGACCCTGGACGCCGCCCACCCTCACGCGCACGTCAGCGCCCGTCCGCGGCTCGACTACAAGGCCGGACCGGCCACGCTGATCATTTTCGTGGGCCTGCTGGCAGCGGGTCTGCTGTTCACCGCGTACAGCCTCATGAGCGATGTGACGAACGCCGGTGTGCCGACCCGCAACCTGGCGCCATTCTTTCTGTTGGGCGTGGCACTGCTGATCGCGCTCGGCTTCGAGTTCGTCAACGGTTTCCATGACACCGCCAACGCGGTGGCCACGGTCATCTATACGCACTCGCTGCCGCCGCAAGCGGCCGTGCTGTGGTCCGGCACCTTCAATTTCCTCGGCGTGCTCACCTCCAGCGGCGCGGTGGCCTTTGGCATCATCTCGCTGTTGCCCGTCGAACTGATCCTGCAGGTCGGCTCCGGTGCCGGCTTTGCCATGGTGTTCGCGCTGCTGATCGCGGCCATTCTTTGGAATCTTGGTACCTGGTGGCTGGGGCTGCCGGCCTCCTCTTCGCACACGCTGATCGGCTCCATCGTCGGCGTCGGCGTGGCGAACGCGCTGATGCACGGTCGCGACGGCACCAGCGGGGTGGATTGGACGCAGGTCACCAAGATCGGCAATGCGCTGCTGCTCTCGCCATTGGTCGGGTTCTTCGCCGCGGCACTGGTGTTCCTGGCCGTGCGCATGGTCGTCAAGAACAAGCAGCTGTTCGAGGCTCCGAAGGGCAACCATCCCCCGCCGTGGTGGATTCGCGGCATTCTGGTGCTGACCTGCACCGGGGTGTCGTTCGCGCACGGCTCGAACGATGGCCAGAAAGGCATGGGCCTGATCATGCTGATCCTGGTGGGCACGGTGCCGCTGGCCTATGCGCTCAATCGCGCCATGCCTGCCGACCAGGTGACCCAGTTCGTCGCCATGGCGCAGGTCACGCAGGAGTCCCTCACCAAAGGCTTCACGGCCACCCCACCGGCCCTGACCGCCGATGAGACGCGCTCGACGCTGTCCGAATACATCCGCACCAAACAGTTCAAGCCCCAGGTACTGGTGGCACTGGCCGACATGAGCGGCAGCATCGGCTCGCAGGTCGGGGCGACTCACGACTCGCTGGCGAGAATGCCGGCCGGTGCGGTGCCGAACGTTCGCAACGACATGTACCTGACTTCGGAAGCGATCTCGCGAATGCAGAAAGACAAGAGCATCACGCTCGATGCCGCGACCACCACCAATCTGAAGGGCTTCAAGCAGCAGATCGATGCGGCTACCAAGTTCATACCGCTGTGGGTAAAAGTGGCGGTCGCCATCGCACTGGGACTGGGCACCATGGTCGGCTGGAAACGCATCGTCGTGACGGTGGGCGAGAAGATCGGCAAGACCCATATGACTTACGCACAGGGCGCCTCGGCCGAACTGGTCGCGATGCTGACCATCGCCGCGGCGGACAGCTTTGGACTGCCGGTATCGACAACCCACGTGCTCTCCTCCGGCGTCGCAGGTACGATGGCGGCCAACGGCTCGGGCCTGCAGATGGCGACCATTCGCAATCTGCTGCTGGCCTGGGTGCTGACGCTTCCGGCCGCGATCATCCTGTCTGGCTCGCTGTACTGGTTGTTCGCGCACCTGTTCTAAGAGTTTCGACCGCCGGGGTCGAGGTACGCGATGCGATCAACCGCGCGCGCATGGCCCGCCATGCCGCTGATGGCCCTTCTCATGCTGTCGTCCGCACCGTCGCTGGCTGCGGACCCCTGCTCGGGCTTCACCTGGGATGTCCGCCGCGAGCTTGGCCTGTTTGCAGGGCATGCGACTTCACTGGCGGCCGGCGGCGACAGCGCCGCGGCGCCAATCCTGGCGATGGAGCATCTCTACTCGCTGAAGCTGCGGCCGTTGAATGAAGTGACCTTCGTGGCCGCTCCTGGAAAGCGGAATGGCGCCGCGAGTGGCTATGCCGGGCTTGCGGCGCTCGATATCAAGGCCCCGGGCAGATACCGCTTCGCGCTGGACGCGCCCGCCTGGATCGATGTGATCGCCGACGGCGGTGCCATGAATCCCAGCGGCCACCAGGGCGCCTCGGGTTGCACCGGTCCCCGCAAGATCGTCGAGTTCGAGCTTTCCGTTGCGCGCCGCGTAACGCTGCAGTTCAGCGGTGCTGACCAGCCCGCGCTCCGCATCACCGTGACGCCATCGCTCTAGCGCAGCCGCGCCAACGGGCTAGGAGCCAAGCCGCTCCGACAGGCGCTCGAGCAGGCGCCCGAAGCGCGAAGGCTTGTTCTTGGATGCTTCCGCGGTGGTACCGCGAGCATCGTTGTTGATCAGCGGGCGACGCCCGTCTTCCATTTTCAGCTGGCCTGCGCCCAGGATCTCAAGCGTCTCCTCGAGCGTCATGGCCTTGGGCTTGGCGCGCGCCGCCATGGCCGCACGGCCAGGCCGCAGCTTGGCGCGTTTCCCCGGAGCCACGCGCGCACCTCGGGCTGCCGGCGCACTACTCACGGGGCGAGCGGGTACCTGGGGTTTATTGTCGTCGATGAATGCGAAACTCGTGTCACCCGGAGGCTTCGCAGCGCCGGTCGCGGGCGGTGCGCCAGCGCCGACTGCGGCAACGCTCGGTGCAACAGTGCCCGGTGACGCCGCATTCGCCGGGGCCGCCGGGGTAACCGGCGTTGCGTCGGGGCGCGTGGCAGCGAGCTTGGCTCGCTCGCGTTCGCGCACCGTGACCGGCACCACCGACACCGTGGAGAAATCCGAGCGCACGTAATGCGCGACCTGCTTCGCCGACACCGCATCGGTGAAGAAGCCCAGACGCACGCCATACCAGCGGCGTCCGTCGCGATTGCCTTCCGCCCCGTAGAGCGTATAGGCGCTGAAAATGGCCAGTTGCGGGATCTCCGCGATATCGATCGGCTGCACCGACCAGAGCAGCTGCACCGCGAAGGCGGTCTTTTCATCGCGCGGCTTGCCGGGGGATGCGGCCCTGGCAGCGGCGGCGGCGGCATCGTCGGTGGTCGGCAATGCCGGTTGGCGCACGGTTGACTGGGAGGCCGTGTCGGCAGCAGCCTCGAGCACGCGCAGCGTCGCGGTGTCGCTCAGATCGCGCACCGGTTCGGCCGCGACCGGGGGCTTCGCAATCACGGCGGCGTGCAGCTCCGGAATGGGCGACAGCGTCGGCGTGCTGGTCGTGGAATCCTCGAGCGACGCGATTGCAGCGCGCACATTGCTGAGCGCCCGTGCCGCGGCCTCGTTCTCCTGCGTAATCGCCGCGAATTCGGAGATGCGACGTCCCTCATCGGGTAGCAATGTCAGCGACTGCACCTCGGGCGGCGCGTCCACTGGGGCAGACACCGCAGCCGGCACAGGGGCGGTCACGGCAGCGTGCACTTCGACGGCAACCGCGGGCTGCGGCACCTGCGCAGCCGCAGGGGCCACCTGGGCGCTCGCCGCGACATTGTGATGAGCAGCAGTGACGGCCTCGTTCTCGGCACCAGCCATGGCCTCTGCTTCGGCCTGGGCGCGCAAGCGCTGCCCCGGGGCGAGTCCGGCCCATGCGCCAGGATAAATTTCGCGCACGATGTCGAGCAGCCGCTCGGCATCTTCCTGGCTATCGAAGTAGCCCATGTGCAGACGAAAGCGCTCGCGCCCGTCTTCCCGGCGACGCGATACAAAAAAGGTAAAGCGTTTCAGACCAGCGTGATCAGGAGGCGTCAACGACACCGGGGTAGTGGATCCGCACAAATTGATGACGAATCGATTACGCACTGAGCTTTGCGGCATCGAGCTGCCGCTCGACTCCGAGTCGTTGGGTGGCTTGCCTGTGTTGGCCTGCTGCATGCGCTTGTTCCCCTGTCGCTGACGGAACACGGCGCCCGGTAGTTATGCAGCGTGGATGACACTGGAATGGCCGCTTGTGCTGGTGCGACCCATCTTCCTGTGGCAACCCCGCTATCCCTTCCCTGCCGGGGACCGGTGGCTTTGCGTCCCTGTCTTGCGACAGGTTTGCTTTTAAGTCACGGTTTTGAGTGTGACAGCTTGAGTCAGCACGTCAAGGTTAAAAAAATAGGAGGAATTCACACTGGCGCACTAAGCGCAGTGCAGCGAAATCATATTGTCAAATGCATGTGAGCGCGCGCGAGACTCAGCTCGCAACGCTCTGCGCCCAGGGTTCCGCGGGTTGTCGCGCCGCCAGCAATTCAGTGACCTCGGCAACGGTCGACGGATGCGCGAGCACGAAGCCCTGCGCGATGTCGCAGCCGCGTTCGCGCAGGAAATCCAGCTGATCCAGCGTTTCCACGCCTTCCGCGATCACCTGCTTGTCGAGCGCGTGCGCCATGTGAATGATCGTGGCCGCGAGTGTCGCGGCCTGCAGGCTCTCGGGTACTTCCTGCATGAACCTGCGATCGATCTTGATCGCATGTACGGGGTATTGCCGCAGGTAACTCAGCGAGGCTTCGCTGCTGCCGAATTCATCCAGCGCCAGGCGCACGCCGAGTGCGGCGAGTTGACGCAGCGACAGGCGTGCTTCCTCTTCGGCGAACACCGATTCGCTGATTTCAAATTCGAGTACCTGCGGCGCGAGTGAATGCCGCTGCAGTGTCGTGGCGACCAGGTTGGCAAATTCCGATGTGCGTAATTGCTGTACCGAGACGTTGAGCGCCAGCCGTGGCGGCGCGATGCCCTGCTCGCGCCACAGCGCCAGCTGATGACAGGCGCTCTCGAGCGCCCAGGCGCCGATGTCAACGATCAGGCCGCTCTCCTCCGCCGCCGGCACGAAGTCCTTCGGCAGCCGCACACCGTCGCGCGGGTTCTGCCAGCGCAGGAAGCCCTCGAGTCCCACCAGCGCGCCGCTGCGCAGCGCGTATTGCGGCTGATAGTAAAGCGAGAATTCGCGGCGCCGCAGCGCGCGGAACAGGCCGCTGGTCGCGAGCGGCACCACCGAACTGGTCATCATGCGATCGAAGAATACTGCACGTGATCTGCCGCCATCTTTGGCCTGGTACATGGCCAGGTCGGCGTTGCGCATGAGTTCCTCGATGGTGTTGCCATCGTCAGGGAACAGCGTGATGCCGATGCTGGCGCGCACGAAGTGGTCGCGGCCGGCGATGCTCACGGGTCGCTGCAGCGTCTCGATGATGCGTTGCGAGATTTCGCTGGCGGTCTCCACCGCCGTGAGATTGCGCAGAATGACGGTAAATTCGTCGCCGCCGAGCCGCGCCACCGTGTCGCCATCCTTGACGCACGACCGCAGCCGCTGCGCCACAATGGTGAGCAGCTGATCGCCCCCGCTGTGTCCGACCGAATCGTTGACCTTCTTGAAATGATCCAGGTCCACGTAGAGCACGGCGCCGCGCTGCGCGCCGCTGGCCGTGGCCGCGAGCTCCTGCGACAGGCGGTCGCGGAACAGCAGTCGATTGGGCAGCGAGGTGAGCGAGTCGAAATGCGCCTGGCGATAGAGCTGCTCATCGTGCGCGCGATTCGACAGCGCAATCCGCAGGCGCTCGGCACACTGCAGACCATAAGTGGGCGGTTGCGCGGTCAGCGCTGATTGCGTGCGTGAGCCGACCGTGAGGATGGCCGCCACCTGCTCGCCGACGATGATGGGCCAGACGTAGTAGTGCGACGCCTCGAGCGCCCGCAGCGGCGCGAGAAAGCTGAATCGTTCGGCGACTCGCTCGCTGACGTACAGACCCTCGCTCTCCTGCTTCAGGGCAGCCACGACTTCCGCATCCAGGGTGATGCGATTCACCGGATAATCAGCGCCGTCGGCGCCACCAAGGAAGGCGCGCGCGTAATCCGGTGCGTCGCGATCGATCAGCAGCAGCGCCGCGACATGCGTGCCGGTCACGGCACAGATGCGAGGCAGCATGGCATCGAGCGCCTGCTCGACGTCCATCGACTCGAGCAGCAGGCGATCGATCTGCTCAAGTCGCGCCTGCGCGCCGACGCGCTGCTCGAGTGCGCTGAGTGCCAGGTTGAAGCTCTGCGCGAGCGTGCGCGGCGAGTCGATCGCCCCCTCGGTGTCGACGCGCTGGAAGCGGCCTTCCTGCAGCGCAATCAGCGCGGCGTGCAGCCGGCCGAGAACTGGTTCCCAGCGCCGCGCCAGCAGGAAGCTGGTCAGGGCGGCGAAGGCGGCTGCCAGGAACACCATCGGCAGCATCAGCAGCAGGAAAGACGTCAGCATCGGCCGCGCGTCGGTCAGGCGCACATAGCAGACCACGTTCCAGGGCATCGCCTGCACATGCGCGGCGCCCGCAAAGTCCAGTCGCACGACCGCCCCGCGCCAACTGGAGTCGCCCTCGGGCCAATCGCGCTGCACCGGGCGCAACGGCTCGCGTTCATCGATGTTGACCGTGGAGAGCCTGCGGAAGACATCCAGCGGCAGATCGCCGCCGCGATAGATGATGCGCCCGGCGGTGTCTACCACCGCGATCGCGGTCTGTCCGGGTGCGCCCTCGGCGCCCTGCCAGAACCACTTCGGCGACAATTCAAAAAAGGCCACCTGCCGGCTCCCGGCACTGCTGATCATATGTGCCAGGTAGAGCCGAACGCCGCCGTCGGCCGCCGGCACGACCTTGAGCAGACTCTGGCCGCCGCTGAGCGTAAGGCGCTCGGAGGCCGTGAAACTTGGCAGGCTGGTCTCAGATGGGGATGTCGCATCGGCGCCCGCATCGGCTTCCGCAACGCTCGACAGCCAGGATACGAAGAACACACCGTCAAATGCAGCGGTGGCCTGCACACGCTGCCGCAGCGAGGAGTCATCGCTGCCGGCATCGGCCGAAGACAGGTACTGCACCAGCGCATTGGCCATCTGCAGCCGCGACTCCAGCTGGCGCGCAAAAGCCGGCGCCAGGCCGCTGACGCGGTCGGCCAGATCGGCATCGCGATCGGTGACGATGACCAGCACGGCGATCCAGCTCGCGGCGACGAGTGCCATCAATATGGCAATCGTCACCACCAGCACGATTCGCCGACGCATCGATGTGAACGAAACCGGACCTGTCTGCATACTTATAGCCGCGCAGGGCACGGCCGTGGCTTTGGAGCCTCCTGGGATCTCCATCGAATTTAACTTCAGCGGGCGCGAGCCCAGGGAGTGCGTAAGCCCAGATTCGGTGAAAAGCCCGAATGCAGACTGTGGGCTACGTCACAGTCACGCGCTCCGGCGAAAGCCCGCAACAGCGAGCGCGCGCATTTCCGAAACGCCGTATCGGTTGACCCCGCGGCGGCGACCCCGCGCCGCTCCCAGCATGGCCGCTGCCACATCGCCGGCCGCCATCCCGCGGTAGCGCGCCAGGGTGCCGAGCAGCAGCGGATTGACGCACCAGAACACTCCCTGCGCCAGGAATTCCAGCGGCCGCAGGTTGCGGCGCAACCCCAGCAGGATGGAAGGCTGCATGATGTCGAGCGCGGCGAATTGCAGCCGCTCGAGGGCGCGTTCGGTCTCTCCCTTGACCCGCAGATAGAAATTCTTCGAAGCCTCATTGGCGCCGACCGCCGAGATGACTACCAGGCGTTCGGCTCCGGCGGCCTTTGCGATGTGCGCGATCTTCAGCACCAGGTCCTGATCGACGGCGCGAAACCCTTCCTGGCCGCCGGCCTCCCGCAGCGTGGTTCCGAGGCAGCAGAACGCATCGTTGCAGCGCAGGCCCGAGAGCTGCTTCTCCAGGCCGGCATCGAACCGCACGACCCGATTTGCCAGCCGGGCGTGATCAAACAGCAGCGGCCGCCGCGTCAACGCCAGTACGCGTGAATACTCGGTCGCGCCCAGCAGCAGCGGCAGCAGACGAGAGCCAACGAGTCCGCTGGCGCCCGCGAGCAGTGCGACGCGTCCGGTTGGTTCGCCCATGATGATCCGATCGCCAAAAATGCGATCCTACCAGCTAGAGACCCAGTGTCATCTGTCCGCCGCGCCCGGGCGGACGAAACGCCTGCGTGTTCAGGTCTTGTCGCTCATCCTTGCCGCCGAATCCAAGCTTGCGTGATGCAATCTCAAACCTCTTCTGAAGCAACTCCGCGTACGGTCCGGTGCCACGCATTCGGATGCCAAATCGAGAGTCGTAGTCTTTGCCTCCGCTCGCCTGGTTGATCAATGACATGACATGTTTCGCACGATCCGGATAGTGAGCCGCAAGCCAGTCGCGAAACAGAATCTTTACCTCGTGCGGGAGCCGCAGCAGCGTGTAGCCCGCAAAAGACGCGCCTGCGCTGTGAGCGGCCTGCAGAATGGCCTCCATCTCATGATCGGTAATTGCTGGTATTACGGGCGCCACCATGACTCCGACAGGAATACCTGCCCCCGCCAACTCCTGAATGACACGCAGTCTTGCAGCCGGGGAAGCGGTGCGGGGTTCGAGGACTCTCTTAAGATCATCGGACAGCGAGGTAACGCTGAGAGCTACTGAGATCAGGTCATCCCTGGCCAGATCGGCGAGCAGTGCGATGTCACGCAATACCAGAGCGCTCTTGGTAACGATCGTCACCGGATGTCTATACCGAACCAGTACCTCGAGAATGCTGCGCGTGACGCCTAGACGTTTTTCGAGCGGTTGGTAGCCGTCGGTGTTTATGCCGAGCGCAATGGGTTTGCAGATGTAGCGCGGCCTGGCTAGCTCTTCCTCGAGCAGCCGGGCCGCGTCGGCCTTGTAGAAAAGCTTGGTTTCAAAATCCAATCCTGGCGAAAGTCCCAGGTACGAGTGACTCGGGCGGGCAAAGCAATAACTGCAAGCATGACTGCATCCCTTGTAGGGATTAATCGAAAGATCAAATCCCACGTCCGGCGAATCGTTGGTCGTGATGACAGTGCGCGCGCTGTCGGGCGAGACGGTTTCCTCGAGGTGGGTGGGTGACTCCTCTTCGTACCACCCGTCACTGACTTTCTCGACTGCGTTTTTTTCAAATCGGCCCGCGAGATTCGACGTGGCGCCGCGACCCTTGAATACCTGCTGCCCGTGGAATGCGCGCGCCATAAGGGCTACTGTACATCCATACAGTACTAACGTAAACGGTCGAGTCGCCGCAACTCCGGAAACAGCCCCATCCAGCTCGCGACCACGGCGAGCGTCAGCGCGCCGCCCAGCAGCACGGCGCGCACCGCGCCGAACCAGCGCGCAGTAGCGCCCGATTCGAACTCACCCAGTTCGTTGGAGCCGCCGATGAACATGGAGTTGATGGCGCTGACGCGTCCCCGGATGACATCCGGGGTATTGAGCTGCACCAGGATGCCGCGCACGTACACGCTGACCATGTCGCCGCAGCCAAGCAGCAGCAGCGCTGCGACCGATAGCGGCACGCTGCGCGACACGCCGAAGACCAGCGTCGAGACCCCAAAGAGCGCGACGCCGCCAAACATCCAGGCGCCGGCGTGACGGTTGATGGGTCGCAGTGACAGGATGCCGGCCGCAACCAGCGCGCCGACGCTCGGCGCACTGCGCAGCACCCCTAAGCCCACCGGACCGATGTGCAGCACTTCGGCGGCGTAAATGGGCAGCAGCGCCGTGGCACCGCCGAACAGCACGGCGAACAGGTCGAGCGAGATCACGCCGAGTACCAGGCGCTGGTGCAGCACGTAGCGCAACCCTTCCAGCAGCGCGTGCCCGTCCGTAGGGCGCGCATCCGCCGCATCACGTGGCGCCGCCCGATGAGGCCCCAGCGACATCGTCAGCAGCACCGCGACTACGAACAGGCCCAGGCAGGCGCCGAACACCACCGAGGGCCCGAGAAGATAGAGTGCGCCGCCGATCGCGGGGCCGGAGATCGAGGCTATCTGAAAAAGCGTCGAGTTGAGTGCCACGGCGCGCGGAAATTCCTCGCGCGGCACCAGTGTCGGCACCAGGGCCTGCATGGCGGGGGCGTAGAAGGCGCGGGTGCTGCCGAAGGCGACGATCACGAGATAAATCGGCCACACCGCCGATCCGCCGGCCAGGGTCAGCCACAGCAGTATGCCGATGCACAGCGACTCGATGCTCCAGGCGATCACCAGCACATCGCGCCGATCCGCATGATCGGCCACGTGGCCACCGACCATGACCAGCAGCAGGAAGGGCAGAAATTCGCTCAGGCCTACCAGCCCCAGGGCAAGCGGGTCATGGGTGAGCGCGTAGACGTGCCAGCCAACCGCCACGGCCAGCATCTGCCAGCTCAAGGTGGTCGTGAAACGGCAGATCGCAAAGCGCGCGAACTGCGCGTGTCGAAGCACGGCCAGGCTGGCCAGCCACGGCGCCGCAGGCTGTGCGCTCCCCATCAGGCTCCGAGAAACATGCGGTAGGCGCTGTTGCCGGATTCGTCCGTGTACGGGTAGTGCAACTCGTTCAGGTGCAGCAGAAACTGCTCGCGATCGGCCTTGGGCACCTCGATTCCGGCGAGCACCCGGCCGTTGTCCGCGCCGTGATTGCGATAGTGGAACAGGCTGATGTTCCAGCGGCTGCCGACGGCCTGGAGAAAGCGCAGCAACGAGCCTGGCCGCTCGGGAAACTCGAAGCGATACAGCATCTCGTCATGGCCATGATCCGAGGCCTTGCGCGCCTGGCCGCCGATCATGTAGCGCACGTGCAGCTTGGCGATCTCATTGCCGCTCATGTCGGTGACGTTGTAGCCGGCGGATCGCAACTGCGCGACCAGCGCCACGCGTTCCTCGTGTCCCTGCGTCAGGCCCACTCCGATGAGGATATGCGCGCGCGCACTGGCCTGGCCGCGATAGTTGAACTCGGTGATATTGCGCTGCTCGAGTGTCTGGCAGAACTTCAGAAAGCTGCCCGGCTGCTCCGCAATTTCGACGGCCAGCAGCGCCTCGCGCTCGGCGCCAATGTCGGCGCGCTCCGCTACGTGCCGCAGCCGATCGAAATTCAGGTTGGCGCCGCTATTGACTGCGATCACGCGCTGGTCGCGCCAGCCGCGCCGTCCGCAGATGTGCTTGATACCGGCGACCGCGAGCGCGCCGGCGGGTTCCGAGATCGAGCGCGTGTCCTCGAAGATGTCCTGGATGGCGGCGCAGATCTCATCCGTGCTCACCAGCACGACTTCGTCGACGAATTTTTTGGCCAGGGCAAAACTCTCCTCGCCGACGCGGCGCACGGCAACACCATCCGCGAACAGTCCAACGCGATCGAGCGTGATGCGCTTGCCGGCCTGCAGTGAGTCGTGCATCGCCGCGGAATCCTCCGGCTCGACGCCGATGATCTTGACCCGCGGATAGAGCTGCTTGATGTAGGCGGCAATGCCGGCAATCAGGCCGCCGCCGCCGATCGGAACAAAAACCGCGTCCAGCTCGCCGGCCGTCTGCCGCACGATCTCCAGGCCGACCGTGCCCTGGCCCGCGATCACATCGACGTCATCGAAGGGATGGACGAACACCATATGCCGCTCGCGAGTGATCGTGAGCGCGTGGTCATACGCCGCATCGTAACCGTCGCCATGCAGAATGATTTCGGCGCCAAGCTCACTGACGGCGCGAACCTTGATCTCGGGCGTGGTGCGCGGCATCACCACCAGTGCGGGAATGCCGCGGTGGCGCGCCGCGAGCGCGACTCCCTGGGCATGGTTGCCGGCGGAAGCGCAGATCACCCCGCGCGCCGCGATGGCCGCCGACAGGTGCGCGATCTTGTTGTATGCCCCCCGCAGCTTGAATGAGAACACCGGCTGCAGGTCTTCGCGCTTGAAGAAAATCTGGTTGCCGAGCCGCTGCGACAGGCGCGGCGCGGGTTCGAGCGGCGATTCGATCGCGACGTCATAGACGCGCGCCTTGAGAATGCGCTGTAGGTAGTCCTCGCTCATCGGCTCTGTGCTTTCTGCGTGCCGCTGGGGAACGCGGCTAACGCTTAAGCTTAAGCGATCAGGCGGGTGGCTTGCTCACGCTGAAGCGAAATTCCGTCTTGCCCAGCATCACCGTGTCGCCGTCCTTCAGCGTCCGCCGGCTGATCCGTTGGCCGTTCACGTACGTGCCGTTGGTGCTGTTGAGGTCCTCGATGACCGTCTTGCCGCCGGACCGCAGGGCCACGGCGTGGTGTCGGCTGATGAATTCCGCATCGATGCGCACGTCGTTGTCCGGCGTACGTCCCATCGTCGTGCGCTTGCCGAGCAGGTGCACGATCCCGGTTGAACCGTCCGAGCGCGTCAGCAGGTGGGCCTGATCGTCGGCGCCCAGCTGTTCGAGATTCTGCTGGATGTTGCCGAGCATGGCGACACTGCTGGCGGCCTCGGCTTCGACCCGCTCGATCAGCGCGTTGCGCTGCGCGAGGGAATCCCTCACCGCCCCGAACTGCACCCGCAGCTCCTGCAGGCTCTCGGCCTGTTTGGCCGTATCGGCCTCGAGCGTGGCAATGCGCTCCCGCGCCGCGGCGGCATCCGCCTCGGCCTGCGCTCGAGCGGCGTTGGCAGCCGACTCCAGTTCGGCGCGGGCGCGCTCGAGCTCCGCATTGCGCTGCTGCTGGGCCTGCAGCGACGTCGTCAATTCCGTCTCGCTGGCCTGCGCCTTCGCCTGCAGGGCGGCAAGACTCTCGGCCTGCTGCCGGGTCTGGCTTTCCAGCGCTTCGATGCGCGCGTGCGCCTCGGCGGCCGCGGCGGCGGCCTTGTCACGGGCGGCGCTGGCGGCAGCGGCTGCTTCATTGCGTGCCGCTTCAATTTCGGCATTACGGCGCTGCTGGGCGCCCAGGTCCGCGCTCAGCGCCTGCTCGCGCGCTTCGCTCTGGGCCCGCAACTCGCGCAGATTCAGTTCCTGCAGGCGCAGGTCGGCTTCGAGCGCCACGATACGATCGCGCGCGGTCGCGGCCGCCGCCGCGCTCTCGCTGCGCGCCTTCTCGAGTTCGGTGTTGCGCTGTTTCTGGCCCGCCAGGTCGGCGGCCAGGGCCTGTTCGTGTGTCTGGCTCTGTGCGCGCACTTCGCGCAGCTGGCGCTCCTGGGTCTCGATCTCGGCCTCGAGTGCCACGATGCGATCGCGTGCAGCGGCCGCGGCGGCCGCGGTTTCATTGCGTGCGCGTTCGAGTTCGGTATTGCGTTGCTGCTGCGCTCCCACGTCCGCGGACAGCGATTGCTCGCGCTGCTGGCTCTGTGCGCGCAGCTCGCGCAGGCTCTGCTCCTGGGCGCGCGTCTCGGCCTCGAGCGTGGCGATGCGCTGGCGGGCGCTGGTGTGGGCGGCTTCGGCACGGGTACGCGCTGCATCGAGTTCGCGCACGCGCGCTTCCTGAACGCGCACCGCGGCCTGCAATTCTTCCGCGTGCGCATCGGCAGCGCGCCGGCCCACGGTGCCTTCGTGCTCCAGGGCCGCGATGCGTGCTTCGCGCTCGGCAACCACGCTGTCATACAGCTGCCGCCGGCCTTCCAGGCTCTGCAATGTTTCGCGATAGCGTTCACCGCGCTGGCGCCACTGGATCAGGTCGGTCTCGGCGGCGTGGACGCGTTGGGTGAGAACGGTGCGTTCGCTCTTGAGTGA
The DNA here is from genome assembly GCA_963819195.1 of uncultured Gammaproteobacteria bacterium. Lineage (GTDB taxonomy): Bacteria > Pseudomonadota > Gammaproteobacteria > Steroidobacterales > Steroidobacteraceae > FEN-1191. The sequence goes on from CAWFVL010000001.1 coordinate 181,677, forward strand.
CTGCAGGTCGGAGGCCTGCGACTTGTTCTGGGTGCGCAGGGCGTCGCCGTCAGCGCGCGCCTTGCCGAGTTGCTCGTCCAGTGTCGAGCGCTGCGCCTCGAGGGCCGCCAGCTGCGAGTCGAACTGCGTCTGGCGCTGCCCAAGTTCGCTATCGAACTGCTGCTGTCGCGCCGCCAGATCGTTGCCGAGCTGTACCGCACGCGCCTCGAGCTCGGCGATGCGCCGGTCGCGCAGGCCGACCTCGCGTTCGTAGACCGACAATTCCTCGCTCTTGCGGTTGAGCATCTGCTCGAGCTCGCGCAGGTTGCCGCTGAGGCTGTCGATATCCTTTTCGAGCTGGCTGCGGCTCTCGCTGACCGAGGCCAGGTCGGAACGCAGCGCGCCGATCTCCGCTTCGATCGGGTTCGCCTCGCGCGCGTTTGAGTCACGCGAGCGCTTGCGAGTGCTCAGCGTGGGCACATCCTGCGTACTATCGGTGTCGTGCGGCGGCGATGGCGCCAGCCAGGCATCCGTCGACGACAGCGGGTCGATGGCCAATGCCACACCCGCCGCGGACAGTTGCGGCAATTCAGCGGTCTCCTCGAGATCGGAGGTCGAGGGCGGGACGCTGCTCTTGGTATTCGTGGCCAAATCGTTTTCCTTCAGGGCTGAGAGCGATCAGGCGAGTCCGAGGAACTCGCGCAACTGCGCTGCTTGCCGTTCAAGTTCGGAGCCACCCTGAGCACGCTCATCGACCGACCTTAAGTCGATCACCAGCGTGGCGTGGCGCAGCGCGCGCGCCTCGGAGCGCACCGCGTCGGTATCGGGTGAAAGCACCACGCGCCCGACTTGCGCGGGGCGCTGTTGCAGCAGCGCCGCGGCGATCGCGACTCCGCCTTCGTGCGCCAGCAGATCGACATGTCGCACGTGCATGGAATCGAGAAAATCTCCAAGTGCCTCGGCCATCGCGGCGGTGCCCAGCGGCTCGGGGCCGCCGTCGGACTCACCATGCCCGGGAAGATCCGGCGCGTACACCGAGCGGTCGCGTCCGAGCGGCTGTAGCAGCGGCGCAAAGAAGCGGCCTGAGCCCGGGCTACCGGGGATACACAGCAACGTCGTCGCCTCATCGAACCCGCCGCCGGCCGGTATCGCATATCGCATATGGAGCTGGCCGTAACGGCAGTCGAAGTAGGCGCGACGCAGGCGCGGCTCAGTCTGCAGAAAACCGGTAGCGCGGCGGGCTTTGGTCATGGACGTAAGACACCCCGTTTTGAGGCTGCGGCGTGGATAAACGCCACGATTATTCCTTAACCGTTCGCTCCGCTTTGCGACCCATTGCCCAAAAAGCAGGGTCGGATGCTCAAGTGACATAACACGGTCGGCGCTTTTTCGGGAATAGTTGCACCGCAGCACGGTCTGGGGCCCGTTTTGCTCCCCATGGGGGTGCCGCTATATTGCGCCAATGCCGCGCCCCGTTACGCTGCAATCGCACATTTTGCAGCAGGAAGCGCTGCTGCCGGCAGCCAACAGTGCCTTTTCCTGGATGATCTCGGCGCTTTCGGTCGCGGCCAAGTTCATCGCCGCGCGTATCCGGCGCGCCCGTCTCGAACGCAGCCTCGATGTCATGGCCAACGAGGTGCTCATGCGCAGCATCGGCGCACGCGACGGGATCGCCATTATCGCCTCCCAGGAAAATGCGGAACCTGTGCTGCTGCGCACGAAGAGCAGCGGCGAGCACCAGTATTGCTTGCTTTTAAATCCGCTCGACGGCTCGTCCAACCTCGATGTCTGCGGCGGCGTCGGCACCATCTTCAGCATCCTCGAACACGACCGCGCATTGCGGCCGGAAGATTCACTGTTGCAATCGGGTGCGCACCAGGTCGCAGCCGGCTACGTACTCTACGGTTCCTCGACCGTGTTCGTGCTGACGATAGGTTCGGGTGTCGATATGTTCGTGCTCGATCCGTCGCTTGGCGCCTTCGTGCGCGTGGCCGAAAAGCTGCGCATGCCGGATGCCGGCAGGACCTACTCGGTCAATGAGGGCCACCGGCGCAGCTTCCCCACAGGCTTCCAGCGCTACCTGGATTGGGCCCAGGCACACGACTACAGCTGCCGGTACGCGGGCGCCATGGTCGCCGACGCGCATCGGATACTTCTCAGGGGCGGCGTATTCCTCTACCCGCCCACTGCCAAGGCACCCCAGGGAAAGCTACGGCTGATGTACGAGGCCAATCCGATGGCCATGGTGATTGAACAGGCAGGCGGCAAGGCCTTCGCCGGTGCCAATGATCCCATCCTGTCGATTGCGCCCAAGGAGATTCAGCAGCGCACACCGGTCATCCTGGGAAGCGCAGCAGAGGTGGAGCACGTGCTGCGTCATCTGCGTCGCGGCTAGCCGCTAGAACATCCCGGACGGATCCACCTCGCCTGGCGGAGCCTCCTGGGTGCGCGCGGTGATGAAATCACCGGTGATCATCGAGTCGTAGCCCAGTCCGGGTCCGACCATGGGATAGACGCCCGCATCCGGATCGATGATGACTTCCAGGAAGGCCGGTCCCTTGAAGGCAAGAAACTCCCCGATGACCGCGGCCACATCCTGCTTGCGATCCAGCCGCCGTGCCCACTGGAAACCATCGGCGCTGGCGGCGCGCACGAAATTCTTCTTGTGCAATGATTTATCGCTGCCCGACAGCCGGCCCTTGAAAAACAGCTTCTGCCACTGCTTGACCATGCCATCGCCGAAGTTGTTGAGCACGATGACCTTGACTGGCAGATCGTAGGTGGTAACGGTCTCGAGCTCGCCGATATTCATGCGAATACTGGCATCGCCGTCGAAATCGATCACCAGCCGGCCCGGTTGCGCGATCTGCGCACCGATCGCCGCCGGCAGTCCGAATCCCATGGTGCCCATGCTGCCCGAGGTCAGCCACAGCCGTGGCTCCCGGAAATCGAACATCTGCGCGGCCCACATCTGGTGCTGTCCGACGCCGGTGCTGATGATGGCCTCACCGCGCGTGTGACGATTGATCTCCTCGACCACGTAGTGCGGCTGCACCAGTTCGCTGTCGCGATCGTAGTTCATGGCGTGCGTGCGCCTGAGCTCATCCAGTTGACGCTGCCAGACTTGCGTATCGGGTAGCCCCGACACGCGCGCACCGTAGCTGGTCAGGGCACGCAATGCCTCCGGCAGCAGGCCGACGTGATTCCACTGCGAATGCTTGACCTTGTTGATCTCGGCCTGATCCACGTCCAGGTGCGCGATGCGGCGCGCGTTGCGCGCGAACTTGGGCGGATCGCCGGCGACGCGATCATCGAAGCGCGCGCCCACGGCAATCAGGAAATCGCAGTCGTCCACCGCGTAATTGGCATAGGCCGCGCCATGCATGCCGAGCATGCGCATCGACAGCGGATGCGTCGTATCGATGGCGCCTATGCCCATGAGCGTCGTCACCACGGGTATGCCGAAGGCCGTGGCGAATTCGGCCAGCGCCGGTGCCGCGCCGCCGTTGATCACGCCGCCGCCTGCATACAGCAGCGGCCGCTGCGATTGGGCCAGCAGTTCGAAGAACGCCGCCGACTCCTGCTCGCTCAGCACGCTCGAGATGAGGTCATGCTGCCGTTGCCGATAGCCCGGAATGGCCAGAGTGCCTTCCCCGCGGAACACGCCGATGGCGGTCTGAACATCCTTGGGAATATCCACCACCACCGGACCCGGACGGCCCGTACGGGCGATCTCGAACGCCGTGCGCATGGTGGCTTCCAGGCGTGTCGGATCGGTCACCAGGAACACGTGCTTGGCGAGCGATCCCATCATCGCGGCGACCGGGGCCTCCTGGAAGGCGTCGGTACCGATCGAGGCAGTCGCCACCTGGCCGCAGACCACCACGATGGGCACCGAATCGGCCATGCAGTCGCGCACCGGTGTCACGGTGTTGGTGGCGCCCGGACCGGAAGTCACCATGCAGACCCCAACCCGCCCACTGGCGCGCGCGTAGCCGGCGGCCATGAAGCCTGCGCCCTGCTCGTTGGCCGGCACGATCAGCGCGACCTGGCGCCCACCGGCACGCTTCTGCTCCTCGTTGAATGTGAAGATCGCATCATAGGTGGGCAGAATGGCCCCACCGCTGTAGCCGAATATCGCGTCGGTGCCCTCGTCGGCAATGACCTGCACGATGGTCTGCGCGCCGGAAATGGCCTTGCCGGCGAGCGGATGCACACCGGGCGGCAGGACTTTCGCAGGGTCTATCATCGCTCGATTATGGCCTGCGCGGCCCGCAATTGGCTATTCTGAAGCCATGCGGCACATCATCGCCATCCTGCTCCAGAACGAGGCCGGCGCGCTTACGCGCGTGGCGGCCATGTTTTCCAGTCGCGGCTACAACATCGAGTCGCTGGCGGTCGCCACCACCGACGACCCGACGGTCTCGCGCCTGACGCTGGTCACGAGCGGCTCCGAGGGCGTCATCCTGCAGATCGTCAACCAGCTCAAGAAGCTGGTCGACGTCGTCAGTGCCGAGGACATGACGCGCGGCGAGCACATCGAGCGCGAGCTGGTGCTCATCAAGTTGCGGCTGGATGCCGCGCGCCGCGACACCGTGCGCGGCTACGTCATTCGCACCGGCGGGCGCGTACTCGATCCGTCGACCGAATGCTTCATCGTCGAGTTGCTGGGCAGCGAGGCGGAGATCAACGGCTTCATGCGCAATCTCGCCACCCAGGCCGAGCTGGTGGAAGTCGTGCGCAGCGGCGCGTTGGGTATCAGCCGCGAGCTGCGGGCGCTGCGGCTGGTCGAATAGCTAGTCCACCGCGCCCGGAATCAGCACCGAGGCGCCGACCGTGCGGCGCGTTTCCAGATCGGTGTGCGCCTGCGCGGCGTCCCGCAATGCGTAGCGCTGGCCGATGGACACCCGCAGCTTGCCGCTCTTCACCAGCGAGAACAGTGCGCGCGCCGCAGTCTCGAGTTCTTCGTGCCGGGCGATGTAATCAAACAGCGAGGGGCGGGTCAGGAACAGCGAGCCGCGGCGGGTGAGTTCCAGCGGCGCCACCGCCGGCACCGGTCCGGAGGCATTGCCGAAACTCACCATCATGCCGCGCGGGCGCAGGCTGTCGAGCGACTCGATGAAGGTGTCCTTGCCCACTGAGTCATAGACGACGTCGGCCATCTTGCCGCGGGTGTAGCTGCGCACCGAGGCGACGATCTCATCGCGCCCGGCCACGAAGACCTGGTGACAACCCTGCCGGCGTGCGATGGCCGCCTTGGCCTCGTTACCGACGATGCCCATGACGCGCGCGCCCAGCCGGCGCGCCCACTGCGTCAGCAATGAGCCAACACCGCCGGCAGCAGCGTGCACCAGCACATAGTCGCCGGCACGAACGCGATAGGTGCGGCGAAGCAGGTATTCGGCGGTGAGGCCCTTGAGCATGATCGCGGCGGCCTGTTCATCGCTGATGGCGGCCGGCAATTTAACCAGCCGCTCGGCCGGAAAATTGCGCAGCTCCGAATAGGATCCGCTGGCGCCGTGAACGTAGGCGACGCGCTGGCCTACCTTAAGCGAGCGCACGCCCCGGCCGAGCGCGATGACCACACCGGCGGCTTCGCGTCCGAGAATCTGCGGCAGCGGCCGAGGATAAAGACCGCTGCGATCATAGACATCGATGAAATTGACGCCGATCGCCGTGTGCCGGATCTGGACCTCGCCGCGCGCCGGCGGCAAAAGCTCCTGGCGCTCCCATTTGAGCACCTCGGCGCCGCCGTGCTCGCGAATGACGATGGCGTTGAAGGAAACCGCAGCCACGCGCGGCCTTTAAAGTGCGGCGTTGTCGGTTTCGCCGGTTCGGATTCGGACCACGCGATTGATGTCGGTGATGAATATCTTGCCGTCGCCGACCTTACCGGTCTTGGCGGCTTTGAGCACGGCCTCCACCACCTGATCGACCAGGTCGGCGCGCACGGCGACTTCGACCCGTGTCTTGGGTACGAAGTCCACGACGTATTCCGCGCCCCGATAAAGTTCGGTATGCCCGCGCTGCCGGCCGAACCCCTTGACCTCGGTGACGGTCATTCCCGAAACGCCGATTTCCGATAATGCCGCGCGCACATCATCGAGCTTGAAGGGTTTGATAATTGCCGTAACCAGTTTCATGCGAGATCTTCCGCCTCCGTTCTTGTTAGGCCGGCCGCCTCCCCGTTCCGACAGGGTGCACCTTTCGTGCCACAGCCGGGCCTTCCAATTGCGCCTTCCCGATGACCGTCGCCGACAGCGTCACGATACCCTAGCACCAATTCAGAGCAAAAGACGACGCCAACGCGCGTTTATAACGCGAGCCTGGTCGCGATCACCGCAATACCACCAGCAAATCCTTGGCATCCACCGTCATTCCCGGCTGCACCAGTACCTCGGTTACCTCGCCGTCAATCTCGGCGCGCACCGCGGCCTCCATCTTCATCGCCTCCAGCGTGGTGACGACATCGCCTCGCACCACCTTCTGGCCGGGGGCCACCTTGATGGTCGTGACGGTACCCGGCATCGGCGCGCCGATGTGCCGCGGATTGCCGGCATCGACCTTGCGCGCCGGCGGCCGCTTCGGCTTCTGGCTGCGGTCGGTGACGCGCACCGAACGCGGCTGGCCATTGAGCTCGAAGAATACCGTGCGCGTGCCATCCTCGTGCGGCTCGCTCTGCGTGACGTAACGCACGATGAGTGTCTTGCCGCGCTCCAGGTCGATACTGATTTCCTGTCCGGGCTCCATGCCGTAGAAGAACACCGGCGTGGGCAGGATCGCGACGTCGCTGAAACTGCGGCGATCGGCGGCGTAATCGGTAAACACGGCCGGATACATCAGGTAGGAGGCAAATTGTTGATCGGTGACCGTTCGGGCCGAACGCGCATCGGCCTCGATGCGCAACTGCACCAGGTCGGCCGGCGGCATCTCCAGGCCTGCGCGGTGTTTGCGCGGCTCGGCGCCTTTGAGGATCTTGCGCTGCAGGGCTTGCGGGAAGCCGCCATGCGGCTGGCCGACATCGCCATGAAACAGCCGCACCACCGAATCGGGGAATGCGATCTCGGTGTTGGGGTCGAGCACCGCGGCGCGGCTCAGGCCGCTGGTCACCATCAGCAGCGCCATGTCGCCGACCACCTTGGAGGTCGGCGTCACCTTGATGACGTCGCCGAACATGTCGTTGACCTCGGCGTAGGTTCGCGCGACTTCCGGCCAACGCGTGTCGTCGATGCCCAGCGCGCGCGCCTGTTCGCGCAGGTTCGTGTACTGCCCGCCGGGCATGCCGTGTACATAGACTTCCGAGGCGCCGGCGCGATTGTCGCTTTCGAACGCCGCGTATTGTTTGCGCACCTGCCCCCAATAGTGCGAGATCGTGCGGATGTGCTCACCATCGAGGCCGGGATCGCGCGGACTGAAGCGCATCGCCTCGACAATCGAGCCGAGATTCGGTTGCGAGGTCAGGCCGCTCATCGAATCCATGGCCGCATCGACCGCATCCGCGCCGGCGGCGATCGCCGCAAACACACTGGCCGCGGCGATGCCGCTGGTGTCATGGGTGTGAAAATGCACCGGCAGATCGGTCTCATCTTTCAGTGCCTTGACCAGATCGTAGGCCGCGCGCGGCTGGCACAGACCGGCCATATCCTTTATCCCCAGGATGTGCGTGCCCGCGGCCTTCAGTTCGCGCGCCAGCTTCAGATAGTAATCGAGCGTGTACTTGTGCTCGTGCGGGCTGCTTAGGTTGCCGCTGTAGCAGATTGCCGCCTCGCAGAGCTTGCCGCTCTCGAGCACCGCGTCGATGGCCACCCGCATGTTCTCGACCCAGTTCAGGGAATCGAACACGCGGAATACATCGATGCCTGCCGCCGCCGACTGCTGCACGAAGTAGCGCACGACATTGTCGGGATAATTGGTATAGCCCACCGCATTGGCCGAGCGCAGCAGCATCTGCAGCAGCAGGTTGGGCATCCCCTCGCGCAATGCCGCCAGCCGCTCCCATGGATCTTCCTTCAGAAAGCGCATCGCGACATCGAAGGTAGCGCCGCCCCAGCATTCCACCGAAAACAGATCCGGCAGCAGCGCGGCGTAGGCCGGCGCGACCGCTGCCATGTCGATGGTCCGCATGCGCGTAGCCAGCAGCGACTGGTGCGCATCGCGCATGGTGGTGTCGGTCAGCAGCACCCGCTGCTGTTCGCGCATCCACTGCGCGAAGCGCACCGGCCCCAGTTGATCGAAGCGCTGCTTGGTGCCGGGCGGCAGACGATCGGGAACGCGCACACCGGGGGGCAGCCGCGGCGGCCGCGGCGTCATCAGGCGGTCCGGCCGCGCCCGACCGGCGACTTCCGGATTGCCATTGACGACCGTCTCCGCCAGGTAGCTGAGAATGCGCGTGGCGCGGTCGCGTCGCCGCGGCATCGCGAACAGCTCCGGCGTCTCATCGATGAAACGAGTCGTGTACTGGCCCTGCGCAAAACGCGGATGCGTGATGATCTGATCCAGGAAGCGCAGATTGGTGGCGACGCCGCGAATGCGAAACTCCCATAGCGCGCGGTGCATGCGCGCGATGGTCTCCTCCGGCGTCCCCGCCCAGGTGGTCACCTTCACCAGCAGCGAGTCGTACGAGCGCGTGATCAGCGCCCCGGCATAGGCGGTGCCGGCATCCAGCCGCACGCCAAAGCCCGCCGGGCTGCGATAGGCGGTCATACGGCCGTAGTCGGGCACGAAATTGTTGAACGGATCCTCAGTGGTCACCCGGCACTGCAGCGCATGCGACATCAGCCGTATCTGCGCCTGTGCCGGCACGCCGCTGCCGGCATCGCCGATGCGCGCGCCGTCGGCGATGCGAAGCTGCGCTTTGACCAGGTCGATTCCCGTGGCGCACTCGGTGACGGTGTGCTCGACCTGGATGCGCGGATTCACCTCGATGAAGTAGAACGTGCCGCTGTCCGCGTCCTGCAGGAATTCCACCGTGCCGGCATTGCAGTAGTTGGCGGCGCGGCCGATCTTGAGACCGGCTTCGCAAAGCGCGGTGCGCTGATCGTCGCTGAGGAATACCGCCGGGGCGCGCTCCACGACCTTCTGATTGCGCCGCTGCACCGTGCAATCGCGCTCGAACAGGTGCACCAGGTTGCCATGGCTATCGCCGAGGATCTGCACTTCCAGGTGGCGCGCGCGGCGTACCAGCTTTTCGAGATAGACCTCGTCATTGCCGAAGGCCGCCTTGGCTTCGCGCCGCGCCACCGGCAGCAGCTCCGCCAGCTGTGCATCGCTGTCGATGATGCGCATGCCGCGCCCGCCGCCGCCCCAGCTGGCCTTGAGCATGACCGGGTAGCCCACGATCTGCGCCAGCCGCGCGCATTCGGCCGGGTCCGCCGGCAACGGCGGCGTGGCGGGCATGACGGCTACCCCGGCCGATGCTGCCAGATTGCGCGCCGCCACCTTGTTGCCCAGCACGCGCATGGTGTCCGGGCTGGGGCCGACGAAGATCAGGCCGGCCGCCGCGCAGCCCTCGGCAAAATCGGGATTTTCCGCCAGGAAGCCGTAGCCGGGATGAATGGCATCGGCGTGGGCTTCGCGGGCCACGCGCAGGATGTCCGGGATATCGAGGTAGGCCTCGATCGCGCCCTTGCCCTCGCCAACCAGGTAGGCCTCATCGGCCTTGGTGCGATGCAGGCCAAAGCGGTCTTCCTGCGAATAGACCGCGATCGTCTCGACGTCGAGCTCATTGGCCGCGCGCATGACGCGGATGGCAATCTCGCCGCGATTGGCGATCAGCAGCCGCCGAATCCTCTGGAGCATCAATTGATTCTAGTCGGCCAGATAGGTGGCCAGATAGTCCTCGAAGCTGCCGCGGCGCGCCGCCTCGATGGCCGCGAATGCCTGCCGTGACTCTTCGACCTCTGCTTCAAATTCGTGCAGGCGCTCCGGTGCCGGCGGCGGCGATTGCAGGGAATGCGTCTTATGCTCGCGCGAGACCTGCAGCGCCAGCGCCTGGAAGCTCTGTTCACGCTCGCGCATTTCGCGCAGCAGCCGCGCCGAGGGCGTGCGCTCGACTTCCTCGACCTTGAGGGTCTGGTCGCGCAGCGCCGCCACGTAGGGGCGCTGCGGCTGGCTGCTGTCGAGCAGCTCGCATACGCCCTGCATCGAATCGAGCAGCTCCTTGCACCAGTCCTGCATCGGCACCTGCCGGCCGTTGCGCTCGAGCATCAATCCCGGCTCGCGGCCGCGGCGCGCCACCGCCAGATGATTGCGCTCGATGGACTCCTCTTCAGTGGCATCGATCGGCGGGCTGTCCTTCAGCAGCAGCACGATCAGCAGCGCCTCCAGAAAGCACAGCTTGCGCGGGTTTACCCCCACGCAATCGAAGGCGCTGTTATCCAGCGCGCGCACTTCCACGTACTCGACGCCGGCCCGAGCCAGCGCCTGGGTGGTGCGCTCGCCGGCGCGCGGCGCGCGCTTGGGCCGGATGTAGCTGTAGTACTCGTTCTCGATCTGCAGCACATTGCTGGACAGCTGCTGATACTCATGGTCGCGCAGCACGCCCAGCGCGGCGAACGGTGCGTGCGGTGCATGAATGGCGTGGCGCAGATCGCGCAAGTACTCTTCCAGGCTGTTGACCGATACCGATACTTCGGCCTGATTACGGTTGCGATAGCCGATGTCGCTCATGCGCAGCGAAGTCGCGTACGGGCCGATCAGCGTCTCGGACCCAAAGGCCGTCAGGCCCGGATCGGTCCGGCCCTGCAGGAACGAACGGCACAGCGCCGGCGATGCGCCGAACAGGTAGGACACGATCCAGCCGTGGCGGCGATAGTTACGCAGCAGCTGGAAGTAGCTGGCACTGCGAAATGCCTGGCCGCTATCGCGGTTCTGGCTCAGGTCCGCATACAGCGGCCAGAAAGCCACCGGCAGCGAGTAATTGAAATGCACGCCCGAGATGGCCTGCATCATGCCGCCATAACGGACCTTCAGTCCGTGCCGATAGATGGACTTCAGCCGCCCCTGGTGCGACGAGCCGTAGCGCGCAATCGGAATCTCATCGTCGTTGCGAATGTCGCACGGCATGGAGGTCGCCCATAGCAGTTCCTCCCCGAGGTGGCGATAGACGAACTGGTGCAGGTCGCGCAGGTAGTCAACCAGCGAGTCGTTGTCGGGAAAGGTCGGCGTTACCAGCTCGGTCAGCGCCTCGGAGTAGTCGGTGGTGATGTGCGGATTCGTCAGCGCCGATCCGAGGGCTGCCGGGTGGGGCGTCTGCGCGATGCGTCCTTCCGGCGTCACGCGCAGCGACTCGCGCTCGAGGCCGCGGCTGCCGCGCGCGAGCAATTGCTGCTCGCGGCTGTTGCTGATGGCGGCAAGCCGTCGCTCGAATAGGCGATCCACGCCAGAAGCACTCATCCTTCCTCCACCTCCTCCTGCGGGCGTGGCATCCTATCAGCCTGGTTATGAAATTATGAACGCGGCTCGCTGGAGGCGGACATGCTGATCGGGACTACAACTTCGCGCGTCGCCATCCTGGGTGGGGTGCGCACGCCGTTCGCTCGTTCCCACACCGCCTATACCGGAACCGACAACCAGGAACTGCTGACCGCGGCACTGCGGGCACTGGTGGATCGATACCGGCTGCAGGGCCAGCGGCTGGGCGATGTGATCGCCGGCGCGGTCATCAAGCACCCCAAGGATTTCAATCTGACCCGCGAATCGCTGCTTTCGACCGGCCTCGATCCGGAAACGCCCGGCCTGGACGTGCAGCGCGCCTGCGGCACCAGCCTGGAGGCGGCCATCCTGATCGCCAACAAGATCGCCCTGGGGCAGATCGAGGTCGGCATCGCCGGCGGGGTCGACGACCTGAGCGATCCGCCGGTGGTCTACCCCAAGTCCTATCAGCGCCGGCTGCTGGAGAGCTTCCGCGGCCGCAGCTTTGGGCAGCGCATCAAGCCATGGCTCGGCATCAAGCGCGCCGATTTGAAGCCGGTGCTGCCGGCCGTGGTGGAACCGCGCACCGGCCTGTCGATGGGCCAGAGCTGCGAGCTCATGGTGAAAACCTGGAAAGTCACGCGCGAACAGCAGGACCAGCTCGCCTACGAGAGTCATGCCAAGGCCACCGCCGCCTGGAAAGCGGGTTTCTACGACGACCTGGTGGTGCCTTTCCGCGATCTGAAGACCGACAACAACATCCGTGCCGACGCCTCGCTGGAGCGGCTGGCAAAACTCAAGCCGGTGTTCGACCTTTCCGGCGGCGGCAGTCTCACGGCCGGCAACAGCACGCCGCTGACCGATGGTGCCGCGGCCCTGCTGCTGTCCTCGGAGCGCTGGGCGGCGGAACACCGCCTGCCGGTACTCGCCTGGCTGCGCGCCGGCAAAACCTGGGCGGTGGACTTTGCCAGCGGCAAGGAAGGCCTGCTGATGGCGCCGGCCTACGCCGTGGCCGAAATCCTGCGCGACACGCAACTGACGCTGCAGGACTTCGACTACTACGAGATTCACGAAGCCTTTGCGGCCGTACCGCTGTGCCTGCTGCGGGCCTGGGAATCGGCCGAATACTGCCGCGATCGCCTGCGGCAGGAGGGCGCGCTGGGGTCGATCGACACCTCGAAGATGAACGTCAAGGGCGGCAGTGTTGCCATCGGGCACCCATTCGCGGCCACCGGTGCGCGCATCATCGCCACGCTGGCGAAACTGCTTGCGGATGATTCCTCGGCGCGCCTGGGGCTGGCATCGGCCTGCACTGCCGGTGGCATGGGTGTGACCGCGATTCTGGAGCGCGCGTGAGCCAGCATGAGACGTTGATGGCGCGCGACGGCCACACGTTTGGCACCTACATCGCCAAGCCGGCCGGCAAAGCGCGGGGCGGCGTGGTCATCGCGCAGGAGATATTCGGGCTGACGCCTCACATCCGCCGGGTGGCGGACGACTGGGCCCAGCAGGGCTACCTGACGATAGCGCCCGCACTGTTCGACCGCGTCGCGCGCGATATCGTGCTCGGCTATTCGCCGCCCGAAGTCGAAAAGGGCCGCGGCTACCGCCAGCAGATTTCCACCGCCCAGGCGGTGCTCGACATCGGCGCGGCGACCGCATTCTGTCGGCACGCCGGCAAGGTGGCCGTCATCGGGTTCTGCTGGGGCGGACGCCTGGCATGGGCTGCGGCCGCCGAGGTGCCGCTCGGCGCCGCGGTCTGCTACTACGGCAGCGGCATTCCCGAGGAGCTGCCCAAGACGCCGAAGTGCCCCACGCTGCTGCATTTCGGCGAAAAAGATCCCTCCATCCCGCTCGGCGACATCGAACGGCTCAGGCAGGCGTATCCGGCCGGCGACTATCGGCTCTACCCCGCAGGCCATGCCTTCAGCAACGACGATCGGCCCCAAAACTACGATGCGGCCTCAGCGGCGCTGGCGCGCGAACGCACCAGCGCGTTTCTGGCATCGAACATCGGCTGACGCCCAGGCCACCCATGGCGAGCACGCCGGCCGCCGTCCTGATCGTCAATACGGGTACGCCGCAAGCGGCCAGCAGCCGCGCGGTGTTCAGTTACCTGCGCCGGTTCCTGTCGGATCCGCGCGTGATCGAATTGCCGCGGGCGCTGTGGCTGCCCCTGCTCTATGGCCTGGTGCTGCCGCTGCGTTCCCCGCGCAGCGCCCAGAAATACCGGGAGATCTGGCGCGATGAAGGATCGCCGCTGCTGTTCCACAACTCGCGGCTGCGGGAGGCACTGGCGCGCGATCTGGGCAATGCGCGCGGCGCCTGTCGCGTCGAACAGGCATTCCTCTACTCGCCGCCTTTCGTGTCTGACGTGCTCGAGACCCTGCGCGTGGCCGGAACACGGCGCCTGGCAGTGCTGCCGCTATACCCGCAGAGCAGCGGTGCGACCACGGGTGCGGTTTACGATCAGGTGGCCGATGGCCTGCGAAGCTGGCGGGCAATGCCCGACCTTCGTTATGTGGCCAGCTATTTCGACGCGCCCGAATTCATTGCCGCGCTTGCCAGCAGCATCCGCGAACACTGGAACCTGAACGGACGCAACGGCCACCTGCTGATGTCATTCCACGGCATACCGCTCTCGTACGTCACCCGCGGCGATCGGTATGCGGATGAGTGTCACGCCACCGCGGCGCTGCTGGCCGCAGCGCTGGACCTGTCGCCGCAGGACTGGTCCTTAAGCTTTCAATCGCGCTTCGGCGCCAATCGCTGGCTGACTCCCGCCACCGACTCGACGCTCGAGGAATTGCCGCGACGCGGGATCCGCGCGACGACCTTGATCTGCCCAGGCTTTGCGGTCGATTGCCTCGAGACGCTGGAGGAGATCGCGCTGCGGGGGCGCGAGTCATTCATGGAAGCCGGCGGCGAGCGCTTCGACTACATCCCCGCATTGAATGGCCGCAGTGACCACGCACACGCGCTGGCGCAGGTGCTGCTGCGCGCGACGGCTGATTGGGGCTGAAGTCCAAGTAGCCGAAGCCCAGCCACACGATGTTCGGCCGCTTTCTCGAACTCGCCATTGCGACAGCGGATATTGCCGCCTCGGTGCAATTCTACGAGCGGCTCGGATTCACGCAGATGCCGACCAATGATGCCTGGTCGCACCGCTACGGCGTGCTCACGGATGGCCGCATCCACATCGGGCTGCATGAACGCGAGATACCATCGCCATCGATCTGCTTCGTGCTGCCCGAACTGGTGCAGGCGCGCGCGCGGCTCACGGCCGCGGGCATCGAACCGGAACTCGCGCGCCTGGGCGAGGATGAGCTGCACCAGCTGCGGCTGCGCGATCCCGGTGGCTTCCCCATCCTGCTGCTCGAGGCACGCACCTACTCACCGGCTGAGCCGCCCCGCGCCGAATCGATCTGTGGCTACTTCTCACAGTTGAGCATTCCCGAGAGCGACTTCGCCGGCGCACGGGAATTCTGGGAGCGCGCCGGCTTCGTCGCACTCGAGGAAGTCGATGAGCCCTATCCACACATGCCCCTGACCAGTGACCGGCTGGATCTTGCCTTTCACAAACCGCGTCTGTTCGACGCGCCGCTATTGGTATTTGAATGCGGCGAGTGGCCGCCGCAGCGCGCGCGCCTGGATGCGGCCGGAATTGCGTTGTCGCAGGAGCTGCCGCGCGGCCAGGATCGCCTGCGTTGCGGCCTGATCGAAGCGCCGGAAGGCACGCTGTTATGGATGATCGGCGACGCCTGAATCCTCGACACGACGCGCCAGCACGCGGAAGCGCACGTGCATGGTCTCCGCCACGCGAATGGCGCCCAGTCCCACGCTATAAGGGGTGAGTCCCAGCTGCGAGTGGGTCAGATCGAACTCGCCGCTGGCGGTGAGCGAGTCGGCCTCCAGCATCAAAGACACAGGTACCACTACGGTCGCGACATGATCGCGAACCGTGATCGATAGCGTCGCCGTCCAGTGATCGCCGTCGTTGGTGAGCGGACCCGACTGCAGCCGAATCACCGGAAAGTGCGCCGCATCGAGCAATCGGTCGCCAAGCATGTGACCGCGGGTGCCATCGATGCTGGCGGCATCGATGGTCGCCTTGAAATCCTCGCCCTGCTCGGCGCGCAGTGCGGTCTCATCGATCACTAACGCCGCGACCGGAAACTCGAGCGCAAAAGTTGTGTTGCTGGTGTCCTTCGGCACCACCACCTCGCCTGAGAGCTGACGCACCCGCAGCACATGGTTGTGTCCGAGCCGGGCCATGCGGCCGTCCCGGTAGACCAGGATCAGCACCTGCGAGGTCTCATCGTCGACGCGGTAGTGATCGATGCGCTCGGGCACGACCACCGGTGCGGGCGGCTCGGCGGCTGCCGGAGGAGGAGGAGGCGGTGGCGGCGTGCGGCAGGCACTGAGCGCGAGCACGCCAGCCACGCCGACAGCCGACAGCAGCCAACGCAATCCCACCACCCGGTTGATTCGGGCGGCAGCCGATGGCACGCGCATCATTTCGTCGAACGACGCACTGGGCGGCGTGGCCGATTAGTCCGCTTCGATCGCCGCGTCACGCGCCGGCGCGCAGACTTGCCGCGGGCCGCAACCTTGCCGCGGACGGCAGCCTTGGCCTTGGCGCGCGCGGGTATGCGCTTCGCCACGCGCGCCTTCGGGGCGCTGCGCTTCACAGCCACTTTGCCAGTCCGCTTTTTGGGTCTCGTGCCACGCGCGTGGGTGCCCGCGCTCTTGCGCTTTGGTTGCGGTAGCGCGGCCTTCTTCGCCGCAGATTTCTTCGTCGCGGCTTTCCTCGCCGTGGTTTTCCTCGGCGCGGTTTTGATCGGCGGCGCTTTTTTATGCAGCGACTTCTTCGGCGATGCCTGGTTCGGCGAGGTGTGTTCGCCTCGCAGCTGGGCGACGATGGCGGGATTCTCCAGCGTCGAGATGTCCTGCGAGATTTCCTCGCCGCGCGCGATCGAACGCAACAGCCGCCGCATGATCTTGCCCGAGCGCGTCTTGGGCAGGCTGTCGGCGAAGCGGATGTCATCCGGCTTGGCGATGGGGCTGAGCTGCTGCGCCACCCATTGACGCAGCTCGTTGATCAGCGCGGCGGCCTCGGCCTGCGGGCGCGGCCCGCGGCAGACCACGTACGCAAACACGGATTCGCCCTTGATGTCGTGCGGTCGCCCGACGACTGCGGCTTCAGCCACCTTGGGATGCGCCACGAGCGCCGATTCGATTTCCATGGTGCCGAGGCGATGGCCGGCGACATTCAGCACGTCATCGATGCGACCCACGATCCAGAAATAACCGTCGGCATCGCGATTGGCGCCATCACCCGCGACATAGAAGCGGCCCTGGAATTTTTCCCAGTACGTGCTGAGGTAGCGTTCGTTGTCGCCCCAGATCGTTCGCGCCAGCGACGGCCATGGCTTGCGCACCACCAGATAGCCGCCGGCGCCGGCCTTGGTCACCGATTCACCCTGGTCGTCGACGATGTCAGCGAGGATTCCCGGCAATGGCAAGGTGCATGAGCCGGGCTTGGTGACCGTGACGCCTGGCAGCGGCGATATCAGGATGGCGCCGGTCTCGGTCTGCCACCAGGTATCGACGATCGGGCAGCGCGCGCGGCCGATCACCCGGTGATACCACATCCAGGCCTCGGGATTGATCGGCTCGCCGACGCTGCCGAGCAGGCGCAGCCGTGAAAGGTCGTACTGGGCCGGCACCGCGTCACCGAGCTTCATGAGCGCGCGGATCGCCGTGGGCGCGGTATAGAAAATGCTGACGCCATGCGTCTGGCATAGCTTCCAGAAGCGACCGCCGTCCGGATAAGTCGGCGCGCCTTCGTACAGCAGAATCGTGGCGCCCGCAGCCAGCGGGCCGTAGGCGACATAGGTGTGCCCCGTCACCCAGCCGACATCCGCCGTGCACCAGAACACATCCTCATCGCGCAGATCGAATACCCACTCGAACGTGAGGCGCGCATTGAGCAGGTAGCCGCCGCTCGAGTGCTGAATGCCCTTGGGCTTGCCGGTGGAGCCCGAGGTATACAGGAGGTACAGCGGGTGCTCGGCGCCAACCCATTCCGGTTCGCAATCGGGTGCGGCCGTTTCAAGCAGTTCGTGCCACCAGCGGTCACGGTGCGCATCCATGTTCACGGGCGCGCCGGTGCGCTTCAGCACTACCACGGAGGCAATCGTGGGGCATCCCTGGGACAGCGCCTGATCCACCGCGCTCTTGAGGCCGACAATCTGTCCGCCGCGCCAGCCGCCATCGGCCGTGATGACCAGGGTGGCGCCAGCATCCTCGATGCGGTCGCGCAGTGACACCGATGAGAAACCCGCGAACACGACCGAGTGAATGGCGCCGATCCGCGCGCAGGCGTGCATGGCGACGATGGTCTCGGGCACCAGCGGCATGTAGATGACGATGCGGTCGCCCCGGCGCGCGCCCAGGCCCTTGAGCACATTGGCGAAACGGCAGACCTGCGCGTGCAGTTCGCGATAGGTGAGCGTGCGAGTATCACCGGGCTCGCCCTCGAAAATGATGGCGCGTTTGTCGCCCCGAGCCGCCAGGTGCGCGTCCAGGCAATTGTAGGAGACGTTCAGCTCGCCATCGGTGAACCAGCGATAGTTGGGCGCCTCGCTTTCATCGAGCGTCTGAGTGAACGGGCGATACCAGTGCAGGTAGGAACGCGCCAGGTCCGCCCAGAAGCCGGTGTAGTCCTCTTCTGCCCGCCGGTGCAGCGCCGCCAGATCGGCCGGCTTGATCCGCGCCCTGGCCGTGAAGGCGGCAGCAGGCGCAAAGCTGCGCTTCTCGCGCAGCGCCGATTCGATGTCCGTGGCTGCTTGCTTTTGCGCTGTCACGTCCGCCCCACCCGGTTGCCCACCCACTCGAGCCGCAGGATACCTCAATGACCGCGCGCGCAAATCCCGCCTTTCGCCTACATGCCGTGGGCCGATTTGCGCGCTAGAATCAACCCCGACCGCCCGCCCGGGCTTGGCTAACAGGGGGACAAGACGATGTCGGATTACGTTTCACGCCGCGATGCCTTGAAGAAGGTGGTGCTGATGCTCGGAGTGGTCGCGGTCGCGCGCCCTGGTCAGAGGGCTCACGCCGCTGACCTGCCGCACCTGGATCCGACCGATCCCACCGCGAAGGCGCTCGGCTATACCAGCGATGCCAAGAGCGTCGATGCCAAGGCGTTCCCGCAATTCAAAGCCGGTTCCGCCTGCAATAACTGCATGCAGTTCCAGGGCAAGGCGGGCGATGCCTGGGGTCCCTGCAGCATTTTTGCCGGCAAGCAGGTCAACGCCAACGGCTGGTGCCAGGTCTACGTCAAGAAGGCCTGATTACATCCGATCGCCGCTCGCCGTCCGGCTGAGACGTTCAGCCTGACGGCGCAGCAGCATGCCGAAGCCCTGGGCTTCGCAGAATGATTCGATGAGGGCAAGGTCCGGTACCCGGCGACGCAGTTCCGCGTGGCTGGTCTGCATCGGCACATTGCAAACGATTCTCGTTAACGAACGCGCCAGATAAGCCGCATCGCGATGCAGTCGCAGGCGCGCCGGTAAACTCGAGGCCCCCCGCATCGGCAGCAGCGCCACTGCCTCCAGCTGCTCGAACAGTTCATCGATCGAAGCGCAGTGTCTCATCAGCAGCGCGGCGGTTTTGGCACCCACGCCCGGCACGCCGGGTACGTTATCGACGCTGTCGCCCCGCAGGGCCAGATAGTCCGCCATGCGTTCGGGGATGACGCCAAAACGTGCCGCGATCTGCTCGTAGCGATATTCGGCGGCATCGCTGTAGTCCCAGAACACATCCCCCGGACCAATCAGCTGCGCCAGGTCCTTGTCCCGGGAAACCACCGTCACGGGCAGGCCCTCGGCGCGGCACAGCGCGGCCAAGGTGCCGATCAGATCGTCGGCCTCGTACTGTTCATCGGCGAATTCCGCGATCCCCAAGTGACGGCAATACTCGCGGCACAGCGCAAACTGTCGCGCGAGCTCCGGCGGCGCCGGTTCGCGATTGGCTTTGTAGGCCGGATAGAGCGTGTTGCGAAAGCAGCTTCCATGGCTGGCATCGAAGGCCACTGCGACATAGTCGGGCTGCTTGCGCTCCAGCAGATCACTGAGGAAACGCGCAAAGCCATAGAGCGCATGCGTCGGCTGGCCATCGGCATCGGCAAGATCGGGCGGCAGCGAATGCCAGGCGCGAAAAATGTAGACCGAAGCGTCGATCAGGTAGACCACTGACCGCGCCGGGCTCAGGCGCGCCAGCGCGCAATACGATCGTGCAGCGGGCTGCTGCGCGGGAAATGCGCCAGCAGGTACTCCATCTGGTCGGCCAGCACACGCCGTCCCTTCAGGAAGATGTATTCCGCGTAGGTCGGGGTGAATGGCACCGCGATCAGCTGCATCTTCGCCTGCTCGGGCGTGCGCCATGCCTTCTCGTTGTTGCAGCGGCGGCAGGCGGTCACGACGTTGGTCCACACGTCATGGCCCCCCTGGCTGAACGGGCGCACATGATCGCGCGACAGCTCGCGGCTCGGAAAACGCTGGGCGCAGTACAGGCACACATAGGCATCGCGCCGGAACAGCGTTTCGTTGTTAAGCGGCGGCACGTAATCGTGGCGCGTGTTGCCCGGATTGCCGGTGTGCCCAAGGGTCGCGACGATGGAGCTGACTTCCAGCACGGTGCGGTGTCCGCTGCGCGCGTTGACCCCGCCATAAAGACGATACAGCAGCGAGCCGCAGGTATAGGCCACCTGGTCCTGGTGATAGAGCCGGGCGGCCTCGCGGTAATCCACCCATTCCAGTGGCATACCGGCAACGTCCGTCCGCAGCACCATTTGTGACAGACCGTGCCCCGACGACCCCGCCAATAGCTCGAATTCTGATTCGTGTTGCATGGAGCCAACGCTCATGAACTGTAAGATACGGCAGGGTTGTGCGAGAATTCAACGACTAAGGTCTCAACGGTCTCGACAAACATCGCCGGGGCGCTCGCCGATGGGCGTTCGCACCCGCCCCGCCCTCGGGCGGCCAAAGTGAGGAGAACGATATGCCGGTCACGATCGGTGCGCTCCGTGAGCGCGCGCCCGGAGAGACGCGCGTCAGCCTGGTCCCGGAGATTGCCGATAAATTGGCCGCCGCCGGCGTGCGTGTGCTGCTCGAACGCGGCGCGGGCACGAGCGCTCAATTTCCCGATGCCGCTTATAAAAAGGTCGAATGGGCCGACAGCGCCGAGGCGGTGCTGGCCGCGGCCGATGTACTGCTGACGGTGCAGCCGCTGACGCTTGAACAGATCGGCGGCCTGAAGAGCGGCGCCATCGTGGTGGGCTTCATGCAGCCGCATTCACATGTGCGCGAGGTCGCTGCGCTGCGCGATCGGCAGATCACCAGCTTCGCGATGGAGCTGGTGCCCCGCATCTCGCGCGCCCAGTCGATGGATGCGCTGTCCTCGCAGGCTGCGGTAGCGGGCTATAAAGCCGTGCTGATTGCCGCCGACACCCTCGACCGTTTCCTGCCCATGCTGACAACTGCCGCCGGCACCATCCGCCCGGCACAGGTGCTGATCGTCGGCGTGGGTGTGGCCGGATTGCAGGCGATTGCCACCGCCCGGCGTCTCGGCGCGGTGGTCGAGGCCTACGATGTCCGCAGTGCCACCAAGGAGCAGGTCAAGTCGCTGGGCGCCAAGTTCGTCGAGACCGGCGTCTCCGCCGAGGGCTCGGGCGGCTACGCGCGCGAGCTCACCGAGGATGAGAAGCGCAAGCAGCAGGAAGTGCTCGATTCGCGCATCGCGGTTGCCGATGCGGTCATCACCACCGCATCGGTTCCGGGCCGCCGCGCGCCGCGGATCGTGTCGCGCGCGGCCGTGGAGCGCATGAAGCCTGGCAGTGTGATCGTCGATATCGCCGCCGAGTCCGGCGGCAACTGCGAACTCACACAGCCCGGCCAGACCGTGGTGCACCAGGGTGTCCGGATCGTCGGCCCGGTGAACCTCGCGGCACAGCTGGCGTTTCATGCCAGCGAAATGTACGCCCGCAATCTTTACAACTTCCTGAAGAGTGCGATCGCAAAAGATGGATCGCTCGCGATCGATTGGCAGGACGAGGTATTCGCGCAGTCCTGCCTGACGCACGCGGGTGCCATCAAACACGAACCCACGCTCAAGCTGGTGGAGGCATCATGACCGGGATCGTCGCGCTGTATATCTTCATGCTGGCCGCGTTCACCGGTTACGAGGTGATCGCGAAAGTCCCGGTCATCCTGCATACGCCGCTGATGTCCGGCTCGAACTTCGTGCACGGCATCGTGCTGGTGGGCGCGATGGTGGCGCTGGGCGCCGCCACCACGCCACTGGAGAAATCCATCGGCTTCATCGGCGTGCTGCTGGCAGCCGGCAACGCGGTCGGCGGCTACGCCGTCACCGAGCGCATGCTCGAGATGTTCAAGGCAAGCGGCGCGCGCAAAGGCGGCGGGGCCAAGGGGAGTCACTGATGCTCGACTACCTCAACGCCGCAGCGCTGATTCAGGCCAGCTACCTGGTCACCGCATTCCTCTTCATCATGGGCCTCAAGCGGATGAGCTCGCCGGTCACGGCGCGCAGCGGCATCCTCTGGGCAGGCGCCGGCATGCTGGTCGCGACACTGGCGACTTTCTTCTATCCCGGCATGAGCAACTACCCGCTGATCATCATCGCCGTGGCCATCGGCGGGGCGATCGCGTGGATCAGCGGCCGGCGCGTCGCCATGACCGACATGCCGCAGATGATCGCGCTCTACAACGGCATGGGCGGCGGCGCGGCCGCTGCCATCGCCGCGGTCGAGCTGTATCGCGGCGGCGAGATGTCGCATACCGAGGCGACGCTCGCGGTGGTCGGCGCCATCATCGGTGCGATTTCCTTCAGCGGCAGCCTGATCGCCTTCGCCAAGCTCCAGGGGCTGATCCGCAAGGCGGTGCGTTTCGGCGGCCAACAGCTGCTGAATATGCTGCTGCTGGCCGGCGCCATCGTCTGCGCGGTGCTGATTGCCTCCGGCATCAACGCCTCGCCGGCGGTCATCACCGGTCTGTTCGCGCTGGCGCTGGTGCTGGGCCTGTCGATGACGCTGCCGATCGGCGGTGCCGACATGCCGGTGGTGATCTCCCTCTACAACGCATTGACCGGACTTGCCGTGGCCTTCGAGGGATTCGTGCTCGGCAATGCCGCGATGATCATCGCCGGCACGGTGGTCGGCTCGGCCGGCACGCTGCTGACACAGTTGATGGCGCGCGCGATGAACCGCTCGCTCGGCAACGTGTTGTTCTCGGGCTTCGGCGATACCGGTGGTGCCGCCGCGCAGGGTACGGTCACCGGCAGCATGAAATCCATCGATGCCGCCGACGTCGGCGTCATGATGGCTTTTGCGCAGAAGGTCATCATCGTCCCGGGCTATGGCATGGCCGTGGCCCAGGCGCAGCACAAGGTGTGGGAGCTGTCCCAGCTGCTGATCGATCGCGGTGTCACCGTCCGCTTTGCCATCCACCCGGTGGCGGGCCGCATGCCCGGCCACATGAATGTGCTGCTGGCGGAAGCCGGTGTCCCCTACGATCTGATCGCCGATCTCGAGGAAGTGAATTCCGAGTTCGAGACCGCCGATGTGGCGCTCATCATCGGTGCCAACGACGTCGTCAATCCGGTGGCGCGCAACGACAAATCCAGCCCGATTTACGGCATGCCGATTCTGAATGCCGACAAGGCCAAGAACACCATCGTCATCAAGCGCGGGCAGGGTGCGGGTTTCTCGGGGATCGAGAATGCGCTGTTCTATCTGGACAATACCCGCATGCTCTACGGCGATGGCCAGGCGGCCGTGTCGCAGCTGATCGCCGCCGTCAAGGCAGCCTAACGCGCGCGCTGCGAATGCTCGGCCGGCGGCCGCTGCCCGCCGCCGCGTTCGAGTCGCAGCTGGCGCTGCCGCTGCAGCATCTCCGATCGTTCCCGCGGCGTGGCATTGAGCCAGCGCTCGCGCAGCTGCGCCCGCTGTGCGGGCGGCAAGGTTGAGTAAGCATGGAAATTCTGTCGCACGGCCTGCTGCTGCTGTGGCGAGAGTTGCTGGAAGCGCTGCCAGCGTTGCCGGATGAGGGCCTGCTGTCCGGGCGGCAACTGCTGCCAGGTCTGGAACCGTCCGCGCGCATCCAGGCGCTGCTGCGGCGTCATCGATAACCAGCGCTGGGCGCCCGTGGCCAATGTCTGCTGACGGTCGGGGGGCAAACTCGACCACTGCGGCTCGAATCGCCCGAGCGCCTGCTGCTGCTGCGGCGACAGCGACGACCACGACACCCCGGGTGCTCCCGGCGGTGGCGGCGGGGCCGGCTCGGCTGCTGCAACCGTCAGGCTGGCCAACAGCAGCACGGCGCACAGTGCGTGGCGGCGATTCATGGCGCCGCTACCGTTTTGCCGCTATCGGCAGGCGGATCGACCGGTGCGGGGCGAGTCCCCGGCGGCGGAACGGCGGCGGGAACGGTGACCGGTGCAGTGGCGCTATTGCCGGGAACGGCGCGCCGCGCGACCTTGTCGATGTCCGTGCGCGCCAGATAGTCATGCCAGTCCTTGTCCTCGGAATCCACCGAGCCCAGAAACTCCAAAAAACCATCGTCGGGCGACTCGGTGGCTCGGGGGGCCGAAGTCACCGCAATTCCGATCAATAGGGCTCCGAGCAGCGATGCGCCGCGCCTCAAGTACCGACTGATGGCGCGCTTCCGCCTTTCGCTTCGCTGGCCGCCCATTCGTAGAAATCGTAATCCACATCCTCGTCACGGCCTAGCTGTACAGCGTCACTGTCGGCCAGCATCTCCAGGTCTTCCGGCCCGGCACTCGCCAAAACACTGGCTGTCGGGTTTTCGCCGCGCGGTCCCACCAGGAACAGCACCGCCAGGGTGGCCGCCGCCAGCGCGCCGGCACCCGCGGGCATCCAGCGTCGCAGCGGGCCCGAATACCAGGACGGGTGAGCGGCCAGCGCCGCGTGACGCGCGCGCGTCAGCCGCGAACGCGTATGGGCCGGCAGGCCCTCGACACTCTCGCGCAGCAATTGCCGTGCGCGCTGCTCGAACGCGGCAGTACCCGCATCGAGCGCATCGCCAAACCCATCGCTCCGGTTGTCCGATCCGGATGTCATATGGAGAAATCTCCCAGCTTCGAACGCAGCGCCTGCAGCGCGCGAAAATAATGTGTTTTTACGCTTCCCTGCGAGCACTTCATGGCCGCCGCGGTTTCCGCGACATCAAGACCTTCGATATTGCGCAGCAGAAATGCCTGGCGTTGCCGCCCCGGCAGTTCCGTCAAGGCGTGCTCCAGCGCCTGAATCATCTGATCCGACTCGATCTGCGCGGCTGGGGTCGGGCCCGCAGCCGGCGCCTGATCGATCGGATCGGGCATCTCTTCCTCGGCGTCCTCTCCGCGCCAGGGCAGGACGCTCATGACTCTTTGCCGGACGATACGCCGGCGTTGGACGTCGCGAATCCGATTTTCCAGAATGCGGTAAAAAAGCGGCCGCCATTCTTCAGCGGGGCGCGAGGCGTAGCGATGCGCCAGCTGCATCATGGCGTCCTGCACCACGTCGAGCGCATCCGCCTCATGGCGCAGCGCGATCTGTGCGATCCTGAAAGCCTTCCGTTCCACCTCGGCCAGAAAGGTTTCGAGAGCGCGCGCACCATCCTGGGCCGAATCACGCAAATGAGCTTTCCCGAGCGGGAGCAGATCGGATGTCTGTGAACCAAGATTAGCAAACGCGAGCATTTGCGGGGCACCGGCGCAGATAGGGGACTAGGGCTCACAGGGCAGAACGGCGCATAAATGGTTTTGGTTGACAGCGGTTCGCGCTCGCGGAAGGTCACGGAAATCATCCACTTATTTGACGCTTGTCAAAAGACTGTCACGGTCCGTGGGCGCCTGCTGGCCCCTGTGGCCGGTGCCGGAACTCAAAGCATTGATCCTGAAAGGAAATGCGGTTTGGTCATAATTTCAGCAAATTGACATGAAAGCCGTAAAACACCGGTGATTTTGCGCGTGCAACCTAAGCTGTCCACAGACTTATCCACAGCGATTGTGGACAAAACCACAGCGGCCGAACCCGTCGTGCTGCGCGTGGCCATCGATATGCCGCGCGCCGCGCTGTTTGACTATCTGCCGCCGGCCGGCCTGCGCGCGGCGCAGGTGCCGCTGGGCGCGCGCGTGCGGGCGCCGATCGGGACTCGCGACAGCGTGGGAGTGGTGGTCGAGTACGGGGAACGGTCCGTGGTGGGTTCCGACCGACTGAAGGCCATCCGGCTGCTGATCGACGACGCGGCGCTGTTCGATGAGCCGCTGCTGCACCTGCTGCGCTGGACGGCGCAGTACTACCACCACCCGCTCGGAGAGGTGATTGCGGCCGCCATACCCAAAGCGCTGCGGGAAGGGTCGGCCGCCGCGCCCCAGCGGGAATGCTGGCGCCTCCGGGACAACGCACCGTCGGCGATTGACGCAGCGCTCGACGGGCTGCGCCGCGCCCCGCAACAGCGGGCACTGTTCTCGTTGCTGGCCGCGCAACCCGGCCTCGCGGCCGACCAGATTTCATCGCTGCTGCCCAACTGGCGCGCTTCGGCGCGGGCACTGGCGGCGCGCGGGCTGATCGAGCCATACCAGGCGCGGGACGACTCTGCGGCCGATGAGCCGCTTCGGGCCGATGCCGGTCCGGACCAGCCCCCGGTGCTTTCCGACGCCCAGCGCGAGGCCGTGGCTCGCATCGACGCCGCGGCGGGCTCCTTTGCCGCCTTCGTGCTTCAGGGCGCCACCGGCAGCGGCAAGAGCGAGGTCTACCTGCAATGCGCCGCACGCACTCTGGCCCGTGGCGACAGTGTGCTGGTGCTGGTGCCCGAGATTGCGCTCACGCCTCAACTGGTGGAGCGATTCCGGCGGCGCCTGCCCGGCACCATCGCCGTACTGCACTCGGGGCTCACCGACGGCGAACGATTGGCCGCCTGGCGCGAGGCGCACTCGGGCCGTGCGCGCATCGTGCTCGGCACCCGCTCGGCGGTATTCGCGCCCGTCCGGCGGCTCGGGCTCATCGTGGTCGACGAAGAACACGACAGTTCCTACAAGCAGCACGAGAGCGGCTGTCGCTATTCGGCGCGCGACTTGTGCGTCGCCCGCGCCGGCCAGGCTGCCGTCCCCGTAGTGCTCGGATCGGCGACGCCGGCTTTCGAGACCCTGCACAACCTCGAGCGCGGTCGCTACCAGGGGCTGTCGTTGCCTCGCCGCAAGGATCAACCCGAAGCGCCTCGACTGGCGCTCATCGACCTGCGCGCGCACGCGGTCAACCAGGGACTGGCCACACCCGTGGTCGATGCACTGCGCCGCCATCTGGCCGCCGGGGCGCAGGTACTGGTCTTCATCAATCGCCGCGGCTACGCGCCCACCCTGCTGTGCACGGTCTGCGGCTGGATTGCTCCCTGCCGGCAGTGCGATGCGCGGCTGACCGTTCACCGCGGTGCGTCCGAACTGCGCTGCCACCATTGCGGCGCGGTTGAAGCCCTGCCCGACCGCTGCCAGCGCTGCGGCTTTGCCGTCAAACCCATCGGCCACGGCACCGAGCGGGTCGAGGAGACACTGCAGAGCCTGTTTCCGCAGGAAGCGCTGATCCGGCTCGACCGCGATACCGCCAGCAGTCCGGCCGAGCTGGAAGCGCGCATGCGACAGGTGAGCAGTGGGCAGGCCCGCATACTCGTGGGCACGCAAATTGTCACCAAGGGGCATCATTTTCCGGGAATCGCGCTGGCGGTGGTGCTGAATGCCGATCAGGGTCTTTTCAGCACCGACTTTCGAGCCGCCGAGCGCCTCGCGCAGACCATCGTGCAGGTCGCCGGCCGGGCCGGGCGCGAACACTCTCGCGGCGAGGTCCTGATCCAGACCGAGTATCCCGACCACCCGCTGCTGCAAAGCCTGATCGCGGGGGGTTACGAGGGGTTCGCTGCCACAGCCCTGCGCGAACGCGAGGCGGCGCAGTGGCCGCCGTACGGGCGCCTGGCGCTGCTGCGGGCCTCGGCCGTCACGGCCGAGGCAGCGCTCGATTTCCTGAATGCGGCTCGCGCCGTGGTGCCGGCCGTGGCCGGGGTACGCGTGCTCGGTCCGGTGGCCGCGGCGATGGCGCGCCGCGCCGGGCGGCACTATGCGCAACTGCTGCTCGACAGCCGCGAGCGCGGCCCGCTGCATCGGTTGCTCGATCAGTGGCTGCCGCTGGTGGCCGAGTTGCCCCAGGCGCGCCGCGTGCGCTTCGCGCTCGACGTCGACCCCATCGATACGCAGTAGACGGACCGGCTGCGGTAGACTCGCCGGCCGATTTATTTCGAGGACAACCGGGAGTGAAAGAGGAGCTCGAGCGACTCATCGCGCAGGCCGTCCAGTCGCTGGTCGGTTCGGTGCTGCCGCAGCCGATCGATCCGGGTGCGATCAGCGTCGAGCGCACGCGCGATGCGACTCACGGCGATTACGCCTGCAGCATCGCATTGAAACTGGCGCGCGCTGCCCGCAAGCCGCCGCGCGAAATCGCCGAGGCGATAGTGGCGGCGCTGCCGCCGAGTCCGCTGCTGACGCGCGCCGAAGTCGCTGGCGCCGGCTTCATCAATTTCCATCTCGCCCAGAGTGCCCAGAGCGCGGTACTCGCGCAGGTGCTGGACCAGGCGGGCCGCTATGGCGCGAGCAACGCCGGCCGCGGCGAGAAAATCCTGCTGGAATTCGTCTCGGCAAATCCGACCGGGCCACTGCATGTCGGCCACGGGCGGCAGGCAGCCTATGGCGCCACGCTCGCCAACCTGCTGCGCGCGGTCGGCTACGAGGTGGCGCGCGAGTACTACATCAACGACGCCGGCCGGCAGATGGACATCCTGGCCGTCAGCACCTGGGTGCGCTACCTGGAACGCTGCGGCGAAACGGTGGCATTCCCGTCCAATGGCTATCGCGGCGACTACGTGCACGCCATCGCCGCGCAGCTGTTCGAGCGCTGCGGCCGCGAGCTGTCACGCCCCGCCGCGGAAGTGGGGTCGCAGCTGCCGCCCGATGCGCCCGCCGGTGACAAGGAGCAGCATATCGATGCGCTCATCGCTCGCATGCGCGCGTTGCTCGGAACCGCCGGCGTCGATACCGTGCTGGAAGTGTCGCTGGCCGCGATGCTCGGCGACATTCGCGAAGACCTGTCCGCCTTCGGCGTGGAATTCGACCGTTGGTACTCCGAGCGCCAGCTGGTGCAGAGCGGCGCAGTCGAGCACGCGCTCGCGAAACTCGAGTCGCACGACCAGCTGTATCTCAAGGACGGCGCGGTCTGGTTCCGCGCCAGCCGCTTCGGCGATGACGAGGATCGAGTGCTGGTGCGCGCCAACGGCCAGCGCACCTACTTCGCGCCCGACATCGCCTATCACCTGCAAAAGCGCGAGCGCGGCTTCTCACGCCTGATCGATGTGCTGGGCGCGGATCATCATGGCTATGTCGCGCGCATACGCGGCGCACTCACCGCCATGGGCGAGCCCGGCGGCTGCCTGGAGGCATGCCTGATCCAGTTCGTCAGCCTGTTCCGCGGCGGGCAGAAAATCCCGATGGGCAAGCGCGAGGCGCAATTCGTGACGCTGCGGCAGCTGCGCGAGGAAGTGGGCAATGATGCCTGCCGGCTGTTCTACCTGATGCGCAGCCACGATCAGCCGCTGGATTTCGATCTCGAGCTGGCCAAATCGCGCAGCAATGAGAATCCCGTGTATTACCTGCAGTACGCGCATGCGCGCGTGTGCAGCGTACGGCGGCAACTCGAGGCGCGCGGGCTCAGTTTCGATCAGGCGCTGGCGCTGCGGAGTCTCGAGCGCCTGGAATCGGCGCATGAGCAGGCGGCACTCACGGCCCTGGCGCGCTATCCGGAAGTGCTGCGCCAGGCAGCCGACGCGCGCGCACCGCATGCACTGGTGCATCACCTGCGCGAACTCGCAACCGCGTTTCACAGCTGGTACAACGCCGCCACGTTCATCGTCGAGGACGCAGCGCTGCGCAATGCGCGACTCGCACTGGCCTTCAGTGTGCAGCAGGTACTGGCCAACGGCCTGGCCCTGCTGGGCGTGTCGGCGCCGGAGACCATGTGAGCGGCAAGCGCCTGACCTCGCGCGACTACAAGGGCGCGCGCCACGGTCAGTTCGACTTTGATTTCGCGCGCTGGCGGGACCTGGGCCTGGGCCTGGCGGTCGGACTGTGCGTGGCCGGAGTGGTGTACGTATCCGATCACCGCGCGCCCGAGGCGCCGCCGGCCGAACATCCCGTGGCGCGTCGTGCCAACGCTGATGCGGCCGCCGCCAGTAGTGGCACGACCGGGACCGATGCCGCCGCTACCGATGGCACCAGCCCCGCCGAAGCGAAGTACGACTTCTACCATATGCTGCCGAAGTTCGAGGTAGTCGTACCCGAGAAGGAACGCGGCACGCCGGTGGCGCCAGCGGCGCAGATTGATCGGCCGGGCGTGTATTTTCTGCAGGCCGGTTCTTTTCGCGACGTCAACGTCGCCGAGCGCATCCGGGCTCAACTGGGCAAGCTTGGCATCGAGGCCACCGTGCAACGCGTGGCCGTCGATGCGGATGTCTGGCACCGCGTGCGGATCGGACCGATCCGCGATCTTGGCAAGCTCAACCGTCTGCGGGCGCAGCTGCGGGCGAGCGAACTGGATGCGCTGGTGATTCGCGTCGACGACTAGGCGGCGCCGGCAATGCGCAACATCGCTGCGATGCTGCGCTCGACGTCAGCGGCCGTGGTGGCCCAGTTGCTGACGCTGATCCTCATGGCCGTGCGCCCCTGCCAGACGGTGATTCCGCACCAGCAGGTGCCCTCGGCCTGGAGCGCCGCCACTGCGCGCCGCGTGCGGGCGTCATCGCCGAATGCGACCAGCACCTGGTTGAGCACCACCTCGTTGAGCACCTCGTAACCGGCCGCTGCCAGCCGCGCTGCGAATTCGCGCGCCTGTGTGCAGTTGCGATCCACCAGTTCCGCCAGGCCTTCGCGCCCGAGGCTGTGCAACGCCGCCCAGACCTCGACACCACGCGCCCTGCGCGACAGCTCCGGGGTGTAGTCGCAGGGAGTGCGTTCGCGGCCCGAGCCGGGCAGGTAATCGGCCGTGACGGCCATGGCCGCTGCCAGCGACTGCGGGTCGCGCACGAACGCCACGCCGCTGTCATACGGCACATTCAGCCATTTATGCGCGTCTGTGGCCCAGGAGTCCGCCAGCTCCACGCCCTCGACCACGGGGCGATACCGCGCCGACACCTTGGCCCAGAGCCCGAAGGCGCCATCCACATGCACCCATGCGCCCTGTTCGTGTGCCTTCGGAATCAGGCTGGCGAAAGGATCGCAGGCGCCGGTATTGACGTTGCCCGCCTGCAGGCAGCAGATCGTCGGCCCGCTGATGGCAGGCAGCGCATCGGCGCGCATGCGTCCCTGGGAATCGACCGGCACGCGCACCACGCGCGATCGACCCAGACCCAGCATCCCCAACGCCTTCGTCAGGCTCGGGTGTGCTTCACCACCGACGATCACGGTGATTGGGGGCGCGCCGAAGAGACCATCGGACTCGACATTCCAGCCGGCGCGGGCCAGCACCGCATGGCGTGCCGCGGCCAGCGCGGTGAAATTCGACACCGTGGCACCGGTGACGAATCCCCCGGTGGTGCCGGGTGGAAAATCGAACAACTCGTTGAGCCACGCCAGCGCGATCTGCTCGAGCCGCGCCACACCCGGTGTCGGGCCCAGGAAGGCCGCGTTCTGGTCCCAGGCCGCAGCCAGCCAATTGGCCGCCAGCGCCGCCGGCAGGCTGCCGCCGATGACGAAGCCGAAGAATCGGGGTCCGGCCATGGCCATGGTGGCCGGCGACACCAGCTCGTCGAGCAGCGCCAGTGTCTGTGCAGGCGGCGAGGCTGCCGCCGGCAGCGGCGTATCCAGCCGCCGCAGGGCATCGATGGCCGCGGCCGTCGGCGCCACCGCGCGGGTGGGAAGCTCCGACAGGTAGCGCGCGCAGCGTTGGCGGGCGTCTTCCAGCAGACGCAATGAGTCGGCCGTCCACCCGTCCTGAGGTTGCGCGGTCACGCCGACTGGGGGACGTTGAATTCCGCGCGTGTACCCTGGAACTCCGGCAGTGCCTCACAACGGGCCGCCAGCGCGCGCAGCCCCGGATACGGGGCGGTCTGGGGGCTCAGTGCCAGCGCGTCTGTCAGGAAGGTGAAGGCGCAGACCGTGGTGATATCGGCCTGGGTCAGCTGCCCGCCGATGAGCCAGCGACCCGAGCCGCGCTCGGCGGCATGCCGCTCCAGTTCCGTGAGACCGCCATGCATCTGCGTGCGGCAGCGGGCCAGCCAGGGTTCATGGCGCTTTTCGGTTGGGCGGAAGGCGCGCTCGTAGACCTGCTCGCGCGCCTTGTCGGCCGCTCCCACGGCGATTGCCATCAGCTTCAGCGCCGTGCGGCGCTCACGGCCGACGCGGGGCAGCAGCGCGCGCTGCGGGCCCACCAGCTCGTCGAGGTAATCCAGCAGCGCGGATGAATCGAGCAGCACTTCGCCATCATCGAGCACCAGCGTCGGCACGCGCACCAGCGGGTTGTACTGGCGGATGTGCTCGAAGTCGGCGCCCACCGACCAGTTGCCGTGCTCGAAGGCGATGCCGCACAGTTTCAGGCTCACGGCCACTCGCCGCACGTACGGCGAGTCGTACATACCGATCAGCAGCATCGGCAGCCGGTCTCACTCATCGACCGCGTGCCCGATCTCGATGCCGAGCGATCGCAATTTGCGATACAGGTGCGTGCGTTCCATATCCACGCGCTTGGCGAGCAGGCCGACCTTGCCATTGCACAGCATCAGCTGCTGCTGCAGGTAGGCGCGCTCGAAATGCTCGCGCGCCTCGCGCAGCGGCAGCGCCAGCAGATCGTGCTTCACCAGCGGCTCATCGGCGGGCGTTTGAGACGAGAGTTCCCGTTCGACTTCCTCGAGCGCGATCTCCTCGCCGCCGGCGTTGAGCAGGAAGCGACGCGTGAGATTGCGCAGCTCGCGCACATTGTCGGGCCAGGGATAGTTACGCAGTCGGTTCTGCGCGGCCACGCTGAAGCGCCGGAAGCGCAGGCCCTCGGTTTCGGTGAGCGTATCCACATAGTGGCGCAGCAGCTCGGGCACATCCTCGGCGTAGTCGCGCAGCGCCGGCACGCGCACCAGCAATACCGACAGTTGCGCGTACAGATCGCGGCGGAATTCTTCCGACACCACGCGACTGATGATCCCGGGGCGCGCCGAGGTGACGATGCGCGTGTCCACGGCAATCGAGTCGCCGTTGCCGCCGGCATGCGTGAAGCGACCGCTTTCGAGTACGCCGCTCAGCAGGCGTTGCGTAGCCTGGGGCACATCTTCCACATCGCCGAGGAACAGCGTGCCCTTGCGCGCCTGTTCGAACGCGCCTCCGGCAACGCCCGGGGCGCCGCTGCCAAACAGCGCCGCGGCCGCGGTGTCCTCGCGCAGCGTGCGGCAATCGAGAGTGATGAAAGGTCCCGCGGCGGTCGGCCCGGAGTGATGCACGAAGCGCGCAAGCGCCTCGCGATCTGTCCCGGACTCGCCCAGCAGCAGCAGCGGCGCGCTGTAGGCCGCGAGCCGGGTGAGCTCGGTGCGCAATTGCGCGATGGTGCGACTGCGCCCGATGGGTGCCGCACCGGCGATCGCCCCGGCGCTGACGAACTTGCCGCTCGGCCGACGCGAGCGGGCGTCGAGGGCGCGTTCCACCGTGCGCAGCAGCTTCGCCAGCGAGAGCGGCTTCTCGACAAAATCATAGGCACCGAGACGGGTCGCTTCGACCGCGGTTTCGACGGTGCCGTGGCCCGACATCATCACCACCGGACAGCCATCGGCCGGCTCGGCGGACCACTCGCGCAGCAGCGTGATGCCGTCGGTGTCGGGCATCCAGATGTCGAGCAGCACCAGGTCGGGTGCCTGGCGCGCGCGCGCAGTACGGGCCTGGGCCGCGTCGGCCGCGACTTCGACCTCGTATCCTTCTTCTGTCAGGATTTCCTGCAGCAGCCGACGGATATCGGATTCATCATCCACGACCAGGATTTTGCCGGCACTCATGCGCGTTCCCTCCGCAGCTCCACGCGTCGCTCCCCACCCGCTGACAGCGACCGGTCCTGGTCGCTGACTGGCAGTAACACCAGTATCTTCGCGCCGCCCTCGGGTCGGTTTTCCGCCTCGATGCGTCCGCCGTGCTCTTCGACGATTCGTTTTACGATGGCCAGTCCCAGTCCGGTGCCCCGCGGCTTGCCCGTGACGTAGGGGTCGAACAGGCGGCCGAGCATCTCCTTACGGAATCCGGGACCGTTATCCGCCACACAGATTACAGCGGCAAGTGCCCCTTCTGCACGCTGTTGTCGCGTGCTGAGTTCGACGCAGCCGTCGGCGACGCCGGCCAGGGCCTCGATGCCGTTGGTAATCAGATTGGCCAGCAACTGCCGCATCCGGCCCCGGTCGGCGTTGATTTCCGGCAGCGTCGGGTCCAGATCGAGCCGGATTTCGGCCGCCGGATCCTGCAGGCGGTACAGCTCGGCCACCTCGGTGACGAGCTGATTGAGGCTGAAGTGCGCCAGCCGCATGTCCGGCGCGCGCGCGTATTCGGAGAAGGCATTGACCATCTGCTTCATGGCATCGACCTGCTGCACGATGGTGTGCGTGGCGCGCTCGAGCACCTGTGCGTCCTCGGCATTCATGGCCCCCAGCAGCTTGCGGCGCAGGCGTTCGGCCGAGAGCTGGATCGGGGTCAGCGGATTCTTGATCTCGTGCGCCAGGCGCCGCGCGACTTCGCCCCAGGCCGCGTCGCGCTGTGCGGAAAGCAGCGCGGTGATGTCATCGAATACGATCACGACGCCGCCATGCTCGCGTTCGTCCGGCAGCGGCGTACACGCCCACAGCAGCACGCGTTCGCCGGCCTCGCCCGGCAGGATCAGCTGCTCGCGCCATTCGTCCCAGCCGGACTCCAGCCGCCCTCGCAGCTCGTCCAGAAACTTCAAGAAGCGCGGATTGCCGGTGGCGAACTGCGCCAGGTTGGCGGCCGACGTGGCGGCGCCGAAGTCGCCACCGAGAATGGTCGCGGCCGACTGATTGGCGCTATGCAGCTGCAGCGCGCGGTCGGTGACAATGACCCCGGTGGACAGACGCGACAGGATGATCGACAACCGCTCGCGTTCGCGCTCCACCGCCTGGCGGCTGCGCTTGGCTTCCTCGCTGGCGCGGCGCAGGCGCTTGGTCATGTCATTGAATGAATGCACCAGAAATCCCATCTCATCGCGCGAGGGCAGGGGCAGGCGCGTGTCGAAATCGCCCTTGCCGACCGCGCGGGTACCCGCGATCAGATCCTGTACCGGACGCGTCAGGCGCTGCGCTGAGAACACCGCGCCGTAGACGGCGGCGAGCAGTGTCAGCAGCACCACCAGCGTCAGGGTCAGGCGAAAGCTGATCTTCAGCGGCTCGCGCACCGCCGACAGGTCACCATACTGCGAGGAGGTGTGCTGCACCGCTTCGGCCAGCGCCGAGAGCGCCTGGGGTACCTGGTAGTTGATCAGCAGATAGCGACGCGTGGTGTGACCCGACACCGCATCGGCGATCGGCGCCGCGGTTTCGATCGTGTACTGGCCGTCCGCTTGCGGGTTGAGGCTCACATAGCTGCGGCCCGCGGCCACCTGCAGCGCTACGTCAGGCGGCAGCGGCGCCGGCTGCTGCACCATCGGCGTATCGCTGCTGAGCGCAGCGGCGCGCCCGGTTGCATCGTAGACGATGATTTCCTTGGCTTCGATCGATCGCCGCTCCTCATCGAGCCGCTGCAGCAGCTCCGGTCCGTGCAGCTCGCGCAGCGAGCGCGCCAGGCTTTCGGTGCGTCGGGCCTGCTCGCGCAGGCGCAGGTCCAGGGCCGAGCGCGACAGCACCAGCGCATCGTTCAGGCCCTGCTTGATCTCGACGCGAAACCAGCTGTCGATGCCGCGGTTGATGAAGTCCAGCGAGAACAGGTAGACGATCAGCAGCGGCGCGATCACCAGGCCGCCAAACATCAGCACCGTGCGAACCGTCAGGCGGGATCCGGGTGCGTGATCGCGATAGTCGCGATACAGCTGCCACAGCTTGCGCGTCAGCAGCACCATCAGCGCCACCACGCCCAGGATCGTGAGCAGCAATATCCAGGGTTGCCAGCGCGAGAACAGCGCCGAATTTTCCACACTCGCCGCCAACAGCATCAGCGCAGCCAGCCCGGCGGCAATGGCTACTGCCGTCAGGCCGCGCACGCCGAACTGTCTCAGAGCGTGAGTGTCCATATGTACCAGTCGCTGTTGCGATGCCAGTCATCGCTCCAGAACATCAGTGCACGCATCGTGTCCGACAAGCGGCCGCGGCGCACGCCCGCCCGCACCGCCACCTGCCAGGGTCCCTCGCCGCGCAGCTGTGATTCCACGAGAATGGGCAGATTCTCCACGCGTCCGATCCGATCGAGCGCCTCTTCCAGGGTCGGAAAGCTCTCCTGCTCGACCCCCTGCTCATCACGCAGCACATAGCGGTCGGTCACGGCGTGATAGGTCAGCTCGCGCCGCAGCGTCATCTCCAGCACGCCCGCGTTCCACCACAGGCGCCGATGGCGCGTGACGTTCAGCTCCAGATCGAAGGCCAGCGTGACTCCGTCCTGCAGTGCGCTGCGAATGCGTTCGTTAATTGGGTACTGTACATGCACGTTCAGCTGCATGACGCCGCGGTCGATGACGACGAAAGCGGAGCGGATCTGGAAATCCCCATCGAGTGGGCCGGCCGCGGCCCAGAGTCGGGGAGCAGCCAACCAGCAGGACAGCGCCAGGGCGGCTGCCAGAACGATGGAGATCTTGCGCATTATTGTAGGGTCAGCCTGTCACTGTTGCGCTTAAGTCACCGTCAAGCAAGCATAATAGAAGCCATCGGTGAGCGCTTCATCGCCTGGAAGCAACTGCACCCCTGCGCGCCCCGCAAGCCAGGGCGGCGCCCCGGCCAGCGATCCTGCGCCGGTGAGGCTGGCGCGGGGATTAGCCGCGAGCGCGGCTTCGACCACCGCGTCGTTCTCCTCTGCCAGCAGTGAGCAGGTCGAATACAGCAGCCGTCCCCCTGGCCGCAGCAGCGACAGGCAGCGCTCCAGCAGCCGCCGCTGGGTGGCCGCAAATCCCGGGATGTCACCGGGCCGGCGCAACAGCCGGATGTCCGGATGACGCCGGATTACGCCGGTACTCGAACAGGGCGCATCCAGCAGAATGCGATCGAAAGCGACGCCGTCCCACCAATCGAAGTCGATGCGCAGGTCTGCGGCCACCAACCGGGCCTGGCGCCGCAGCCGCGAGAGATTCTGTGAGATCAATTCGAGGCGACCCGCATCAATGTCGACCGCCGTCAGCTCGATGGGTTCCCCGGCAGCCTCCAGCAAAGCACCGGTCTTGCCGCCCGGGGCCGCGCAGGCATCCAGCACCCGCTGCCCCGGCTCGACCTCCAGCAGTCCGGCGGCCAGCTGCGCACCGGCATCCTGGACCGACACCAGGCCCTCGGCAAAGCCAGGCAGATCGCCTACCGGCCTTGGTGCTTCGAGCACCAGCGCAGATGCGGCCCAGGGGACGATCCGTGAGGCAATGCCGTGCTGCGCCAGGCGTTCGAGACAGGCGTCGCGCGTGGTCCGGGACAGGTCGATGCGCAGCGTCATGGGCGGATGCGCGTTGTCGGCTTCGACAATTCGTTGCCATAGCAACGGATATTGCTGCTGCAGCGCTTCGAGCAGCCAGGCCGGATGCGCCGAGGCGGCCACGGCGTCGCGGCGTACGGCGGCCTGCAGGGTTTCGCGCTCACGCAGGTACCGGCGCAGCAACGCATTGATCATGGCCGCCGCGCGCGGCTGTCGCAGCAGGCGGGCGGCATCGACTGCGGAGGACACCGTCGCAGCCGCCGGATTGCGCGAATGATCGAGCTGGTGCAGCGCTGCCACGAGCAGCGTGCGCAGTACCGGTACCAGCGGCTTGCCCTGCAGCAGCCGCATCGCCAGCGGCTCGAGCGACAGGTACCAGCGCACGCTGCCGAGGGTCACCGCACGTACGCTGGCCCGCAGCGCGGGGCTGGCGGCGACCTGTTCGATGGCATCGTCGGCGCTGCGACCATCGATGGCGACCGCGCGCAGCGCCCGCGCCGCCGCGGCCAGCACTTCGGCAGCCGCACCCGACGCCGTACTCAAGCGAAGCGCGCGCCGGAGAGCGACTGGCCGCGAACGAATTCGCCCGCCGGCAGCGCCCGCCGCCCTTCCAGCTGCAGGCGGGTGATGACCAGCATGCCCTGGCCGCAGAGCACCTCGACCCCGTCCTCCGTGCCGCCGATAACATCGCCAGGTACGGCACCGGCCGGTGCGCGCGCCATGGCGGAGCGTGCTTCCCAGAGGCGCAGGCGCTGATCGCGCCACATCGTCTCGGCCACCGGCCAGGGATTGAACGCGCGCACCTGGCGCTCGATCGCATCCGCGCTCGCCGTCCAGTCGATACGGGCCTCGCGCTTGTCGATCTTGCGGGCGTAGGTTGCTCCCAGCTCTGGCTGCGGCTCGGCGCGCACCCGATCAGCCTCGAGCGCGGCCAGCGTTTCCAGCAGCAGCGCTGCGCCCAGCTGCGCCAGTTGCGCCTGCAGCTGCCCGGCATCGATTCCCGCGGCGATCGGCACGCGGTGCTGTGCCAGCATGGGGCCGGTATCGAGCCCCTGGCCCAGCTGCATGATCGTCACGCCGGTCTCGGCATCACCGGCCAGGATGGCGCGTTGTATGGGTGCCGCGCCGCGCCAGCGCGGCAGCAGCGAGGCATGGATATTCAGGCAGCCCAGTCGTGGAACCATCAGGGCGGCCGGCGGCAGCAACAATCCGTAGGCCACCACGATCAGGATATCGCTCGCCCACTGCACCAGCGGCGCGCGCTCCTCCGCCGACCTCAGTTGCTGTGGCTGCGCCACCGGCAGCCCCAGCTCCAGCGCGGCCTGTTTGACGGGGCTTTGTTTAAGTTCGCGCCCGCGTCCAGCCGGGCGATCGGGCTGGGTCAGTACCCCGACCAGCACATGGGAGGAACCCGCCAGCGCGCGCAGCGCCGGTAGCGCGAACTCCGGCGTACCGGCAAAGGCGACGCGCAGCATGCGTCATATGACGCGCGCGGAAATGCGCGTCGGCGCACTCGAGCCGCCGCCCGGGCGCTCGCGGCGTTCCTTTTCGAGTTTTCGCCGGATGCGCTCGCGCCTGAGGCTGGAGAGATAGTCGACGAACAGCTTGCCGGCGAGGTGATCCATCTCGTGCTGCACGCAGACCGCCTCGACCCCTTCGAGGTCGCGCTCGAACACGCTGCCGTCGGCGGCCTGGGCGCGGACGCGCACGGCGGCGGCGCGCTCGACTTCCTCGTAGATGTTCGGCACCGACAGGCAGCCTTCTTCGGATACCTCGACCCCATCGCGCGAGAGAATTTCGGGATTGATGAAAACCTGCGGCTGGTTCTTCTCATGGCTGGTGTCGATGACGAGCAGCGCCTTGTGCACATTGACCTGGGTGGCGGCGAGGCCGATCCCGGGGGCGGCATACATGGTTTCGAACATGTCCGCGATCAGTCGCTGCAGCGCATCATCGAACTCGCGCACGGGCTCGGCCCGCGTCCTCAGGCGGGGATCCGGAAACTCGAGAATGGTCAATCGCGACATAGGGTAAGCTCAGGTTCTTAAACGTGGGGAAATGTGCCAATATTTCAAGGACCAGGGGCCTAAAGCTCCGACGCGTGACCCAGTGCACAAACTGCGCAATGAGGGGTGTGCGATTGTGTACCGGTGAGTTTATAACAGCCGGGCCCGACGCCCTACCCGGCCCGAAGAGGTAGCAGGGATGTTTTTTAAGCAAGATTTGAACGGTGGTCGCGTTACCCGCGGCTGCATCACCCTGTCCGCGTTCGTGGCGCTGGCCGCCAGCGGCTGTTCGCTCAGCTCGCACAACGGCCGCGAGACCGACACCACGGCCTCAACCGCGGTGCC
This sequence comes from uncultured Gammaproteobacteria bacterium, assembly GCA_963819195.1. Classification (GTDB taxonomy): domain Bacteria; phylum Pseudomonadota; class Gammaproteobacteria; order Steroidobacterales; family Steroidobacteraceae; genus FEN-1191. The sequence goes on from CAWFVL010000001.1 coordinate 221,165, forward strand.
GGCCGCCACCGATGGCGCCGATGCCGGCAACGGACCGCAGACCGACACCGAGGCTCTCGGGGATGTCGCTGCCGATTCGGACACGGCCTCTTCCGGTGCCACCACGGTCATGTCGGATGCCGGCCCGGAGTTGAAGGCCAGCGCGCCGAAGGACTATGTCGTGCGCCGCGGCGACACACTCTGGGGTATCGCCAACACCTTCCTGCGCGATCCGTGGACCTGGCCGGAAATCTGGTATGTGAATCCGAAGATCGCGAACCCGCACCGCATTTATCCGGGCGACACCATCCATCTGGCGCTCTCGAGCGATGGCCGCACCTCGCTGCAGCTGGTACGCGGCGGCGCCGGACTGCCCGGCAGCAAACTCGAGCCGATGCTGCGCAGCCAGCCGCTCGACAGTGCGATTCCAACCATTCCCTATTCCGTCATCGCCGCCTTCCTCGATCGCCCCGGCGTGATCTCCAAGGATGAGGTAAAGCGGGCGCCCTACGTGCTGGCGCTGCGCGGCGAACACGATATCGCCGGCGAAGGCGATGAGCTCTACGTCAAGAAGCTCGATGCCCAGACCACGGGCGCGCGCTATGCGGTCATGCACGTGGAAGAGCCGCTGGACGATCCGGAAGGCGATCGCAAGCTGGGCTACCTCGCCATCTACGCCGGCACCGCGCAGCTGACGCGGCCAGGACAGATCGCCAAGGTGACCCTCACCGAGTCCGCGCGCGAGACGCTGCAGGGGGACGTGCTGGTCTCGGAAGACAACATGACCACCTCCGACTTCAAGCCGCATTCGCCGGCGCGCCCGGTCGCGGGCAAGATCATCGTGGTGGTGGCTGGATCCGATGTGGCCGGCCAGTACGATGTGGTCGCCCTCAATCGCGGCTCCAGCGATGGACTCGACCGCGGCACTGTATTGATCGCCGAGGAAGCTGACGCCAACGCCGACGATCAGTGCGCACACATCAAGGATTTCAGCACCTGCCTGCTGCATCCGAGCGTCAAGCTGCCGAGCGAGAATGCCGGCACGCTGCTGGTATTCAAAACCTACGAGCAGATGAGCTACGCGCTGGTGCTGCACGATAGCGTGCCGATCCAGGGCCACGCGCGCGTCAAGAGCCCCTGACCTTCCGCACCTGAATTTCTGCACAACCGCGGCCTGAACGCGGCGTAGCGCGGCTGCGCGGTCGCCGTATGCTGCCGCGCTCATGGATGCGGTGTCTTTGCAGTTGATTCTGGGGCGGGCGTCCGGGTTGCGTTACGGTCAGCTGCGTTCGGCCCTTGAAAGAATCTCGCCGCCACCAACCGATATCTTCGCCGTCGAGGCGCTGCTCGGAAAACGCACCGACACGCTGCAAGCTTTGGGACTCGGGGCTGCCGCGAGCGCCTGGTTGCAGGCGCCCGACGCAGCAGAGCTCGCTGCGGATCGCAAATGGATCAAACGCCATCGAATCGAATTGCTCGATGCGTTCGATCCCCGATACCCGCCGCAGCTGACACAGCTGCGCGATGCACCCGCGCTGCTGTATGTGCGCGGCGATATCGAATCCTTAAGTCTGCCGCAGCTGGCCATCGTCGGCTCGCGCAATGCCACGCTCCAGGCGCGCCTGACCGCGATGCAATTTGCCGCAGAACTGTCTCGCCACGGACTGGCCATCACCAGCGGTCTCGCGCTGGGCATCGACGCCGCCGGCCACGAGGGCGCGCTGCGCGCGGACGGCCGGACCATCGCTGTGCTTGGCTCGGGACTCGACAGAATCTACCCGGCGCGCCACGCGGTGCTGGCTGCGCGCATTGCGGCTCGCGGGGCAATCATCAGTGAGTTCCCGCGCGGAACTCCGCCACTTCGAAACCACTTCCCGCAGCGCAACCGGCTGATGAGCGGGCTGAGCCTGGGCACCCTGGTGGTCGAGGCCGCCGAAAAAAGCGGCTCGCTGATCACCGCAGAGTTTGCGCTCGAACAGGGACGTGAAGTGTTTGCCATCCCCGGCTCCATCCACAATCCGCTCACACGCGGCTGTCATGCGCTCATCAGGTCCGGCGCCAAGCTGGTTGAAAGCACGCGCGATATTATTGAGGAGATCGCTTATTCCCTGCCCAAACAAGACGATATGTCACGCAATTCAAGCCCCGATCGTGTCACACGGAGGCTCGCTACGTTGGACAAGGGACACAAAATCCTGTTAGATGCCCTCGGGTTCGATCCGACCAGCGTTGATGCGCTGGTTGAGCGAACTGGTTTTCCCAGCGAATCCGTCGTGTCCATGTTGCTGGATCTTGAGCTGCAGGGCGCGGTCGGATTAGAGGCAGGGGGACGCTACGTGCGATTGCCAGACGAGCGCCCCGGCTGACACCGACCGGCACTTTTACCGACTCAACGATGGACAACACGGTTTTCGACATTCTGATTTATGTTTTCGATCGCTACATGCTCGAAGAGCTGCCGGCGAGCTCCGAGCGTGAGTCGCTGGTGCGCGATCTGGAAAGCGCGGGATTCGGCGGAGCGAACGTGGAACGTGCGCTCGACTGGCTGGCGGACCTCGCGGAAGAGCGCGAACGCCCGCATTTCAGGGGCAATGGCGCCTTTCGCGTCTACGCGCCCGAAGAGACCGCGCGGCTCGATGCGCAGTGCCGCGGCCTGCTCACATCGCTCGAGGCGGGCGGCATTCTGTCACCCAGCCAGCGCGAGATCGTCATCGACCGTCTGCTCGCCCTTGATACCGAGGAGCTCGATCTGGAGCAGGTCAAATGGATTGTACTGATGGTGCTCTCGAGCCAGCCCGGAGAGGAACTCGCCTACGCTCGCATGGAAGATCTGGTATTCGATGACGCGCATCGCGATCCGCATTAATCCTTCGATCTTTGGGTCGAAGCAAGCATCCGCGGCCTGTCCGCGGTTTTTCGTTTCTGGCTCCCTCACGCAGTAAAGCCATGGCTGACAACTTGGTTATTGTCGAATCGCCCGCGAAAGCCCGCACGATCAAGAAGTATCTGGGCCGCGGCTTCAATGTGCTGGCCTCCTACGGCCACGTACGCGACCTGGTGCCCAAGGAAGGGGCAGTCGATCCCGATAACGGCTTCGCCATGAACTACGCGCTCATCGAACGCAATGAGCGTCACGTCGAGGCGATCTCCAAGGCGCTGGCCAAGGCCGGGTCGCTCTACCTGGCGACTGACCCGGATCGCGAGGGTGAGGCGATCGCCTGGCATCTTTACGAAATCCTCAAGGGGCGCGGCGAGCTCAAGAAAAAGGAAGTGCATCGCGTGGTGTTCCACGAGATCACGCGCAATGCGATTCGTGCCGCGGTGGCCTCCCCCCGCGAGCTCTCGCTCGACCTGGTGAACGCGCAGCAGGCGCGCCGCGCACTCGACTACCTGGTCGGATTCAATCTGTCGCCGCTGCTGTGGAAGAAAGTGCGGCGCGGACTGTCGGCCGGCCGCGTGCAGAGCCCTGCGCTGCGCATGATCTGCGAGCGGGAAGAAGAGATCGCGGCATTCATACCCCAGGAATACTGGAGCATCGACGCGCAGGGCGAGCACAGTGAGCAGACCTTTCCGCTCAAGCTCACCGAGTTTCGCGGCCGCAAGGTGGAGCAGTTCACCTTCACCGATGGTACCAGCGCAGGCGAAGCACAGCAGGCACTGACCGCCGCCGCGGGCAACGATGCTGCGCTCCAGGTGCTGACGGTGGATCGCAAGCAGCGTCGCCGCAACCCGTCCCCGCCGTTCACGACCTCGACGCTGCAGCAGGAGGCCTCGCGCAAGCTCAGCTTCTCGGCCCAGCGCACTATGCGGCTGGCGCAGCAGCTCTACGAAGGCATCGACATCGGCGAGGGCAATGTCGGCCTGATCACTTATATGCGTACCGACTCGGTGTCACTGGCCGCCGAGGCCGTCACCGAGATCCGCGAGGTCATTACGCGTCTCTACGGCGCGCAGGCGCTGGCCGAGGAAATCCGCGTCTATCGCACCAAGTCGAAGAACGCCCAGGAAGCGCACGAGGCCATCCGCCCGACATCCGCGGCGATCGTGCCGGCGGACATCGAGCGCTACCTGGATGCCGATCAGTTCAAGCTCTATTCATTGATCTGGAAGCGCGCGGTAGCCTGCCAGATGGCGCCCGCGGTATTCGACACAGTCGCGGTGGATATGCTCGCGGGTGCCGATGGTCCGGAGCGGCATGTACTGCGCGCCAATGGCTCGACGCTGGTCGCACCCGGCTACATTGCCGTCTACCAGGAAGGTGCGGACGACGCCAAGGTCGATGACGACAGCGATCACGTGCTGCCGCCGATGAAAGAGGGCGACACGGTGCGGCTGCGCGAAATCACGCCGCAGCAGCATTTCACCGAGCCGCCGCCGCGCTTCACCGAGGCCTCGCTGGTCAAGGCGCTGGAGGAATACGGCATCGGCCGTCCCTCGACCTACGCCTCCATCATTTCAACCCTGCGCGATCGCGAATACGCCGAAATCGAAAATCGCCGCTTCACGGCCACCGACATCGGCAAGATCGTCTGCCGCTTCCTGACCGAGCACTTCCATCAGTACGTGGATTATGGATTCACGGCGGCCATGGAGGATGAGCTCGATGCCGTCTCGCGTGGCGAGGAGCCCTGGACCACGCCGCTGACGAAGTTCTGGAAGCCGTTCATCGAGCAGGTCGAGGATGTCGAAAAGAACGTCTCGCGCGAACAGGTGGCGCAGGCGCGTGATCTGGGCCTGGATCCCGTGAGCGGCAAGCCGATGAGCGTGCGCATGGGACGCTTTGGCCCCTTCGTGCAGATCGGCACCAAGGATGACGTGGAAAAGCCGCGCTTCGCCGGCCTGCGTCCGGGCCAGAAAATGGACGCCCTGACGCTCGAGCAGGCGATCGACCTGTTCCAGCTGCCGCGCACCCTTGGCACCACCGCCACCGGCGAGCCCATCATCGTCGCCATCGGCCGTTTCGGTCCCTACATCAAGTACGGCGCCAAGTACGTCTCGCTCAAGGATGATCCGTACACCATCTCGCTCGAGCGCGCGCTCGAATGCATCCAGATCAAGGAAGAGGCCGACCGCAATCGCATCATCCAGGATTTCGGTGTCGACAATATTCAGGTGCTGAACGGCCGCTATGGTCCCTACATCAGCAATCGTGAAAAGAACGCACGCGCTCCCAAGGATCGCGATCCCAAGACACTGACGCTGGAAGAGTGTCGCGCCCTGATCGCGGCGGCGCCCGTGCGGCCGATGCGTGGGCGCGGTCGCTTCGGTGCGCGGAAAACAGCGCCCGGCAAAACGGCCGCGGCTGCCACAGCGGCTGGTAACGCGGCACCCGCCAAGGCTGCGCCAGCATCAAAGCCGCGCACCGCGGCGCGCAAGCCGCCCGCGGCCGCAGCGCCGACGGCGCTCGCGGCCCGCAGCACTGCGCCCGCCAAAGTCAAGAGCGGCAATGCCGCGCGTCCCAAATCGGCGCATCGGCCACCCAAGCCTGCGGCCGCCAAACCGCAGGCTGCCAAGGGGCGTGCGAAGAACGTCGCGAAGTCGCAGCGCGCGGGTGTCAGGGGAGCGAAGAAGGCAGCCGGCGCGGCCTGAAAGCCGGTACGTTGAGCAGGGCCGTGCGGCCATGGCACGATGAAATATCGCCACAGCTTTCATGCCGGAAACTTCGCCGACGTCCACAAGCACGTGGCGCTGTGTGCATTGCTGCAGGCATTGCAGCGCAAGGACAAGGGCTTCTTCTACCTCGATACGCATGCAGGCGCCGGCCGCTACGATCTGGCCGGCCCCGATACGCACCACGGCGCCGAAGCCAGGCACGGCATCACGGCGCTGCTGGCCGCCGCGCCGGAACTGCAAAGTCCCGAGCTGCAGCAGTACTGCGAGGCGGTGCTGGCACTGCGGCGCAGCCTCGAGTCAGACGCCGCCTGTCCGGGCTCACCCTGGCTCGCCGCGCAGATGCTGCGGGCGCAGGATCGCGGCCTGTGCTGCGAGCTGCTGCCGGCCGAGTGCCGCGCGCTCGAACGCGCCCTCGGCGGCTTCCGGCGCATGCGCGTGGCCTGCCTGGACGGATTCGAACAGGCGCGCGCCGTGCTGCCGCCGGCGGAACGACGCTGCCTGGTGCTGATTGATCCGCCGTACGAAAACCCCGATGCCGAATTCGAGCGCTCACTGCAGATGATTCAGCTGATCCTCGAGCGTCTGGCCAATGCGGTGGTCGCGCTTTGGTATCCGATCAAGGACGAGCGCACGCTGGTTCCATGGCTGGCGCGCGCAGCGCGGGCGCTGAGCGCGCCGGCCTCGACCATCGAACTGTGGCTCTATGCGCGCGATTCGCGCGTCGGTCTGAATGGATCGGGATTGCTGCTGGTGAATCCGCCGCATCAGTTCACTGCGCGCGCGGAACTGTGGCAGCAGGAGCTGCGCGCGGTACTCGATCCCACGCAGCGCGGCGGCAGCTCCGTGCAGGCGCTCACGCGCGGGGGCTCAGGCGATGACACCGGCGCCTGACCGCTATGCGGTGATCGGCCATCCGATCGATCACAGCCGCTCGCCCTGGATCCATGCGCGCTTCGCGCAACAGACCGGGGAGCGCATCGTTTACACCGCCATCGATGCGGCACCGGAGCAGCTGTCCGAACGGGTGCGCGACTTCTTCGCGGGCGGCGGATCGGGACTCAACGTCACGGTCCCGCACAAGCAGACGGTGCTGCCGCTGCTGCAGGAATTGAGCGATCGGGCGCGCGTCGCGGGCGCGGTCAATCTGATCCTGCGAACCGACGATGGCCGACTGCGCGGCGACAACACGGACGGCTCAGGCCTGGTTCGCGACCTGACACACAACCTGGGGGTGACCATTGCGGCACAGCGCCTGCTGTTGCTCGGCGCCGGCGGTGCCGCACGCGGGATCATTGCACCGCTGCTGGCGCTGCACCCCTTGGAACTGATCATTGCCAACCGCTCGGCTGCGCGCGCCATTGACTTGGCAGCAGAGTTCACTCGCTTCGGCGCCGTGCGCGGTGCGGCCTATGCGCAACTCGCGGGCCAGCGCTTTGCGCTCATCATCAATGCGACTTCGGCCGGACTACGCCAGGAAGTGCCACCGCTGCCGGCCACGGTGCTCGATGCGGCTACGGTCTGCTACGACCTGGCTTACGCACCGGACACCACCCGATTCGTAGAATGGGCGCGGCAGCAGGGTGTGGCCCGCAGCATCACCGGCGCGGGCATGCTGGTCGAGCAGGCCGCCGAATCCTTCCTGCTCTGGCGCGGGGTGCGGCCCGACACCACGGCAGTGCTGGCGGATCTGCTGGCGCAATAGCAGCATTGGCGGGATTCAGCGCCGGTTCATCCTGTGAGCACCAGCATGGATGAGGATCGGAGGCAGCGATGGGGCACATTGACATAAGCGGTTACATTCGACGGAGGCTCTGCGCGGTCGCGCTGGCAGCGGCGCTGGCCGCTGCCTTGAGCGTGCCGCTCGCAGCTGAGCAAATGCCGCCGGACGATGCCGGCGCCCAGGATGCTGATCAGCCCGTCGATCCGCCGCTGCGCGCGGGGCGGCTCAGCTATCTCGAAGGCTCCGTCTCGCTGCAACCGGCGGGCGTCGATGATTGGAATGCCGCACCGCTCAACCAGCCGCTGACCGCGGGCGATGCGCTCTGGAGCGACACCGGCTCGCGCGCGGAGATGGACCTGGGCCCCGCAGTCGTGCGCATTGATGCGCGCAGCAGCGTGGCATTGCTGGACCTCCGCGATCGCGCGATCCAGCTGCGACTTGATGCCGGCTCGATCGATATCACAGTCAACGATGCCGCAGGCGCGGGCGCCTTCGAAGTCGACGCGCCCAATGCGGCCGTGCTGCTGCTGCGAGCTGGCGAATACCGGTTGAACGTCGACAATGCCGGCAACACCGGCGTCGCGGTGCGCAGCGGACAGGCGACCGTGCAGAGCGGCGATCAGCAGAACATGAATCTCGCCACCGGGCAGCGCGGCTTCTTTGGATTGAACGGCTCGTATGCAGTGGCGCAGGCTGCGGCGCCCGACGATTTCGATCGCTGGGCGCAGCAGCGCCAGGCGCACTGGATCGAGGATCAGGCCGTGGCGCAGTACGTCTCCAGCGACGTGGTCGGCTACGAGGATCTTAACGACTATGGGCAGTGGCAGCAGGAGCCCGACTACGGGGCCGTGTGGTTTCCGACGCAGGTGGCCGATGACTGGGCCCCCTATACCACCGGCCACTGGGCCTGGGTCGCCCCCTGGGGCTGGAGCTGGGTGGATGAGGCCCCCTGGGGATTTGCCCCCTACCATTACGGCCGCTGGGGCCACGTGGGGCGGCGGTGGTGCTGGATTCCTTCCCCCCGGCATCGGCACGCGGTCTACGCCCCGGCGCTGGTGGCCTGGGTCGGCGGCCCGGGCGGCGCCGCCATGGTCCTGGGCGGCGGCACGGCGGTAGGCTGGGTGCCGCTGGGCCCGGGAGAGGCCTATGTGCCTGCTTCGCGCGTGACGCCCCGCTACTTCCAGGACATCAACGGCAGCAACTCGGCGCAGAATCGCTATATCAATCGTGACGTGCCGGGCGCGCTGACCGTGATACCACAGAGCAATTTTACCGCCGGCCAGCCGGTCGGGCGGCATCGGATCGCGCCGCCGCCGCAGTTTCAATCGGGGAATTTCGCTGCGCGCGCCCCCGGGATCGTGCCCGAACGCGCCAGCGTCGTCGGTGCGCTGTCACTGAACCACGTGCGCACCCCGCCCGCGACTGCGATCGCTCGCCCGGTGATCACGCATCGCCCACCGCCGCCGGCACCACCGAGTTTCGATCGGCAGGCCGCTGCCATTGCCGCCAACGGCGGCCTGCCGCTCGACACTGCGCAACTGCGGGCCCTGCGCAGTCCGCCGGCAACCCGGGTGGCGCCCACAATGTTCGCGGCGCAACCGGCGACCCCCGCGCCGGCGCCCGGAGCCACGGCGTATCGCGGCATCCCGGAGCGCTCGCCGCAGTTTCAGGCGGCACCGCAAGCCATGACGACCAACGTGTTCCAGCAGCGCGATCGCGAGATCCAGGAACAGCGCCGCGCACAGCAACAGGAACAGGCGGCGCAGGAGACGCAGATTCAGCAGCGGGCGAAACAGGATCGCAAGGCGGCCCCGCAGGGTCAGCAGCAACTGGCGGCACCGCCCCCGCCGCCACCACCGCCGCAACAATTCTCACCGCCGCAGGCGGCGCAGGCGCAGGTGACGCCACCGCGGCCGCGCACCGATATTCGCCGCGCGCCGCCACAGCCGATTACGCCCCCCCAGCAACGCTGATGGTCGATGCCAATCCGGACCCGCGGATCCTGTTTGCAGCCGAGCGCACGCTGCTGGCCTGGCAACGCAGCAGCCTGGCACTCATGGGATTCGGCTTTGTAATCGAGCGGTTCAGCCTGTTTCTATCCGCGCTGCGCCACGAGCCGGATGGTCCCGGACGGCACCTGTTCTCGTTGCTGGTGGGTGTAGCACTGATATTGATCGGCGCCGCAGTCGCGCTCATCTCAAGCATCGGCTATCGAAGCTTCCTCAAGACCTTACCGCGTCAGGATGTCTCTTCGGGCTTCCTGATCCATTTCGGTGCTGTAACCAATGTGATCATCGCCGCGGCGGGGCTGGTATTGGCGGCCTACCTGTTGTTGCAGAATCTATAACGCTGACCGATCAGCGCTGCGGATCGATCCAGCCGTCGTCACCCTCGAGCAGGCGCGTGGCCTCGCGCGGACCCCAGGTGCCACAGGGATAGTCATACACGGGCGTGCTGTCCCCGAGCACCGGATCGACGACTGCCCACTGCGCTTCGATGGCATCCTGGCGACCGAACAGCCCCAGATCGCCGCGCATCGCATCCCCGAGCAGGCGCTCATAAGGCGTCATCGCATCACCGGGCTGGCGCGTGACCACGAGTTCGACGTCCTCGCCGGCCATGCGCTCGCCGGCCACCTTGACGCGCATTCCCAGTCCGATGACGACATCGGGACTCAGTCGCAGCCGCAGATGGCTCGAGAGGCTGGGCACGAGTTCACCGAATACTTCGCGCGGCGGGCGGCGAAACTCGACCACGACTTCGGTCGAGGTGACGGGCATGCACTTGCCCGCGCGGATGTAGAACGGCACATCGGCCCAGCGCCAGCTATCCACAAACAGCCGAACCGCGGCATAGGTCTCCACTGTGGAGTTCTCCGCGACCCCCTCGGCGCTGCGGTAGCCGTGATACTGACCGCGCACGATGCTCTGCGCATCCAGCGGGCGAATGGCGCGCAGCACGCGGGATTTTTCATCGCGCAGTGCGGTCGGAGCGCTTTGCAACGGCGCATCCATGATCACGCTGCTCAAGACCTGCAGCAGGTGATTCTGGATGACGTCGCGAATCGCGCCCGCCTCCTCGTAGAAGGCGCCGCGGCCGAGAACGTCGAAGTCTTCGGCCATCGTGATCTGGAGGCTGCGTATATGGGTGCGGTTCCAGATTGGCTCGAGAAAGGCGTTGCTGAAGCGGGTGTAGAGAATGTTCTGCACTGGCTCCTTGCCGAGGTAGTGATCGATGCGAAAGATCGATTCCTCGGGGAAGTGCTGATGCAGGATGGCGTTGAGCTCGCGCGCGGATTTCAGGTCGCGGCCAAATGGCTTCTCGACCACCACGCGCGCGTTCTCGACGCATCCGGCCTTGGCCAGGCCGCCGATCACGGTCTCAAACACGCTCGGCGGGATCGCGAGGTAGTGCAGCGGGGCGGTAGCTCCGCCTAAGGCCTCGTGCAGCTTGGTAAAGGTTGATTGTTCACGGTAGTCGCCATCGACGTACTTGAGCAGCGCGGCCAATTTGGCGAATGCCTTCTCGTCGTAGCTGCCGTGTTCCTTGATCGAGGCGCGGGCGCGTTCGATCAGTTTGTCCAGTCCCCAGCCGGAGCGGCCCACGCCGACGATGGGTATGTTGAGGTGTCCGCGTCGAACCAGCGCCTGCAGCGCCGGAAAGATCTGCTTGTAAGCCAGATCCCCGGTGGCACCGAAGAACACGAACGCATCGGATGTGCGCGGCTCCGCCACCGGAGTCAGCCGCCGCTCTTGGCGACCTTCTCATGGTGCCCACCGAAGCCGAGCCGCATGGCCGAGAGCACGCGATTGGAGAAATCGGCTTCGCCGCGGGAACTGAAGCGGGCGAACAGCGAAGCGGCAAGCACCGGCACCGGTACGCCGACCTCGATGGCCGCCTCCACGGTCCAGCGCCCCTCGCCCGAATCGGCGACCCGGCCGGCGAAACCGTCGAGCGTCGCATTGCTGCCGAGCTGTCCGGCGAGCAGATCCAGCAGCCAGGAGCTCACCACGCTGCCGTGGCGCCAGAGCTCGGCGATCTCATCGAGCTTGAAGTCGAAGCCGTGGGTCTGCTCTTTGGTGGGTGCGGTCTCGGCATCGACCACTTTTTCGCCCGAGTCAGCGCCGACCTTGTGCAGGATGTTGAAACCTTCGGCAAAGGCCTGCATGAGGCCGTATTCGATGCCGTTGTGGACCATTTTGACGAAATGGCCGGCACCGACCGGCCCGACGTGAAGGTAGCCGCGCTCGGCGGTCTTGCCGCCCGTCTTGCCATCCGAGGCGAGCGCCGCAAATATGGGTTCGAGCTGCCGGACAGCTTCATCCTCGCCGCCAAACATCAGGCAGTAACCGCGTTCGAGGCCAAACACGCCACCGCTGGTGCCGGCGTCGAGATAGTGAACGCCCTTGGGCTTGAGCTGCTTGGCCCGGCGGATGTCGTCCTGGTAATTGGAATTGCCGCCATCGATGACGATGTCGCCGGCGCGCAGGTCCGGTTCCAGCTTGGCCAGCAGCGAATCGACGGCGCCGGCCGGAATCATGACCCAGACGATCCGGGGCGAAGGCAGCTTGGCGAGCATGTCGGCCGGTGATGTGGCCGCAATCGCCCCTACATCGGCCAGGGCCTGCGCCGAAGCGGGTTTGTTATCCAGGACTACGCAGGTATGGCCGCACTTGGCCAGCCGACGCACCATATTCGAGCCCATGCGGCCAAGGCCGATCATTCCGATTTTCACGTGTGCTCCAGCGCGAACCGCAGGCTCGCCATCCGATGACGGGAAGCGGATCAGAGCACAAATCGCGCCGGGGGGGAATCAGGTAACGGTTTCGGCCTCATCGAGCGTGACGCGATTGCGGCCGCCGGACTTGGATTGGTAAAGCGCGCGGTCGGCCCGCAGCATCAGCGACTCGAACGGCTCGCCCTCACGTGAGCAGGCAATACCGATCGAGACCGTGACCCCGCCGATGCTCTCGCTGCCTTCTGCGCGGCGGATCCGGCCACGCTCGACTGCGGCGCGTACCTGCTCGGCGATGGCCACCGCCACTTCGCCCGCGGTGTTGAGCAGCACGGCCGAGAACTCCTCGCCGCCGATGCGGGCCGTGGGTCCACGCGTACCGGCGCAGGTGTGCAGCGCACGAGCCACCGCGATGATGACCTTGTCGCCGAGCATGTGCCCATGCGCATCATTGATGGCCTTGAACTGATCGATGTCGACGATCAGCAGGCAGCTCTCGCCGCACGGGACGGACCAGGCACGCTGCAAGTGCTGGTCAAAGCCGCGACGGTTCAGCAGCCCGGTGAGCGGGTCACGCGAAGCCAGGCCCTGCGCGACCGCAAGCTCGGCGCGCAACTGCTCGACTTCCTGGGCGTTCTTGCGCAGGTGATCGTAGAAAGTCTCGGTGCTGGTGCGCACGCGCGAGGTATCGAGAATCAGCGATTGCACCACTTCATCGAGCTGCTCCTGACCAATCTCGGTCTGCAGCTTGCGCCGATAGCCATCGAGCTCATCGCCGTACAGGCGCACATCCTTGCCTGCCACCGTTGCCGCACCATCGACCTCCTCGACCAGGCGCGCGATCTGGGCGCTCACATGCGCCGAGGCCTGCGCGTCGCGCGGGGCAATGTGCGTCTCGTACAGCGCAATGATGTCGGCGTCGGTGAGGCTGTTGCGTTCCGCCAGGTAGGCGTCGAGCGCGGTCTTGAGCTTGGGATTGAGGCCGGCGTGATACTCGTACCAGACGGCATAGCTCATGGGATGAAAGCCAGCCGTGTGCCGCGCCATTTGCGGCACGATCATCCTCAATAGCTCGGCCGTTTGATCGCGACTCTCTTTGTATCGCATTGCGCGGCTAATTCCTGAGAGCCGTCAAAGACAGCGCCTCCCTGCTGCCTCGATTATCCACATAACGGCGCCCCCGAGATAGTGACGGGCCGCGCAAATCAGTCAAATGACGTACCAGTGGCCTCGAACAACCGGTATTGCCAATAGCGCAATTGCGAGGCATCCGCATAGACGTCGGCATCGGTGGTGTATTCGGTCCCTGTCGAGGCGCGGTTGTACCAGAGTGCATCGAACCAGCCAAGCGCATCGGCGGCAGCCGGCGCGTTCGGCGGCACCTCGACCACGGCTGCCGCGGCAAGATTGAAGTCCCCGAGGTCGATTCGGCTCAGGGTCGAGGTCCCGACCATGAGCCAGGCTCGGGTCGCGTTCTGAATCAGTACAAATCCAGGGCTGAATCGCTCCCCATGCGTGCGGTACCAGCGCACACGGATGGCGCCGTCGCTGGTCGAGATCAGCTCGGAGGCGACCTGCCGGTTCGGAATGCCCGAGTGATCGTAACCATAGCCGTCCTTGTCCGGATCGAGCAGCAGGCGCACGTTGACCCCGCGACGCGCGGCGTCCAGCAGCGCACGCACCAGCTCGCGCTGCGACAGGAACATCGCCGCGATCGCGACGTGATCGCCACGTTCGGCCGCATCGATGCGGGCCACCAGTGCCGAACCAATGGCGCCCTCGGTGAGGACACGCGCACGCGCCGTGTCGCCGCCGTCGGGCAGCACCAGCCGGCGTTGCGGCTCGAGCAGTCGCTGGGCCCGCGCCTGCATGGCGCCGCCATCGCTCCAGCCGGAGAACTGTGCCAGCACGAACTCGGATTCGATCAGGGGCTCGAGCGCGGCACCGGAAAGCTTCAGTGCGGTGGCCGAATGAATGCCGGCTTCGGCGTGCAACGGACGCGAGAACACCAGGGCATCCAGGCCTGCGGCCCCGTCATCGGCAATCAGCACCTGGCGGTGGCTGCGCTGATAAGCGCGCAGCTCACCCCAGAGCTGCATCGATACGGTGGGGGGGCCGACCTCCAGGGGATTGGGCCAGTCGGCGGAGGAGGACGCGCGGCTCCACCAGCGGCAGCACAGGTTCCATAACGAGCGGAACAGCGGATCCGGCGCGCGCAGCCGCGCCACATCGACCGGCATCACTTCGACGCCTGCGATCTCGGTGCGTTCGAGCAGCCGCTGCACGCTGTCCATCTCCAGCGTCGAAGGGTCGGTCAAGATGAGAATGGCCAGGTCGGGGTGTTGCGACTTCGCCCGCAACAGCGTGTCGACCAGCGCTGCGGCAATCGGCAGCGCGGTACGCAACCGCGAAGCGTGCGGACCGGCCGCGGGCAGATCCCCAAACAGTCCCGTGTCCAGGATGATGAATTGCCGTGCCCGCGACACCATGCCGAACAGTTCGGCGTCGATCTGCTGTTCGACCAGCGGCGCGCCGTTGGCATCCGCCGCCGACAGATCGCGCAGGAACCTCGGGGCATTCGCCGGCAGAGATTGCCAGGCACCGACGATGTGCAGGCCGGGCGGCAGTCGCTTCAGCGACAACCAGACGGCGCCGAGCAGCCAGGCGATCAGCAGCAGCAGCGGCAGCGACCGCAGCAACCAGCGCAGCGTGTTCAGGCCGATACGGGCCGCAGGCCGACGGGCACCGCGGCCGGCAGCAGATTGGCGAACGCGGCGCGGCCGCCCTGCTGGCTCTGCAGCAACTGCAGCAATTCTTCGATGCTGCGCGCCTCGCCGAACAATTGCCCCTGCGCCATATTGCAACGGCTATGACAGAGGAACTCGAGCTGGCGTACCGACTCCACGCCCTCCGCGACCACATCCATGCCGAGACTGTGTCCCATGTCGATGATGGTGCGCACCAGCACCGCGTCCGCTGGGTCATCAGCCGCATCGCGCACGAAGGACTGGTCGATCTTGAGCGTGCCGATCGGGAACTGCTGCAGGGCCGAAAGCGATGAGTAGCCGGTGCCGAAGTCGTCGATCGACAGGTGCAGGCCGATGTCGTGCAGCTGATTGAGCATCTGCACCGTGCGGCGCGGATCGGCCATCAGGGTGCTTTCCGTGATCTCGAGCTCGAAGCTGCGCGCCGGGACCTGGTGGCGCTCGAAGATCGAGCGACAGTTGAGTATGAAGCTCGCCTGGTTGAGCTGCTTGAGTGACAGGTTCAGCGAGATCCGGCCCGGATCCGGGATGTGCCGGCGCAGCGCACGGAAGTCCATGCAGCAGCGCTCGAGCACCCACTCGCCGATGGCGGTGATGAGATTGTTCTCCTCGGCAATCGGGATGAACTGCGAGGGCGGTATGTCGCCGTGTCCGGGCAGCCGCCAGCGCAACAGCGCCTCGGCACCCACCACGCGGCCGTCGCGCAAATCCACCTTTGGCTGGTAGCGCACCACGAACTCATCACGCTCCACCGCGCGGCGCAGCTTGCTCTTGAGCATCAGCCGTTCGACCGCGGCCGCGTTCATCTCGGGCGAATAGAACGCGTAGGTGTTGCCGCCGTTCTGCTTCGAGTAATACATCGCCGCATCGGCATTGCGAATCAGGTCGATGACATTCTCAGCATCGCGCGGACACAGCGCGATGCCGATGCTGACGGTCAGAAACACTTCCTGCTGGCGGATGTGGAAGGCATCCCCCGCCGCGTGCAGCACGGTGCGCGCGAGCTGCGCCACCTGGCCGCTGGCCTCGCTCTCCACCTGGCTGATGCCGTCGACGAACAGCGCGAACTCATCGCCGGCCAGCCGACCCAGCACCGCCTCGGTGTTGAGCACCTGGGTCAGGCGCTCGGTGAGCACCTCGAGTACGCGATCGCCCGAGGCGTGGCCGAAGGTGTCGTTGACCTCCTTGAAGCGATCCATGTCGATGTACAGCATCGCCACGCCGTTGCCGGCGCGACGCGAGCGTGCGATCGCCTGCTGCAGCAGATGCTGGAACTGCATGCGATTCGGGATCTTGGTGAGCGCGTCGTAGCGCGCGAGGTAGCGGATGCGCCGCTCGGCACGCTTGCGCTCGGTGATATCGCGTGCCACGAAGATCTCGCCTTCGAACTGCGGATCATCCGTGGCGATCGTCGAGCCGACGAAGGAAACTGGAATGGTCTGACCCGAGCGCGTGCGCAGCACGGTCTCCCCGGCATCACAGGCCGCCTGCAGCGGATCGGCATCGCTTTTGTCGTTAACCTCGATCAACGAGACGACCTGCTTGCCGATCAGCTCGCTTTCTTCGAATCCGGTCAGCCGATAAGCCGCCTCGTTGGCGATGCGCACCACGCCTTCGGTGGTGGTGACGAACACCGCATCGGTCATGCTGTTGAGCACGCTGTGCAGATAATTACGGGTGAAGGTGGTCGAGCGCAGCGCCTGGCGCATGTTCTCGAACGCCAGTTCCAGATCGCCGAGCTTGTCGCGACGCGTGGCAACGACCGCCTGGCGGAACTCACCGCGACTGATCTGCTGTGCGGCGCCGATCAGACCGAGCACCGTGCCGTCGAGCCGGTTGCGCTGCCGCCAGAGCGCGAAACCCGGCAACAGGATCCCGGCCGCGGCACAGGCACCTGCGAGAACCAGCATTGATTCAGGCAATTGGTGACGGCCAACCAGGAAATCGAGCAGCAGCGCGACGCTTAAGGCCACCGCACCCAGAGCGAGCATTACATATTTAAATAGTGGGCCGCGCATACGGCCTCCGGGTACTCTATGGACCCAAATGATGCCGTATGTGCGGTCCCACGGCTACAACGCGATGGTAGTTCTGGATTCCGAGCAATTAACCGGCCGAACGCGGGGCCACGTCCTCGAGCTGGCGGGGCTGCAATGCACGCTGCAACCCGATGCCGCACAGGCTTTCCTGGCCCTGCGCGCGGCTGCCGCGGCCGCGGGGCTGGACCTGGCCGCCGCCTCCAGCTTTCGCGATTTCCAGCGCCAGCTCGGTATCTGGAACGATAAGTTCCTGGGGCGGCGACCCCTGCTGGACCGCGACGGTACCCCGCTGGACCCTGCCGTTATGACAGCCCCGCAGATCGTAGCTGCCATCCTGCACTGGTCGGCCCTGCCCGGTGCCAGCCGTCATCACTGGGGTACCGAGATCGATGTGATTGATCGCGCGGCCCTGGGCGACGGCCGCAAGGCGCAGCTGGTGCCGGCCGAATACGCCGCCGATGGGGTGTTTGCGAAGCTCGACCGCTGGCTGGCGCAGCACGCCGAGAGCTATGGTTTCTTTCGTCCCTATGACCGCGATCGCGGCGGCGTACAGCCGGAGCCCTGGCACCTGAGCTTTGCACCGGTTGCGGGTGACGCGTTACGCGCACTGACCATCGATGTGCTCAGCGAGGCGCTGCGCGATGTGGAACTGGCAGGCGCCGAGGCCGTCTGGCCGCAGCTGCATCAGATACACGCGCGCTACGTGCGCGCGGTGGCGAGCCCCAGCGCGCGGGCGCTGGCGTTCAGTCCTGGATCCAGGCCTTCTTGAAGTAGCCGAGCATCAGGCTGCGCACGCGTCCGAGCGTTCCCGGATCGGCAGCGTGCAGCGGCGGATTCCGGCGCAGCATGCGCCAGCTCTCGCTGCGCAGTACCTGCTCGAGATACTGCATGTTGCGGTCGATTGATTCGATATAGGGATTGCGTCCTTCGAACAGGACCTCGAGAAAGCGATAGGCGTGATTGAATTCGCGGTCGAGTCGGCCAGCGCGCGTATTAGCTACGAAGCCGGGAGTTTGCCGCAGCAGGTCCAGGCCCGAAGCGTATTTGACCGCGGGCGCCTGGCCGTCTGCCGACAGCGCCACGCCGCCCAGTACGAATTCCGGATACAGCCGGTCGCGGCATTTCTCGAGATAACAGCGATCCGCAAGCTGCGCGATCATATCGGCGGTGCCGAGCAGATGCCCCAGGCGCACATCGCGTGCGTCGTGCGTGATGATCTCGGCAAAAGGCCGCTCATAGCCTGTGAAGTGAATGATCTGCGAGGCGACCTCGATCCATTCGCCCAGGCCGATCTGCGGCAGATAGTGACGCAGGAACTCGGCGCCGCGGCTCACATGGCTGCGGGTGAATTCGGCGCCATTGGCCTGTTCGCGATCGCTGGTACGGCGCAGATAACCCACATCGTGGAACAGCGCCAGCACCACGCCGAGCACGGCCCTGTCGGGCCCCAGCCGGGTGGCGGCATCAACCTGTTGTTCGTGGCCCGCCAGCAGACGCGCCATGGCCAGCGTCACATCGAGCGTGTGCTGTCGATCGTGATAGACCGTATCGACGCCCGCGTAGCCGGGCATGCGGCCGGCAAACAGGGCATCAAAATCATTGAAGGAGCGCTCCACGGGCGCCAGCGCGATCTGCGGCCATGCGGAGACCAGCAGTTGCTCAGTGGCCCGGAGCACCTCACGCGGCGAACTGACACGGACCGTGTTGGTGATGTCGAAATCGCTGCGGCGGTTGCCGGCCATATCGACACCACCGTCGGGCGGCGGCCGGAATAGCTCTGTGGGATTGGCCGTCATCGCGCGGAAGTCTAGGACAATCAAAGAAAATTAACCAACGACGCGCTGCACAGTTCCCGCCTTCGGCAGCGCCCTATGTCAAAGCTTGGGAAGCCAAAACTGTGACCGGCGACCTGAGCGGCGGCGAGCAAGCGCGCCCGCAAAACCATACGGCATTTTTATGGCTGAGCGACGCAGCATGACCCGCTTTCGGAGGCCGCATGGATCTGTGGTTTGTTGGACTCATCGTCGCGCTCGCGCTGCTTACCTGGGGCTTGGCGGCGGTGTGCGATCGGCTCATGGGCCGCCCATGAGCGTGCTCTATTGGTGCGCGGCCATCCTCACGATCGGCCTCTTCGGCTACCTCGTGTACGCGATGCTGCGCGCGGAAAGATTCTGAAATGAGCGCGAATGGCTGGTTGCAACTGGCGCTGTACCTGGTCGTGCTGATGCTGCTGATCAAGCCGCTGGGTACTTACATGGCGGCAGTGTTCGAGGGCCGCGGCAGCGTCACGCGGCGGCTGCAGCCACTGGAGCGTGGACTGTATCGCCTGTGCTACATCGAGCCTGAAAAGCAGATGAACTGGCAGCAGTACGCGGCTGCGATGCTGCTGTTCAACGCGCTGGGTACATTGCTGGTCTATGCGCTGCAGCGGCTGCAGGGTTTCCTGCCCTGGAATCCGCAGCATTTCGATGGCGTCTCACCCGACTCGGCATTCAACAGCGCCGTCAGTTTTGCCACCAATACCAACTGGCAGGGCTATGGCGGCGAGTCGACCATGAGTTACCTGACGCAGATGGCAGGTTTCGGCACGCAGAATTTCCTCTCCGCGGCCAGCGGCATCGCGGTGCTGGTGGCGATGATCCGGGGCTTTGCGCTCAAGGAAGCGCGCGCCATCGGCAATTTCTGGGTCGATATCACACGCGCCACGCTCTATGTGCTGCTGCCGCTGTCGCTGATACTCGCCCTGACGCTGGTTGGACAGGGCGTGGTGCAGAGCTTCCATCCCTATCAGAGCGCGCAGCTCACGAACCCCATCAGCGTCGATATGCCGGTCACGGGGGCAGACGGCAACCCCGTTAAAGACACAGACGGCCACGTGCAGAGGCAGTCCGTGCGCATCGACGCCCAGATCCTGCCGGTCGGACCGGCCGCCAGCCAGATCGCGATCAAGCAGCTGGGTACCAATGGCGGCGGTTTCTTCAATGCGAACTCGGCCCATCCCTTCGAGAATCCCACCCCGCTGAGCAATTTCCTCGAGTGCCTGGCGATCCTGCTGATACCCGCGGCGTTGTGTTATTCGTTCGGGCTCATGGTAGGCGACACCCGCCAGGGGCTGGCGCTGCTGGCCACCATGCTGCTGCTGTTCGTACCGCTGCTGGGTGTGACTGCCTGGGCGGAAGGTCGCCCCAACGCCGATTATCCGGCCGTCGTGGCACAGCAATCCTCCGCGCTGCAGTCCGGCGGCAACCTGGAAGGCAAGGAGACGCGCTTCGGCATCGCCGACTCGGCGCTTTGGGCCACGGCGACCACGGCTGCATCGAACGGTTCCGTCGACTCCATGCACGACTCCTTCACGCCCCTGGGCGGGCTGATCCCGATGTGGCTGATGCAGCTGGGCGAGGTGGTCTTCGGCGGTGTCGGCTCCGGTCTCTACGGCATGCTGGTATTCGCCATCATCGCGGTATTCATCGCCGGTTTAATGGTCGGCCGCACACCCGAATATCTCGGCAAGAAGCTCGAGTCCTTCGAGATGAAGATGGCCTCGCTGGTAATCCTGATCCCGCCGTTCCTGTCGCTGGTGGGCGCGGCCATCGCAGTGAGTTGTGCCGCCGGCCGCGCCGGCATCGCCAACCCCGGCGCACATGGCTTCTCCGAGGTCCTGTACGCCTTCTCCTCCGCATCGAACAACAACGGCAGCGCCTTTGCGGGCCTATCCGCCAACACGCCGTTCTACAACACCCTGCTGGGACTGGCGATGTGGATGTCCCGATTCTGGCTGATGGTGCCCGTGCTCGCGATCGCGGGCAGCCTGGCGGCCAAGAAGCGCGTGCCCGCGGGCGCCGGGACGTTGCCCACGCACACGCCGCTGTTCGTGGCGCTGCTGGCCGCGACTGTGATTGTCGTGGGCGCACTGGCCTTCTTCCCGGCGCTTGCACTTGGTCCCGTCGTCGAAGAACTGCAGTTTCACGCTCACTGACGCGCCATGAACACCGCCGCACTCGCCCGCCCGCTGTTCGATCCGCCGCTGGTCCGCCAGGCGGTCAAGGACTCCTTCATCAAGCTCGCGCCCTGGGTGCAGTGGCGCAATCCGGTGATGTTCGTCGTGCTGGTGGGCAGCGTGCTGATCAGCGCGCTTTGGATCATTCAGCTCGGCGGCGGACTGGCGGCGGAAGGCAAACCCGGTTTCGTGCTGGCCATCGCGCTGTGGCTGTGGGCCACGCTGCTGTTCGCGAATTTCGCCGAGAGCCTGGCCGAGGGACGCGGCAAGGCGCAGGCGGCTGCATTGCGTTCGAGTCGGCGGGATGTCGTGGCGCGTCGCTTTCCAGGCGGCCGGACCGACCAGCCCTACGCATCGGTCGCTTCCAGTGCGCTAAGGCGCGGTGATGTCGTGCTGGTCGAGGCCGGTGACACGATCCCGGGCGACGGCGAGGTAATTTCCGGAACCGCGTCGGTCGATGAGAGCGCCATCACCGGCGAATCCGCGCCCGTGATTCGCGAAGCGGGCGGCGATCGCTCGGCCGTCAGCGGCGGCACCCGGCTGCTCTCGGATACGCTGCACATTCGTATCAGTGCCAATCCGGGCGAGGCCTTTCTCGACCGCATGATCGCGATGGTCGAGAACGCCAAGCGCTCGCGTACACCCAATGAGATCGCGCTGGCGATTTTGCTCGCGGGACTGACGCTGATTTTCCTCAAGACGACCGCAACGCTGCTGCCCTTCTCTATCTATAGCGTCACCACAGCCGGGCACGGCACACCCATCTCGATCACGGTGCTCGTGGCACTGCTGGTCTGCCTGATTCCAACCACGATCGGCGGGCTGCTGTCAGCGATCGGCATTGCCGGCATGGATCGCATGATCCAGGCCAATGTCATCGCCACCTCCGGACGCGCGGTCGAGGCGGCCGGCGATGTCGACGTGCTGCTGCTCGACAAGACCGGCACCATCACGCTCGGCAACCGCGTGGCTTCGCGCTTCATTCCCGCGCCCGGCATCAGCATGGAGGAGTTGGCCGATGCAGCCCAGCTTGCTTCGCTGGCGGATGAGACTCCCGAGGGCCGTTCCATCGTGGTACTCGCCAAGCAGCAGCACGGCATTCGCGGCCGCGACCTGAATGCCCTCGGCGCGCGATTCATCCCCTTCACTGCGCAGACGCGCATGAGCGGGGTCGATCTGGAGGGCGGCCAGATCCGCAAGGGCGCCACCGATGCCATCGAGCAATGGCTCAAGGCGCACGGCGGCGCGATGCCGCCGGAACTTCAGCGCGCGGTCGACAGCATCGCGCGCCAGGGGGCCACACCGTTGGTGGTCGCTGATGGCGCGCGCGCGCTCGGTGTGATCGAGCTCAAGGACATCGTCAAGGGCGGTATCCGCGAACGCTTCGCGGAGCTGCGCCGCATGGGCATCACGACCATCATGATCACCGGCGACAACAAGCTGACCGCGGCCGCGATCGCGGCCGAAGCCGGGGTCGATGATTTCCTGGCCGAGGCCACGCCGGAGGCCAAGCTCGCATTGATCCGCGAGCGACAGGCGCAGGGGCGCCTGGTTGCGATGTGCGGTGATGGCACCAACGATGCGCCGGCCCTCGCACAGGCCGATGTCGCGGTTGCCATGAACACCGGCACCCAGGCGGCCAAGGAAGCCGGCAACATGGTCGACCTGGATTCCAATCCGACCAAGCTCATCGAGGTGGTCGAAGTCGGCAAGCAGATGCTGATCACGCGCGGCGCGTTGACGACCTTCAGCATCGCCAACGACGTGGCGAAGTATTTTGCGATCATCCCGGCCGCGTTCGCGGGCACCTATCCGGCGCTCGACCGGCTCAATGTCATGCACCTTGCAAGCCCCAACAGCGCCATCCTGTCGGCCGTCATCTTCAATGCATTGATCATCATCGCGCTGATCCCACTGGCGCTGCGCGGCGTCCGCTATCGCCCCGTAGGTGCCGAGGCGCTGCTGCGCCAGAATCTGTTCCGCTATGGGCTGGGCGGACTGATCGCGCCCTTCATCGGCATCAAATTCATCGATCTGCTGCTGGCCGCAGCGCACTGGGCCTGACGGTATCGCCCCATGGCCAAGTTGGTGCGACAAGCGATTCTGTCCCTGCTGCTGCTCACGGTGTTGACCGGCCTGGTGTATCCGCTGGCGGTTACGGGAATTGCCGGCCTGTGCTGTTCGAGAGCGGCCAATGGCTCGCTGATCCGCCAGGGCGAGCGGGTGGTCGGCTCCGAGCTGATCGGACAGCCATTCGACGGCGCGCAATACTTCTGGCCGCGGCCGTCTGGCATATCGCCGCAACCCTACGATGGCCGCAACTCGGGTGGTTCGAATCTCGGTCCGACCAACTCCGCCCAATTCGACGCCGTTCGGGCGCGCATCGAGCTGCTGCGCGCCGCCGATCCGGGCAATACGCTGCCGATTCCCGTGGACCTGGTCACCGCTTCGGGCAGTGGCCTGGATCCGGAGATCAGTCCCGCGGCCGCGGCATACCAATCGCAGCGAGTAGCCCGTGCGCGCGGACTGGCACCTAAGCTTATTGAGCAGCTGATCCAGCGCCATACACGTCCGCGCCAGTGGGGAATTCTCGGCGAGCCCGGCGTCAACGTGCTGACGCTGAATCTCGCCCTCGACGCGATTCACGACGGCAGTCGCTGAACCCCGCGGCCGGGGCCAAATGCGCGCGATAATGCGGTCGATGAACGACGGTCGGCCCGATCCGGATCAATTGCTGGCGCGCGTGCAAGCTTCGGCCGCGCGCGCCACGCGTGGGCGGCTGACCATCTTCTTTGGCGCCAATGCCGGCGTCGGCAAGAGCTACGCCATGCTCGAAGCCGCGCAACGCCTGAAGCAGCAGGGTATCGATGTGGTCGTCGGCTACGTCGAACTGCACGGCCGCCCGGAAACCGAGCGCCTGCTCGAAGGCCTTCCGCAATTGCCGCCGCTGCTGATCAATTTCGGCGGCAGTGCGCGCCGCGAATTCAATCTCGACGCGGCACTGGCGCGCAAGCCGCAACTGCTGCTGGTCGATGAGCTGGCGCACACCAATCACAGCGGCGGCGATCCACCGCCGCGTCACGAGAAGCGCTGGCAGGACATCGAGGAAGTGCTCGATGCCGGCATCGACGTCTACACGACGGTCAACGTGCAGCATCTGGAATCCCTGACCGACGTCGTCACGCAAATCACCGGCGCGCGCCAACTCGAAACCGTGCCTGACCATGTGTTCGACTCGGCCGACGAGGTGAAGCTGGTCGATCTGCCACCCGACGATCTGCTGCAGCGCCTGCGCGAGGGCCGCGTCTACGTGGCCGATCAGGCGCAGGTGGCGCTGCAGAATTTCTTCCGCAAAGGCAACCTGATCGCGCTGCGCGAGATGGCGCTGCGCAAGACCGCCGATCGCGTCGATCAGGCGATGCGGGCCTATCGCCACGAAAAGTCGGTGCGCGGCGCCTGGGCCGCGCGCGAACGTCTGCTCGTGGCCGTGGGACCCGATGCCCAGGCCGAAAGACTGGTGCGCGCGGGCAAGCGCCTGGCGGATGGCCTGGATGCCGAGTGGCTGGTGGTGTATGTCGAAACGCCGAACCTGATCCGCCTGTCGCAGGCTGAGCGCAATCGCCGCATCGCCATTCTTCGCCTGGCAGCATCGCTGGGCGCCGAAGCGATCACGCTGGGCGGCTCCTCGGCCAGCGCGGAGCTGCTCGAGTACGCACGTACGCGCAATGTCACCCGGTTGCTGGTCGGGCGACCACACCGCCCGCGCTGGCGTCGGCTGCTGAGGCCTTCAACCACCGATCGGCTGCTCGCGGCGCGGCGCGATATCGATGTACTCGTGATCGGCGGGAACGATGCGCCCGCGCGCCAGCCGGCGCTCGCCGATCCCGACAGCAGCGTGAGGCCGCAGGGCTCCGACAAGCGCCGCTGGCCGCGCTACCTGCTGGCGATCGCCGCGACGCTGACCGCCACCGCCTTATGCTTCTTTTTCTACGCTTACTTCCCGAAGCTGGGGCAGGCCAACCTGGTGATGGTGTACCTGCTGAGCAGCGCGCTGGTTGCGGTCTACGGCGGCCGACGCGCCGCGGCGTTGAGTTCGGTGCTGGGCGTGCTCGCGTTCGATTTCCTGTTCGTGCCGCCTCGTTATTCGTTCGCGGTCACCGACGTGCAGTACCTGTTGACCTTCGCCATCATGCTCGGCGTCGCACTGATCATCGGCAACCTCAACGCCAGTGTGCGACTGCAGGCACGCGTAGCCGGGCATCGCGAGCGGCGCACCGCGCTGCTCTACGCCATGACCCGTCAGCTGAGCTTGACTCGCGGTCGCGATGAGATGGCCGGCGTCGCCGCCAGTCATGTCAGCCAGGTGTTCGAGAGCCGTACGGTAGTGCTGTTTGCCGATGAGCACGGCCGGATTACCTACCCTCGCGCGGCACCGCGCGAGCACTCCTATACAGACGCCGAGCTCGGGCTGGCGCAGTGGGTGTTCGATCACAACAAACCGGCCGGGCTGGGTACCGATACGCTGAGCGGTGCGGCGGGCCTGTACCTGCCGCTGTCGGGCGGCGACCGCGTATTCGGAGTGCTTGGCGTACTGCCGCGCAACGCGCGCCGCGTAACCTTGCCGGAGCAGTTCCGCCTGCTGGAAACCTTCGCCGCGCAGATCGGGCTCGCGCTCCAGCGCGTGGATTTCGCCGCGCACGCCCAGGCCGCCGAGGTGCGCGCCGAAACCGAGGCGATCCGCAATGCACTGCTGGCCTCGATCTCGCACGACCTGCGCACGCCGCTGGCCACGATCGCGGGCGGAGCGGCCACACTCGCGGGCAATCTGGATGCGCTCAGTGACGCCGATCGCCGTGCGCTGGCGAACTCGGTCAGCGAGGAGGCCATGCGCATGAGCGAGCGCATCACCACGCTGCTCGATCTGGTGCGGCTCGAGACCGGCGCGATCCAGCCGCGCTTCGCGGCCTACGAGCTTGCGGAGCTGGTCGGCACGGTGCTGCATCGCCTCGATGCGCGCCTGCGCGCACATCGCGTACGCATCGATCTGCCCGAGAATCTGCCGCTGTTGCAGGTCGATGGAAGATTGATCGAACAGGTACTCGAGAACCTGCTCGACAACGCCAGCAAGTACACGCCGGCCGGTAGTGAGATCCGTATCAGTGCTCGCGCGCTCACGCGCCAGGTCGAGGTCAGCATCGAGGACGACGGCCCGGGGCTACCGGGCAGCGATCCGGAAATTCTGTTCGAGAAATTCCAGCGCGGATCGCCCGAAGGCTCGGATGGCGGCATCGGCCTGGGATTGGCGATCTGCCGCACCATCGTGCGACTGCACGGCGGCCGCATCTGGGCCGAGAACCGCGCGCCGCACGGTGCTGCCTTCCGCTTCAGCGTGCCCCAGTCCGACGAGCCGCTGCTGGAGCCAAACCTTCCGGATGTGACTGCCCGATGACTGTTGCCAGCCGCGCCGTGCTGATCGTCGAAGACGACCCGCAGATCCGCCGTGTATTGCGAACGCTGCTCGAGCTCGAGCAGTTCCGCATCATCGAGGCCGAGACGGCGGAGCTCGGCCTGAGCGCCGCGCGCACCTACAAGCCCGATTTGATCATCATCGATCTGGGGCTGCCCGATCGCGACGGCATGGACGTCATTACCGGCGTGCGCGCCTGGTCGCGGGTACCGATCATCGTGCTGTCGGCGCGCAGCGCGGAGGCCGACAAGGTCGCGGCGCTCGAGGCCGGCGCGGATGACTACATCAGCAAACCCTTTGGGGCGCGCGAGCTCAGCGCGCGCGTGCAGGTGGCGCTGCGCCACAGCGCGGCCGCCGGCGCCAGCGGCGAGAAGATCACCATCGGTACCTGGCGCATCGACCTCGCGGCGCGCACCGCACGCGATGACAAGGGCGCGGAGCTGCACCTCACACCCATCGAGTACCGCCTGCTCGAAGTGCTGGCCGAGCACATCGGCTTCGTGGTGACCCATCGCGTGCTGCTGCAGCAGGTGTGGGGACCCGCCAGCACCGAGCAGACTCATTATCTGCGCGTCTACATGAAACAATTGCGCGCCAAACTGGAGCCCGACCCGTCGCGGCCGCACTGGCTGCTGACGGAAACGGGTGTCGGCTATCGCCTCGCGCAGCGCGATCAGGCAACCTAGCAGCCACATGCAAGCCTTCCTGGTCTCGATCGCCGGCGTCGCGCTCGGAGAACTCGGCGACAAGACACAACTGCTGGCGCTGATCCTGGCCACGCAGTTGCGTCGGCCGATACCGATCATCCTCGGGATCCTGGTGGCGACCACGGCCAATCACCTGCTGGCCGCGGTGCTCGGGCAATGGGCCGGCTCGCTGCTCAGCCCGAAGATCCTGCGATGGATCCTCGGCATTTCCTTCATTGCGCTGGCGGGATGGGTGCTGATCCCCGACAAGGCCGATGGCGCGCCCCGCGCCGCGGACGGTTATGGCGCCTTCATGGTGACGACGACGACTTTCTTCATGGCGGAGATGGGCGACAAGACGCAGATCGTGGCGCTGGCACTGGCGGCGAAGTATCACGACCTGCTGGCCGTGGTTGCCGGCACTACCATCGGCATGATGATTGTCAATGTGCCCACCGTCTTGCTGGCCCAGCATGTCACGCGCGTGGTGCCGTTGAAGTGGATTCGCATCGCCGCAGCCCTGGTCTACGCGCTGCTGGGCGTGCTGACGCTGACCGGTCGCACCGGGCTGGGCATCGGCTAGAATGCATCATGGCTGCTGGATTCGATGATGCTCGCCGCGCCCTGCTGCGCCGACTCGCACTCGGACTAACCGTCCTGCCGCTGGCGGGGATCCCATCCCGCCGTGCGCACGCCGCGGACCTGCCGCTGCTCAGCGAAAGCGATCCGGCCGCCAAGGCGCTCGACTACGTCGAGGACGCCGCCAGGGCCAAGGGCGCCCAGTCCGGCTCGCTGTGCTCCAACTGCTCGGTCTACGGCGGCGCCGATGGAGCTCCCGCGGGACCCTGCACGCTGTTCCCAGGCAAGTGGGTCAAGGCTAACGGCTGGTGCAAATCCTGGAGCGGGCTATGACCGCGACGCAGCGGCAGGCTGAAGGCACACCGCGAGTGGGCATAAGTACCATCTAATGAATGGAGATCGATGTCCATTCATTAGATGGTACTTATGCCCCTTGAGATGAATCATCCGGTAGCGACGCCCTCCTGGCCCGCATGGGTGGCCGCCGCGCTGTTGGCCTGCTTCCATGGCAGCAGCCTGGCGGCGGAGCGTCCCGATTGGGCCTTCTTTGTACCATCAGCGGAATCCGCTCAGTTGCCACCCACATCGCGAGGCGATGCCCGTCACACCTGGCACGCTCCCGGCAGCCCGCGCAGTTACAGCAGCGCCGAGATTCATGATGTGCTGAATCCACCGGACTGGTATCCGGCCGAGCATCCGGTGATGCCCGCGATCGTCGCGCATGGCGCGCCGACGACGACAGCAGCTTCGCCGCTGCTGCCCTGCGCACTCTGTCACCTGCCGAACGGTGCAGGACATGCCGAGTCCGCATCACTGGCAGGGCTGCCGGTCGACTACATCGTGCGCCAGTTCGAGGAGCAGCGTAGTGGCGCACGGCGCATTGCCGTAGGCAATGCGGGCACCGCTCACTTTCTCACGGCGCTGAAGAGTGCTTACTCTGCCGATCAGATACTCGATGCCGCTCGCTACTACTCATCACTTAAACCGAGGCGGTGGGTCCGTGTGGTCGAGACCGCGACGGTGCCGCGATCGGCCGTCGATCCGGCCACGCTGATGCGTCGTGTCATTCCCGGAGGCGGCGAACCACTCGGCGAGCGCATCGTGGAGCTGCCGGAAAATGAAACGGCGATGCTTAATCGCGACTCTCACTCCGGCTACGTGGCATATGTGCCCAAGGGAAGCGTTGCCGCTGGCAAGGCCCTGGTAGTGGCCGGCGCTCCGGGGACCGGCATCCCCTGCACCACTTGTCACGGTCCGAAGCTGATGGGCTACGGCACCATGCCGCCATTGGCAGGGCGGACCCCGAGCTACCTGGTGCGGCAGTTATGGGCGTTCAAAAGCGGTGATCGTCACGGCGCCATGGCTGGAGCAATGCAGGTAGTCGCATCCCGGCTCGGCACGGATGAGATGCTGGCCGTTGCGGCCTACCTGGCCTCGCTACCCGAAGGTGTCCGCAACGCGCGCTAGCAGCCTACGTCACCGGAGCAACTGGTCGAAACATATAGCTCTGACTGGATGCGCCACTGGCCGGCATCCTTGTGCCACATGATCAGATAACGACCCCGGTAGGTGGCCAGCGCGCCATCCTTGAGACCGAAAGTCCATATCCAGTTGCCGGACTCGGAGGCGGACAGACCTGCCTTGGCCACTTCGATCTCCTTGGTGTTACGCATACCGGAGAAATGAGGGTCGGCAAAGGTTCCTGCCAGTCTCTTGGCGTTGTCATCGACGCCGGTGCGCAGCTCGCCGCCAGCCCAGACCACTGTCGCATCGCGGGTCCAATAACTGGCGTAGCGCTCGAGATTCCGCGAAGCCAAAGCCTCGTTGAGATCCTTGCGGGCCAGCCGGATGGCCTCGACGTCCGTTTGAGCGGCGGGCTGGGTTGGTGCAGCCGGCGGCTGCGGAGCACACACCGCCGCTGCACTGAATAACATCAAATACGCTGTGGCAATTCCCTTCGTCAGGTTGGTCATGATGCGCATTCAGGCCGCGATGCCGTATTGACGCAGCAAGGCCGACACCTCTGGCTTGCGACCCCGGAACTCCACGAACGATTCGAGCGCATCGCGGCTGCCTCCGCGAGCCAGGATGCTGTCGAGAAATCGCCTGGCGGTGGTGCGGTCGAAGGCGCCGTGCTCTACGAAGGCGCTGAACGCATCGGCCGCCAGCACCTCGGCCCATTTGTAGCTGTAGTAGCCGGCCGCGTAGCCGCCCGCAAAGATGTGACTGAAGCTGTGCGGATAGCGGTTCCACTCCGGTATCTGAATCACCGCTACCTCGCTCCGCACCTCCTTGAGAATTTCGTACGCGCGCGAGCCGCGCGCCGGATCGAATTCCGCGTGCAGTCGCATGTCGAACAGCGCGAATTCCACCTGTCGCAGCGTCTGCAGGCCGGCCTGGAAGCTGCGGGTGGCCATCAGCTGCCGCTGTGTCTCGGGCGCGATCGGCTTACCAGTGCGCACATGCGCGGAGATGCGATCCAGTACGTCGCGCTGCCAGGCATAGTTCTCCATAAACTGGCTCGGCAGCTCGACCGCGTCCCAGGCGACGCCGTTGATGCCCGCGAGACTTGGGTAATTCACGCGCGTCAGCATGTGGTGCAGGCCATGACCAAACTCGTGAAACAGCGTCACGACATCGTCATGCGTCAGTAGCGCCGGCCGGTCGCCCGAAGGCGGCAGAGAGTTGCAGACCAGGTAGGCCACCGGCAGCGTGGTGTGGCCGTTGAGCGCCTTGCGGCCGATACAGTCGTCCATCCAGGCGCCGCTGCGCTTGTGCTGGCGAGCATAGGCATCCAGATAGAAACTGGCGAGCGGCGCACCACCCGGTGCCTGCACTTCAAAGTAGCGCGCATCGGCATGCCAGACCGGCACCCCGGTGCGTTCACGTATGCGTACGTCGAAGAGCTTCTCTGCCACCTCGAACAGCCCCTGCAGCACACGCGGCAGCGGCAGGAAGTCCCGCAGTTCCTCCTGCGACACCGAGTAGCGGCTCTGCTGCAGTCGCTCGGAGTAGAAGGTGACATCCCAGGCATCCAGCCTGCGGCCCGCGAAGCGTTCAAGTTCGGCGAGTTCCGCGGCCGCCGCGGGCCTCGCCGCTTGCACCAGCTGGCGCAGGAAGTCCGTGACCTCGGGCACCGTGCGGGCCATGCGGTTGGCGAGCGCGTAGTCGGCAAAGCTCGTAAAGCCCAGCAGCTGCGCTGATTCATGCCGCAGCCGCAGGATGTCCTCCATGACGGCGCTGTTGTCGAACCTGGCGGCCGAGGGGCCGCGATCCGAGGCGCGCGTGGTCCAGGCCTCGTAGAAAGCGCGCCGCAGCGGCGCCGACTCCGCGTCCGTGACCACGGCGACATAGCTTGGCTGATCCAGGCCGAACAGCCAGCCTTCCTGTCCGCTCTCGGACGCCCGACGCTGCGCCTGCTCGAGAATGCCTTCGTTAATGCCCGTCAGTTCCCCGCGATCGCGCACCGCGTGGGTCCACGCATTGGTCGAGTCGAGCACGTTCTCCTCGAACTTGGCCGACAGCCGCGACAGCTCCATCATGACGGCCTTGAAGCGGGCCTTGCGCTGCGGCTCGAGCGCGACACCGGCCAGGCGGAAATCGCGCAGCGCATGTTCGATGACCTCACGCTGCACCCCATCCAGCGACGCCGACTCGCGTTCGCTGACGTGAGCGTAGGCGCGGTATAGCCGTTCGCTCTGCGCCAGGTCGGTGTGGTACTCGGACAGCAGCGGCAGGCAGGCGTTGTAGGCGGCGCGCAGCGGCTCGGAATTCATGACCGCATTGAGATGTCCGACCGGCGACCACACCCGACTCAGCCGGTGCTGCAGTTCCTCGAGCGGTTCGACGACGGTCTTGAAGCTGGGATCCGGCTCAGCCTCGATCTGCGCCACGCGGGCACGCTGTTCGGCGATCAGGCGGGAGATGGCCGGTTCCACGTGCTCGTGCGTAATGGTGTCGAACCGCGGCAGCGGGGTGTCCTGGAGGAGCGGGTTATCGGTCGGGCCTGGGGCCATCGGTTCCACCTTTCGATCGTATTCCGCTCATTTTAGCCTTGAGCCTCCGGTGTAACATCATCGGGTTCAAAACCGAACCCATCGCGGACAGGGAACCCCGGCATGGCCTTTGACTACGACCTGATTGTGATCGGCGGCGGCAGCGGCGGACTCGCCTGCGCCCAACGCGCGGCCGACTACGGCGCCCGGACCCTTGTCATCGAGGGCGGCCGCCTTGGCGGCACTTGCGTCAACGTCGGCTGCGTGCCCAAAAAGATCATGTGGAACGCCGGGCAGATCTCCCATGTGCTGGAAGCAGCACATGACTATGGCTTCGAAGTCACGGTCGGGCGGCACAATTGGCAGCGCCTCAAGGCTGCTCGCGACGCCTATATCGAGCGCCTGAACGCCATTTACGGGCGCAACCTCGAGCGCCGCGGGGTCGAACTGCTGCGCGGCTGGGCGCGGCTGACATCGCCGCAGTCGGTCCGTGTCGGGGATCGCGACATCTCGGCAAAAATCATGGTACTGGCCGCAGGCGGCCGGCCGCTGATTCCGCAGTTGCCGGGCGCCACGCTTGGCATCAGCTCCGATGGTTTCTTCGAGCTGCCGAACCGGCCCGAGCGTGTCTGCATCGTCGGCGCCGGCTATGTCGCCGCCGAGCTGGCGGGTATTTTCTCGGCGCTT
This sequence comes from uncultured Gammaproteobacteria bacterium, assembly GCA_963819195.1. Taxonomy (GTDB): domain Bacteria; phylum Pseudomonadota; class Gammaproteobacteria; order Steroidobacterales; family Steroidobacteraceae; genus FEN-1191. The sequence goes on from CAWFVL010000001.1 coordinate 253,427, forward strand.
GGGACCCACACGACCGTGGTGCTGCGGCAGGAGTGCATGCTGCGACAGTTTGACCGCCTGCTCGGCGAATCGCTGCTGACCATCATGCGTGATGATGGCATCGAGGTGGTCACCCACGGGGTGCCGAGCGGTCTGGCACGCGATGCGGCCGGCACCCTCCAGCTGCAACTGACCGATGGACGCAAGATCGGGCCCTTCGACAGCCTCATCTGGGCCGTCGGCCGCGCTCCGGCCAGCGTCGAACTGGGGCTGGACGCGCTTGGGGTACGCCTCGACGCCTTTGGCCACGTGCTGACCGACCCTTACCAGCAGACCAGCGTCGAGAATCTCTATGCCATCGGCGATGTCACACAGCACGCCGGCCTGACACCCGTGGCGATCGCGGCCGGGCGGCGCCTCTCCGATCGTCTCTTCGGTGGGCAAACCGAGCGCAGGCTGGACTACGAGAACATCGCCACGGTGGTCTTCAGTCATCCGCCGATCGGCACCGTGGGGCTCAGCGAGCTGGATGCGCGCGCCCTCCACGGTGATGCGATCAAGGTGTACACGAGCAGCTTCGTCCCCATGTATCACGCCTTCACACGCCGCAAGCCCCACGCGCACATGAAGCTCGTCACGCTCGGCGAGGAGCAGAAGATCATCGGCATCCACGTCATCGGCGAAGGCGCCGACGAAATGATGCAGGGCTTTGCCGTGGCATTGCGCATGGGCGCCACCAAGCGCGATTTCGACGACACGGTGGCGATTCATCCAACGAGTGCGGAAGAACTGGTAACGATGCGCTGAAGGCCACGCGCGCGCGAGGCAGCTTTGAGAGCAACGCCAGGGATTAGACGGCGCGTTTCTGTCAGCCTCGACGCGCATGGCCTTCAGCGTGTCGCTCACCGACGACATTCGCACACGTTGGTGAACCACGCCGTTGTTGCCGCAAATCGGCGACAACAAAATTCCTTGCGTAGTCGAAGAGGTGAGACAGGGTTCGCTAATTTTTTTATCTCCATTGCTAGCATGAATTCATCAGCTGACAGCTGCAAAGTCAGAGCATGGAGGAGTGCATGAACAAATCGATGATGATTGGTTCGGTCATCGGCGCCATGGTCGTCACCGCCGGCGGAGCCTTCGCGGGCTACAAGATGATCGTCACCGCCCATGAGGCCACCGTGGTGAGCGTCAGGGAACTCAAGAGAACGGTCAGGTCACCGCGGCAGGAATGCCACGACGAGCAGGTAACGCGAACCAAGCCGGTGAAGGACAGCAATAGACTGGTCGGAACCGGCATCGGCGCGGCGGTGGGTGGCCTGATCGGTAACCAATTCGGGGGCGGCAATGGCAAGGTGCTGACCACGGTCGCCGGTGTTGCAGCCGGCGGCTTTGCCGGCAATCAGATCCAGAAAAAGGTTCAGCAGGGCAACACCTACACCGTAGCCGAGCAGCGCTGCGCCACGGTCTATGACAGCAATGAAGTCCCGGCGGGCTACGAGGTCGTGTACGTCCTCAAGGGCGAGCAGCACCAGGTGCACATGGACCACGATCCGGGCAAGACCATCCCCTTGAAGGATGGTCAGATCGTCACCAGCGAGGACCCGCAGGTGGCGGCGACGACCAGGACGGGAGCGCAGTCCTAGGCAGGTGGCCAGGGCGGCCCACGGGACACCGCGGAGCTCACGATCGAGAAAGGTCGAAACCCTGGCAGTGTCGTCAAGGTCGCCCTGCTCACTTGACTGGGGCCGCTGCCACCTTGTCGAACTTAAGCTTCATGTCGTCAAACATGCGGATGGCCGTGGCACGTCCGGCCCCATAGACGCCGCCGCCCGGGTGCAGGAAGGGCCCGACGAGGTACAGCCGCTCGACTCCCGGCACCGTGTACTGCGCCAGGTCGGGCGTCGGCCGGTGACCGGAGATCTGATAGAAGTAAGGCGCCACGCCATGCACGTCGCCGCCAACCATGCTGGTGGGCATGTTGCGCGCATGATCCAGCGGCGTGACGATGCTGCGCTGGATGATGTTGTCGCTGGTCAGATTGCTGATGAAGCGCTGGTAGTGACGCATGCTGCGATCACCCATCTCCTCGCGGATCTCATCCCAGCGCGCCGCGCCGCCGTCGGCCAGCTTGTAAGGTGCGAAGGTAATCCCGTGCAGCATGCCGCGACCGGGCGGCACCCGGCTCGGATCATTGATGCTCTCATCGCCGCCTGCACCCAGCACACGCTCGGAGATTCGCCCGCGTTTGAGCGCGTCGAAATCATCGAGCATGTCCTCGAGGCTGTCGCTGGCCATGAATTCCAGCATGATGGCGTGCGAGACTTCCTCACCGGCGCGGAATTTGACGTGCTCCTTCAGATCGTAATGGCTGACCATGATGCTGAAAGCGGCCAAGGTCGCGCGTTCCGCCCTGGCAAGCACGCGTTCCGGTACGCCATCGACGAACTGTCGCAGCACGTGCGGGTGCAGGGCGGCGATGACTCCGTCCTTCGCCTTGAATTGCTCACCGCTCTTGAGCTCGAGCCCGACCGCGCGGCCGCCCGAGGTCAGCACCTTGCGGACTTCGGCATTGCAGCGCACCTCGCCGCCGTAGTGTTCGATGCAACGCACCAGCGCCTCGCTGAGCCGGCCGCTGCCGCCCACCGGCTGGGAAACGCCGAAGCCGTGCATGAGGCCCGGCATCAGGAACATGCCAAAACCGGTGCCGAGCTCATCGGGAGCCTGCAGGTTTTCACTGACCAGCCGCAACAGCCAGATCTTGACGTGCTCGCTCTCGAAGCTCTGGTTCGCAATCTCGAGCGAGCTGCGCTGCATGGCCTCGAGAATCTCGCGGCCTTCATCGGTCTGATCCATCATGGCGAAGAAGGCGCCCATCGGCATGGGCGGTGCATACAGTCCGGCGACGAACATCGGCAGCATCGCCATCGCGCGCTGTGCGAACAACCGATAGGTTTCGGCGTCGCGTTGTGAGAAGCGTGCAATGCCCTCGCAGGTCTTATCGAGATCCTTGTGCGCGATCAGGGTACGCCCGTCGGCGAAAATCATCGCGTAGGGCGTGTTGTACTCGTACTTGAGTCCGAACTTTGAGATCAGGCCCAGCTCATCGTCACGGATCATCGGGTTGCCCTGGATCATGATGTGCACGCTCGAATGTTCGTCGTGCCGGTATCCGGGGGAATTCATCTCGCGTGTCACCACGCCGCCGCCGGGCCAGGGCTTGCGTTCGAGCACCAGCACCTTCTTGCCGGCCTTGGCGAGATAGGCGGCCGCAACCAAACCGTTGTGGCCGGCGCCCATGGCCAGGATGTCGTAGGTGTCCCCCATCGGTTTTGCGCTCCGCGGTCGTTCTATAGAGTTAAGATTCGCCACCTTAGAGACCCGGGATCGGTCAGTAAAGAAGGTACTTTTGTGTGCCCAAAAGAGTCGGGGGTGAATGTTGAAGCCGTGATGCGCTCGCTCGGGCAGATCCTGGGTGAGGCGGCTCCAGGCAACGAGGCGGCGCTGGCGCAGCTGGGCGCGATGGTGCGCAACATGGCCGCCGACGGTGTACTTCGGGAAGATCCCATGCGCGAGGTGTTTGCGCGCATCGGCGACAAGTGGAGCACGCTGCTGCTGTTGCTGCTGCGCACCGGCAACTATCGCCACGCCGTGCTGCGCCGCCTGGTCAGCGCCGTCGGCAGCGAAGGCCGGATTTCTCAGCGCATGCTGACCCTGCGGCTGCGCGCGCTCGAACGCGATGGCCTGATCGTCCGGCGCGTCATAGCGGCGCAACCGCCTGGTGTCGAATATGGGCTAACGGACCTGGGGAAGGGGCTAATGCAGCAGGTCGACATCATGATGCAGTGGGTCCGGACCCATAACGCGCAGATCAGGCGGGCACGCCTGGAGTTCGCAGCCGCCGACACGCAGGGCGACGAGGCCTGATGACTCAGGTCATCGGCGTCGTTTGCCGCGGTCCCGGTGTGAAGGAGACCGGCAGCGCTTCGATAAAGCAGTAGTCGCCGCCACCGAAGTGATAGCTGGGATTCTGCACTTCGATCTTCAGATCCGGCATCCGCCGGAGCAGCTCTTCGAGCAGAACTCGCAGCTCCATGCGTGCAAGCGAGGCGCCTGGACAGGTATGAATGCCAAATCCGAATGTCATGTGCCGATAGTTGTCCCGGTCGATGCTGAAATCGGCTGGTGAGTCGAACACGCTGGGATCCCGATTGGCCGCAGCCCAGCCCATATAGACATCGCAACCCGTGGGTATCTGTGCCCCGGCCACTTCAACCGGTCGCGTGGTCCTGCGGAAGAATCCGAAGAACGAGGGGCGCAGGCGCAGCACCTCTTCCACCGCCACCGCAATCTTAGCCGGGTCGCGGATCAGCGCGTCACGTACGTCAGGCCTGCTGAACACCTCGTTCACCAGGCTTGCCATCGCGGAAGTCGTGCTGTGGTGACCGGCACCGAGGAAAGCTGCCATCAATCCCACGTAGTCGGCATCGTCCAGCTGCCGACCCTCGACCTCCACGGCAGCCAGCTGACTCAGGTAATCGTCCCGCGGGTGCTCTCGCCGCGCGTGCACCTCGGCCACTGTCAGCGCCGCGAAAGCGGCCTGCTTGCGGCCAAACTCCTCGGGATTGCCCTGCGCGGCAAACATCTCGATTGCCGCCCTGCGGATCGGCGGAACCAACGCATCATCCACGCCCATGAGCCTGCAGATGGTCTCGGCCGGTACCGGCTCTGCGAGTTCCGCGACGATGTCGCAGGAACCTCTTTCAATGAAGTTGTCGATGTGGCGATTGATGTCCTCGCGAACGAATGACTCCATCATCGGGGCGGTCTTCGGTGTAATTGCTCTGCTGAAAAGCTCGCGCCACGCTTTGTGCTGCGGCGGATCCATCTCCAGCGCCGGGATCGGTTTGCGCGGCAACATCGGACGCAGCACCTGGGGCTGGGACGAGTAGGTCTTGTGGTCCCCCATGGCGCTCCTGACATCCGCATAGTTGAGCAACAGGTAGAAACCCTCGTGCTCGTCACTGTGCGCCATCGGGCACTTGTTTCTCGATTCCTCGAATATCTCGAGCGAGCGCTCGGGCGAGGTGGTGTAGCAGCTCCAATGCTCAAGATCATCGGCCATCAGGCAGTATAGGGCGCGGTTTTTAGCCGCTTCAAAGCTCCAGCCGGAATAAGCAGTATTCCGGCAAGGCATCTATGAGGGCGGCTGCTATTTGGGCCGCTGGTCTGCAGCCGGTGGCGCGATGTTCTCGGCGATCTGCTGCATGGCCTGCGAGGTCGCGACCCCGAAGGCAGCCACGACCGCCTCGAGGTGGTCGGCCGACGCGTGTGCGGTGCCCTGGGCGGCAAAGCTCTGGATGACGCTGCGATCGGTGCGGCGGCCGAGTGTGCAATTGATTGTCACGATTACGGTGGGCGCACCGGCATCGCGGTATTCAGCCTGAAAGTTGGCGATGTCGACGCTGAGCAGGTACTGCGCGGCAAATGGCTCGGTGTCGGTTTCTACGTTCACGAAGCGACCGCCCGTGCGCAGCGCATCGATGATCTGCGACTGCAGCAGCGGCGGCGCTTCCTCGGCCCAGCGTGCATTGGCGTAGTAATCGACGCGCGCACCGGATCGCAGCACGGCGATGCGCGAGCCTGCGAGGCCCGGCGATGCGCTGGGCCGCAGCACCTGCACTGTTCCCGAGGGCTGAACGGAAACGGCGGGCTTCGAAATTTCCGATCGCAGCAGGTAGCGCTGCTCGGGCAGCGCCTTGCTGTTCAGGCCGCTGAAGCAGCCTGACAACAGCGACAGCGCCGGCAATATGCCGAGCGCCAGCGCCCTTACGGGTATCCGCGGCAGTTTCACGGCGGTATCACCATGCCCGCGGCGGGCGGCTGATAAATCAGAAGCGAGGGGTTGTCATTGAGATTTCGCGACAGCTCGGTGATCTGTTGCGCGGCGGTACGCGTATCGCGCAGCAGCGCCTCGAACTGCGGCAATCCCACGGCTATGAAGCCGGACAGTTCCGCGCGATTTTCGGCCGCGAACGCGTTCAGGGTGGAGGTCGTGGCGGCGAGATTGTCGCTGGTCGTGCGCAGTTTCTGCACCGCTGCCAGGAAATCCACGCTGCCCGTGCGCGTGGTGCCGTGCAGATCATTAATAAGCCCCTGCGCCGAGGCGACGGTGGTACGCAGGTCGTCTAGCAACTGGTTCAGATCCCGCGTGCTGGCGGGCAGCCGTGCGGCCGCCTGATCGAGGTTGTCGATCACGCGAGTCACCGTGCGGACGTTGTTGTCGGACAGCAGGCGTGAGGCGCGGTCGAACATGTCGTTCAGTCGGGAGGCCAGGTTCGGCAGGCTGCTCAGGAACTGATCGAAGTCCGAGTGCGAGGAGCGGATGACCGGATAGCGTTCACTCGGCACCGCCGCCAGGATGCGCCGGCCGCTCTCCTCCTCCCGTTCCTGCTGCAGATCGATGAACAGCAGGCCCGTTATGCCCTGCAGCGATAGCTGCGCCAGCGTGCGGTCCGATACCGGGGTGGTCGAGTCGATGTCGGCCACCACCTGCACCCGGTTGTCGGCGCGCGGATCGATACGAATGCGCTGCACGCGGCCGACGTCGACGCCGAGGTAGCGCACCGGGCCGCCCTCCGAGAGACCACTCACCGAGCCGTCGAAATAGATCTCGTAGCGCACGAAGTCGCGATGCTGGTGGCTGTCGGCGTACCAATAGACGAACAGCACGCCCATCACCAGCAGCAGCAGCACGAAGACACCGACCGCGACGTAGTTGGCCTCACGCTCCATGCTTGAGCTCCCCGAGGGCTGCCGCGCGTGCGCGGGCGCGGTCGCCGCCGAAATAGGCCTGTATCCAGGGGTTCGGGTTCTTGACGATGCCCGGCAGCGTGTCGCTGATCATGCGGCCATCGACGATGACTCCGACCCGGCTGCAGGTCCGGAAGATCGTATCCAGATCGTGGGTAATCATCACTACCGTGAGCTTCAACTGGCGCTGCAGGTAAATCAACAGTTCATCAAACGCCGCGGCGCTGATCGGGTCCAGCCCGGTGGTCGGCTCATCCAGGAACAGCAGCAGCGGATCGAGCGCCAGCGCGCGCGCCAGCGCCGCGCGTTTGATCATGCCACCCGAGAGCTGGGAGGGATACTTCAGCGCCGCATCCAGCGGCAGGCCGACCAGCCTGACCTTTAGCAGTGCCAGCTCATCGCGGGTTCGCGGGGACAGCTGCAGGTGCTCGATCATTGGCAGCTGCACGTTCTGCTGCACGGTGAGCGCGCTGAACAGGGCACCCTCCTGGAAGGTCACGCCGTAGCTGGCCTTGAGCTGGTACAGCTCCGGCTCACTAAGCTGCGTCAGCTCCCGGCCCAGGAAGCGCACGCTGCCGGCATCGGGACGGCGCAGCCCCAGTATCGTGCGCAGCAGCACCGACTTGCCGGTACCGGACCCGCCGATGACACCGAACACTTCGCCCGACTCAACCCGCATGTCGAGCCCCGCGTGCACGGTCTGGGCACCAAAGCGCGTCACAATGCCCTGGACTTCGAGCACGGCCGCCATCAGTACGTCCGCCTCATATGCCGAGCCTCATGAACACCACCGCGAACAGCGCATCGGCAACGATCACGCTGAAGATGGAGGCCACGACAGCGAGCGTGGTCAGCCGCCCGAGTTCGCGCGAAGATCCACGCACGCGCATGCCGCAGGCGCAGCCCGCACCGGCGATCAGCACCGCGAACACCGGCGCCTTGATCAGGCCCACCCAGAAGGTGGTGTCGGTAATCGTGCTCTGCACCCGGTTCAGGTACTGCACCAGCGGCATGTCCAGCAGTGCGTGACAGAGCAGTCCGCCGCCGACCAGGCCGATCAGGTCGGCCGCCACGGTCAGCAGCGGCAGCGAGATCAGCATCGCCAGCACACGCGGCACGACCAGGGCTTCGATCGGATCGACGCCGATGGCACGCAGCGCGTCGACCTCCTCGTTGAGCTGCATGGCGCCGATCTCGGCCGCGAACGCGCTGCCCGAACGGCCCGCGACGATGATGGCCGTGAGCAGCACGCCCAGTTCGCGCAGCACGCCCACGGTGACCAGGTCGACCACGAAGATATCGGCACCGAACTTGCTCAGTTCCTGCGCGCCCATGTAGGCCAGGATCACGCTGATCAGAAAACCCACCAGCGACACGATCGGCACCGCCGTGATGCCTGTGTCGTAGATATGGCGCGCGACCGCGGTCGGACGCAGCCGGTGCAGGCTGACCATTGCCCGCATCAGGGCGATACAGACGCGGCCTGCAAATTCGAGCGCTGCCAGCAGTCCCTGCCAGGAACGCACCGCGCGCCGACCGATACCCTCGACCGCGCGCTCCGGGTTAAGCCATTCCTCATCGTCGACGCGTGAGGGAACCTCCCCCGAATAGGTGCGTTCCACCAGTGTCAGCGCCGAGGGCGCCGTGCCCTCGAAGCGCGGGTCGAGACCGGCCTTGCGCGCGCGGTCGAGGAAGTCGTGCAGCAGCCAGGCGCCCGACAGATCCAGGCTCGAGCTGCCCGCATCCAGACGCGCGCTCCTGGCACCGGTCAGATCGATTGCCGCGAGCTCGGCTTCGATCGACTCGGTCAGGGTGGCGCGCCATTCCCCCTGCAGCGTCAGATTCAGCTGGTCCGCGCTGCGCTGCGCCGTGATGAACCTGCCGGCGGATGCCATCAGTGCGGCGCCATCAGCCGGGCGCAGGCCTGTCAGTGGGATTTGGCAGCTCGTACGCGAAGGCCCCCGCGTCGTGATCGCACCAATTCTTCAGCGCCGTCGCCATGCGCCAGGCACCGCCGTCGTCGGCCTCCGATTTGCGTGTCGCCGCGTACCAGTTGACGTGCAGGCCGCGTTTCGTGACGCGCGCGCTGCTAAGCGCGCCGCTGCGCAGGTAGTGAGCCACCGCCCAGCGCGACAGGATGCTGATACCGAAGCCGCCGCTTACCAGCTCGACGATCGCCTCGGTCAGCTCGACGCGCAGCATGCTGCGATAAGAGACCTGCGCCGGCTTGATGAATCGGTCGAACTCATGACCTTTCTCGGCGATGGCACTGTAGGAGATATACACCTGGTCCGAGAGATCCTGCGCCACCACCACGCCACGCCGGGCGAGCGGATGATCGGGAGCCATGATCAGTATCAGTTCGTCGCGAAACAGCTTGAGCGAGCGCGTGGTGGCCTTGTCGGGAGTCGCCGAGGTGACCGCGACGTCGATATCGCGGTCGAGCAGCGCCTGCAGCGGACGCTGGGTGGCATCGGCCACGACTTCGATATCGATGTCGGCCGCACCCTGCTGGAATACCCGCAGAAACCGCGGCAGCCAGCGATAGCCGCTGTAAGCGCCGCAGCCGATGCGGACGATGTGACGCATGACGCCGCGGTCACGGGCGATCTGCTGCTCGAGCTGCTCGAGCTGCGTGAGGATGCGGCCGGCTTCTTCGCTCAAGGTAACGGCCACCGGCGTGAGCTGCATGCGCCGGTCCCGCTGCACGAACAGATCCAGCCCCAGGCGGCGCTCGGCTTCGCGAATCTGGTGGCTCAGCGCGGACTGGGTGAGCCCCAGCATCGCTGCGGCGCGCGTGACGCTGCCGGTGCGCGCCATGGCCTGCAACATGCGCAGGTGGCGCATTTCCAGTCTGGGTTGAAACAAGGCGCTTAGGTTCCTCCGAGGCCATAGCATAGCCTGTTCGGCGGGCAGCGCCGCGCGCTTGCGTTGCTATACTGGGTTCAAGGTGATTCTCAAATTCCTGATGAAGCGCGCCCTCCTGTCGCTCATCACGCTCGCCATCCTGTCGCTGCTGGTATTCCTGGGCGGACAGCTGTTGCCCGGCGATGTCGGACGCGCCGTGCTCGGGCCACTGGCCGATGCCCGCTCGGTGGCCGCTTTCAATCACCAGATGGGCGTGGACCGGCCGCTGCCGGTGCAATACTGGGACTGGATAAGCCACTTCGTGAGCGGCGACATGGGCCGCTCCTTTACCTTCCGTGCGCCGGTGGCACCCTTCATCGCCGATGCCTTGTGGAACTCGATCAAGCTCGCGGCCCTGGCCTTCGTGCTGGTGGTGCCGCTGGGCATCGCGGGCGGCGTATTCGCCGCGTTGCGCGCGGGGCGCTGGGCCGATCGCGCCATCGTGCTCCTGGGACAGTCGCTCGGCATCGTGCCGGAATTCATCTCCTCGATCGTGCTGATCCTGATCTTCGGCGTCTGGCTGCGCTGGCTGCCGATGTCGGCCGACTGGCCCGAAGGCGCCGGGGCGCTGACCCAGATTCGCTACCTGCTGCTGCCGTCCCTGCCGCCAGTGCTGATCTTCTTTGGCTATATCGCGCGGGTCGCGCGGGTCGGCACCATCGAGGCGCTGAACGCCGACTACACCCGCACCGCCATCCTCAAGGGACTGTCCTGGCCGACGGTGCTGCGGCGTCACGTCCTGCGCAATGCGCTGCTGCCCACCATCACGGTGACAGCCAGCCTGATCGGCTACCTGGTCGGTGGCCTGGTGGTGGTCGAGACGCTGTTCCACTACCGCGGCATCGGCGCGCTGATTTATACGGCAGCCAAGGCCAAGGACTTCCCCATGCTCGAGGCTGGGGTGCTGACGGTCGGTGCCATCTATGCCGCCGCCTCGGTGCTCGCCGATCTGCTGAGCGCGGTGCTCAACCCGCGCCTGCGCACAGGGCGCACGTGAGCGGGGCACCCTCTCCCGCGCTCGAGACACTGCAGCGCGCGCTGCGCTCGCACACGCTGATGATCGGGACGGCCATCCTGCTCTTCTGGATAGCCTGCGCGCTGTTCGGCCGGCACATGACGCCGCTGGATCCGTACGCGGATGATCTGCTCTCGACGCTGGCGCCGCCCTCCGCGGCGCACTGGTTCGGCACCGACCAGCTCGGCCGCGACGTGTTCTCGCGTGTCATCATTGGTGCGCGCGACATCCTGATTGTGGCGCCGCTGGCGACGCTGCTCGGGACCCTGCTGGGCACCGCGCTCGGGCTCGTCATCGGAACCGTGCGCGGTGTGCTGGATGACATCGTCAGCCGCATCATCGAGGCGCTGCAGGCACTGCCGCTGGTGATCGTGGCGCTCATGATGCTGGCCGCAGTCGGTACGTCGAATGCGACCGTGGTGCTGGTCATCGGCTTCGTGTTCACGCCGCTGATCGCGCGCACCGTGCGCGCCGCCACGCTCAACGAGGTGGATCTGGACTACGTGGCCGCCGCGCGCCTGCGCGGCGATGGGCCCTGGTCGATCATCTTCATTGAGGTGTTGCCCAACGTACTGCCGGTGGCCATCGTCGAGATGACCGTGCGCTTAGGGTACGCCATCTTCTTCGTGGCCTCATTGAGCTTCATCGGCTTCGGCATCCAGCCGCCTTCGGCCGACTGGGGCATCGCCATTGCCGAGAACTACAGCCTGATCGGCAGCTACTGGTGGACGGTGCTGTTCGATGCCGGTGCCACCGCCTCGCTCATCATCGGCGTCAATCTCGTAGCCGACGGACTCAACGGGGTGTTCGAGCGATGAGCAGCCATCCAGGCGACGCATCGGTGGACGCGCTGCGCATCGAGCACCTGGAGGTGATCTATCGCGTCGGCCACCGGGAACGGCGCGTAATCACGGACCTGAGTCTCGCCATCCGGCCGGGCGAGTCTTATGGGCTGGTCGGGGAATCCGGCTGCGGCAAGTCCACCGTGGCGCTGGCGGCCATCCGCTACCTGGCGCGCAACGGCCGCGTCAGCACCGGCCGCATCCTGGTCGATGGACGCGACTTGATGCGTCTCACGGGCAACGAACTGCGCACGCTGCGCGCGCGCAGCGTGTCGATGGTCTACCAGGATCCGGCGCGTGCGCTCAATCCGACCCTGCGCATCGGCCCGCAGATGACCGAGGTATTCGAAGCCACCGAGGGACTCAAGGGTACGGCGGCGCGCGAGCGCTCGGCTGAAATGCTGGCGCGGGTGCAGATCCCAAGTCCCGGCCGCGTGATGAACAACTACCCGCACGAACTGTCGGGCGGCATGCAGCAGCGCGTGATCATCGCCATGGCGCTGAGCTCGAATCCGGCCCTGCTGATTCTCGATGAGCCCACCACCGGCCTCGACGCCACGGTGGAAGCCGAGGTGCTGGATCTGATTGAGCGCCTGCGCGCAGAGCTTCGAACCTCGGTGCTGTTCATCAGTCACAGCCTCGCTGTGATCGGCCGCATGTGCGATCGCATCGGCGTCCTCTACGCCGGCGAACTGGTGGAGGAAGGCGCCGCCGATGAAACCTTGAGCGACCCGCGCCATCCCTACACCGTCGCCCTGCTGCGCTGTGTCCCGAGAATGGGGCAGAGCAAATACCGCGGGCGGCTCGAAACCATTCCCGGATTCCTGCCGACACCGGGAACCATCCAGGGCCAGTGCGTGTTCGTCGATCGCTGCGGCAATGCCACCGACCGCTGCCGCGCGGCGGCGCCCCCTCCGGTGCTGCAACCCGGGCGGCTGGGGGAACGTCTCGCGCGCTGCTTCTACCCCGAACGTGCGCTGGCGCTGCCGCATCATGCCGACGACGACGCCCACGGCACGCCGTCTCCGCCGCCGCGAGCCGCAACGCCACTGCTGCGCACGCAGAATCTTTCCAAGACCTACCAGGTGGCAGGCCAGGAATTCCAGGCCGTGCACGAGGTCGCGATCGAGCTCTGGCCCGGGGAGACGCTGGGCCTGGTAGGCGAATCCGGCTCAGGCAAGAGCTCGCTCGCGAAGCTTTTGCTGGGGCTATCGACACCGGATGCGGGCAGCGCCATCGAACTGTCGGGGCAGCCATTAAATGCGCTCTCGGGCCAGCGCACGCAGGCGCAGCGCAAGGCACTGCAGATCGTGTTTCAGAATCCGGGGCTGGCGCTGAATCGCTCGCAGACCGTGCGCCGCCTGATCCTGCGTTCGCTGCGATTTCTGAAACTGCCGCGCGCGCGGCGCGAGACGCGGCTGCAGGAACTGGCGGCCTCGGTACGCCTTACCGAGCGCCACCTGGGAGATCGGCCGCGACAGCTCTCGGGCGGCCTGCAGCAGCGTGTCAGCATCGCGCGCGCCTTTGCCGGCGGTCCGAGCCTGGTGGTCTGCGATGAGCCGACCTCGGCACTGGATGTCTCGGTGCAGGCCGCCATCCTGAACCTGCTGGCCGACCTGCAGGCCTCCCAGCAGGTGAGCTATCTCTTCATCTCCCACGACCTGAACGTCATCCACTACCTCGCCGACCGGGTCGCGGTGCTGTATCTGGGGCGCGTGGTCGAGATCGGCCCCACCGCTGAGGTGTTTGCCGGCCCGCACCACCCCTATACCGAGGCGCTGTTGTCGGCGAACCCCGCGGCACATGCCGGCGTCGCGGGCGCCACTGGCGAGGCGGGCGTCACTGGCCGGGTACGCCTGAGCGGGGAAATACCCAGCGCGCTGAACCTGCCAACAGGCTGCGTGTTCCAAACGCGCTGCCCGCGCAAGCTCGGCCGGGTGTGCGAGGAAAACGAACCGCCGCTGGTTCAGGCCGGCGACGGGCACGCCATCCGCTGCTACATCCCCGTGGCCGAACTCCCGCGCGCGGCCGATCCTTCGCGCCCATGAGCCCGGGAGTACTGCCGCGCTTATGAAGAAATTGAATAACCTTAGTGAAAATTCCTGAGTTGTGACGCCAGAAACATCCCGTAGCATATGAATCCATTAGATTAATTGCGTCATGCAGTTTGGAGCGAGCGAATGACGGTGGTGCTCGACAAGCGATGGGACGTCTCGCTCGAGGCGTTCTATCGCGTGGCCTGGGCTAAAGAGAAAGTGCGGATTTCAGATGCGGCCATGCGCTGCATCACGGCCGCGCGCACCTCCTTCCTGAACCTCATAGAAGACGACCCCGCGGTCGTCATTTACGGCGTCACGACCTCCATGGGAGAACTGGCCAATCAGCGCCTCTCGCCCGAGGAGCGCGACCGCCACGCACGCATCAAGCCCTTCCCTGCCGCGACCTCCTTCGGCGACTACCTGCCCGAGCGCGTGGTGCGCGGGATCGTGCTGGCGCGACTGACGAATTTCATCGAAGGCCATGCGGCCACCACACCGCGCATCGCCGAGGCCGTAACGCAGATGCTCGACGGCGGCCCCCTGCCGCCGATCGCAGCCGCGGGCCAGGGTGGCGCGGGCGAAATCCTGGCCCTGTATCCGCTGTTCGCCGATCTGTCGCGCGCCTTCGACCTGCAGGTCAAGGAACGCGGTTCGCTCATCAATGGCTCACCCTGCGCTGCGGCGCTGGTGGCCGATGCGGCGCTGTCCGCGAGGCGGCGCCTGAAACTGGTGCTGCAGACCTTCGCGCTTTCGATCGAGGCCTTCCGTGCGCCGCTCGAGCATTACGATGCGGCGCTCGAACTGCTCTGGGGCGATCCTGACGAAACCGCGGTGTTGCAAGCCTTGCGCGCGCTGCTGGTAGGTGCGGGGGATGGACGGCGTCACTACCAGGCGCCGGTGAGTTATCGCATCGTGCCGCGAGTGCTGGGCGCGGCGCATCGCGCGGTCGTGGCGGCCGAGCATGCTGCCAGCGTGTCGTTGTCCTCGATCTCGGACAATCCCGTCTACCTGTCACCCGACAGCGAGTACCCGAATGGCCGCTGCATCAGCACCGGCGGCTATCACAACTCCATGGCCGCACCGGCGATGGATGACCTGTCTGCCATCTGGGCCGACATCTGCCTGCTGTGCGAGCGTCACAGCACCAAGCTGCTCAACGGCCGTGTTTCGCAGCTCCCCGATATGCTGGTTGTGGGCCGCCAGCCCGGCGAGAGCGATGGCCGCGGCCACATCGGCTACGTACCCATGGCGGCCGCGGGCTACATCGAACTGGCAAAAGCCAACGCGCAGCGCACCTTCATTCACGGCAGCGATGCCGGCCAGGGACAGGACGATGTGGCATCGCCGGTGTTCCACGCCTGGAGCAAGGAAGAACGCGCCGGGCGTCTGCTCGATGCATCGATGGCCATGCTCGCGGTAGTTGCCTCGCAGGCGCTGCACGTCACCGACCGGCCGATCCCGCCGGCCTTGCGCGATTTCACGGCGATGGTGCGAAGCTACGTGCCACCGCTGATCGAAGACCGTATCCTCGGTCCCGAGCTCGGCCGGCTGGCCGCAGCGCTCACGGCCGAGGCGTTTGCTGTTGAAGAGAAGAAGACCGAACCCGTCTGCGCGTAGCCTCGATGCGCTGCGTGCGCAGTCCGATCCGCTCGAAAACGCCGTCCTCGACGAATTCATCCAGGGCCGGCTCTCCCGGCGCGAGCTGCTGCGCCATGCCGCTGTTCTCGGCTTTTCCGCACCGCTGATCGCCGCTTTGCCCGCGGCTTTGCGGCCCTCGCCGGCGCGCGCGGCCGAGAGCGGTGCCGACGGCAGCGCCTCCGCCGCCACACGCATGGTCACGGTGGGCATGACGGTGCCGGCCGGTTCGATCGATCCATTGACCGTTGCCGATACCGGCGGCGTCTGCCTGCTGTCACAAGCCGGCGAGTACCTGGCGCTGTCGGACCCGGATCTGCATCTGCAGCCCTGGCTCGCGACCAGTTGGAAGCCGAATCGTGATGGCAGCGTGTGGACCTTCAGTCTGCGGCGTGACGTGCGCTTCCACGATGGCCGCGCCATGACCGCCGCCGACGTGGTGGCCACCATGGAACGCCTCGCCGATCCGGCCAACGGTTCGGTGGCGCTGTCGGCATTCGCCGGTGCGCTGTCAAAAGGCGGCACGCGCGCGCTCGATGACTACACCGTCGAGTTTCACCTCGACGCACCCAACGGCAGTTTTCCGTACCTGGTGTCCTCGGATAATTACAACGCCATCATCCTGCCGGCCGCTTATGCGGGCGGCTTCGAACGCGACTTCATGGGCACCGGACCCTATCGACTGGAGCGCTATGCGCCCAAGGCGCACGCCACTTTCATCCGTCACGACGGCTACTGGGGTGCCGCGCCGGCCATTGCGCGCACCCGGTTCATCTTTTACGACAGCATCCAGGCGCAGGTGCTGGCCATGCAGGGCGAGCAGCTCGACGTGCTGCTGCATGCGCCGGTGCAGGGCAGCCAGGCGCTACTCACCGATCGTCACCTCAACGTTCTCTCGTTGAAATCAACCGCGCACGAACAGGTGCACATGCGCACCGACACCGGCCCGTTTGCCGATGCACGCGTGCGGCGCGCGATGGCCCTGTGCCTGAATCGCGAACACCTGGTCACGGGCCTGTTCCGCGGCATGGCCACCGCGGGCAACGACAGTCCGTTCGCACCGCTGTTTGCAGCCACTGACCCATCCGTGCCGCAGCGCCGGCAGGACCTGCGGCAGGCTTCCGAACTGCTGCAGGCCGCAGGGCGCGCGCACGGCTTCAGGGCCACGCTGACCACCGAACGCTTCGTCGAAATGCCCGACTATGCGGTGGTCATCCAGAATGCGGTGCGGGCCATCGGCGTCGAGCTGTCGCTGAATGTTGAGGAGCAGTCGGCCTACTATGGTCGCGCGGTCTACGGACAATCCGACTGGCTGGACTCCGAGCTCGGCATCGAGGATTACGCGCATCGCGGCGTCCCGAATATTTTCCTGACCGCGACCCTGGCGAGCCACGGCACCTTCAACGCCGCGCACTTTAAAAATCCCGAATATGATCGCCTCGTCGCCGGCTACATCGCCGCGCTCGATCCTGCGGCACAGCGCGAGGCGGCCGGCCGCATTCAAAGATTATTGCTCGATGAGACTCCCATCATCGCCGCCTATTTCTACGATTGGCTGTCGGTCACGACTAAACGCATCCGCGGTGTGCGTCCCACGGCCATGGGGCATCTGTTCCTCGATCGGGCACAGTGGGTCTGAATGCCTACGGATGCCGATGCCATCGTCGTCGGGGCGGGACTCGCAGGCCTGGTGGCGGCGGTCGAGCTTTGCGATGCGAGCCGGCGGGTCATCCTGCTCGACCAGGAGCCCCCGCAATCCTTAGGCGGACAGGCCTTTTGGTCCCTCGGCGGCTTGTTCCTGGTCGATTCACCCGAGCAGCGCCGCCTGCGCATCCATGACTCGCGCCAACTTGCCCTGCAGGACTGGCTGGGCACCGCGGGCTTCGATCGCACCGAGGATCATTGGCCGCGGCGCTGGGCGGAGGCGTACGTCGACTTCGCCTGCGGCGAGAAGCGCGCCTGGCTGACGGCCCGCGGCATTCGCTTCTTTCCCGTGGTCGGCTGGGCCGAGCGCGGCGGCGGTAATGCCAGCGGTCATGGCAATTCCGTGCCGCGTTTCCACATCGCCTGGGGCACCGGCCCTGCCGTGCTCTCGCCCTTCGTGTCGCGAGTGCAGGCTGCGGCGGCGCGGGGACTGCTGCAGTTTCGCTTCCGTCATCGCGTCAATGAACTCTCACTCTCGGGCGGCGTGGTCGATGGCGTGCGCGGCGATGTACTCGAGCCCAGCAGTGTGGCGCGCGGCGAAAAGAGTTCGCGCGTCGTCAGCGCTGCGTTCGAGTTGCGCGCGCAGGCCATACTCGTGACCGCAGGCGGCATCGGCGGCAATCACGATCTGGTTCGAAGTCACTGGCCCGCGCGCTTAGGGGAGGCGCCCGCACACATGCTCTCCGGTGTGCCCGATCACGTTGACGGCCGCATGCTGGCGATCACCGAGGCCGCGGGCGGCACGGTGATCAATCGCGATCGCATGTGGCACTACGTGGAAGGGGTCGACAACTGGAGTCCGATCTGGCCGCAGCACGGCATCCGCATCATTCCCGGTCCTTCCTCGCTGTGGCTCGACGCCCGCGGACGGCGCCTGCCCGCGCCGCTGTATCCGGGCTTCGATACGCTGGGCACGCTGGCGTGTCTGCGCCGCAGCGGCTTCGATCATTCCTGGTTCATTCTCAACCGGCGCATCATTGGCAAGGAGTTCGCGCTCTCCGGCTCCGAGCAGAATCCCGATCTCACCTCGGGCAGCTGGCGCCAGGTGATCCGCCGGGTGCGGGCCGGAATTCCCGCGCCCGTGCAGGCCTTTCTGGACCGCAGTGAGGAGTTCATCACCGAGCGCGAGGTCGGCGCGCTGGTGCGCCGCATGAACGCGCTCACCGGCGACAGCCCCCTGCTCGACCCGGCGATCGTCGAGCAGGAAATCCTGGCGCGCGATCGACAACTCGCCAATGACTTTGGCAAGGATGCGCAGCTCGCCGCCATCCGCAATGCCCGCACTTATCTGGGCGATAGGCTCACGCGCGTGGTCGCGCCGCATCGGCTGCTCGACCCGGGCGCGGGACCGTTGATTGCCGTGCGGCTCTCCATCCTGACCCGCAAGACCCTGGGTGGATTGCAGACTGACCTGGACAGCCGCGTGCTCGATGCGGCCGGCGAGCCACTACCGGGGCTGTACGCCGCCGGCGAGGTGGCCGGGTTCGGCGGCGGCGGGCTGCATGGCTATCGGGCGCTCGAAGGCTCCTTTCTCGGCGGCTGCATTTTCAGTGGGCGCGCCGCAGGACGGGCCGCGGCCCGGTCGGTGGGCTAAGAGCTCAGTGCGCGCGTCGTGCGCGGTCGACGCGCTCGATCAGCTGGTCGATGATCGGATTGCGCGTCACAAAAGTGAACCGCGTCGGCGGCATGAAGGTCACGTCCTGCCCCAAGGGCCCGGCATCGCGCAGTCGCAGCGTTACACGTTCCGGGCGCGTCATGGTCGAGAAACCGACGTTGATGATGTTTTGCAGTGGAATGCGCTGCTCGATGCCGCCGTTGCGGGCAACCAGCGCCTCGCCGTCATCCCACATCTCATCGACCAGGTCGAACAGCAGCCGGCGGAACAGCAGGTAGCCGAAAACCCCCATGACCACCGGCATGATGAACAGCGGCAGCGGCAGCCCCTGGGTCTGGTGGCGGGTGGCCCACGGCAGCAGCACGAACAGGAGAATGAAGCCGAACCAAATAACGGGGAACAGACGCTTGTAGAAGAAGGTCCACTGGGATGAAAGCCGCGTCATGGCCCTATATTTGTCGAAATCCGGCGCGATCGCCGTGAACCGATCCGCGGGATGGGTATAGGATTCTAGAGGCTGGTTGTTGCCTGTAAGCTACACCTCGGCGCCGCACTCGCGCAGCGGTTGCCGCCGAAGCAAAGGTCTCTAAAATCAGCGCTCTTTTTTGCCAGGAGCCTTCATGAAATCACCGCTCAATGTCGCGATCACGGGGGCTGCCGGTCAGATCGGCTACGCCCTGGCATTCCGCGTCGCCTCAGGCGCCATGCTCGGCGCCGATCAGCCGATCAATCTGCATCTGCTCGAAATCACCCCGGCGTTACCAACTTTGGGCGGCGTGGTGATGGAGTTGAGCGACTGCGCTTTTCCGACGCTCAACAAAGTCGTGGCCACCGACGATGCGCGCGTGGCCTTCCGTGATTGCCACGTGGCACTGCTGGTCGGCGCCAGGCCGCGCGGTCCAGGCATGGAGCGCAAGGATCTGCTGCTCGCGAATGCGCAGATCTTCTCGGCGCAGGGCAAGGCGCTC
The DNA here is from genome assembly GCA_963819195.1 of uncultured Gammaproteobacteria bacterium. Lineage (GTDB taxonomy): Bacteria > Pseudomonadota > Gammaproteobacteria > Steroidobacterales > Steroidobacteraceae > FEN-1191. Next base: position 272,944 of record CAWFVL010000001.1, read on the forward strand.
AACGACGTCGCCGATCGCAAGCTGCGCGTACTCGTGGTGGGCAATCCCGCCAACACCAACGCGCTGATTGCCTGTCACAACGCGCCGGATCTGGATGCCCGTTGCTTCACGGCGATGACGCGGCTGGATCACAACCGTGCGCTCTCGCAACTGGCCGAAAAGACCGGCTGTCACGTGAATGACATCCGCAAGCTGACGATCTGGGGCAATCACTCTTCGACCCAGTATCCCGACCTGAGTCACACGACCGTGAAGGGCAAACCTGCGCGCGAGCTCGTGGACCAGAAGTGGATCGAGGAATCGTTCATTCCCACCGTGCAGCAGCGCGGCGCGGCGGTGATCAAGGCGCGCGGCTCGTCCTCAGCCGCCTCCGCCGCTTCCGCGGCGTTCGACCACGTGCGCACCTGGATGTCCGGCACGGCGTCCGGCGATTGGACCAGCATGGGCATTCCATCGGACGGCAGTTACGGCATCAAGGAAGGCATCATCTATTCCTACCCGGTCACCTGCACGGGCGGCAATTACGCCATCGTGCAGGGACTGTCGATCGATGCCTTCAGCCGCTCACGCATGGAGAAGACCGAGGCCGAGCTGCGCGAGGAGCGTGACGGCGTCAAAGACCTGCTGCCGCCGCGCAAATCATGATCGGCGCGATCATCACCGTCCTGTTCGTGCTGTCGGTGGTGTATCTCGCCTATCGTCGTCTGCCGCTGCTGTCTTTCACGATCGCCTTCACGGTGCTGCTGGTCGCCTATGCCGTCTTCGGCAACCCGCCGGGACTGTGGCTCGGATTGCTGGTGATCATGCTGCTGTCCTTCTGGCTGCTGAACCTGCGGCCATTGCGCATCGCGCTGATCAGCGCGCCGTTCATGAAGACCTATCGGCGCCTGCTGCCCACGATGTCGGATACCGAGCGCGACGCGCTCGAGGCCGGCACCGTGTGGTGGGATGGGGAGCTCTTCACGGGCAATCCCAACTGGCGTCGCCTGCAGGATGCGCCGCCGCCGAAGCTCTCGACCGAAGAGCAGGCGTTCCTGGCCGGCCCCTGCAACACGCTGTGCCGCATGCTGGATGACTTCGACATCACGCATCGCCGCGGCGATCTGCCGCCCGAGGTCTGGCAGTACCTGCGCACCCAGGGCTTCTTCGCGATGATCATTCCGCGCCGCTACGGCGGCCTGGAATTCTCGACCTATGCGCATTCCTGCGTGCTGGTGAAGCTGGCCGGCCGCAGCGTCACCTGTGCTTCCACGGTGGCGGTGCCGAATTCGCTGGGGCCGGCGGAGCTGCTGGTGCACTACGGCACCGAGGAGCAGAAGAATTACTACCTGCCGCGGCTGGCGCGCGGCGATGAGATTCCCTGCTTCGCGCTCACCGGTCCGCGGGTGGGCTCGGACGCCGCCGCGCTGCCGGACACGGGCGTGGTGTGCCGCGGCCTGTATCAGGGCCGCGAGATCATCGGTCTCAAACTCAACTTCTCCAAGCGCTACATCACGCTGGCACCGATCGCGACCGTGGTCGGGCTGGCATTCCGGATGCTGGATCCGGATCATCTGATCGGCGACAAGTCGGACATCGGCATCACCTGTGCGCTGATTCCGCGCGACACACCTGGCGTAGAGCTCGGCCGGCGCCACCTGCCATTGAATATCCCGTTCCAGAATGGACCGGTTCATGGCCGCGATGTTTTCGTGCCGCTCGACTGCATCATCGGAGGGCTCAAGATGGCCGGGCTGGGCTGGCGCATGCTGGTCGAGCAGCTCTCGGTGGGCCGCTGCATCTCGCTGCCCGCGAATGCGACCGGCGGTGCGCTGGCGGGAACCGTCGCTACCGGCGCGTACGCGCGCATCCGCCGCCAGTTCAACACCCCGGTGGGGCGTTTCGAGGGCGTCGAGCAGGTCATCGCGCGCATGGTCGGCCTCACCTACATCATGGACGCCGCGCGCAGCGTCACCACGGCCGCGATCGATGCGGGCGAAAAGCCGGCGGTGCCGGCTGCCATCCTCAAATATCACGTCACCGAGATGGGCCGGCGTGTCGGCAACGACGCCATGGACGTGCATGGCGGCAAAGGCATCATGCTGGGGCCGAAGAATTACCTCGGCCGCGGCTATCAGTCGATCCCGATCGCGATTACGGTCGAGGGCGCGAATATCCTGACGCGCAGCCTGATCATCTTCGGCCAGGGCGCCATCCGCTGCCACCCCTTCGTGCTGAAGGAGATGAATGCCGCGCGCAATCCCGATCACAAGATCGGCGTGAACGAATTCGACCGGGCGCTGTTCGCGCATATGGGCTTCGCGATCTCCAACGCCATGCGTTCGCTGGTGATGGCGATCACCTTCGCGCGCTTCGGGGGTGCACCGGATGTCGGCGCGACGCGTCGTTACTACCAGCACATCGAGCGCTTCAGCGCCTCATTCGCCTTCGTCACCGATCTGGCGATGTTGACGCTCGGCGGTTACCTGAAGAAAAAGGAGACCATCTCCGCGCGGCTCGGCGATGTGCTTTCCGCCATGTACCTCGCCTCGATGGTGCTCAAGCACCACGACAATCGCGACAGCCCGCCCGAGGAGTTGCCCGTGGTCGAGTGGGCCTGCCGCGAGCTGCTCTACCAGGCCCAGGAGCAGCTCCACAGCGTGCTGCGCAACCTGCCCAATCGGCCGATTGCGTGGCTGGCCCGGCTCATGATTTTTCCGCGCGGCCTGACTTATTTCGCCCCGGCGGACCGGCTGGGCCGCCGCGTGGCGGACCTGGTGCTCAACAACACCGCCACGCGCGATTCCTTCAGCCGCCTGCTTTACAACACCAACGACCCCGAGAATGTGCTGGCGGCGCTGCAGAACGTGCTCGAGATGGCGCCCATGGCCGAATCCATCGAAAAGAAACTGCGCGTCGAAGGCCGCAAGACCGGCCGCGTCAGCGCACTGAACCTTGCCGACCAGATCGTGCAGGCGCGCGAACTCGGTGTGCTCAGCGAGCACGAGGCCTTGTTCCTGGCTGAGTACGATCGCAAGGTCATGGACATCGTCAATGTCGATGACTTCGAGTCGCACGAGCTGGGAATGGCGGCGATGCCAGATGCCGCAACACCGGAGGCGCGGGCAGCGGACGCGGCGACGTCAGCCGCGTCGGCGGCTGAAGTCGAATTTGGCCTGCCTGCGGCGCTCAACCAGTAATGTATCTGCAATTCTTCGGACTGGCGGAAAAGCCCTTTGCGATCACCCCGGATCCGCGCTATCTCTATTTGAGCGGCCGCCACGCGGATGCGCTCGCGCACCTCGTCTACGGTATCAACGAGGCGGGTGGCTTCATCCAGCTGACCGGGGAAGTCGGTACCGGCAAGACCACGACTATCCGCTCGCTGCTGGCGCGCGCGCCCAAGAGCGCCGAGATCGCGCTGATCCTCAATCCGCGGCTGTCCGCCACTGAGTTCCTGCGGGCGCTGTGCGAAGAACTGGGCCTCGGGGCGGACGACAATGCCGGCGCCGACAATAAGAGCCTGGTCGATCTGCTGAACCGATACCTGCTGCGCGCGCACGCACAAGGCCGACGCGTGGTGCTGGTGGTCGATGAGGCCCAGAACCTCGCGCCCGACGTGCTCGAGCAGGTGCGTCTGCTGACCAATCTCGAGACCGAAACTCAGAAGCTGCTGCAGATCATCCTGATCGGGCAGCCGGAGCTGCGCAAATTACTGGCGCGCGAAGATCTGCGCCAGATTGCCCAGCGCATTACGGCGCGATTTCACCTCGATCCGCTCTCGCGCGAAGAGACCTATGCCTATGTGCGCCACCGGCTGCGAGTGGCAGGCTCCACGACCGACGTCTTCACGCGCGCCGCGCTGCGCGAGGTCTATCGCATCAGCGGCGGCATCCCGCGTGTCATCAATATCCTCTGCGACCGCGCCATGCTCGGCGCTTACACCCAGGAACTGCACCAGGTGCCCGGATCGCTGGTGCGTCGCGCCGGCGCCGAAATCTTCGGGCGCGAGTTCCTGCCGGGCTGGATGCCGTTCGCGGCCTCGGGACTCGCGGCGGTCATTCTTGTGGGCAGCACCTTGCTGCTGTGGCGCTACGGGTCCAGCGGATGGCTGCCGGACTTTGTGCACGCAACACATCACGTGGCACCGGCATCGACCACGACACCCGCGGTAGCGGGGGGCTCGAAAGCGTCCACGGCTGCGCCGCCAGCCGCCGTACCGGCCGCCGCCAACGCCGCGTCCGGTGCGGGCGCTGCCAGGGCCCACCGCGACCGGTCCCGATCATCGTGCCAACGCTGGCGCAGACCCTGAGCCAGGATCACGACAGCACCGACAGCGACAGTGCGTTCCGCCAGTTGCTGACGCTGTGGAACGCCGAGTATGTGCCCGGCAAGGTGGACGGCTGCACCCAGGCGCTGACGCAGGGCCTGCGCTGCCTGGTGCAGCGCGGATCCTTCGCGCAGTTGCGCCTGCTGAATCGACCCGCCATCCTGATGCTCAACGATGACAGCGGTGCGGCCTACCAGGTGGTGCTGCGGGAACTGCATGACGACACGGCGCGCCTGCTGATCGGCGCGCAGACTGCCACCGTCGGCGTGGCCGAGTTGTCGCGCTACTGGTTTGGCGACTTTGTGCTCGTATGGCGGCCTGGTACCAGGGATGTGCGGGATCTGAGCCAGGGGATGCACGGCGCGCTGGTGCGGCGACTGCGCGAGCAGCTTGGCCGCTGGCGCGGCACCGACAGTAATCCCACGAATAGCGATGCGTTCGACGGAGATCTCATGCAGCTGGTGGAACAGTTCCAGCGTGCCAATCGACTGACGGTCGACGGCGTCGCGGGCATCGAAACCCAGGTGGCGCTCGATGCCGCGCTGGCGGGACCGGATTCTCCGCGGCTCGAGCCGCGAGCGGCCACCGCCTCCACGCGAGGTGGCTGATGTCCTTCATCCTCGATGCACTCAAGAAAGCCGAGGCCGAGCGACAGCGGCAGACCGGCCCGACGTTGCTCGAGGTGCGGGTGGCGCAGCCGCGGCGGCGTTTCCCCATGTGGACGATCGTGATCGGCGCGCTGCTCGCCATCAACATTCTGCTGCTGATCGCCTTCGAGCTGCGCCGACCAGCCCCGGGCGCCGAACCGGCGGTCAGCGTGGCGCCGACGGGACCTGCGCCACTGACCGCAGCGCCCTCCGCAGCACCCTCCGCGGCGGCGGCTGCGCCAACCGCAGCGACGGCGGGCGCCGCGCCAGCAGCCGCGATGGCATCGCTGCCTCCCGCCACCAACGCGGTTACCGCGGGGAGTGCGGGGAGTTCAGCCGCGACGCGGCCGTCGATCCCGCCCGATGCGCTGGATCAGTCTGGGGACAATCCGGCCGACTTCGAGCCGGCCGTGCCGTATACCGGACCGGCGGGTGCGCCGGCGTCGGCCCCCAATTCATCGACGCGGCGCGCGCGGCCGCCCAGCCTGTCGGATGTGGGTGGCGATGTGCCGGACCTGCGACTCGACCTGCACGTGTATGCGGCGCGGCCGGCGGACCGGTACGCGCTCATCAATATGCATCGCGTGCACGAGGGCGATGTGCTGCCGGAAGGAGCGCGCGTGGTTGCCATCGATCCTGATGGCGTCGAAATGACCTATCACGGCACCGACTTCATGCTCCACCCGCAGTAGCGGCGCCTCCCGGCGTCGCGGCCGGCGTGACCTTTAGCAGGCTCGTGAGATCGAATTGCGGATCAGCGGCCTGTTCAGGCGTCGGCCAGACGCCATGATCGAGCAATCGCTTGGACTGCATGTGATCGGGCACGCGATTCATGGAATCGACGGCCAGCAGGCGACCGGCGCGATAGTAGAACGCCGAGTAGGCAGGTTTGGCCAGATCGCCCCGCGTGACCACCTGATCGTAGCCACGGCTCAATCCCACCATCTGCAATTTGACGTCGTACTGATCCGACCAGAACCAGGGCGCGTTGGTGAATGGCCGCTCCCGGCCCATGAGTGCGGCGGCACCGGACTTGCCCTGCTCGATGGCGTTCTGCACGGATTCGAGCCGTACCAGCTCGCCGTTGGGAAGACGCCGGGCGGTACAGTCACCAGCCGCGACGATCGTGGCCTCGGAGGTGCGCGCACAATCATCGACCACCACGCCACGCTCGCAGAGCAATCCGGCCGACCGCGCCAGCAGATCATCAGGCTCGACGCCGATGCCGACCACCACGCAGCCTGCCGGATACTCCTGTCCGTCCGCGGTGCGCACGCCCGCGACCAGGCCCTCCCGTCCCACGATTTCGGCCACCTGGGCGCCGAACACCAATTGCACGCCGTGCGTACGATGCAGGCGGGCGAAGGTCTCGGACACCACGGGCGCGGTTACGCGTGACATCAATCGCGGCAAACCCTCGAGCACGGTCACCTGCGCGCCCAGCTTGCGCGCCGCTGCTGCCACTTCGAGGCCGATAAATCCGCCGCCCACGACCACCACCGGGCATTTCTCGTCGGCGCAGGTTCGGATCGCCCGGCCGATCGCGAGTGAATCGGCGATGCCACGCAGCGACAGCACGCCCGACAGCGATGCGCCCGGCACGGGCAGCGTGCGCGGTAATGAGCCGGTGGCGATGGCAAGCCGGTCGTAGGGCAGCACGCTGCCATCGGCCAGTTCCACGACGTTGCGGACACGCTCGATTGCGCGCACGCGCGTGTCGGGCCGCAGCGTGATCCGCAGGCGTTCGATCGCCGCCGAACCGCGCAGCGACAGCGCACCGACTGCGCCGCCTTCGATGAGCCACTTCTTCGACAGCGGCGGGCGCTGATAGGGAGGATGCGGTTCATCGCCGAGCAGCGTCAGCACGCCGGTGAAACCTTCCTGGCGCAGCGATTCGGCAATCTGGATGCCGGCCTGGCCGCCGCCGACAATCACGACTCGGGAATGAGAATCCACCGCGCTCCTTTCAACTCTGAAAATTCAACTTTGACGATCTGGAAACCGCACGGTGAGGCCGTCGAGCGCGTCCTGCGCGATCAACTGACACGACAGTCGACTGTTTGGCCGGCGCTCGGCGGCGACATTAGCGAGCATGATCTGTTCATCATCGGAAGGCGGCTTGAGTTTGTCCAGCCATTCGGGCTGCACGTAGCAATGGCAGGTGGCACAGGAACAATTGCCGCCGCACTGCGCCTCGATGCCTTCGAGGCCGGCATCCATTGCCGCGCGCATGAGACTTTGACCGGGCTTCAGCTCCAGCGTCACGGAACGCCCATCGGGCTCGATATAGGTAATTCGCGGCATCGCGCGCTCAGCCTGGCAACTGCTTGCGGTAGAGGGTCCAGCCCGGTCGTGGCCGCGCACCGAATTCGAGGTAGAAATCGATGGCGCTCTGGTTCCAGTCGAGCACCGACCATTCGAAGCGGCCGCAGCCGCGCTCGCCAGCGATCCGCTCGAGTGCTTTGAGCAGGGCCACGCCGATACCGCGACCGCGGTGAGCGGGCCGCACGAACAGATCCTCCAGATAGAGGCCGGGCTGGCAAAGAAAGGTCGAGTAGTTGAAGAAGTACAGCGCAAAGCCGGCGACCTGCCCATCCCAGTCAGCCATGGTGACCTGTGCGTAGCGCGGCTCGGCGAACAGATGCCGGCGCAAATCCTCGATGCTGCCAGTCATCTCGCCGCGCAGGCGCTCGTAGTCGGCCAGCTCGCCGATGAGCTCGAATATGGCCGGGACATCCGATTCCCCGGCGTTGCGCAGGCACAGCATGACTCCTCCCGAACAAGTGAGCGGCGTCACATTATCCGCGAGCACGCTCAAACCGGAATCACAGTTTTCTCGCCACTGAGACATCAGTGCACTGTCCCCGGCGACAGACAGCATAGAGTTTCAGCCAAGGGCCGGTATGGTGTCCGGCCGGCTGAGAAATACCGACCGCACCCCATGCAACTGCGTGATTCACATACGATTTCGGCCGATGCCGCGCCCGGTCCCGATAACGCCGCACGGGAGTCGTGCCCGATCGTTGCGCTGTCCGATGACCCGCTGCTGCTCGAGGCGCTGGCAGGCTTGAGCGTCGCAGGCACCGGCGTGATGAGTTCGCCCTCCAGCGATCGATTCATCGATCAGCTGGTGGCCAATTCGGCCGGGGCCGGCATTGCGATCATCGACGCCGCGAGCGTCTCTTCATCGCTCAAGAGCTTCCTCGCCACGCTGCACGAGCAGTTCCCGCAGCTACTCGTGATGCTGACCGGGCCGGCGCACCTGCAGGCGCAGTTCGAAGAGCAGATTACCGACGGTACCATCTTCCGTTTCGTGCACCGGCCCGCCTCGAGTCAGCGGCTGCGTCTGTTCATCGACGCGGCGCTGCGAAAGCTCGCGACACCCGAACCGTCCGCCGGCAAGGCGCGCGCAGCGGCCACGGCCGCGGCGCCCACGTCCATCGCGCTACCGGCCGCGCCAGAGCCTCCCACCGGCGGGCATCGTGGCTTTCCGTTCAGGCTCGCGCTGCCAGGCCTGGTGATTCTCGCCGCCGCTTCCTGGGCACTGTGGCACTACGAATTTGCACCGCCAACAGAGCTGCCTGCGCTGGCCGAGCCGCCCACTGCCAGCGAGACGTTGTCCGAACCGTCGAATGCCACCAGTGCACCGCCGGATGCGGCTGCAACCCTGCAGGCTGGCACCGACAAACCGAACGTGCCTGACGCTTCACACGATGGCGCGGCCCATGACAGCGCCGCACGCGAAGCCGCCCGGGCATCCGCGGCACTGGAACAGGCACAGCGCAATGCGCAGGGCGCGCGCGCCGACCAGGTAGCTCTGTATGTGCAGCTCGCCCGCAAGCGCCTGGCAAGCGGCGCCCTGATCGATCCTGCCGACGACAATGCGCGCAGCTATCTGGAATCCGCCACCTCCCTGGCGCCGGACGATCCGGATGTGCGCGCGGCTTCGATCGCGCTGGGCGAGGCGATGATCGTGCAATTTCGCCACGCGATCGCAGCCGGCGATCTCGCCGAGTCGCAGCGCTGGTTCAAGGCCTGCAGTGATTATCGGATCGGCAGTGCCACGCTCAGCGATCTATCGGCGCAGCTGCAGAAGCTGCAGAGCGCGCAGCAGAACGAGGCTGACCCGGCGCAGGGACTGGAACGTGCGCACGCGCCGACGCCGGTCGTTCCGCCGCCCAGCATCGCTGCTCCGGCCACTGCAACTGCAATCGCTCCCTCGCCCGCAGCGGTAACCGCGCCCCCAGTCGCACCCCCATCGGGCACGCCCGCGGTTGAAGCGGCCCAGACCTGGGTGCCCGAGAGCATGCTGACGCGGGTGCTGTTCGTGCCGCCGTCCTATCCGGATGAGGCGCTGAGCCGCAACATCAGCGGCTGGGTCGATCTGGAATTCACAGTCACTCCCGAGGGCAAGGTGACCGACGTCGCCGTGCTGGCGGCCGAGCCCATCGGGGTATTCGATCGCGCCGCGCGTACCGCACTCGGGCGCAGCCGTTATCGGCCGGTGACGCGCGATGGCGTGCCCGTGGCGCAGCGGGCCCGTATTCGCGTGAGGTTCAAGCAGTGAACCCGCGCATTCTGCTGGTGATCGAGGAGCGCGAGCTGCGCGATTGGCTGCGACACCATCTCGACATCCTCTGGCCCGACGCCACCGTGGAAGACACCCTGCCGGTGCAATTCGAAGGCGCCCTGCGCGATATGGCGCTGCGCGAGATCGACCTGATCGTCCTGAGCGCCACCTGCGGCTCGGCCCAGGCCGATACGGACGCTTCACTGGACCTGCTGCGCGCGACGCATGCCGCGCGCAATTGTCCGCCGGTGATCCTCATCGCCGCGGGAGGCAATGAACTGTCCGCCGTGGAGGCAATGCGCATCGGTGCAGCCGACTACCTGCCGCGCACACTACTGAATGCCCAGCGACTGGCCAACGCGCTGCGCGGCGCACTGCGGACTCAACGCCGCTCAGTCGCGGCTCCGGTGCGCGCGGTCAAGATGGCGCGGCACAGCGTCGATCCCGCCTACATCGATCTGCCGCAATACTCGCTGCTGCACAAGCTCGGAGAGTCGGCGCGGGCCGCCGTGTACCTGGCCTACAGCAGCACGCTCGGGCGCAACGTCGCGCTCAAGATCAGCAAGCCGCAGCTCGAATCGAACGAGGACAGCCAGGAATTCGCGCGCGAATACGCCGCCATCAGCGCGCTGCAAAATCCGGCGGTGGTCGACATCTACGACTACGGCTTTCACGACGGCCGCGAATTTATCGCCATGGAGTACTTTCCCTGCGGTGATCTGAAGATGCGGCTGCAACAGCCCATGACGACCACCGAGAGCCTGCAGTACGCGCAGCGCATCTGCGCCGCGCTCGAGGTGGTGCACGGTGCCGGGCTGGTTCATCGGGATCTGAAGCCGCCGAACGTCATGTTGCGCGAGGACGGCTCGGTGGTGCTGATCGATTTCGGCCTGGCGAAGCATCTCGACAAGGCGCATCTGAACACCATGGTCGGGGTACTGCGCGGATCGCCCTACTACATGAGCCCCGAGCAGGCACAGGGCCTGCCGCTGGATGCACGCAGCGACCTCTACAGCACGGGCGTGATCCTGTTCGAAATGCTGACGGGCAATCGGCCTTATCAGGGCACCACTGCGGTGGAGGTCATGCAGCAGCACGTGAACGGCCGGCGTCCGCCGCTGCCGGCGTCCTGCGCCAGCCTCGAGCCACTGATGGATCGACTCATGGCACGCGATCGCACCGAACGCTTCCCGGATGCCGCCGAGGTGCGCGCGGCGCTCAACGGCGCCATCACGCTGCTCACGACCGCCGCCGGTCAATCGGTGACGCTGCAATGAACGACACTTCCATTTATGGTCATGCGCTTTCGCCTGCACAGCAACTTGAGATCGAGACGCTGCGCGATCAGCGCGACCTGTACCGCTCGCTGCTGCTGTCGGAGATCGATCTGCTCGGCGTCGGTCTGACGCAGGCGCTCGGCAGCGTCGAGCAGCTGCGCGAGCTGCTGCGCGCGCCGACGCGTGACGGTGCGGCGTTCCGCGGCAAGATCGAGCAGCTGCTGGCCGAGCTCAACTCGCTGGCCGAAGCGCTGCGGCCGCTGCACCTGCCGACCATCAATAGCCGGCTCGAGAGCGCCCAGGCGTCGCTGCGGGAAATCGAGGCGCGCACCGAGATCACCGGCAATGACCTGCTGCCGGCCATGGTCGTGCTGGGAGATTTGTGCAGCCATATCACCATCGCCGCAGATTGTGCCTCGGTGCACGTACCCATGGTCGAGGACGATGGCAGCGCAGCGGAAGCCGACGGCAGTCAGCGGCGCACCCAGCCGAAGCTGGCGATAGCGCTGCAGCAGCTGTCCGAAAAGCTGGCAACCGAGCATGGCAAACACGTCACGCTCGTGACGCTTGGGCTCGAGGACATTCCGGAGGAATGGGTTGGCGCGATGTTCGACATGATCGGACAGATGCTGCGCAATGCGGTCGAGCATGGCATCGAATCGCCTGAGCGCCGCACTGCCATCAAGAAACCTGAGCAGGGCACGCTGGTGGTCGAATTCGTCGAGCGGGGCGAAGAGGGCTTTGAACTCAACGTGCAGGATGACGGGGCCGGCCTCGACTCTCGCGGCATTGCTGATATCGCGGTCAGAAAGGGCCTACTGACCGCCGAGGCTGCGCAGGATCTGGATCCCCCGCGGCTGGCCAGTCTGATCTTTCAGCCTGGTGTCTCCACGGCGCGCGATGCTGCGCGGCGCGGCCAGGGCATGCGCATCGTGCGCGATCATGTGCAGCGACTGGGTGGGCGCGTGCAGGCCGCCACCAAGAGCGCTCACTACACGCGCTTTCGCGTGCATCTGCCGCCAATCGAAGCCGCCGCGGAGGCGGAGGATGTCAGCCGCCGCGCTTGACAGAAAAATGGGCTGACGATGCAATGCGGTCTCGCCCCGGGGTGACCGCATGCATCTAGTCGACACGACGCTGTTCTTCTCGCCGACCAGCGGCGGCGTGAAGCGTTACCTGACGGCGAAGCACGACTGGCTGGCGACCCACACCACACACCGTCACACGATTGTCGTACCCGGCGCGCACAGCCGATTCCTTCCAGGTGACATCACGACCATTGCGGGCCTGCGGTTGCCCGGCACGTTCAACTACCGGCTGCCGTTATCGCCTCGCACCTGGCGTTCGACGCTCGATGCACTCGAACCGGATCTGATCGAAGTCGGTGACGCCTTTCATCCGGCCTGGTGCGCGGCGGCGGTCGCGCGCCGGCGCAACATACCGCTGGTCGCTTTCTTTCATTCGGATCTCGCGCACCTGCTCGGGCGCCGCTTCGGTCCCGGCATCGAGAGCGCCGTGGCGCGCTATCTGCGCGCGGTGTATTCGCGCTTCGACCTGGTGCTGGCGCCGAGCCGCATCATGTGCGCGTATCTGTCGCGGATCGGCGTGTCGCGCGCCGCGCTGCAGCCGCTAGGGGTCGATACCGAGGTTTTTTCACCGCTGCGCCGCTCGCTCGATCTGCGCCGCCTGCTCGGGTTGCGCGCGGAAGCGCGCCTGCTGGTTTTCGCAGGACGATTCTCCGATGAGAAGAATCTCGATGTGCTGCGCGGCGCGATGGCGTTGCTGGGCAGTCCCTATCATCTGCTGCTGGTCGGCGGCGGGCGCAGCGCGCACCCGAGCGACAACATCACCGTGCTGCCCTATCGGCGCGACAGCATCGAACTGGCGCAGTGGCTCGCTTCCGCCGACGCGCTCGTGCATGCGGGCACCGCCGAGACTTTCGGACTGGTCATCGTCGAGGCGATGGCCTGCGGGCGGCCGGTAGTGGGCGTGCGCGCCGGCGCAGTGCCGGAACTCATCGATCATTGCGTGGGAGAAATTGCCGAGCCCGATAATGCGGCCAGCATGGCTGCGGCCATCCGTCGTCTTTACGACCGCGATCTGGAAGCGCTGGGCCAAGCGGCCCGTCACCGCGTGCTGCAGCGATTCACCTGGTCGAACTCCATGAGCATCCAGCTGGCCAACTATGCCAGCGTGCTCACCGGCAGTGGCGCATTGCCGGAGTTCGGCGCCCGGGCTGAAGTCGGCTCCTAACAGCCCGCCGGACTAGCACTCGAAAATCGACAGTCCACCGCGCGCATCGCCGACAGCCAATCTGTCTCCGGCGCGGGCGTAGCGCAATACGGTGCATTCATCGGCCAGCAGGTGCGCATCCTGTGGGGCATCGCTGGCGCCCATGCGCCACAGCAGCAGTCGGCGATCGCGCGCCGCCGACACCAGCCATGTCCCCGTCGGCCGGCACGCGATGGCGCTGATGCGTTCGGAGTGCGAACGCAGTTCGATGGGCTCGGTACCTTCCGGACCCTTGCCGCCGAAATCCCAGACGATCAGCGAGCTGCCGCCGGCGGTGGCCAGATAGCGGCCGTTGCCGCTCCATTCCGTGGCGATCACCTTGGCACCGTAGCCCTGCATCTGCGATTCCGTGCCGCTGGCCACGTACCAGAGATGAACACTGCCGTCCTGCATGCCGGAGGCCAGCAGCCGTCCGTCGGCATTCCAGCGCGCGGTCAGGCAGGCCCCGCGCCACGGATAGTCGCGGGAGCCAGGCGCCGGCTCGACGCGATGCAGGCGCATGCCGCCGTTGCCGGCAGCCGCGATTTCGCTGGATTTGGGCCGCCATGCGACCGCGGCGATCGCGCCCGGCTGCGGATCGAAACTGGCGCGCAACTGCCCGGTGGTATCGAACAGGTGCAGGACGCGCCCCGTGGATACCGCCAGCAGCCGGCCATTGTCGGCAAAGACCAGGTGCTCGCTCCACTCCTTGGCAGTGTGAATGGCACGTGACTCGAGGGTGCGCGCGTCCCATAGCAGCACCACCCCATCCTGGCCCGAAGTGGCAATCAGGTGCCCGGCTTTCTGCCAGCTCACCGCCAACGCTCCGCCGCCGTGGCTGCCGATGGCGCGCGACGTGAGCCCGGATCCCACCTCCACATGCACGATATTGCCGGCGCCGCATGCGACCACCAGCGCCTTGCCATCCGGCGACCAGGCCGCATCCACCGGATAGTCGCCGAGCTCGATGCGGCCCCGAAGCCGCAGCTGTCCAGCCCCGGCATTCATGCGATGCAGGATTCGAGGCCCGCTTCCAGCTCGTTGCGGTCGAGGTTGCGACCAATGAAAACCAGCCGGCTGCGGCGCGTGGCAGCCGCCGGCCAGGGCCGTTCCAGCTGTCCGTCATAAACCATGTGCACGCCATGGAATACGTAACGCCGTGGCTCATCCTTGATGTTGAGCACACCCTTCATGCGCAGGATGTCCTGGCCGCGGCTCTGCAGCAGGTAGGACAGCCAGTCGTTGAGCTTCTCGGCATTGAGCGGTCGCGCGTCTTCGAGCCCGATGGAACCGATGTCCGGATCGTGATGATGCGATCCGTAGCGGCGTTCTTCGAGCAGCTTCGCGCCGTCCAGATGCAATCCGAATTCCTCGGGCGCGTGCTCGCAGAACAGCACGCAATGACCCGCCTGTTCGATGTGGTAGTGGACATCGCCCGTGACCGCGATGCGGGCCAGCTGCCTCACGGGCAGGCGCGCATGCGACGCACAGGCTATGGCCTGCTGGCCGAACAGCGCCACGGCGGTGTCGGTCAGTGCGTCGATCGCCGATGTAGAGCCTGGCTCCACCGGCAGCAGCAACAGGTCGACGTGTTCGAGCGCATGCGAATGTGCGTCTTCCTTTGCATGCTCATGCTCATGCTCATGCTCATCCGCGTGCGCGTGCTCATCGGCGTGCGCTCCGACGCGCAGCAGGTGCGAGCCCGAGAGCTCGTACAGACCGGCCCATTCGAAAGGTCGCGGCGTCTGCAGGAAATCCTCATCACGCGACAGCGCCCGGTCCAGATCGAAGGCGCCGATGCCAAGCACGCGATCGAGCGGCACATTGGCATTGCGCGTGCGCAGCACCGTGGCGGTGCCGTTGATGCCCTGCACGCGCTGCTGCACACGGGCAAGAGCGGCGGTGTCGACCAGGTCGATCTTGTTCAGCAGCACGATGTCGGCGAAGGCGATCTGTTCGCGGGCCACAGAACTCTCGGTGAGCTCCTGCTCGAGGTGCCGTGCGTCGACCAGCGTCACGATGGCATCGAGCGAGTAGTACTCCTTGAGCTCTTCGTCGATGAAGAAAGTCTGCGCCACCGGCCCCGGATCGGCCAGTCCCGTGGTCTCGATGAGCACCGCGTCGAAGCGCTCGCGGCGCTTGCGCAGCTGATTGAGGATGCGGATCAAATCGCCGCGCACCGTGCAGCAGATGCAGCCATTGCTGGTCTCGAAGATCTCCTCATCCGCACCGATGACGAGTTCGTGATCGACGCCAACTTCGCCGAACTCATTCTCGATGACCGCGATGCGCTTGCCGTGTTGCTCGGAGAGGATGCGGTTGACGAGCGTGGTCTTGCCCGCTCCCAGGAAACCTGTCAGCACCGTGACCGGAACGCGCGTACTCATCGCCTGCCTCGCAAAGCCGCCATTAATTGCGCGACACCCGGAATGCGCAATACCGACAGCAGCAGCGCCCAACCCAGGCGGCGAGCTGCGGGAATGTGCACGGGCGGCACAGCCGTAAAGAATGGCCCGGCGGCATCGCGATGCAGCTGCAGGCTCCGGAACACCAGATCCAGTCGCAGCTCGCGCGACTGCAGCTGGACCTGCCGCGCGCCCACTGCCTCTGCGGCATCGAATAGCCGCACTTCATGCAGCTTCCCTGGCAGCGCTGTCAGGCCACCTGGGGAGGACGCGCCCGCGAACAGCGCGGCAACGGCTGCGCCGCCGCGTTCGCGGCCGCTCAGCGTGAGAGTGATGGCGCCGGACCCCGGAACACACTCGACCGGGCCCTCGAATTCCACTCTCATGCCGCGGTGTCCAGGTCCCAGAGTGTCAGGTTCACATCGCGTTTCAGCCAGACCCCGCAGCCCACCGGCCTGAAGGCGCGCTTCAGCTCGCGCCGGTACCAGGCACCCGGCCGCAGGCCCGGAATGCGGTCGGTACGGCTCTGATCGCAGTTTTCGCGCCAATCCTCGGTCGTCAGCGCCCCAAAGTAGAGTGCGCCGCGGCACACGCGCGAGAGATTCGCGATCGCGCGCCGTGCCTCCGGCACGCCGAGGTACTGCAGCACGTCGTAGCAGACCACCAGGTCGAACCGCTCCCGGGTTCGCAGGCTCGCCACCGATCCCTGCCGCCAGCCGTAGCGTTTGCACAGGTATTCGCTGTACTCCAGGCCCACGTACCGGGCGGCCGGAAAGGCCCGCGTCAGCGGTCCCTTGAGCAAGCCGACACCGCAGCCGGCATCCAGAATGCTCTTCACGGGCAATCCGACATATTCCACGCAGGCGGCGATCATGCGCCCGCGCGCGCGCATCTCGGCGCGGGAGGTTACCGCCGTGCGAGGGTTGTAATAGAAGCGTTGATAGTAGTCTTGGTCAAAGGCCATGCGTCGATCCGGCGTGCCCGCTCAGGTAGACTTGCGAACCCCCATTGTAGCGGGACCGCGCCCCAAGGACCCATGCCCGCCACCGCAAGCCGACCCCGTTCCACCGCCGCCCGGACCTCCGGCGCGCCGGCCGTGGGTTTCGTGAGCCTGGGATGCGCCAAGGCACTGGTCGACTCCGAGCGGATCATCACCGAGCTGCGTGCGCGCGGCTACCAAATCGCGCCCCGGTATGAAACCGCGGACCTCGTGATCGTGAATACCTGCGGTTTCATCGAGAGCGCCATTGATGAGTCGCTGCAGGCCATTGGCGAGGCGTTGGAGCAGAACGGCCGCGTGCTCGTCACCGGTTGCCTGGGTGCCAATCCGCAGCGAATTCTCGACCGTCACCCCAAGGTCCTGGGTGTCACCGGTCCGCACGCCTACGATCGCGTCATTGCGGAAGTCGACGCCCACTTGCCGGCGCCGCACGCACCCTTCATCAATCTGATTCCGCCTCAGGGCATCCGGTTGACGCCGCGGCACTACGCCTATCTGAAAATCTCGGAAGGCTGCAATAACCGCTGCAGCTTCTGCATTATTCCCGCGTTGCGCGGAGACCTGGTGAGCCGGCCGCTCGATCACGTCATGCGCGAAGCTGAAACGCTGGTCGCGAGCGGCGTGCGCGAGCTGCTGGTGATCTCACAGGACACCAGCGCCTACGGCAGCGACATCCGCTACCGGGAAGTGAAGTGGCGAGACGAACCCTATGACTCGCGCCTGCTCGATCTGGCGCGCGCGCTCGGAAAGCTCGGTGCCTGGGCGCGTCTGCACTACGTCTATCCCTACCCGCATGTGGACGATCTGATCCCGCTCATGAGCGAGAGCGGTGTCCTGCCGTACCTGGATATCCCGTTTCAACATGGCAGCCCCACGGTGCTCAAGCGCATGCGCCGGCCGGCACATGCGGAGAACACCCTGCGCCGCATAGAGCGCTGGCGCGCCGAGCGCCCGGAACTGACGCTGCGCAGTACTTTCATCGTGGGATTTCCCGGCGAAACCGAACCCGAGTTCGAACAGTTGCTCGAGTGGCTGGATGCCGCGCAACTCGATCGCGTGGGCTGCTTCAAGTACTCGGCGGTCGAAGGCGCGGCGGCCAATGCCGTTGGTGCGGCCGTGCCCGAAGAGGTCAAGCAATCTCGTTACGAACGCTTCATGGTGCGCGCCGGGGCGATCAGCGCCGCGCGCCTGAGCCAGCGCATCGGCAGGCGCTGCCGCGTACTGGTGGATTCGATCGAAGGCGGAGTGGCCATCGCGCGCAGCGCCGCGGAAGCGCCGGAGATCGATGGCGTGATACGCATCCGGCGTGGTGCGAAACTCGCCGTCGGCGAATTCGCGGAAGTGAAAATCGTCGCGGCCGACACCTACGATCTGATGGCCGAAGCGCTCACTCCGCCGGCGGCTCGCTAGGCGGCGGCTTCTTGTCTTCCAGGGTCTGAGCGCCTGGACGCTCCGCCGTAAACCACACGGCGATGTCCCAGGCGTTGTGAATGCCGATGATCAACAGCACCATTGACGCGGCCGCCGTCAGGTACAGCGCGGTGGGCGCGTGCAGCGAGGTGATAAGGCCAGCGATGAAGAGCACCGCGTAGGTCACCGTCGGCAGGATCACATTCCAGATCCAGTCTTCCGCCACGGGCGTGTAGCTGGTCTTGGTGGTTGAGCGGTAGACCTGCCGCGCGGTGCCGGCGCTGTAGATCACGCCCATGAGGCCAAAGGCGCCCAGGCAGATGGCCAGACTGATCGCGGTCTGTCCGGGCACATTCATCAATGCCGACAGCACCAGCGCCGAGCTGAAGTGCACGATAGTGGGTGTGATGAAGGCGCGCAGCCCCGTCAGGCGCACCGCATGCGCATCGGCCACCAATGCAATCACGACGAAGGTCAGGCCGGTCAGTCCACCGGCCGACGAGCCGACGATGACGTAGTAGTTGTCCCAGGCTTCGAGCGGCAATGTCACAGATTCTGGTAGTTGGGGCCGGAGCCGCCTTCAGGCGGCGTCCAGGTGATGATGCCGTAGGGATCCTTGATATCGCAGGCCTTGCAGTGCACGCAGTTGGCCGCGTTGATCTGCAGCCGTTTGCCACCGGCGCCGTCCTCGACCATCTCATAGACGGCAGCCGGGCAGAAGTTCTGGCAGGGGTTGCCGAACTCTTTTGCGCAGCGGTCGGCGCAGATCGAAACATCGGCCACGTGCAGGTGGATGGGCTGATTCTCGTCATGCGCATTACCGGCAAAGAAAACCGAGGAGACCCGATCGCGCGGCGGCAGGGTGCGAGCGACCCAGCCGCGATCGGGTGAGACGTACTCATCGAGCTTGCGCAGTGCCGGTGCATCGGCAGAATTGTGCAACGTCCAGGGCGTGTTACCGCGCGTGACAATCTCCAGACCGGCATTCGCCATCGCAAGGTACAGCCCGCGCTTAAATCCGGGCTTGAAATTGCGCACCGCGTGCAGCTCACGGTGACCTTCGGAGGCGCGCCAGCGCGCATCGAACCCTGTGCCCACGCCCTGTTCGGCGAGGTGCTCGGCAGCCAGTACCCCCGAGCGAATGGCTTGATGAATGCCCTTGATCTTGAACACATTGAGCGTGCCGCCGGCATCCCCGATCAGCACGGCGCCGGGCATCTCGAGCGTCGGCAGCGACTGGTATCCGCCGGCGGCAATCGAGCGCGCACCCGCGGCGAGTATCTCCCCGCCCTCGAGCAGCGGTTTGATGCGCGGATGGTGCTTGAACTGCTGAAAGGTCTCAAAGGGGCTTAGGCGCGGATCCTGATAGTTGAGACCGACCACGTAGCCGATATAGATACGATCATTGTCGAGGTGATAGAGGAAACTGCCGCCATAGGTATTGGGATCCAGCGGCCAGCCGAATGAATGCTCGATGCGTCCCGGCGTCACACGGCCCGGCGGCAATTGCCAGAGTTCCTTGAACCCAAGCCCGAAGGTGGGTGGATCGTGGCCCCGGTCCAGTTTGTATCGCGCGATCAGCTGCTTGGTGATCGACCCGCGCGCCCCCTCCGCGAGCACGGTGGTGGTCGCGAGGATGTCTGCACCCGGCGCGAAGTTCGGTCCCCGGCTGCCATCGCGGTTGACACCCATATCGCCGATACGAACACCCTTGACGCCGCCATCATCGCCGTACAAAGGCTCGGCGGCCGCGAAGCCAGGAAACACATCCACCCCGGCCGCTTCCGCCTGCGTTCCGAGCCAGGGCACGAGCTGGCCCAGCGAGACGATGAAGTTACCGTGATTGTTGAGCGGCGAGAGTCGCACCATCCAGTCCGGCAGCCGCAGCGAGCCGCCGCGCGTCATGAGGCGAACATCATCGTGGGCTGCCGGTACTTTCATACCCGTGTAGTCGCGTCGCCAGTCGGGCAGCAGCTGCTCCAGCGGCCCGGGTTCCATGACGGCTCCCGAAATCGACTGCGCGCCGAGCGCGGAAGCTTTCTCCAGTACGCAGACGCTGCTGTCGGGCTTGAGCTGCTTCAGGCGCAGTGCACAGGCAAGACCGGCCGGGCCGCCACCGACCACGCAGAAGTCATACTCCATCTGGTCGTGTTCGACGGGAGAGTCGCTCATGCGGCACGCTCGAATATCGCGGCCATGCCCTGGCCACCACCGATGCACATAGCCTCGAGTCCGTAGCGACCCTGGCGCCGTTCGAGTTCGTGCAGCAGCGTCGTCATGATGCGCGCCCCGGTGGCGCCTATGGGATGACCGAGCGAAACCCCGGAACCATTGACGTTGAGACGATCCGGATCATCCCAGCCCCAGCCGGCCAGCACCGCGAGCACTTGCACCGCAAAGGCCTCATTGAGTTCGACCAGGTCCATGGCATCGAAGGACAGTCCGGTGCGCGCAAACAGCCGGCGCACGGCGGGCACGGGGCCGATGCCCATGGTCGCCGGTTCGCAACCCGCAGCGGCCCAGCCCACCAGCCAGGCCATGGGCGTCAGCTTCAGGGCATCGAGCCGATCCTCCGCCACCACCAGGCAGGCGGCGGCAGCATCGTTCTGTTGCGCGGCATTACCGGCCGTCACGGTTCCCCCTTCGATGATGGGTGCAAGTTTAGCCAGCGACTCCGTCGTGGACTCTCCTCGCACGCCTTCGTCCCGCGCGAAGATTATCGGCGGTCCCTTCTTCTGCGTCACGGGGATCGGGACGAGTTCGCGGTCGAACCTGCCAGCGGCCTGGGCCGCGGCTGCCCGCCGCTGACTGCGCGCCGCGTAGGCATCGGCCGCCTGGCGCGATATCGAGTACTCCCGCGCCAGGTTCTCGGCCGTTTCGATCATGCCGGATATGACACCGAACCGGCCGACGGGCTGCGAGCGCTCGCGGGCGCGCTGCAGCCGGTCGTGCATGCTGACGGATCCTGCGCGCGCGCCCCAGCGCAGGTCGGTGGTGTAGTACTCGACATTGCTCATGCTCTCCACGCCGCCGGCCAGGACCACGTCCGCGGCGCCACTCTGCACCATCATGGCCGCCGTCACGATCGCCTGCAGCCCGCCGCCGCAGCGTCGATCCAGCTGCATGCCGGGCACTTCGACCGGCAGGCCCGCCTGCAACGCCGCCCAGCGGCCGATACAGGGCGCCTCGCCGTTTGGATAGGATTGCGCCATCACGACATCCTCGACGCGCGCCGGGTCGAGGCCGCTGCGTTGGAGTACGGCCTGGATGACGGCCGCGCCCAGATGCTCGACTCCCACCGAACGCAGCGCACCGCCAAATGCGCCCACCGCGGTCCGCGCGGGGGCTACGATCGCCGCCCGTCTCAAGATACCAATCTCGTGCTAGTTTGCCGGCCGTGAGCACGGTACTGACCCATCTGCAGCGGCTGGAAGCCGAAAGCATCTACATACTGCGCGAGGTCGTGGCCGAGTGCCGCAAGCCGGTGATGCTGTATTCGCTTGGGAAGGACAGCGCCGTGATGCTGCACCTGGCGCGCAAGGCGTTCCATCCGGCCACCCCGCCGTTTCCGCTGCTGCATGTCGACACGACCTGGAAGTTCCGCGACATGTACAGCTACCGGGAGCGGGTGGCACGCGAGAGCGGCATGGAGCTGCTGGTGTACGTCAACGCCGAGGGCGTCCGCCAGGGGATCAATCCGTTTACGCATGGTTCACAGGTTCACACCGACGTCATGAAGACGCAAGCGCTCAAGGCCGCGCTGGATCACTACCGGTTCGACGCCGCTTTCGGCGGCGCGCGACGCGATGAGGAGAGCAGCCGCGCCAAGGAGCGCGTGTTTTCATTCCGCTCGGCGCAGCATCGCTGGGACCCGAAGAACCAGCGACCCGAGCTCTGGAGCCTCTACAACGTCGACAAGCGTGCCGATGAGAGCATCCGCGTGTTTCCGCTGTCGAACTGGACCGAGCTGGACGTGTGGCAGTACATCCGCCGCGAGAACATCCCGATCGTGCCGCTGTACCTGGCGGCGCTGCGGCCGGTCGTGCGCCGCGACGGTGTCCTGATCATGGTGGACGATGAGCGCATGCCGCTCGAGCCCGGCGAGCGGCCGCAGCAACTGAGCGTGCGCTTTCGCACCCTGGGCTGCTACCCGCTGACCGGTGCACTCGAGAGCCGCGCTTCGACCATCGATGAGATCATCGAAGAGCTGCAGCAGAGCGCGCAGTCCGAACGCCAGGGTCGCGTCATCGATCGCGACGCGGGCGCCACCATGGAGAAGAAGAAGCAGGAAGGGTATTTCTGATGACCGGCGCGCCGGAGCTCAGTCTGCTGCGCTTCATCACCTGCGGCTCGGTCGATGACGGCAAATCGACACTCATCGGCCGACTGCTCTACGACGGCAAGCTGCTGCTCGAGGATCAGCTCGAAGCGCTGGCGGTGGCCTCGAAGAAATCGGGCACCCGCAATGGCCAGCTCGACTTCGCGCTGCTGCTGGACGGGCTGGCGGCGGAGCGCGAACAAGGCATCACTATCGATGTCGCGTATCGGTACTTTTCCACGCCGCGACGTCGCTTCATCGTCGCGGATACGCCCGGACACGAGCAGTACACGCGCAACATGGTCACGGGCGCTTCGACCGCGGACCTGGCGGTGATCCTGGTCGATGCGCGCAAGGGTCTGCTGACGCAAACGCGCCGGCACACCTACCTGGTCTCGCTGCTCGGCATCCGCGAGATCGTGCTGGCTATCAACAAGATGGACCTGGTCGATTACTCGCAGCAATGCTTCGAGTCCATCGAGCGCGAGTTTCGCGAGCTCGCAGCGCAGACCGGCCGTAACCACGTCACCGCCATTCCGCTCTCGGCAGTCGAGGGCGACAACGTCATCGAGCGCAGTCCCCGCATGGGATGGTACCGGGGCACCTCGCTGCTGCAGTACCTGGAGTCCGTGGAGGTCGACGCATCCTCAGCGGCGCTGCCGTTCCGGATGCCGGTGCAATGGGTCAATCGCCCGCACCAGGATTTCCGCGGCTATGCCGGCCGCATTGTCAGCGGCACGATTCGACCGGGCGATCGTGCGCGCGTGCTGCCCTCGGGACGCGAGTGCCGCATCGCGCGCATCGTGACGCTCGATGGTGACCTCGCCGAGGCCGCCGCCGGCCAAAGCGTCACCCTGACGCTGACGGATGAAACCGATGTCAGCCGCGGCGATGTGCTGGCCGCCGCCGACGCACCGCCCGCAACCGCGAATCAATTCGAGGCCACGCTGGTGGCACTGCACGCGAGCGCGGTACTGCCGGGGCGCTCGTATAAAATGAAGATCGGCACCACCACGGTGTCGGCCACGGTGGCGCCCCTCAAGTACAAGCTCGACGTCAATACCTGGCAGCATCTGCCCGCCGAGCGGCTGGAACTCAACGAGGTCGGTGTCTGCGAGCTGGAGCTCGACCGTCCCATTGCCTTCGAGCCTTACGAGCGCAGCCGCGATCTGGGCGGATTCATTCTCATCGATCGCATTACGCACGACACGCTGGCGGCCGGCACGCTGCATTTTGCGCTGCGCCGCTCGCAGAACGTGCATTGGCAGACACTGGACATCAACAAGCAGGCGCGCGCGGCCCTCAACGGCCAGCGGCCGAGCGTGATCTGGTTGACGGGCTATTCCGGCGCTGGCAAGAGCACGATCGCGAACATGGTCGAGAAGCAGCTGCACGCTGAAGGCAGGCGCACCTATATTCTCGACGGCGACAATGTGCGCCACGGCCTGAACAAGGATCTGGGCTTCACCGAGCAGGATCGCGTCGAGAACATCCGCCGCGTGGCCGAAGTCGCGCGGCTCATGGTGGATGCCGGCCTGATCGTGTTCGTGGCCTTCATCTCGCCATTCCGCGCCGAGCGGCACGCGGCCCGAGCGCTATTCGCGGTCGGCGAGTTCATCGAGGTATTCGTCGATGCACCGCTGGCCGACACGGAGCGCCGCGACGTCAAGGGACTGTACAAGCGCGCACGCGCCGGGCAGCTCAAGAACTTTACCGGCATCGACTCACCCTATGAGCCGCCCGAGAGCCCCGACATTCATCTGGACATGTCGCGGCTGTCGCTCGAAGAAGCCGCCGCACATGTGGCCGACTTCATACGTGCCCGACATGATGCGGGCAACCCCTAGCGGCCTTCGTAGCTGAAGCTGATCGAGTCCACGACCCGACGCACGCCCGCCACTTCGTGCGCCAGCGACTCCGCGGTCTCGCGCTCGCCCTCGGTGTCGACCTGGCCATAGAGATAGACCACCCGATCGATGGTGCTCACACGCACGCTGTTGGGCGCCTCGATGGCGGGGTGTTGCCGGATCAGCGCCTGGATGTCGGCAGTGATCTGCGCATCGCCCACACAGCCCGCAAACCCGCAGCTGCGGTAGGTCGCACAACCGGACAAAACGCCTGTCAGGATGACAGCGAAAGCCAGGAGTCGCGTGCTGGAAGGTCGGATCGGATGCATCTGTGCGGTGTCGGTGATCGTCAGGCTTAGACGGGTTCCCGCGTCCATCGTTCCGGTGAGTGCCTGAATGGAGGATAAAGCCATGCGCCTGAGCAGGATAAGCCCATGTCGCTGGTTCGACTCGCAGGTCGAGGAGGCCGCGCGCTATATCGCCGCGCTGCAGCGCGCCTCCGAGGGCAAGACCCCGACTGGAAAACCGGCTTAGAACTTGATGCGAAAACCGGCCATCACGGTGGTCTGGGATTCGCTGCCGGTGGTGCCGTTGGCCGTGGTGCCGACGAAGCCGTTGGCCAGGCCGTCGGTGACCGTGGAGTAGTTGATGCCCACGTAGGTGTCGTAGTGCTTGTTGAACACGTAGTCCGCGGCCAGCGAACCTTCGGTGAAGTCGCCGGCGCACAGCAGTCCGGCACCCGAGCAACCAATGTTCTCGGTACCGGTCGGGCCGAGCCCGATGGTCCAGCTGTTCTGGCTCGCGTGATAGAAAGCACCTGTGATATTCAGACCCGACGGCATGGCGTACCTGGCACCAAACCATTCGAGGCTGTACTCGGCGGCGTTGTTGATGTTGATGCCAATCGAAATCGGGTAGTCACCCTGTGAGAGGCCGCCGGTTTCGCCGGAGTGACCCTTCTGAATGTGGGAGTAGCCCGCGTAGACGGTGAGCTTGTTGCCCGGAATGGGCTTGCCGTTCGAATCCTTGGCCCCGCCACTCAAGTCGAAGACGTACTTGCCCATGATGTTCCACGCCTCGTCATCGGAGGCGTAGGCGGCCAGTCCCGGAGTCGGCAGCGGGTTGGCGCCGTTGTCGAAAGAGCTGCGAAGATTGACGGCGCCATTCTCCTTGTCATAGACGAAATCAACCGAGAGCCCCTGCACCGTGGCACCGAGATCGATGCCGTACGCCTGGCCGAGCACGCCCGTGTCGCGGCCGCCATTCGAGAACATCAACGAGCCGTGGGCTGGACCGTAATTGAGTGCGTATTTGACCGAGTTGTCCCAACGCGCGCCTTCCGTGCTGCCGGCGCCGCCATCAAAACCGGAATACCCAAGGAACGAAAACGCATAGGAGAGCGCCTGCGGATCGTACTGAACCAGCGCATCAAGCTGCGGAGCGTTCTGTCGACCGATCGTGAGCGTGCCGTAGACTTTGCTGCTCACACCGCCAAAGGCCACGCTGTTGAATGGTTGACCGCAACGGCTGCTATCGGCGTTGGCGGTCTGCTTGCCCTGCGGCACGCCGCTGTTCTCGGCGAGTGCCGCGCACGCGTCCGTCAGCTGCCCGGACAATGGATTGAATCCAGTCTCCAGTCGGCCCACCAGCGTGAATCCATAGGCCATTGGCTCTTCGATACGGATGCCGACCTTGGACTGTTCGAGGCCGCTTTCCGCCAGTGTCGATTGCGAACCGGCGAAGTTTCGGGTCGTGGTGAAGGCCTGGTATTCCAGACCGCCGACGTACTTGCTGCTGAGCGGGACACCCTGGGACTGATAGGCGTATCCGACATCGACCGTGCCGTAAAGCGTGACGCCGGCCAGCGTGAAACTGTCGGGCAGCGGATCCTTAAGTACCTGCGCGTGGGCGGACAGAGACAACCCCGCGCCTGCGAATAGCCCTATGGCTGCCTTCCATCCCGCGTGTCTGTTCATTTGGATCCCCCCGTCTTCTTGTTTGTTGCCGCGCAGTCGCCACCGATCATAGTCCGCGGTCGGGCGCAGGGAATTTCGACCAAAGTCGTAGCGACTGTCAGCGCACAGGGTGCTAGAAACGTTAATCGGCAAGGCAAAACGCGCCGGGCTGGGTCGTGGGCGTCTGAATTTGGTCTACGAATTTCTCATCGTCGATGACCATCCGCTGTACCGCGCCGCGCTGCGGGACGCGGTGGCGATGGCATGTCCCGGAAGCGGGTTCTTCGAGGCCGACAGTGTCGCTGGATTACTCGATACGCTGGAGCGGCATCCGAATGCCGACCTGCTGCTGCTGGACCTGAACCTGCCGGGCGCCTATGGCTTCAGTGCGCTGGCACACCTGCGCGGTACCCACCCCGAATTGCCGGTGATCGTGGTGTCGGCCATGGATTCGCATCAGATCATCCGCCAGGCGCTGGCCTTCGGTGCGCAGGGCTTCGTGTCCAAGTCCGCGGATGCCGCCACGATCGGCCAGAGCGTCCAGGCTGTTTTGCGCGGCGACTTCCTGTCGCCGCCGGGCCACGGCGCTAACGGGACGCCCGAGGTCAATGTCGATGCACTCGATGTGGCGCGGCGCATGGCCCAGTTGACACCGCAGCAGTTCCGCGTGTTCGGGATGCTGTGCTCGGGGCGACTCAACAAGCAGATCGCCTACGATCTGCACATTACGGAAGCCACCGTGAAGGCGCACATGACCGCCATCATGCGCAAGTTCGGCGCGGCGAACCGCACGCAGGCGGTACTGCTCGCCGGGCACCTGGTGCTCGATCCGAGCGAGATAAAACCGGCGCCCGACGACGTGGAATAAGACGTGAATCAGTGGGGCACGGCGGCTGCGCGCGAGCCGCCGTGCACAGCCGCACTCAGCTCACCGGGCGATCCTTGGTTTCAGGCAGCGCCAGCGCTCCGATGACCAGCGTCATCAGTGCCACGATGATCGGATAGCGCAACCCGTAGTAGATGTCGCCAGTCAGTGCCACGAGGGCAAAGGCCACGGTGGGCAGGAAGCCGCCGAACCAGCCGTTCCCGATGTGATAGGGAAGCGACATCGAGGTGTAGCGGATGCGAGCCGGAAACAGCTCGATCAGCCATGCGGCAATGGGGCCGTAGACCATGGTCACGTACAGCACCAGGATCCAGAGCAGCAGCAGCACCATCGGATAGTTGATCTGCTCGGGGTCGGCCTTGGCAGGATAGCCGGCACCCTTCAATGCCGCGGTCAGCGACTTCGAGAAACTGTCCGTGGCGGCTTTGAAGTCCGCACCGGACATGGGACCGCCCTCCACCGAGGCGATGGCGGGCGCGGTGCCGATATGAATCTCGGCCACACTGCCCACAGGCGCCGCCTCGTTGCGATAAGGCACGCCGGCCTTGGCCAGTGCCGCCTTGGCGATGTCGCAGGACTGAACAAACTTCTTCTTGCCCACCGGGTCGAACTGGAACGAACACGCGTTCGGGTCCGCGACCACCGTGACGGGAGCGTTGGTGGAGGCGGACTCGATGGCTGGATTGGCGTAGTGAGTCAGGCCCTTGAAGATGGGAACATAGGTCACCGCCGCGATCAGGCAGCCTGCCAGCACGATTTTCTTGCGGCCGATGCGATCCGAGAGACTGCCGAACACCACGAAAAATGGAGTCCCAAGCAGCAGCGCCCCTGCGATCAGCAGATTGGCGGGCTGGGCCGCGACCTTCAGCACCTGCGTGAGGAAGAACAGGGCGTAGAACTGGCCGCAATACCAGACCACGGCCTGACCGGCGGTGGCGCCCAGCAGTGCAAGAATCACGACGCGCCCGTTGCTCCAGTTGGCGAAGGAATCGGTCAGCGGCGCCTTGGAGCTGGTGCCGGCGGCCTTCATTTCCAGAAACACCGGCGATTCTGCCAACTGCATGCGGATGTACACCGAAATCCCGAGCAGTAGGATCGACACCAGGAAGGGTATGCGCCAGCCCCAGGTATCAAACTCGGCGCCGAGCCAGTTGCGGCACAGCAGTATCACCAGCAGGCTGAGGAACAGTCCCAACGTTGCGGTGGTCTGGATCCAGCTGGTGTAAAGGCCGCGCTTGCCCGGCGGCGCGTGCTCGCCAACGTACGTGGCCGCACCGCCGTACTCGCCGCCCAATGCCAGGCCCTGCAGCAGACGCAGCGCGATCAGTGCCACCGGTGCAATGACACCCGCGGTGGCATAGCTGGGCAATACGCCGACCAGGGCCGTCGAGAGACCCATGATCACGATGGTGATCAGGAACGTGTGCTTGCGGCCGACCAGATCCCCGAGGCGACCAAATACCAGCGCGCCAAAGGGCCGCACCGCAAAGCCTGCGGCAAACGCCAGCAGCGCAAAGATGAATCCCGTGGTCTCGTTGACTCCCGAGAAGAACTGCTTGGAGATGATCGCGGCCAGCGAGCCGTAGAGATAGAAGTCATACCATTCGAAAACGGTGCCGAGACTCGAAGCGAAGATGACTTGCCGGTGTGCCTTGTCGATCCCCATCCCCTGGGCGGGCAGCGCTGTGGTGTTCACGGTCTGACTCCTGTCACTTTTATTTTGAAATTACCCGAGTTCATCGTCGGTCTCGCCGAGGCATCCTCGGTATTGAACTTTAGTCGAATTGAGTTCGGATCCCGGTTTCGATTCGACCAACCTCGCAGTGCTCGCCGGATTATGCCAGCGGACCAGCCGACGGGCAGCTGTCATGTATTTGTCATGCGGGCGCGCTCGCCTTAAAGTCGGGGCAAGGTGGGGGGAACTATGTTTTCTGGCTGGCTGCTCTCGCTGCTGGCGGTGGCGTATCTCGGCTGCCTGTTCGGCATTGCCTTTTACGGCGATCGGCGCCGTATCTATCCCAATCAGCGGCGTTTAAGACCCTATATCTACAGCCTTGCGCTGGGTGTGTACTGCACCTCGTGGACCTTTTTTGGCGCGGTCGGCAGCGCCGTGCGCGATGGCTGGGGCTACCTGCCAATCTATCTGGGCCCGATCCTCATATTCGTGTTCGGCTTGCCATTCCTGGAGCGGCTGGTGGAGGTGGGGCGACTTCACAAGGTCAGTTCCATCGCCGACTTCATCGCCTCGAGATTCGGCAAAAGCCGGGCTCTCGCCGTGCTCGTTACCCTGATAGCGCTCAGCGCCGCCATTCCCTACATCGCGCTGCAGTACAAGGCGGTGGTCGCCAGCATCGCCGCGCTGACCGCCGTCGCCGCGGGACATGCCCCGTGGTATCGGGATCCGGCACTGGGCGTGGCGCTCATATTGGCGTTGTTCGCGGTACTGTTCGGAGCCCGGCGCGTGGATGCCACCGGCCACCGCGAAGGCCTGATGCTCGCGATCGCCTTCGAATCGCTGCTCAAGCTGCTGGCCTTCGTGGCCGTCGGCGTCTTCGCCTGCCTGCACCTGCAAGGCCGCCCGTGGCTGCTGCCCGCGCGCCTGGCCAGCGGCGCGACCCTGTTCAACAGCGATGCGCTGATCAGTACCGTGCTCGCCGCAGCGGCCATCTTCTGTCTGCCGCGGCAATTCCAGGTGGGCGTGGTCGAATGCGTGGACACCGGTGATCTCAAATATGCGCGCTGGCTGCTGCCGGCCTACCTGGCACTGTTCTCGGTGGTGGTCATTCCGGTGGTGGCACTGGGAACCATCAATGGCCTGGTGCTTCATACCGCCTCGGACACGCTGATCCTGACACTGCCCATGAGTTACGGCGCACCGTGGCTGACCGTGCTGGTATTTCTCGGCGGTCTGTCTGCGGCCACCGCCATGGTGGTCGTGGCCAGCACCGCGCTGGCCGTCATGATCTCCAACGATATCGCCGCACCACTGCTGTGGCGTCAGCGATTGGAAGCCGGCTCAAGCCTTGGGCCACGCGTGCTGTGGGTGCGGCGCGCGGTGATCGTGAGCCTGGCGCTGCTGTCATTTGCCTATTATCGCTCGACCTCTGGATCGACCAGCCTGGCCGCGATCGGACTGCTGGCCTTCGCCGCCGTGGCGCAGTTTGCTCCCGGCATTCTCGCCGCGTTGTACTGGAGTGGCGCCAGTCGCAGCGGCGTGTTCTGGGGAATGCTGGTCGGATTCGTCACCTGGGCATTGCTGCTGTTCCTGCCGCACCTCGCGGTCGGCGGCCTGATGCCGCGCGCGCTGGCCGACTATTCGAGTCCCGGTGCGGTCGGACCGCGAGCGCTGATGGCGCTGACACTGAACGTGGGAGTGATGCTGCTGGTCTCGCAGCTGCGCGGCGTGACGCTGCAGGAGCGCTTCGCCGCGCGCGCGTTCGTCGCGCCCAAGCGCCCCGCCTCGGGACTGCAGGCCATCACCGCCACCGTGGGTGATCTGCAAAGTGTGGCCGCTCGCATCATCGGCGCCGCAGCGGCGCAGCAGGCGCTGCGCGAATACGCCGCCCAAACCCTCGAGGCTCTCCCTAAACCCGCGGAGTCGGCCGATCGCGGGCTGCTGCAGCACTTCGAGCGCGTCCTGGCCGGCTCCATTGGAGCCTCCTCCGCCCGGGTCGTACTGACGCATGCGCTCAAGCGCAAGGGCCTGTCACCCGATGAGGTCACTGAGCTGCTGGATGAGACCTCGCAGGAGCTGCGCTTCAGCCGCCAGCTGCTGCAGGCGGCCATGGAGAACGTGACCCAGGGCATCAGCGTCGTTGATTCGGAAATGCGCATCGTTGCCTGGAATCGCCGTTACCTCGAGCTCGTGGGCTATCCGGACGGCATGGTCTATGTCGGTCGCCCGGTGGCCGAGCTGATTCGCTGGAATGCCGAGCAGGGCGAGCTGGGACCTGGTGATCCGGAGGTTCACGTGCAGAAGCGCCTGGCCCATATGCGCGCCGGTACCGCCTACAACTTCCAGCGCAAACGCCGCAGCGGCAAGGTCTACAGCATTCATGGTCAACCCATGTCGGGCGGCGGCTATGTCGCCACTTACACGGACATCACAGAATTCAAGCTCGCCGAACAGGCGCTGCTGGATGCCAAGCAGGGCCTGGAGGAGCGTGTCGCCCAGCGCACGCAGGAGTTGAGTCACGCGCTGGAAGCGCAGCGCGCGGCCAAGCAACTCGCTGAAACCGCCAATGCCAGCAAGACCCGATTCGTGGCGGCGGCCAGTCACGATCTGCTGCAGCCGATCAACGCCGCGCGCCTGTTTGCCTCCGCGCTGGAATCGCGCGCGCGTGAGCACCCGGAATTACTCGAGCTGGCCGGTCGCATCGATGGCTCGATGCGCGCAGCCGAAGAGTTGCTCAATGACCTGCTCGACATCGCGCGCCTGGACAGCGGTGCCCTGCGCCCGGAGATCACCGGCTTTCCGATTGCGGACCTGCTGGAGGACCTGGGACGACAATACGCGCCGCTGGCGCAGGCGCGCGACCTGCGGTTGACGATCGTGGACTGCCGCGAAGAGGTGCGGAGCGACCGCGTGCTGCTGCGGCGAATCGTGCAGAACTACATTTCCAACGCGCTGCGCTACACGGAGAAGGGCGGCGTGGTGGTGGGCTGCCGGCGGCGCGGCGAGCAGCTCGAGATCGCCGTCTACGACACCGGTCCCGGTGTCGCCGAACATGAGCGCGACCGTATCTACGCCGAGTTCAGCCGGCTCGACCAGGGTTCCCCGTGGGGAGAGAAAGGGTTGGGACTGGGGCTGTCGATCTGCGATCGCCTGGCGCGCTTGATGGATCATCATCTGACCCTGATCAGCCGGCCCGGACGCGGCTCCCTGTTCGGCGTGCAGGTGCCCCGGGATACCAAGGCACGCCGCGTGCGGCGCCACGAGCCGCGCGCGGCACCCATGGATCCGACCGGACTGCGCGGTCTGCGCGTGCTGTGCGTGGATAACGACCGCCCGATCCTGGATGGCATGCAGGCGCTGCTCGGTACCTGGGGCGTGCACGTCATCAAGGCCAGAAGCGCGGCTGAAGCGCTGCGCCTGGCAGCGACAACCGATGTCGATGCGGTGCTGGCGGACTATCACCTCGGCGATGGTGCCGATGGCCTCGAGCTGCTGCGCTGCCTGCAGTCTGCGCAGAAAACCCCGCTGGCCGCGGCGCTGATCACCGCCGATCACAGTCCCGAAGTGGCGCTGCTCGCGCGCACTGCCGGCTATCCGCTGCTGCGCAAACCGCTGCGGCCGGCGGCGCTGCGAACGCTGCTGGGTGCGTTTCGGCTGCGGCTCAACCGCAGCACGGTGAGTGACATGCGATACTCGCCGGTATGATCAGGAAGGTTGGCGACACCGAAATTCTTCCCTTGCACAAGGCCTCCTGCCACTGCGGCGCCGTGGTGCTGGAACTCAAGCTGCCGGATGGGATCGTCAATCCGCGTCGCTGCAACTGTTCCATCTGTCGCAGGAAGGGGGCCATTGCCGCTACTGTGCCGGTGTCGGGCCTTCGTATCGTGAAGGGCGAGGAGACCCTGCGGCTCTATCAATTCAATACCCGGGTCGCGAAGCACTACTTCTGCTCGGTCTGCGGTATCTACACGCATCATCAACGCCGCTCGCACCCCGACGAGTACGGGTACAACGTCGGCTGTCTCGAGGGAGTCGACCCATACGACATTGCAAACGTCCCGACCAGCGATGGGGTCAATCACTCCTCCGATCGTCGGGCTTGAGTTCATGACAGTACCCGCAGAGGCACGCTCGCTCCGGCACGATATTGGTACCCGTCAGCTGAGCATGATCGCGGTCGGCGGGGCGATCGGCACCGGCCTGTTCTTTGCCAGCGGCAGCGCCATCGCCCAGGCCGGGCCCGGCGGTGCGCTGGTCGCCTACGTCGTCATGGGTATCGCGGTGTATTGCATGATGCAGTCGCTGGGCGAGATGGCCACGCAATTGCCGATTGCCGGGTCATTCGAGGCGTATGCGGAGCGCTTCGTCGACCCTTCGCTCGGATTTGCCGTCGGCTGGAATTACTGGTCCAGCTGGGCCATCACGCTGGCGGCCGAGCTGGTCGCGGGCGCCCTGATTGTGCAGTTCTGGTTCCCGCACTCCAATTCCGCGCTCTGGGCCATGGGATTTTTCGTGTTGCTGCTGGGACTGAACCTGTTGTCGGTAAAGGTGTATGCCGAAGCCGAGTACTGGTTCGCGGGCATCAAGGTCGTGACCGTCATCATCTTCCTGGTGACGGGTGCGCTGATGATCACCGGCATGATCGGTGACAATAGCATCGGCTTTCACAACTGGACGCTCAGCGACCCGGCCACCGGCACCCACGCACCCTTCGTCGGCGGATTCATGGCCGTCATTGCCGTGTTCCTGGTGGCGGGCTTTTCTTTCCAGGGCACCGAAGGAGTCGGCCTCGCGGCGGCGGAGACCAGCGATCCGGTGAAAAGCGTGCCCAAGGCGATACGAACCGTGTTCTGGCGCATCCTGCTGTTCTACGTAGGGGCGATCTTCGTGGTCGGTACCGTGGTGAGCTATACGGATCCGAATCTGCTCCATGGCGATGAGAGCCACGTGGCCTATTCGCCCTTCACGATGGTGTTCCAGCACGTGCCGCGGTTCGGCTTCTATGCAGCCAACATCATGAATGCGGTGATCCTGTCCTCGGTACTTTCCTGCGGAAACTCCTCGATGTACGTGGCATCGCGGATGCTTTACGCCATGGCTCACAGCCGCAAGGCACCGAAACTGTTTGGGAGGCTCAACAGTCGCGGGGTTCCGGTGCCGGCGCTGCTCGCGACGGGGTTGGTCAGCTTCCTGACGTTTTTCACGAACGTGATGGGTGGCGATCAGAAGATCTACCAGGGGCTGTACAACGCTTCCAGCCTCAGCGGCTTCCTCATCTGGCTCGGCATCGCCGTCTGCCACCTGCGCTTCCGCAGGGCCTGGGCGGCACAGGGCCGCAGCGTCAATGATCTTAAGTTCAGGTCCCGATTCTTTCCCTATGGCCCGTGGCTGGCCGTGGTGCTGTTCCTGGTGGTGCTGCTCGGCGCCAACGTCGGCGTATTCCAGACCGCGGTGTTCTCCTGGTTCGATTTCGTAACCGGCTACGTGATGATCCCGGTATTCATCGTCCTGTATTTTGGGCATAAGCTCGTCAACAAGACCCACCTCGTACCGCTGCAGGATTGCGACTTCGAATTGGACCCCTGAGACGCTTCTGGCGCAGCAAATTCCGTCTTTTGCCAGGGTCGCAGTTGTGTCGAGCATTTGACAGAAGAACCCCAGGCTCAGGTTCAATGTATCTCCCGTCGAACAAACAGCCACTCAATCAGACGGAGATTCACATGAGCAATTTCGTTGGTTCCTGCATGCAGAAGATCGTAGCCGCGTCGGTCGCCGTGGCGATGACGGGGCTGCTGGCGCTGAGCGTGATCGATTCCACGACCTCTGGCCCGGTTGATCAAGATCAGCAGCGTCGTCCGGCGCCTGATCTGAGCGATTGTATAGAGCTCCGCAGTGCCATTCCCCCGGAGTGGCGCTGCGATTCGAATTTCAAGCACGCGGCGCGGCAGCTCCAGATGCACAGCATGGGGTCGCGCCGAATCTTGCATCTGCTGACTCGCGGCTGTATACAGCAGCAAAGAGCATCCAAAATGCTCCCAACGACGTATCCATAGGCGTCGAGAGGCTGTAAAGGGGGGCCACGGAAGGCGGCTCGAGTCATCAATGTTGCGCTTATCAAACCAGGCGTTTGGGGTGCTTGTATGGCTGCTTGGCTGCTCTGCGGCAGTGGCCGCAAGCGTGACTTTGGACGCCTGGCAGCAGAATCTCCTGATAGGTGTCCACGACCGCGACATCGGCAATCTGGACGATTCTATTGCGACGCTCGAGCGCGCTGTGCTCGAGGCCCCTGAATCCACGAGCCGCACCTACGCCCGCACTGAGCTCGGAGTCAGTTTGGCGCAGACAGGCCGTCTGGTAGATGCCAAAGCCGCCCTCGAAGTGGCCTACCTGGAAGCCAGCGATTGGCAACGCTACGGCGTTGCGCTGGCGCTGGGCAATCTTGCCGTCCGATCCCATGACAATGCACAGGCCGAGCGCTATTACCGCGATGTCATCGCCTTGGCGCCTGCCGGGCCAGATGGCGGTGGTACCAGGGCAATTGCCGAACTCGGACTTACATCGCTGCAACGACCGCTGCAGAGGCTTGGGGCGCTGGAGCGTCTATTGCCTGAGATCGAATCCATGAGCCACCCGCCTGACCGCGCCAGGGCCCTGTTTAGTTTGGGCGTACAGGCCGGTGAATCACTCGAGCAGGCACAGATAATTCGATCGCCGGAGGTTGATCGAGCGCTGCGGCTGAGCTATCGCGGGCTGCACTCATCCGAGCAGTGGGCGCTGCAGGCAGACGATGTGGCGTTGGCGGTTGACGCGGCCGATGCGACCGCACAATTGTACGAGTCGCAAGGGCGCCTTACTGAAGCCGACCAGATCAATCGCCAGGGGATCCTCGAAGCCGACGGGTTGTCCCAGGGGCAGGGGCAGCTGCCACTGGTGCGACTGGAATGGCGCGCGGCACGCCTGGCACAGCGGCGCGGTGAGAGTTCCCGAGCAATCGCGAGCTATATGCGCGCCGCACGACTTCTCGAGGCAATGTACCAGGACCTGCCCATCGAGGATGGGCGCGGCCATTCGACATATCAGACATTGCAACGTCCGGTGATCGCGGGTTTGACCGATTTGCTGCTCCAGGGCGTTGACGAGCTGCAACCGGATGCGCAGCAGATGCGCCTCGAGAGCGCGGTGCACTTGACCGAGCAGGCACATCAGGCCGAGCTGCAGGATTATCTCGGCGATCGTTGCTCGGTGGCGTCCGTGCAGGCGGCCGGTCCCGAGACGTTGGATAGCGGTATAGCAGTTATTTATCCGATCGTGCTGAAGGACCGGCTGGAAGTGATCGTCCGCACTCGCCATGGACTGCTGCACCATGCGGCGCCGGTTTCCGCCGCGGCCGTGGCCGCGGAAATCCAGCTGTTCCGATCCGGACTGCTGGATATCGGATCGCCCGAGTATCTGGTGTCCGCACAACATCTGTATCAGTGGCTGATCGCACCTTTCTCCGGCGCCTTCGCGCAAGGTGCCGTACACGCATTGGTTATCGTCCCAGACGGCTATCTGCGTCTGATCCCGTTCGCAGCGCTACACGATGGGCGACAGTTTCTGGCCCAGAACTACTGGGTCTCGACTGTTACCGGCATGACCATGACAGAGCCGGGCACGACGCGTCGCAAGAAAGGCACATCTCTGTACGTCGGACTGTCGACGCCGGGGCCAGTGGTGGAGCGCCTGCTGGCCATGGGACTCACCGGCGGTATGACCGGCTCTCCACAAGAGTCGCGCGGACTTGCGGAGCCGGACACCGTCCCAGCGCCTGCGGTCTCCTCAGCCACGCGCGAGCTGACGCTGCGAAGTCAACTGGCGCTTCCAGGTGTGCAGAACGAAATTCAGGATCTTGTACCGCTCACTCGCAGTGTCTGGCTGCTCAACGAGCAATTCACGGTCGGGCGCTTTACGCGCGAAGTGCAGAGTGGCCGCTACAGTGTGGTCCATATCGCGTCTCACAGCTTCTTCGGCAGCAACGCCGGCGAGTCGTTTCTCCTGGCCTACGACAACGTGATCCGTATTGATCAGCTGCAGCATCTGATCGAAGCGAATGGCTCAACAGAGAACGGCATCGATCTGCTGACGCTTTCCGCCTGCGATACCGCGACTGGCGATGACCGCGCGCCGCTGGGATTCGCCGGGGCCGCGATCAAGGCCCGGGCTCGAAGTGTCCTCGGCAGCCTTTGGCCAGTCAATGATGTGGCGACTCAGCAGTTCATGGATCTGTTCTATAGGGGTATGACCCAGCACGGCAAATCGGAGGCTTTTAACGATGCGCAACGCGCATTGATCGATTCGGCGCAATTCTCGCATCCGTATTACTGGGCACCCTTCATCCTGACAGGAGATTGGAACTGAATCGCCATGGAAGGCGCGGAGAAGACAGTTCACATGTCATACGCCGCGCTGCTGGTGATCTCACTGGCGCCATTCCTGGCGTTCAAGGCACCGCCGGCAGTCGCAGGTCCGGCCGGCATCAAGCTCGACGGAACATTGGGCCCATCGTCTGCGGCGTTGGCGGGGCCTACTTACAACATAACGCAAAATCTTGGAAAGCTCTCCGGCGGCAATCTCTTCTTCAGCTTTCAGTACTTCAATGTCGCCACCGGAGAGACCGCGCTGTTCACAACCACCAGCGCCGGGATCAATAACGTTATCAGCCGCGTCACCGGCGGCTACGCTTCCACCATTGACGGCACCATTGAGCTACAGGCGGCCTCTGGGGCACCGAACTTCTTTCTGATCAATCCGAGTGGGGTTACCTTCACCGCGAACGCAACGGTCGATGTACCGGCAGCCTTCTACGTCAGCACGGCAAATTATCTCAAGTTCAGCGACGGCAACTTCTACGTCGATCCGAGCAGGATGAGCACGCTGTCGGCAGCGGCGCCGGAGGCGTTCGGGTTTCTCGGCACCACCCGTGCACCGGTGAATCTGGAGGGAGCAAACCTCAGTGCCGGAGTCAACGGCGCGGGGGATTTCCAGATTGCAGCCGGCGATGTCACCGTCGATGGCGGGGGCGCACTAATTGGAATCCAGAACACCACTGGCAATATTGAGGTCACGGCCGTGGGCGGCGCCAGCGCCGAGGTGCCGCTCTCGGGTCCGTTCGTCGCCACCGACGGGACAGTGACGATCAGGAATGGTGGCGTGCTGCTGACGCAGGGACAGGGGTCGACCAACGGTGGGGCGATTGAAGTCAATGCGGGCAGCTTGCTGATCGATGGTCAGGGATTGGCGATCAACAATACGGCTATTCAACAGACGGGCATCAACACACAGACGGACGCCTACGGTGTGGGTACCAACTCGGCCGGACCAATCACGGTCGCCGTGGGAAACGATGCAAGCATCGCCAACGGTGGCGTGATTGGCTCCGGCACTGTGGGTCAGGCGCGGCGGGGAACATCTCCCTCAGAGCGAAGGCTTTGACGATAGACGGGGGAAACTATTTGCTCTTCACCGGCGTCGCGAATGACTCCGAGGCCGCTGGCTCAGCGGGCAACATCATGATCAACATCGCTGGCAACGTCGCGATTGTCGACGGCGGCCAATTGTCCTCAATTGCGTTGGCATCTGGAAATGGTGGCAACATAACCTTGGGCGCGCAAAATTTGACGATTGAAAGCGCGGCGAATCCCGCACAAATCACCGGAGCAGGTACTGGCATTTTGGATATCCCGTATGCGACAGGTTCAGCAGGGAATGTCGTGGTCAATGTCACGGGCAACACCTCGATCCTAAACTTCGGCGAGATTTACGCAAACGCAGACGGCACGACGGGAAACGCGGGGCAGGTCACGCTGAATTCTGGATCTCTAACCATAAACGGTGGACCTTACTTGCTCGCCGCCGGAATCTACACTAGCGCCTACTTCAACGATGGTGGCTACGGTGTTTCCTCTGGATCGGGCGGAAACATCGTCATCGATGTCACGGGCGGCGTATTGATCGTCAACGGAGGTGACATTGCCAGCAACACACTTGGTCCCGGCAACTCCGGTAACATTTCTATGAGCGCCGGTAGTCTGACAATTGACCGGTCGTTGCCCTACTCGTCCATGCCCGGGTTCAACCTTCCTTTCACCGGGCTGCTTGCCTACACCCTCGGCAGCGGGAATGCTGGTCAGATCAGCTTGAAGCTAGGGTCTTTGTCGATCTATGGTGGAACTCCCAGCTACTCCGTCGGAATCTTCAGTTCAGACGGGAATCCTCCGCTTGAAGAAGCCTTTGGACTCTCTGCCGGTTCCGGATCGGCCGGATCGATCGTGGCGGATATTGCTGGGAGCGTGAGTCTGCAAGACGGTGGACAGATTTCGACGGCAACTTATGGATCCGGCCCCGCCGGCGCCGTAACCATTACCGCCGGCAGCATAAAGGCTGGAGGCGGCGCGAATCCATCGGGCATTTCAAGTCAGGCATACGCCGGATCCAGCGGACAGACTGGTCAAATCAAGATTGGTACCGGGGTACTGACCCTAACCGGTAACGGGTCCATCAACACTTCAAATGGTGCGACTGTGCCTAATTTGGACCTGGTTACACCCGGTCAAATTAAGATCGACGCTCAGGAAATTGAGTTGCTCGGTGGCGCCATTACGGCCGCTTCGACCGGCAATGTTGCCGCCAGTGGTATCGACATCAGCTACTCGGATTCGATGCACATGGATCCGAGCACCATCTCCACTTCCGCTGTCGAAGGGAACGGTGGACCGATCGCGATCAGTGGTCAGGGACCGTTGTTCATCAGTCATTCGAATGTCACGACTTCGGTGACCGGCACGACCAATGGCAACGGTGGCGATATCACGATAACTGTGCCCGAGATTGTGCTCGACACCGGTGTGATTCAGGCCAACACGACCGCGCCGCTGGCGTCGGGAGGGACGGTCAGCATTGATGCCTTGGGGTTGGTTCCCAGTTATCAGTCCTTCGTCCTAGGTGGCGGGGCCGTAGCATTTGTTGCGAATGCTACGGGACTCAATGTCGTGCAGGCCGCCGCGCCTGATGGCGTCAGCGGCGCGCTGAGTGTGACGATACCTACTTTAGATTTGGGCAATGCGCTGTTGGGCTTGACCGGACACCCCTCGGCTCCATCGGCTCTGGGTCGCAGTCTGTGCGGTTACGGTAGGGGCAGTTCGCTCGTCGTCGCGGGCCGCGGCGGCGTCGCGCCGACGGCCTACGATCCGTTGTGGATCGAGCAGGCGCATGGCTGGCGCGAATCAGCGAGCGACAGATCCGATCATGCGGCTACGGTATTGAACCGCGCGAATGCCGAACCCGTAGAGTTCGTCGCGTGTCGCTGATAGAAACCAGCGCCGATCGCGATAGGACGTCTGCGGGGTGCCGTCGCGATCTGATCCTGATTGGACTAATTGCGAGCAATTCGGTCTACGCCAGCGGTCCGGCGGGCATCAAGCTGGATGGGACCCTGGGCCCATCGGCTGCGGCCCTGGCGGGGCCGACATACAACATCACGCAGAATCTCGGCAAGCTCTCGGGTGGGAATCTGTTCTTCAGTTTCGAGTACTTCAATGTGGCCACCGGGGAGACCGCGCTGTTCACGACCACCAGTACCGGGATCAATAATGTCATCAGCCGCGTGACCGGCGGCTATGCCTCCACCATCGATGGCACCCTCGCACTCCAGGCAGCCTCCGGGGCTCCGAACTTCTTCTTGATCAATCCGAGCGGCGTGACCTTCACGTCCAATGCTGCGATCGATGTGACCGCGGCGTTCTACGTCAGCACGGCGAATTATCTCAAATTCAGCGACGGTAATTTCTATGTCGATCCGGCGAAGATGAGCACGCTGTCGGTAGCGGCGCCGGAGGCGTTCGGCTTTCTGGGCACCACGCGTGCTCCTGTCAACATACAAGGTGCCAACCTAAGCGCTGGGGTCAACGGTGCAGGGGATTTTCAGATCGCAGCCGGCGATGTGAACATGGATGGCGGCGGATCGCACGCGGGCATCACCAACACGACGGGCGCGATCGGATCACCGCCGTTGGTGACACCAGCGCTGAAGTC
This sequence comes from uncultured Gammaproteobacteria bacterium, assembly GCA_963819195.1. Lineage (GTDB taxonomy): Bacteria > Pseudomonadota > Gammaproteobacteria > Steroidobacterales > Steroidobacteraceae > FEN-1191. The sequence goes on from CAWFVL010000001.1 coordinate 313,583, forward strand.
CCGCTATCGGGGTCGATCGCCGTAGATCATGGGACTGTCACGATCAGCGATGGTGGACTGCTCTGGTGCAAGGGACTCGGGGCGAGCCCGGAACAGGCATCACGATCAATGCAGGCAGTCTCCTGATCGATGGCCAATCCTCGGCTTCCGTAACCGGCATCTACGCGGGTGGCGGCGTCAGCGCGCCGGGGCCGGTAGCGATCGCGGTGGGTAACAGTGTCGAGATCGTCAACGGAGGTTCGATCATCTCCTTCAATCCCTCGGCGGATCCGCCGCCCCTCTCTCAGTGAGCGCGGGCAGCCTCGCGATCAATGGTGGCAATGGGTCTGCCTTTACCGGTATTGAGAGCGTGACTGATGACGCTGGTAGTGGCGCGGCGCTGCAAGTCACCGTAGCGGGAGCGACCACGATGAGCGATGGCGGCGCGATCTACTCGCTTGCCGAGGGGGCAGGTAGCGGCGGCAACATTGTGCTGTCTAGCGGTGCCCTTCAGCTCGAGTCCACAAGTCTGACGTCGGAGACCCTGATCGAAGCGGCAACCCTCGGGATCGGCAATTCCGGGTCGATACAGGTCTCGGCCGATTCCCTGACGATGACCGCACCGGCCTCAGGCACGCAATTGCCAGTCCAGATATCCACTGGCGCCTTTCAGGGCTCGGGTGGCGCCGCCGGGAACGTCACGATCCAGGTATCCGGCGATATCGCGATCACCGGCGCCGCGGGAATTACTTCGAATACAAATTCGTCCGGCAACTCCGGCCAGGTGAATGTGCAGGCACTCGGCACGCTATCAGTGAGTGATGATGCCGAGATTGCATCGGACACCTACGACGGTCCAGGCAACGGGGGGAGTATCAACGTGACTGCCGCCGCCGTGCAGATCGAGGGCGACGCGACCGCAGGCAGTGGTACCGAAATCGCGACTGCTACGTACACGACGGGCAGTGCCGGCGCGATTGCCATCCACACCGGCTCGCTTTCCATCGACGGCGCCGGCAGCAATCTGGGATTCACCGGCATCAATTCCTCGAGCAATGCATTAGGTGCCGCAGGCTCGATTCAGGTCAGCGTGGCAGGCGCGGCCACGATCGCGAATGGCGGCATCATCAGTGACACAGCCTATGCCCAAGGCAACGGCGGCAATGTAGCGTGATGGCCACCGCCCTGCAGATCGAAGGCGTGGCAACCGCTGTGAGCACCAACATCGCGACCGCGAGCTATGCGGGCGGGAGTGCCGGTGCGATTGCAGTACACGCGGGTTCGCTCTGGATCGATGGCGCCGGTAGCAATCAGGGATTTACCGGCATCGAATCCTGGATAAATGCATCGGGTAGCGCCGGGACCATTCAGATCAATGTCAGCGGTACGGCAACAATTGCCAATGGTGGCCTTGTTTCCAGCACTACCTATGCCCAGGGCAAAGCGGCCGATATCGTCATGTCTGCCGATACTTTGCTGCTGGAGGATATCGGCAATACCTGCCTCACGGGCATATATGAAACGACCTATGGCACCGGTTCGTCGGGTGCGCTCCAGGTCACGGCCGATTCGCTGGCGATATTCGGGCCGGCGAGCTCGCCGGGAATCCGGTGAGCATAGCGAGCGCTGCCGCCGGCTCGACCGGCGCGGCCGGCGATCTCAGCATCGATGTCTCAGGCAATATCTCGCTCACGGGGGGCGGCATCGCCTCAAACACCTACTCATCGGGTGTTGGCGGCCAGGTGACGATCAAAGCCCTTGGTACCGTGTCGGTGCTCGCGGGAGGTGTTATCGACGCGGCCTCCGACGGAGGTACCGGCAGTGCCGGCGGCATCACTTTGACAGCCGCGGCGCTCGACATCGCCGGGCAAGGTTCGGCTGCGGAGACCGGGGTGATCGCCTCAGCGGCTGAAGGCAACGCCGGCAATATACAGATCCATGTCGGCAATCTGTCGATCGATGCCGGTTCGGGTACGGGAGTCGCCGGCATCAACGCCGTCACGCAGGGCATGGGTGCGGTGGGCAAATTAAGCTCGACGTCACCGGCAGCGCGACGATAGCCGACGGCGGCAGCATCTTCACGAACACCTATGGAGCCGGCAATGCGGGCAATATCGAGCTGACTGCCGCAAGCCTGCTGCTCGATGCCAAGGGGAACAGCACCCTTCCCACATCGATCGAGGCCGACACTTACGGTTCAGGCAACGCCGGCGCGATTCAGATCAATACCGGGTCGCTGGTGATGAAGAGCTATACCAGTGCATACCTGCCGGTCTATATCAGCAGCAGCGCCGAGCCCGGGTCCGCCGGAGGCGCGGGGAGTGTGACAGTCAACGTCAGCGGTGATATTTCGATGACCGGGACCGCGGCAATCGGCTCCAACACCTACACGTCGCGCAATGCCGGCCAGGTCGTGGTGGACGCCGGCGGCAATATCACCCTGCAGGATGGCAGCTACTTCTCGTGGATATGAAACGGACCCGCTGGCAACGCCGGCGACATCGCCGTTGACGCGGCTGCGCTCGACATCGAGGGTCAGGGATCCGCTCTCACCGGCATCAGCACAGAATCCTTTGGTGCCGGCAAGTCCGGGAACATCAAGGTGCATGCCAGCTCGTTGCTGCTCGACGGCGGCGGCGCCGGCGGCAGCGGCACGGCCATAGACAGCGAAGTCTTCCCCGAAGGCGGATCCACGATCGGCGGTGCGGCGGCTCGATTGTGGTGGATGTCTCCGGCACCGCCATTCTGCGCAACGGTTCCAAGATTTCGACGACCTCCTACGGATCAAGTCCCGCCGGCGACGTTAGTGTCGACGCTGGCTCGTTGAGTCTGGGCGGCGGCTCCTATCGATCTATTATTTCCAGCGGCGCCCGTGCAGGATCGGACGGTGAGCCCGGCAACGTTGCAATCGATGTCGGCACGCTCGATATCCTCGCTGACGGCTCGTTAACATCTCCAACGATGCCCTGGTCACCGATCCGGCATCGATCACTCCCACCCGAATAGCGATAACGGCCGGTCGGATCGGCATGAACGGCGGCCTGATTACGGCGGCGTCGACCGGCAACGTGGCGGCCAGCGCCATAGACATCCGCTACGGATCTGGAATGCGACTGGACCCAGTACCATCTCCACCTCCTCGCAGGATGGCAATGGCGGACCCATCACGATCTATGGTTCCGGCCCATTGATACTCAGCCACTCGAACATCACAACTTCGGTGTGGGACCAGCAATGGCAACGGTGGCGACATCAGCGTCACCGTGCCAGTGTAGCGCTCGACAGCGGTGCCATTCAGGCTGACACCTCGGCGCCGCAGGCTTCGGGCGGTACGGTAACGATCAACGCTCAGGCGCTGGTGCCGAGTTATCAGTCCTTTACTCTGGGAGGCAATGCCCTGGCCTTCGATCCAAACGCCATTGGGCTCAATGTCGTGCAGGCCGCGGCTCCCGACGGCGTCAACGGGGCACTCAGCGTCACCGCTCCTACATTGGACCTGGGCAATGCGCTACTGGGGCTCACGGGGCGGCCACGGCCCCTGTGTTGCTGGGACACGATTTATGTAGATAGACACGTGGCAGCTCGCTCGCGTTCGCCGGCCGCGGCGGTGTCGCACCCACGGCTTACGATCCGCTGTGGATCAGTCCGGACAAGGAATGGCGAGAGGGGCGGATTGGCGGCATCTACCGGGTAGTGGCAGCAATGGCCGACGAGACCTCGATCCGGAATCGCCGTTGGGATGCCGATGAGCGGGCGCGGCGGCCAGCGCGTTCGGTGCGGTATTGCATCGCTGCTGGTGCTTGGCGGTAACGTGAGCCTGGCGGCTGAGCAAGATCCGGCAGCCACGACGCAATCGCCTTTCAATTGCCCCGGTAGGTCCAAGCACGGAATCCGACACATCGCGGACGGCCACAGTTGAGTAGAGCGCGTTGCATTCCGTGGTAACAAAGCATTGCGGGAGAGCGTATTGCAGGCTGCGGCGGCCCCTTATGTCGGCCGCGATCTGAGCGCAGCGGAACTCGAAGAACTGCGCGACGCGCTCACGCATCAGTACACCAACGTGGGTACATCAATTCCGGGGTGGTCCCGATCCGAAGATTCCTTATCACGATGGTGTGCTGAGTTTTCTGGCCATTGAAGGGCGGATCAAGCAGGTGCGCGTGCGCGGTCAGAAGGGACTGCGTCGCGTACGTCACGAGCGGCTGCGCGGTAGCGATGATGAGGCTCTCAACATCAATCTGCTGCGCGAGCGATTTCAGCGCTGCTGGATGATCCACTATTCGCGCGCGTTAACTCGCGGATAGAGCGGGGTCGGACTCGGCGAAGCGATACTTGATGTGGAGATCGAACGCGCTCGCCTTACTCGCTGGCGCTTGCGCTCAACAACTATCGCTCGCTATCGATCGGCGAGAAGGCCTATGATTTGAGCGGTGAGGTAAGGGACTGACGGGTTTGGCGATCTGTTCGATGTGGATCTGACGGGCGCTGAACTTCACGGTGGCGTCGGTTACAGTTTCAGCTGGCAAATGCCACTCAACGCTTCGGTACGCGCTCGCGTATCAGTGCAGCGAGCGAAACTGTGGTTAGCGAGGAGCGCTGGCGGCGCTGGATATCGCAGCACGTAGCGGCAGGAGCTTAAGCTGACACAGCGCTATGGAGTTCGCTGAGTCAGCAGTTCAGCTGGGGGCCAGCGTGGCACACGAAGAGAACGCGACGGTTCTGGATGGCACGCGTTCTCTTTCCTGCGGGCGCGAGCAATGGCGTCATCAAGTCGATAACGGAGCGCTGATCCCGATTACAGCTACGATCGCAGCAGCAGTACTGGGGTGTACGGCTGACGCTGTTGCATGCTTATCTGCTCGTTATCTTCGGGACGGTGTCGTACGCGCTGCTAGCAGCAGTATTTTCTCTGGACCGGTCAGATCATAACTGTGGGAAATTCGGGTCGCACTTCGAGCTCGAGTCTCGCGCACGCTGCAGCGTACGGCGCGCGCATTTCCGATCTTCACACTCTCGAAATCGGCGGCATCAATTCGGTTCGCGGATTTCGCGAGAACGAGTTGCTGGCGCCAACGTCAACAATTTGAACTTGGATTTGCGCTGGCTGGCTTGCCAGCCCACGAGGTATACGTCGGCTTCACTTTGGGCACGTTCTTGGACTGGGCGACGGCACGATGTCGGGCAACGACTGACACCTCTCGTCTTTCGGCTTTACTACGCGACTCAAGTGGTCGCACCTGCAAGCAGACGTCGCGTTTGGCATACCAGATCGTCGGGTTTCACGCGCAGCAACATGGCGATTGGCAGGACATGGGATACACGCGCAAGTGGTTGCGGCGCTTTAAGGAACCAGTCGATGCATCGGCGCGCAGGGGAAAGCGATAACATTCAAGTGCAGCGCTACGACGGGAGCACACGACAATGAGAGCGTACTGGCATCGGCACTGATATACTGATCGGGACGGCGCGCAGCGACGGACTGTGAGGCGCTGGCGGATACTGGCCTAACAGAACGACTCGGAATTCAATGAGGCGGCGAACTGGCACAGAGCGCGTCGAAACCTGTCGAATTATGGCGGCTTTGAGGCCTCGGTGAGGCGCACCTCGATCTTTGAGTCGGGCCGACACGTGCGTGCGGTTGATGCGTTTGTGTCGCTCACGAACGTGCTCCACCGATCTGGAGCGTGCCGCACACTGTATCAGTACGCCGCCTGCTCAATCTGGACGGCGATCGCAAAATGCCTATCCCTCATCACGGACGCAAGGCACTGATCCGGACAACTCGGACATCGTCACGCTGGCGGCAGGATTGAGCAGCGCATCAACAATCCAACAAGGATCAGATCGTGCGCGGCTTATGGGACTCAATGTATAAGCGCTGGCGTAGCATGGTCAAATCCGTACATCGGGCACCGACCGGTACCGCAACGTTTCCCACCAGTAACGTGGCATCGGTAGTCCGATCAATTTCGAGCTCGGCACGACGATGGTCGTGATCGGACGCAGCAAATATCGCTGTGCTGGCGAGGCGCTGGCGAACCGGCTTACGCTCAACAGCACTTTACTTTCGTCGGCACGCGGACACTGAGGGGTGGAACCAATAATGTGGTGCTGCAAAAAGACGCGCTGAGGCAATGGCCAGGCTGTCATTCTGTTGCAACCTCGCTGCACGGGTATCGATATCATCGGACGCGGATCGTCGGAACCTTAGACCAGGGCATGATCAGGAAGCGTACCGCGCAATCGTCGGCTGCAGGTACTGCTCAAGTAGATGCGTCACTGCAAGACACTGTCGTAAATTCGAGTCCGCCTTAGTTGTTGCAGCGGTCGTGGCGCCAATACTCGTTGGCGACATCGCTGCAGCCTTAGCTGATAGCAGCCCAGGTGTTGGCAGTAGCTCCGAATACAGCGGATCCGACGGTGACAGCGGCTTATCGGCGAATTGATTCGCGATAGGCAACCGCAGGAACAGACTCGCCATTGCGTCACCCGCCGCCGAGGCATTGATCAGCGGCTGCGTCACCTGAGACCGACTTACGTGGCCCGACTGCACGCTGCCAATCAGCGGCGATACGAGGCGGCTGTAGGCATACCCGAAGCGGCTGAGCGCTCTACGTCCTGGGAGAGGGCGTCAAACTGGGAGTTCAGACCGGCCTGACGCAGATGTTTCGCCTGCAGCACGGTACTTAGCGTGTGCTCTTTAACCGCGCTCATGTCAGTCTCGGTCAACACGCTGGCATCTGCCAGCTTGAGGAAGCGCTGCAATTCGTCGGCGGTGGGCAGTCGCGTCGGCTCAAGCGCAAAATTGATCGACAACTCAGGGCCAACATTCGCGAACTCTTCATGGCGGACCTCGCCGTAGTAGCCACCCGCGACCGCGACGATTTCATGGCTTCGCGCGGCAACCTTGATGGAGTCGCCAGTCAGGGGCCTGGCATCGACGAATACTCTGCTCGTAGGTGGAAGTCGGGTAACCGACACTGCGACAGTCGCGGGCGCGTCATGGGTCTCAGCGATGGCGCCCGGCGGACTGGCACGGTGCAGCAGTCCGCCACGCCAGATAAACAGACCCACCACGGCTGCTAACAGCACGCCCGCCGCCGCGCCAAGCGACTTTCGGAGCGAGAGACCGCCAGCGCGCAATCTGCGCGCGTACGCCACGAGCCAGTCGCGGCATTCCGCGGCTGAAGGGCGCGCGCTGGGCTGGACACTCAGGCAGCGGGCAATGAACTCCCCCAGTTCTTTGCCGACCAGCCGCGCAATGGCGCGCTGGTCATGCCGGGTCCTAACAGGATGGGTGACGGGTAAGTCGCCCGTGACCATCTCGAACAGCACCAGACCCAGACTGTAAATGTCGATGCGATCGCTCACGGCCTCTCCGAGTGCCTGCTCCGGCGCCATGTAGCGGACATTGCCAATCACCAGACCAATGGCGGTCTGGGAGGACTGTGTGGCCTGTGATTTCGCCACCCCGAAATCCGACAGTACCGGAGTACCGTCTTCGCGCAACAGCACGTTGCGGGGCTTGAAGTCGCGGTGAATGACATCACGCGCGTGGGCATAGGAGAGGGCATCGGCCAGTCGTGCCGTCAGTTCGACGGCCTCAGCCACCGTTGGCCGTCGAGAAACCAGCAACTCGTGCAGATTGCCGCCAGCGACGCACTCCATCACGATGTACTGCTTGCCCTGAATCCAGCCACTCGCGTGCACAGTGACGATGTTGGGATGCTGGAATGCCGCGACAGTCAGTGCCTCGCGCGTAAACCGCTTTTGGTATTCCGGATCATCAGTAAACTCCGGATGGATGATCTTGATTGCGACGTTGCGTTGCAATGTCAGGTCTTCGGCCAGGTAGACGGCACCCATACCGCCGCGTTCGATCAGCCTCAAGACCTTGTATCCTGAAATCCCCTCGATGGCAGCGGACCCGGAAATGCCTGTCGTATCCATGGCTAATCGCAAACTTACATGAAAGGGATGAGCGAAACTCGCCCATGGAAGTGCATTCTAGGACACCTATGCGCCGGAGCCTCTGCGGCAGAGCCAAAGCCAGGGAGTGCAGTAGCGAATAGCAAGGATCTGTTACTTATGGAGAGGTAGCAGCGCTACTTTCAGGAGGCCCCATGTCAGACAAACCACCGCTGGTGCCAGCGCCGCAGCTGGTCGGCGAAGAATCAGGCGCATCTGCCGGGTGAGACCCCGGCATATCGCGCTGCGCGCAACGCCCTGCTGGTCGAGGAGATCGAGCTCCGACGCCACCTCGAAAGGGTCGCGGCGCAGCGGCGCGCGCTGCCCGCAGGCGGTGCGGTTCCGCTGGACTTCAGCTTCGCCGCCGTAACCGGCCAGGTCCGGTTCTCGCAGCTGTTCGGTGATCACGACACGCTGATGGTCTATAGCATGATGTACGGTGCGCAGCGTGCAGCACCGTGCCCGAGCTGCACATCCTTTCTAAGTGCCTGGAATGGGGTCGCCATCAATCTGCGAGAACGCGTGGCAATCGCGGTCACGGCACGTTCCCCGATCGAACGGCTGCTGGAGTACCGTGCACAGCGCGGCTTCAGTCATCTGCCCTTCTATGCCGATACCAGCGGCGATTACACCCGCGCCTATGTATCCCGAACCGATGCCGATATCCCCGGCTTCAGTGTGTTTATCCGCCGTGACGGCATCCTGCGGCATTTCTACAGCGGCGAAATGAGCGGCGAGATGTCCGATCCCGGCCAGGATCCGCGCGGCGCACCGGACCTGGATCCTCTGTGGACCATGCTGGATCTGATTCCCGAAGGCCGCGGCGTCGACTGGTATCCGAAGCTGGAGTACCGGCACAAGTAGCGCGGCGACGCGCATTCCTTCGCAGAACTGTCACGAAGCGGCGTTAGTCTCCCGACCAAATAACTTTGCGGGAGAAAGTAATGCACAGAAGAATGGCTGCACTGCTGGCAAGCCTGCCGCTGGCGCTGTCGCTTTCAGCGCTCGCGAACGACGGAGTACTGGCTTCCGGCCATCCGATCGAACATGTTCTGCTGATCAGTGTCGATGGGCTGCATGCGCTGGACCTGGCGAACTACGTCACCTCGCACCCGGATTCCAATCTCGCGCAGCTGGGCCGCCACGGTTTGACCTACACCAACGCGGCGACATCCAGTCCTTCGGACTCCTTTCCAGGGCTCGCGGCGCTGGTAACCGGCGGCTCTCCCGTGACCACCGGCCTCTGGTATGACGACACTTACAATCGCGCGCTCTCGCCGCCGATGCAGACCGACGGCTTGGGCAATCCGGGCGGCAACTGCCCGGGGACCGTGGGTACGAATGTGGCCTGGGACGAGGCCGTGGACATCGACCTCACCCGGCTCGACGGCGGCGGCGGTCTGAACCAGAAATTCCTGGTGCGCGATCCCAAAAACGGCTGCAAGACACTGCTGCCGCACCAGTACCTGCGCGTGAACACCATATTCGAAGTGGTAAAGGCCGCGGGCGGCCGCACCGCCTGGACCGATAAGCATCCCTCGTATGAATGGACCAATGGCCCCAGCGGCAAGGGCGTGGATGATTTCTACGGTCCCGAGATCAATTCCATTCCGGTGCCGTTGCCGCAATTCGCGGGCTGCGGCACGGTGCCGTTTCCGGACACTGCGCCCGATGATGGCTGGACCAACAGCTTTGCCGACATCCAGTGCTACGACCAGCTGCACGTGCAGGCGGTGCTCAACCAGATCGACGGCTATAACCACGACCGCTCCGCGAAGGTTGGCGTGCCGACCCTGTTCGGGACCAATTTCCAGTCGTTCAGCGTCGGCGAGAAGCTGGCCATCGATCCGGTCACCGGGCTCGCCGGCGGCTATACCGACGTGCTTGGCACACCCGGCCAGGCCCTGGTCGGGCAACTCGACTTTGTGGATACCTCGATCGGGCGCTTCGTGTCGGAACTCAAGGCGCAGCGCCTGTTCGAATCGACCCTGATCATCATCGGCGCCAAGCACGGACAATCGCCGATTGATGTCAGCAAGCGCCAGGGCATCGGCGGCGGCCAGCCGACCAAGACTATTGGCAGCGCCGATGCCTTCGACATCTCGGACGACGGCTCACTGATCTGGCTCACCGATCCGGAGCTGATGCCGGGCGTAGTGGCCACGTTGAGCATGCCGTCGAACCAGCAGGCCCTGGGCATCCAGGAGATTTTCGCCGGCCAGTCACTGCGGGACAAGTTCAACAGCCCGGGCGCGGATCCGCGCACTCCGGACATCGTTCTCAAGGTCAACACTGGCGTAATCTTTACCGGTGGCAGCAAGCTGTCCGAACACGGCGGCTTTAACGAGGATGACGTGCACACCGCGTTACTGGTGGCACTCGACGGCATAGAACCCGCAGTCATCAAGAGTGCAGTCACCAATCAGCAGGTGGCGGCCACGATCATCAAGGCCCTGGGGCTCGATCCCAATCAGCTGGAAGCCGTGAGACTCGAGCAGATTCACGTGCTGCCGTTTCTGTTCCACGGCGATCCGCACCAGGACTGAAATCGGGCACAGGCACGACCCGAGGCGCCGCGAATCGAACGAGAAGGAGCCCGTGGCCGCGGGCCGGTGTAGACTTTGTGACCCCTTCCCGCTTGAGATGAACAGACCATGGCGACCGAATCTTTTCCCATCGATCTCGGCAAACTCAAGCCGCTGAAGCTCGACCCGGCGGTTACAGCGCTCTCCGACCCGGATAAGGCCACGCTGCGTGACAACATCCAGTTGTGCCGCGACGCCATCGTATTTTTCACCGCCCTGGCCGGCGCCAAGGGACTGTCGGGACACACGGGCGGCGCGTACGACACCGTGCCCGAAGTCATGATCATTCGTGCCTTCATCGCGCAGGGCGCGCCCATCGTGCCGGTGTTCTACGATGAAGCCGGGCATCGCGTGGCCACGCAGTACCTGCTCAGCGTCCTCAACGGCGCCATGCCGGCAGAGCGCCTGCTGCACTATCGCGAATTCCAGAGCGGCTTGCCGGGGCATCCCGAGAAGATGCTCACGCCTGGCGTCGAGTTCAGCTCCGGGCGGCTCGGACACACCTGGGCGTTCTGCAACGGCGTGGCCATGGCCAATCCCGGCAAGTCGGTGGTTCTGCTCGGCTCCGACGGCAGCCAGATGGAGGGCGACAACGCCGAGGCGGCGCGTCTTTCGGTCGGTAAGCAACTCAACATCAAGCTGCTCGTCGATGACAACAACGTCACCATCGCCGGCCATCCGCAGGAATACATGGTGGGCTACGACCTGACCCGCACCCTGTCCGGCTATGGCCTGACGACCGAAACCACCATGGGCGAGGACCTCGATGCGCTCTACATCGATCTGTGCCGCGTGTTCAACAATCCGCTGCCGCATGGGCTGGTGATCAAGCGGCCGATGGCGCCCGGCATCGTCGGCGCCGAGGGCAGCCCGCATGCTCACGAAGTGCTGAAGGCTGAAGTGGCCATCGCCTACCTCGAGAAGCGCGGCGGCTACGATCAGGCAATCGCGATGCTGAAGGCGGCCAAGCCCGACAAGAGCCCATTGACCTATCGCGGCTCCTCTGGGGTCGGCAAAAATCGCGACGACTTCGGCAAGCTGATCAACGAAATGCTCGACGGCATGGACGAAGCCAAGCGGATGGCGACCGTGCGCGTGTTCGACAACGACCTGGAAGGTTCCTGCGGCCTGCACCATATCCGCAAGAAGTACCCTCAGGTGTTCGTGCGCGGCGGCATCATGGAGCGCGGCAATTTCTCCGCGGCGGCTGGCTTCGGTTCATCGCCTGGCAAGCAGGGGATCTACGCCACATTCAGCGCCTTCCTCGAGATGTGCATCAGTGAAATCACCATGGCGCGCCTGAATTTCTCCAACGTGCTGGCGCACTTCAGCCACAGCGGTGTCGATGATATGGCGGACAACACCTGTCATTTCGGCATCAACAGCATGTTCGCGGACGGCGGTGTGAAACCGGGACATGGCGAGGACACCACGCGCCTGTACTTCCCGGTCGACCAGCACCAGTTCGCGGCCTGCGTGAAACGCATTTTCAACGATCCGGGACTGCGCTTCCTGTTCACCACGCGCTCACCGGTACCCGACATCCTCGGTGAGGACGGCAAACCGTTCTACCAGGGCAAGGCCTTCGAGCCGGGCAAGGACGATGTACTGCGCAAACCCAAGGATGGCGGCGGCTATGTGGTGGCAGTCGGTGAGGCCGTGTATCGCGCACTCGATGCCGTGATCGGTCTGAAGGAAAAGGGTATCGAGGTGGGGCTCGTCAACAAGGCGACGCTCAATGTCGTGGATGAGTCGACGATGCGCACCCTCGCCAAGGCGCCGTGGGTGCTGGTGGTCGAGGGCTGGAACTTCAAGACGGGGCTCGGCAGCCGCTTCGGCGGCTATCTGCTCGATTACGGTTTCAAGGGCAGGTACAACCATCTCGGCACGCACCTCGAAGGCTGTGGCGGGCTGTGGCAGCAGATGGGCTATCAGGGCATGGATCCGGCCGGCATTGCTGCCGCAATCGAGAAGCTGCAGGCCAAATAGTCCAATTCCTACGCCCACTGGCGCCGTGGGCTGTGCGAGCGGCTGCCTGAATCTCTATATCGTTGGCATGGACAGCGCAGCGTTTGGCTGCGCCAGAAAAATTCCAATCACTGTAGGGATTCACAAGGAAACGTCATGAAATATGCAAATCTAAGTGCGGCGGGCTTTGTCGCCTTGCTGTGCCTGGGCGGGTGCAATAACGCCAAGCCGCCCGAAGCGGTAGCCAACGATACGGCCGCGGCCGCGCAGAAGGCCTCGAACAATGTCGCCGAAGCACAGAAAGATGCCTCGCAGGACAATGCGAAGATGCAGGCCCAGGTTGATGACAAGTCGGTCGCACTCAACAACACCGAAGCCAAGGGCGCCTACGACGTTGCGATGAAGCAGGCGGAAGGTTCGCACGATGTCGCCCTCGAGCGATGCAAAGCAGCCTCGGGCGATGCACAGAAGGTGTGTAAAGACCAGGCCGATGCTAACTACGATGTTGCCAAGGCAAAGGCCAAGGCAGCGGAAGCCAATCGGACGCAACCCTGATCGGCGCGGGGAGAGCTGACCTTCACTCTCCCCGGTTCGATTTCAGTTCATCCGAATGACCGGCCTCGAGGCGAGACCACTGCGCCGTGGGACGGCCGTTCGTGCGCATGTTCTGCTTGCCTTGAGTGCGTTTCAGCCAGCCCGGCGGTGAATCCTCCCAGGTCTCCTGCCGCCCATAGACGGTCAGGTCGAGCAACTCGTAGCTGTAGTCCATCGCCTCACAGCCGCGTCCCGTGGTCCAGTAGGTCTCGAAGACACTGGATCCCTGCCGCAGATAGCAAACCAGATGAAACAGGCCCACCCGCCGTCCGGCCAGTAGCGTCTCGAGCGAGCCCAGCGCCGAGTACCAGGGCATCTCCCAGCCCATGAAGCGGCGGTACCGTGCGCTCTCAGGGTACGGCCCCTGGCAGAGCACCGCGTAGGTGACCTCGCGGGATTGAATATAGGACAGCTCGCGCACCTGCGAGGTGACCCAGGTGCATCCCTCGCACTGCTCGGCCGCGGGACGACCGCTGTGCCACATGAAGTAATAGGCAATGAGCATGCGGCGCCCCTCGAATGCGTCCAGCAGCGTGACCGATCCGTGTTCGCCAACAAGCGGCATCGCGCCATCGACTTCGACCATGGGCAGTCGTCGCCGCGCGGCTGCAATGGCATCGCCTTCCCGGGTGTGAGCCTTCTCCCGCACCCTCAGCGCCTCCAGCTCCGCCTGGAAGGTGCTTCGATCGACGATCTTAGGGACTCCAGGTGCATCGCTGGTGATTTCTTTCATTGCGTGTCTCCGCGGGGCAATCTGTCGTTGAGGCTAAACAGGCGGTCGTCGGCCGCACTATCAGTCGATTATGACGTTCCGGTCAGCATCAATGATGCGGGTGTAGGTGACCGCGCTATGATGCGATTCTCGCTGGACTGGCTTGACCCTTCAGCAGCATCGAGTTTTACACATGAAATACCTGCGCGCATTCGCGCTCTGCGCGAGCCTGGTGACGTTTGCCTATGCCACCGCCGCGGCCACCCACGCTGTATTCGAACCCTGGGGTGTCACGCTCGCTGACATGGACCCGGGCGTAGCGCCGGGGAACGACTTCTTCCGTTACAGCAATGGCGGCTGGCTCAAGACTTCAGTCATTCCACCCGATCGGCAGTTCGCCGGCGTCAATCTGGAGCTGAGTAAGCAGAAGGAGGCGCAGCTAATAGGTATCGTCGCAACGCTGACGGCGAAGCCCGAGGCGGCACTGACCGCCGAGGAGCGCAAGCTCCGCGACCTGTACAAGGCCTTTGAAAACACCCAGGCGATCGAGGCCGCGGGCTTGAGTCCGGTGCGCAAGGATCTCGATCGTATCGCGGCCCTGCGCACCTACCGTGATGTGGCCGCTTTCTTCGGCGCGCCCGCGACGCAGGTGGGTGGGCCATTCAGGATCAACATCACCATCGACAAGAAGGATCCCGATTCCTATATCGTCGACTTGGCGCAGTTCGGCCTCGGCATGCCCGATCGCGACTACTACCTGCGCGATGACAAGAGCAGCGCCTCGATCCAGGAGGCCTATAAAAAGTACCTCACCGACATGCTGGCTTTCGCGGGCATTCATGACCCTGCGCGTGCCGCTGCGGTCTACGCGCTGGAAGAGAAGATCGCGCATGTTCATTGGCCCGCTGCCGACCGGCGCGAAGCCGAAAAGATCTACAACCCGATGACACTCACTGAGCTCGAGAGCTTTGCACCGCAGTTTCCCTGGCGCCAGTACTTCGCCGCCGCGGGCTTGTCCACGCACTCGGCGAAGGGTGAACGCGTCGTGGTGGTTCGCGAGAAATCAGCGTTTCCAAAGCTCGCCGACATTTTTGCCGCGACTCCCGTTGCTGCGTGGCGCGATTACCTCAGTGTGCGCTATCTGCACGCCTACGCTGCCTTCCTGCCCAAAGCCATTGACGATGCCGACTTCGCCTTCTACGGCACCACGATTGGCGGTCAGCAGTCGCAGCTGCCGCGCGATCTGCGCGGCATCCGTTTTCTCGACGATCAGATGGGCGAGGCGCTCGGGAAACTATACGTCGCCGAGTACTTTCCGCCCCTGGCCAAGGCCAAGATCCAGCAATTGGTCGCCAACCTGCTCAAGGCTTACCAGGTCGACATCGAGTCACTCCCCTGGATGACCTCGGCAACGCGGCTCAAGGCGCTGGAGAAAATCGGGCGCTTTACTCCAAAGGTCGGATATCCCGACAAGTGGCGCGATTATTCCGCGCTCTCGATTGCACCGGGCAAGCTGCTTCAGGACGCGATCAACGCCAGGGTCTTCGAGTGGAACCGCGAGTTGCGACGTATCGATAAGCCCGTCGATCGCGGCGAATGGGGCATGAGTCCGCCGACCATCAATGCCTACTACAACCCCACCCTGAACGAGATCGTGTTCCCCGCTGGCATTCTGCAGCCGCCCTACTTCGATCCGAACGCCGACGATGCGGTCAATTATGGCGAGATCGGTGCCATCATCGGTCACGAGATCAGCCACGGCTTCGATGATCAGGGAAGCAAGTACGATGCCACCGGTCGGCTCAACAACTGGTGGACCGATGAGGACCGCCAGAACTTTGATGCGCGTACGGCGTCGCTGGCCAAGCAGTACGACCAGTATCAGCCGCTGCCCGACCTGCACATCAACGGCAAGCTGACGCTCGGCGAGAATATCGCGGATCTGGCGGGCCTCGTGATCGCGTCCAAGGCCTATCACATCTCGCTCGATGGGAAACCCGCGCCGGTACTGGACGGATTCACTGGCGATCAGCGCTTCTACATCGCCTACGGACAGAGCTGGCGGGAGGTCTGGACCGACGGGCTGACGCGTCGCATCGTGCTATCGAATCCGCACAGCCCGTCCGCCTTTCGCGTCAACGGTGTGGTGCGCAACGACTCCGGCTGGTACGCCGCTTTTCCCCAGGTGAAACCAGGCGATGCGTACTACCTGCCGCCGGATGAGCGCGTTTCCTTGTGGTAATCCAGGGCGCGATCAACTGGTCGTGCTCGGAGTGTATTGCCACAGATCGTTGAGGTAGCCCAGGTTCCCGGTTGAATCGTAGCCAACTCCGCCGAACAGCCACAGGTTGCCGGAGGAATCGATCCAGGAGCTGGCCGAGTTGCGCCCTCCCGGCACGCTGTCTACCGAGGCCGTGCCCAGCGTGTCGTAGATCCCTGTGACATTGTCGCCGCTGCCGCCGCTGACCCAGGTCCACTCGTTGGCGCTCGGACTGTAATGCCACAGATCGTTCAGATTACCGACGCCGCCGCTTGAGTCATACCCGACTCCGCCGTAAAGCCACAGGTTACCGGAAGAGTCCACCCAGGAGCTCGCTGCCTGTCGCGCCCCTGGCACGATAGTGGTCGCGGCAGTTCCCAGCGTGCCGTAAACCGCGCTGGCATTGGCCACGCTTTCGCCCAGGACCCAGGTCCACTGTCCGCTGCTCGGAGTGTATTGCCACAGGTCGTTGAGCCTGCCCACACTGCCGGTGGAATCGTAGCCATAGCCGCCGAACAGCCAGAGGTTACCGGACGAGTCGAGCCATGAAGTGGCCGAGTAGCGCGCTCCCGGCAT
The DNA here is from genome assembly GCA_963819195.1 of uncultured Gammaproteobacteria bacterium. Taxonomy (GTDB): domain Bacteria; phylum Pseudomonadota; class Gammaproteobacteria; order Steroidobacterales; family Steroidobacteraceae; genus FEN-1191. The sequence continues at coordinate 330,225 of CAWFVL010000001.1, forward strand.
ATTCGTGGCCGCGGCGGTGGTTTGCGTGCCATAGATGCCGGCCGCATTGTCTCCACTGCCGCCATTGATCCAGGTCCACTCGCTGGTAGTCGGACTGAAGCGCCACAGATCGTTCAGACTCCCGACCGCGCCGCTCAAGTCAGCGCCAACTCCGCCGAACAACCACAGGTTGCCGGAGGAATCGATCCAGGAACTTGCCGAATAGCGCGCGCCGGGCGTGTTGCCGACCGCGGCGGTGCCTCGCGTCCCGTACACACCGGCGGCATTATCTGCGTTACCACCGCTGATCCAGGTCCACTCGCTGGTGGTCGGACTGAAGCGCCACAGATCATTCAGATTGCCGACAACCCCGGCGGCGTCATAGCCGACTCCGCCGAACAGCCACAGGTTGCCGGAGGAATCCACCCAGGAGCTCGCCGAATAGCGCGCGCCCGGCACGTTGCCCGGCGCAGCTGCTTCGGGTGTGCCGTAGACGCCGGTGGCATTGACCACATTGCCGCCGCTGATCCAGGTCCACTCTTTGGTGCTGGGACTGTATCGCCACAGATCGTTCAGATCGCCTGCAGCGCCGCTTGAATCGTGCCCGACTCCGCCGAACAGCCAGAAATTGCCGGACGAGTCGGTCCAGGAACTGGCGGAAGAGCGCGCCCCCGGCACATTGTCGGCCGCCGCGGTGCCCAGCGTGCCGTAGACGCCGCTGGCGTTGGCTGTATTAGCGCCTGCTGCCCAGACCCACTCCCCGAATCCGCACACCACGATCACATTGCCCACATCACCGGTGTTCATGCCGGTGCCGTCACTGACTTCGCAAAGCTCTCCGGCAGGTTGGGTCTTCACCGTCACCGCGTAGCTGCTGCCTGCAGCAAATGAGCTCCCGAAAGTCCAGCCGGTCGCGCCTGCCGACACGGTCACGGTGGCGCTACCGTTGGCCAGCACGACGCTGCCGGCAGTCAGGCCGCTGATCGTGCCGCCCAGCGTGTAGTTGGTGGTGGTGATGTTAGTCGTGGTCGTGTTGCCGCCACCGCAACCCGTGAGCGCCAACGCCACTGCCGCGACCAGACTGATCAGCACGCGGTTTGTTCGTGAATGCATTCTTGTCTTCATTGCGGCCGTACAAACCGCCACAAATCGTTGAGATAACCGTTGCCGGTCGAGCCATAGCCCGCCCCGCCGAACAGCCACAGGTCGCCGGAAGTGTCGATCCACGAACTCGCTGCCTGGCGTCCTCCGGGTCCGTCGCCAGCCGAGCCGATGGCCTGGGTGCCGTAGGTCCCACTGGCATTGGCGATGTTTCCGCCGCTGACGGAGGCCCACTCTTTGGTGCCGGGTTTGTATTGCCACAGGTCGTTGAGAGCGCCCACGCTGCCGGTTGAGTCCTCGCCATAACCTCCGAACAGCCAGAAGTTACCGGAGGAGTCGATCCAGGAATTCGCCGCCTGGCGTCCTCCGGGCACATCGCCTGCCGAGACAACGCCCTGGGTCCCGTAGATCCCTTTGGCATCGGCTACGTCCCCGCCGCTGACCCAGGTCCACTCGTTGGTGGCCGGACTGTATTGCCACAGGTCGTTGAGGTACCCCACGGTGCCGGCAGAGTCGTCGCCATAACCTCCGAACAGCCACAGGCTGCCGGTCGCGTCGATCCATGAATTCGCCGCCTGCCGTGCTCCCGGCACGTTGCTGGCCGCGGCGGCGTCCAGCGTGCCGTAGACCCCAACGGCATTATCTGCGTTGCCGCCGCTGATCCAGGTCCACTCGTTGGTGGTCGGATTGTATTGCCACAGGTCATTGAGCTTGCCGACGGTACCGGCGGCGGCATAACCATAGCCGCCGAACAGCCAAAGGTTGCCGCTGGCGTCGATCCACGAACTCGCCGCATAGCGCGCGCCCGGCACATTGCCGGCCGCGGCGGTGCCTTGCACGCCGTAGACCCCCGCGGCATTGTCCGTGTTGCCGCCACTGATCCAGGTCCACTCGTTGGTGCTCGGACTGAAGCGCCAAAGATCATTCAGATCTCCTGCAGCGCCGGTTGAGTCATCACCAACTCCGCCGAACAGCCAGAGGTTGCCGCTGGCGTCGATCCATGAACTCGCCGCATAGCGCGCGCCCGGCACATTGCCGGCCGTAGCGGTACCTTGCGCGCCATAGACCCCGGCCGCATTGGCCGCGTTGCCGCCAGAGACCCAGGTCCATGCGCTGGTGCCCGGACTGTAGCGCCACAGATCGTTCAGATTTCCCGCATCGCCAGCCAGGTCATAGCCAGCGCCGCCGAACAGCCACAGGTTGCCGCCGGAATCGGTCCACGAACTCGCCGCATAGCGCGCGCCCGGTGCATTGCTGGCCGACGGGGTGTTCGGCGTGCCGTAAATCCCGGCGGCATTGACCGTATTCAAGCCCGCTTCCCAGATCCACTGACCATAATTGCTGCAGTCCACAGCCACATCGGTCAAGTCGCCGGGAAGCGTCGCCCCACTACCGCCACTGACTTCGCACAACACTCCGGCGGGTTGAGTCTCTACGACCACCGAGTAGGCGGTGCCCGAGTCAAAGGTGCCGGGCAAAGTCCAGCTGGTAGCGCCCGCCGCAACGGTCACGGTGGCGCTGCCATTGGCCAGCACGACGCTTCCCGTGGTCAGCCCGCTGATAGTACCGCCAATGGTAAAACTCGAGCTGGCCGCGGATTTGCTGCCACCACCACCACAGGCTGCCAGTGCCACCGCGGCTGTCGTCAGACAGACACTCCGGAGCGCAGCGCCCAATGTGATTACGGGCTTGCTCGATCTACCGTTCATGACATTTCTCTCGTTGCGAGACCCGCGGTGCGGTGGCGGGCCTCAGGGGCTCTGCGTAAAGCTCCATAGGTCATTCAGGTCGTCCTCCACGCCGGAAGAATCGGAGCCGAAGCCGCCGAACAGCCAGAATTTGCCGCTGCTGTCGGACCAGCCGGCCGCCTGTTCGCGCGCGCCGGGAACGTTACTGCTGGAGGGTGCGCCCTGTATCCCGTAGTTCGCAGCTGCAGCGATCGATGAGGAGCCGCCGATCCACGTCCATACTCCGGCGCCCAGGTTGTACTCCCACAGATCGTTCAGATCGCCGGCAGTGCCAGCCTGGCCGTACCCGTAACCACCGAACAGCCAGAAGTTTCCGGAGAGGTCTTTCCACGATACGGCCGAAGATCGCGCGCCCGGATTATTGCCCGCCGCGCCCGCATGCTGCGTGCCATACACACCGGCCGCATTCGCCCCAGCGGAACCGCCAATCCACGTCCACTGGCCGCTGACAGGGCTGTACTCCCACAGGTCGCTGTACTCCTGGGTCAGGCCGCTGCTGCCCAGACCCAATCCGCCGAACAGCCAGACATTGCCGTTGCCATCCAGCCAGACACTGCCGCCCATGCGGGCACCAGGCACGTTACTGGCAGCCGCGGTCCCTTGCGTGCCGTAGACGCCCGCCGCATTGGGCGTATTCGCGCCACCCATCCAGGTCCACAATCCAGTGGTCGGGTTGTAGCTCCAGAGGTCGTTGAAGACAGCCAGATAGCTGCCATCGGACTTGAGCTGCGCCCCGCCGAACAGCCAGAACACCCCGGCACTGTCGACCCAGGTGATCGCATCGGTGCGCGCCGGCGGCAGGTTCCCCGCGGCGGGGACAGCCGGTGTGCCGTAACTGCCTGGATTGGCCGCCGTGTTCGAGCCGCCCACCCAGGTCCACAACCCGGTGGTCGGGTTATAGCTCCAGAGGTCATTGAATTCCTGCCAATTCTGGGCAGCAAGATTGTCGCCGCCGAACAGCCAGAGATTGCCCGCAGCATCCGTCCAGCTCGCCGAGCCCTCGCGCGCACCGGGATTATTGGCGGCGGCCGGCACGCCTGGCGTGCCGTATGAGGCGGCAGCTCCGGTGGTGGCAGAGCCGCTTTGCCATACCCACTGCGCCGCGGTGGGGCTGTACTCCCAGAGATCATTGAGCATGGCCACATTGCCCGCACTGTCGCCGCCGAAGAGCCAGAAATTGCCGGCCGCGTCTGTCCATGAGACCGGCTGCCGGCGAGCGCCGGGCGTATTGGTCGCCGCCGCAGTGCCCTTGGTGCCGTAGACGCCGGGGGCATTGACGTAGTCGGCCCCGTCAACCCAGGTCCAGACATCCGTGGTGCCCGGGGTCAGGCTGCACACTACAGCGACATTGGTGACCGCGGCCGCGGCGGTACCGCTCCCATTTCTGACCGAGCAGGTCTGGTTGGCCGGTTGCGTGGCGATGGTGACGCTGTAGGCAGAGTTAGGTTGCAAGGTGACGCCAAAGGAAAAGGGTCCATTGGTCGACAGGGAGATGTTGTCGCCACCGTTGTCCTGCAGGACAACGGTTCCGGAAAGCCCAGCGATGGTGCCGCCTATCGAATAGGTCGGCGCAGTGGCGTGGTACGTGGGGATGAATACATCGGTAGCGTTGCTGCCGCCGCAGCCCGAGAGCACAGCAGCAAGGCCGATGACCGGCAATGAAAATACATGGCGCATGACAAAGCCCGTCAATTCGGCGGTGAACCGCACAATAGCGCCCTGGGAGCGATTGGGTTGACGACTTGACGTTTCTTGACAGCGCGATCTGTTTTTCTTGATCTTCAATTCCCCAGCAGATACGGGCACTTAGACACCTAAGACCGCTGCCGAGGATAAGAGTTTCCCGGCATTGGCATGCGCTAGAGTACAAGCGCTAAGGGAGGAGTCTATGGAAGGGCGATGGCGGCCTTTGGCCGGCATCCTCGTTGGCCTGGCGCTGCTGTCCCACCACGGCTGGGCGGGAGACGGCGCGGGCGCTGATGCGCCGCCCTCAATGGGCAACGCCGTGCTGGGGCATGCAATACCGGCACAGGCATTACCCCAGGCGCTCGATGCCTTCGTGCGCCAGACCGGACTGCATCTCATCTATGTGTCCAGATTGGCCGATGGCCGCCGATCGGGGCGCGCTCCCGCCGGACTGCCGTTGTCGGCTGCACTGGATCGCATGCTCGCCGGAACCGGACTGCGGTATGAAATCCTGAACGATCAAACCGTCACAATTCTCGCGTCTGCGCCGGCGGCTGCGAAAACGCCTGGTCAGGGACCGTCGGATGAAGTGCTCACGGAAATGGTGGTGACCGCCACCAAGCGAGCGGAGCCGCTGAGCATGGTGCCAATCAGCGTCGCGGTGCTCTCCGGCGACGACATTGATTCCAAGGGCATCAGGACATTCAGCGATATCGCGGCTCAAACGCCCGGTCTGCAGTTCGACTTCAATTCCGGTTTCGGGCCTGGGCTGCTCAGCAACATCTCCATCAGGGGCATCAGTGATATCCAGGGATCGCCGACGATTGGAATCTACATAGATGATGTGCCGATACAGTCGACTTTCAGCACCTTCCGCAACGCGCTTCCCTTCACATTCGATCTTGACCGTGTGGAAGTGTTACGCGGTCCGCAAGGCACACTATTCGGCTCGAGTGCCCTCAATGGCGCGATACGTTTTATCAGTAACGAGGCCAGCACCACCCAGGTCAGTCAGTTTTATCACCTCGAGGCCGATGACACGCAGGCTGGCGGTCCAACATTCGAGACCGGTGCCGCCATCGGCGGCCCGCTCGTGCCCGGGATCGTGGGTGGCCGGGTCAGCGCCTGGTATCGCAGTGAGGGTGGATATATCGACCGGGTGGATCCATTCAACAACCAGACCATCGATCCGAATGCCAATCGATCGACGCAGAAGGTGCTGCGTGCCGGAATCACATTCGAGTTGGGTGACTCGTTGCGGATCACGCCCTTGGTGACATACCAATCGAGTGATTTGCACGACGCCCCGACATTTTATACGTACCTGTCCACCCCTGGTGATGGGATATTCCGCACTGGCAGATTATTGCGCCAGCCCCTGCGGGATACGTTTGCGCTGACTTCGATCAAACTCCAGCAGCGCCTGGGACCGGTCGAATTGACGGCGATCAGCGCTTACTTCAATCGCAGCGCCTCGGCGGAGACGGACTACACCAATACTGCCTGCGCCACCTATTTCGGGACCTGTGGCAATCCACTCGGTCCGGCCTATCCCATCTCCTACCAACAGGCGGTCCCTGACATATTGGCGCAGCGGCAGAGCGCGTTTTCACAGGAATTGAGAATCGCCTCTGCGGCACAGGATGCGCGCCTGAGTTGGCTCGTCGGGTTGTTCCTCTGGCGCACACATCTCAACGAGCAGACCGACACTTTCGCCATTACGGCTCCGGGAAATCCGGGCGTTTACAACACTTCGTTCTTCTACGGGTTGGAAGTCTCGGGCTTCGCGCAGGTTAATTTCGCGCTGACGCCGCGCTGGCGTATCGGAGTCGGCACCCGTAACGGCTGGACCAGGGGCGATTCGACTTCCCTGCAGGGCGGCTTCGCCAATATTGGCGTCACGCCGTACTCGCATACCATCGGAAGTTTCGTGCCGCTGCCAGCCAGCCCACGCTTTGATGTGTCCTATCGTGTGAGTGAAGACAATGTCTTCTACGCCGCGCTCTCCAAGGGCGCCAGGGGCGGCGGCACCAATGAGCCTGCATTGTGCGGGGGGAACTCGGTGCCGCCAGCGTACAGCTCGGACGCCCTCTGGAATTACGAGATGGGTGCCAAGCAAATGCTGTTCGAGCGGCATCTGCAATTATCCAGCAGCGTGTACTACATCCGGTGGGACAGCATCCAGGAGCATGTGAACGATGACTGCGGCAATGCCTACACAACTAACGCGGGGGCCGCGACCAGCACCGGATTCGACCTGGCAGTCGAAGCGCTGCCAACTCCGCGGCTGCGACTGGGCCTGACGCTGGGGCGAACCGATGCCCACTACAGCAGGACGGTGTTCACGGAAGGCGGCCAGGTGATCGTCGAGCGCGATACCGCGGTGGGCGCTGCGCCATCGGTGCCTTCGCCCTGGACGGGTACAATTTTCGCGCAATATCGACAGCCGCTGACCGCCGATATAAGTGCCTATGCGGCCGCCAACGATTTGGTTGCCAGCCACAATCCGGGCCCGTTCACCGATAGCGACCCCAATGCTGTCGGCTACGCGCCGGTAATTCGCGCTGACCCGGCAACCAACCGGCTGAATCTACGGCTTGGCGTCCAGCGTGGCGCGCTGGATATCAGGTTGTCGCTCGACAACGCACTGAATTCCACGCCGGTGCTGCACCTGGACTCCGATGTCAGCGGCTCATCGCTGCTTTACGCCTATACATTGCGGCCGCGAACCATAGGGCTGGTGATGAGCTGGAAGCGTTGATAGGCGAGGACGGTACGCTTGCTGGATGCTGAGGGATTTCTATTCTGGTTTCATGCGCCGGGCATCACGCGCCGCCGAGCGCAGCATGCTGATCGCGGCATAGATGATGACGCCGATCACTGCCCAGCGCATCAGTGTCAGGTGTCCCGCGAGCGTCTTGACGAGGGGAAACGCCAGCAAGGTACCGATGATGCCGCCGAGCGCGATACCGGCGGCAGCTGGCGATGAGAAGCGTCCCGATCTGATGAACCGGAGACCTGCGACCGGTATGAGCAGACCATCGCTCGCGATCATGATCGGATAGGCGGCCAGCGGATGCATGCCGAGGAATGCGAGCAGCGCCATGCTCGGGGCATAATTGCCGATGCCCGCGCACATCAGCGCACCGAGCCCGAAGCTCGCACTGACAGCGAGTCCAAATCGCCAACCCGACAATGCCATCGCAGTACCGGCGGGCGGCAATACGCCCAGATTGGTCATGGTAAAAAAGCCCGCCGCGATGAGCAGGGCCGTACCCATCAGCAGCTGGATGGTGCGACGTTCCATTCGGCTCACAATACCGGCACCCAGCCATGCGCCGGCACCCGAGGCCAGCACCATGCTCAGCAGCAGTGCCGGTTGCACCTCAACCGAGGTTATAAACAGCAGCGAGCTGAACAGCACAGGAGGGCCGCAGCCGACGTTCAGGGTTCCCGGAATCAGCTCGTCGGGGGGATGCGAGCGAAATTTGTAGAGCGCGGTGATCTGGGCGTAGTTGCCGATACCGAGAGTATCGAGGAAACAGGTGACAAGACCGATGGCGAGGTCCGATGCGCTGGGGACCCAACCGACGCCGCGCGAACGAATGGCGGTAATCCAGGCTATCACCACGGCGACAACCGCGACGATGATCAGGGCCATCAGGATATAGAGCGGGGCACTCATGTCGTGACTCAGGCACGGACCTCGAACAGGTTGCGGTCGGTCTGCTGCAGGATCTCGGCACCGGTCGCGGTGACGAGAATGTTGTAACCGAAGATTACCGTGACGCCGCGGTATTGGCCTATCGAGGGCTCGAGCGAGAAAATCATGCCCTCCTGCAGCGGTTCGTCGTTACCGATCAGGACATCGGGGCGGCCCGCCCAGACTGGCGGATAGGCGACGCCCATTCCGAACCCTGCACGTGCCGGTATGAAGTCCGAGAACTGCTGGCGAATCTCGCGGCTCAGACGGTCGATTTCGGACACCGGTGTGCCGGGCCTGATCATTTCGAACGGCCGCCAGAAGGATTCGCTGACAACGCGCCACAACTCCCGCAGTTCCGCGGACGCCTTGCCCGCGACAAGGGTGCGGACGATGTTGCTGTTGTAGCGCCTGCATGAACCGGTGAGTTCGACCATGACCGGATCACCGGCCTCCACCTGGCGCGCGGTGGGAACCGCATGGAAGAGACCGCTGCGAGGACCCGAGCCGATGATGAACGGCAGGGTCGGATACTCCGAACCAGCCCGAACCATGGCCGACTGCGCGCTCACCAGCAGCTCGGCCTCGGACACTCCCGGCTTCAATGCCGCGACCAGCGCCGCGAAGCCGATGTCGGAGAACTTCGCCGCCTGGCGCATGAACGCAATCTCCGCCGGCGACTTGATGGTCCGCAGTTTCAGCACGTCCTCGGTGACGTCGACGAACGCGACCTGCGGCATCGCCGTGACGAGGGCGTGATAGGTCGAGGCCTTGAGGTACCAGTTGCCCATTTCAAGGCCGACGCGGCTGCCAGGTTTTACGCCGAGTTCGCGCAGCCGGGCAATGGTCATCTGCAGCGGATCATCGCCGTGCTGCCAGATCCTGATGTCGCTGATCCAGCACTGCGTGCGGGCGAGTTCCTGCTCGCACTTATGAGTGAGCAGCGAAGGCTCGTCCGCGCCCGCACGGTAGAATATCTGTTGGTAGAAATAGAGCCCGAGTGGATCGAAACCAGCGAAGTAGTTCAGGTTCTCCGGGGTCGAACCGATATAGACGTCGACACCTATCCTGGCGAGCAGGGCATCCAGCCGGGACAGGCGTTCGCGATACTCCGCGGGCGCGAATGCCATCGCGGAATTGTCCGACCCGTTCGTTGCCATCGGCAGCGATGCCTATTCCACCGTCACGCTCTTGGCGAGATTCCGCGGCTGATCGACGTCAGTGCCCTTGAGAATGGCCACGTGATAGGCCAGCAGCTGTAGCGGTACTGAGTAGATGATGGGCGCCTGCAGGTAGGTCACGTGCTTGGGCATGTGAATGACGTGCACGCCGTCGCTGGACTCGACGCCGGCGTCCGGATCGGCGAACACGTACAGCACCCCTCCGCGGGCACGGACTTCCATCAGGTTGGACTTGAGCTTGTCGAGCAGATCATTGTTGGGAGCCACGGCCACGACCGGCATGTCGGAATCGACCAGCGCCAGCGGCCCGTGCTTGAGCTCGCCGGCGGCATAGGCCTCGGCGTGTATGTAGGAGATCTCTTTGAGCTTGAGCGCGCCTTCCATCGCAATCGGATACATGGGTCCGCGGCCCAGGAACAGCGCGTGGTGCTTGTCGGCGAAATGCAGCGCCATGCGATGCACGGTGGAATCGAGCTCGAGGGTCTTTTCGATCAGCGCCGGGAGCTCGATCAGGCGTGTGACCAGGCTCCGCTCCCGCTCCGGGTCGCTGCCATTGTGGCGCGCCAGCGCCGTGGTCAGCATGGCAAGCGCCGTGAGCTGAGTCGTGAACGCCTTGGTGGAGGCGACCCCGATTTCCGGGCCGGCGCGCGTCAGCATGACCAGTTCGGACTCGCGCACCAGCGAGCTTTCGGGTGAGTTGCAGATCGCGAGCGTCGAGAGGTAGCCGTTCTGGCGGGCCATGCGCAGCGCGGCCAGCGTATCGGCGGTCTCACCCGACTGCGAGATGACCACGAACAGCGTGTTCTTGGACACCACCGGATTGCGATAACGATATTCGCTGGCGATCTCCGCGTGACAGGTAATCCGGCAAATCTGCTCGATCATGTAGCGCGCGACCACTCCGGCGTGGTAGCTGGTGCCGCAGGCGACGATGTGCACGGCTTCGACGCGTTCGAACACCGCCGTGGCCGCGGGCCCGAAGGCAGCCTCGAGCAATCTGCCGTTGGCAATGCGTTCCTGCAGCGTGTTTGCGACTGCGCGCGGCTGCTCGTGGATTTCCTTGAGCATGAAATGCCGGTACTGGCCCTTCTCGGCGGCATCGGCGGTCAGCTCGCTTTCCATGACGGGCCGATCCGCGTTGTTGCCTTCGCGATCGAGCACGCGTACGCCCGTGCGCAGCACCTCGGCAATATCGCCCTCGTCAAGGAACATGAAGCGCCGTGTGACCGGCAGCAGCGCGGCCACGTCGGAGGCGACGAAGTTCTCGCCCAGCCCCAGTCCCAGCACCACCGGACAGCCCACGCGTGCCACGATCAGGCGGTTCGGATCCTTCTCGCTTATGACGGCCAGCGCGTACGCACCCTCGAGCTCGGCCACTGTGGCGCGCACGGCATCAAACAGGTCGCCGATCTTCTGCAGGTGAAAATGCACGCGATGGGCCACCACTTCCGTATCGGTCTCGGAAGTGAATGCGTAGCCGCCGGCCTTGAGTTCGTCGCGCAGCTCCTCGTAGTTCTCGATGATGCCGTTGTGCACCACCGCCAGGCCGTCGCGTGACAGGTGCGGATGGGCGTTGCGCTCGCTTGGCACGCCGTGCGTGGCCCAGCGCGTGTGGGCGATGCCGGTACGCCCCTGGATGGGCATTTCCGTCAGCGCCTGCTCCAATGCCCGCACCTTGCCCACCGTGCGCAGGCGCTGCAGGTGGCCATCGTTGGAGATCACCGCTATTCCCGCGGAGTCATAACCACGATATTCCAGGCGCTTGAGACCCTCGATCAGCACCGGCACGATGTTGCGATCGGCGACGCCCCCGACTATTCCACACATGATCGCGACGCTCCTGTCATGGTTTGCGCGGGCTCTTGGTCGGCCGTTGCCAATTTTCGATGGTGACCTGGCGCGCGCGTGCCAGCGTCAATTTGCCGGCCGGCGCCTCGCTGGTCACAGTGGTGCCCGCGCCGATGGTGGCACCGTCGCCGATCTTGACCGGCGCCACGAGCATTGCGCCCGAGCCGATGAAGGCGCCGCTGCCAATCACGGTGCGCCACTTATTGGCGCCGTCGTAGTTGCAGGTGATCGTGCCGGCACCGACGTTGACGTCGTGACCGACGTCGCTGTCGCCGATGTAGGTGAGATGATTGGCCTTGCTGCGCTCGCCGACGACGCTGTTCTTGACCTCGACAAAATTGCCGATGTGCACTTCATTTTCGAGCTTTGCCTGCGGACGCAGCCGCGCGAAGGGTCCGATCTGGCAGCGCTCGCCAATCTGCGAGTCGCGCATCACACAGTTCGGAAAGATCACGGTGTCGGCGCCGACGGTCACATTCGTCAGTACGCAATTGGGTCCGATCTGTACGCGATCGGCCAGGTGCACGCGACCGTGCAGTACGACGTTGACGTCGATGATCACATCGCGGCCGACCGTGACGTCCCCGCGCACATCCAGCCGCGCCGGATCGATCAGCGTGACACCGGCACGCATGAGCGCGTGCGCACGGCGGCGCCGATACTCAGCCTCGGCGGTGGCCAGCTGCAGGCGGTCGTTGACGCCCTGCACCTCGGCGGCATCCTCCGCCACGACAGCAACCACGCGCGTGCGTGAGCGCAGCGCCAGGGCGACGATGTCGGTCAGGTAGAGTTCGCCCTCGTGATTGCGCGGCTTGAGCTTGCCGAGCCACTGGCGCAACAGCTGCGCCGGCGCGAGCAGCACACCGCTGTTGATTTCGCGGATCGCGCGCTCGCGCGCCGTGGCATCGGCATCCTCCACGATGCGCAGCACCGCGCCGCGCGCGTTGCGCACGATTCGGCCGTAGCCGCTCGGATCGGGCAGCGTAGCGGTCAGCAACGCGAGCCGTTCGCCGCCTGCGGCGTCAATCAGTGCGCGCAGCGTCTCCGGACGCAGCAACGGCACGTCGCCGTAAAGAATGAGTACGCGATGATGGTCCGGCACCGCGGGCATGGCCTGCAGCACTGCATGCCCAGTGCCGAGCTGGCTCGCCTGCTGCGCCCAGACCACCGGTGCCTTGGAGAAGTATTCGCGCACCTGCTCGCCCAGGTGCCCGTACACGACATGCGTGGTGGCCGGCTGCAGCTCTGCCGCGCGCTCGAGCACGTGCGAGAGCAGCGGCTCGCCGGCGAGAGGCTGCAGCACCTTGGGCAGATCCGAAAGCATGCGCGTGCCGCGACCGGCCGCGAGAATGATTATCGAGAGCGGGCCGACCTTGGGATCACGTCGTGTGTCCTTGCGGGGCATCGCTCAAATTGTAGCAGTACCGAACACGGTGAAAGGCCGCCTGCGGCCCAAGGCAAACCGTGATCGAAAGCACAGTTTGATGACAGGCGTGGCCGCTAGCCCCTGGGGTTGCGCAGTTTCTGGATCATCTTGATCTGCGCAATGGCACGTTGCAGCTCGGCCAGGGCCTGCGCCTGCGTAACCCTGTCGACCTGTCCGGCCAGCACTTCTTCGGCGCGCTGGCGGGCAGCCTGGGCTGCGGCTTCATCCAGATCCTTGGCGCGCGCTGCCGTGTCGGCCAGTACCGTGACGCGCTGGGGCTGGATCTCGAGCACGCCACCGCCGACGAAGAATGAGAGCTCCTCGCCTTCCGGTGTCTTGACGCGTACCTCCCCCGCCTTCAACAGCGTCAGCAGGGGCGCGTGCCGCGGCGCCACGCCGATATCGCCTTCCGAGGCCGGCAGGAACACCATGGCCGCGGGACCGGCAAAGATCTCGCCTTCGGCGCTGACGATGTCGACCTGGATCGTGCTCATTTACTGCTGCGTCTTGGCCTTCTCGACCGCTTCTTCAATGGTGCCGACCATGTAGAAGGCCTGCTCGGGCAACGAGTCGTACTCGCCATTGATGATGCCCTGGAAGCCCCGGATCGTATCCTTGAGCGGGACGATCTTGCCGTCCTGGCCCGTGAATACCTTGGCGACGTTGAACGGCTGCGACAGGAAGCGCTGGATCTTGCGCGCGCGATACACCGTCAGCTTGTCCTGCTCCGACAGCTCGTCCATGCCGAGGATCGCAATGATGTCCTGCAGTTCCTTGTATCGCTGCAGCAGCGCCTGCACGCCGCGCGCGGTGTTGTAGTGCTCCTCGCCGACCACCAGCGGATCGAGCTGGCGGCTGGTTGAATCGAGCGGATCCACCGCCGGATAAATACCCAGCGAGGCAATCTGGCGGCTGAGCACCACGGTCGCATCCAGGTGCGCGAAGGTGGTCGCGGGCGAGGGGTCAGTCAGATCGTCCGCCGGTACGTACACGGCCTGGATCGAGGTGATCGAGCCGGTCTTGGTGGAGGTGATGCGCTCCTGCAGCACGCCCATTTCCTCGGCCAGTGTCGGCTGGTAGCCCACCGCCGAGGGCATGCGGCCCAGCAGCGCCGAGACTTCGGTACCGGCCAGCGTGTAGCGATAGATGTTGTCGACGAAGAACAGCACGTCGCGGCCGCGGCCGCTGGCCTGCTTCTCGTCGCGGAAGAACTCGGCCATGGTGAGGCCCGTGAGTGCCACGCGCAGGCGGTTGCCTGGCGGCTCATTCATCTGGCCGTAGACCATCGCGACCTTGGAGTTTTCGAGGTGGTCTTTGTCGATAACGCCCGACTCGATCATCTCGTGATAGAAGTCGTTGCCTTCGCGCGTGCGCTCGCCGACACCCGCAAACACCGACAGTCCCGAGTACTGCTTGGCGATGTTGTTGATGAGTTCGAGCATGTTGACGGTCTTGCCGACGCCGGCGCCGCCGAACAGTCCGACCTTGCCGCCCTTGGCGAAGGGCACCAGCAGATCGATGACCTTGATGCCCGTGACCAGCAGATCCTGCCCGCCGGCCTGTTCGTCATAGCTCGGGGCGGGCCGGTGGATCGGCAGATATTCCTTGGTCTGCACCGGACCGCGGTTGTCCTGCGGCTTGCCGAGCACATCCATGATGCGCCCGAGCGTGCCGGCGCCGACCGGCACCGAGATCGGCGCACCGGTGGTCTCGACCAGCAGTCCGCGCTTGAGTCCCTCGGAGGCACCCATGGCGATGGTGCGCACCACGCCGTCGCCGAGCTGCTGCTGCACCTCGAGCGTCAGGTCCACATCCTTGAGCTTGAGCGCTTCATAGATGTTCGGTACCGACTCGCGCGGAAATTCCACGTCGATGACCGCACCGATGATCTGCGTGATCTTGCCCGTCGTCACATTCGCTGTCGCCATATTCGCCATCCTTTAAACTGCTGCCGCGCCGCCCACGATCTCGGCCAGCTCCTTGGTGATCGCCGCCTGCCGCGCCTTGTTATAGACCAGCTGCAGCTCGCCGATGATCTTGCCGGCGTTGTCCGAAGCGCTCTTCATTGCCACCATGCGCGCGGCCATTTCCGAGGCCACGGTCTCAACCGCGCCCTGATAGACCTGCGACTCGACATAGCGAGTCAGCAGGCCCTCGAGGATCGCCGCGGCATCCGGCTCGTAGATGTAGTCCCAGTGCTCGGGTAAAGGGTCCCCTTCCTGTGCCACCGCCTGCGCGGGCAACAGTTGCTGCGCCACCGGCTTCTGCGTCATGGTGTTGACGAAGGTCGCATTGACCAGGAACACGCGATCGAGCTTGCCGTCGCGGTAGGCATCGAGCATGACCTTGACCGTGCCGATCAGATCCTTGATGTGCGGCCGATCGCCGAATCCGCCGGCGCCGCCGAGTATCGGCAGCCCGAGCCGGCGGAAGAACGCCAGGCCCTTGTTGCCGAGCACGGACAAGCTCACGCTCGCGCCCTTGGCCTGCCACTCCTTGGACAGCAGCAGCACATTCTTGAACACGTTGCTGTTGAGGCCGCCGGCCAGCCCGCGATCGGTCGAGATCACGATAATGCCCACGGCCTTGGGCTCGCGCTCCAGCAGGAACGGGTGCCGAAAATCCGGATTGGCCTCCGACAGGCGACTGATCAGCCCGCGCATCTTGGCGGCATAGGGCCGCGCGGCGCGCATGCGCTCCTGCGCGCGGCGCATCTTGCTGGCCGCGACCATCTCCATCGCCTTGGTGATCTTCTGCGTACTCTTGACGCTGGCGATCTTGGAGCGGATTTCCTTGGTGCCGGGCATGAGGCTGCTTCAGTAGGCGCCGGTCGCGACGAAGTCTTCGCAGATCTTCTTCAGCGACGCTTCGTGCTGCTTGAGCACGGGACTGTCATTGATGGCCTGCAGTGTCGCGCGGTTGTTGGTGCTGGCGAATTTCTGCAGGGCCGCCTCGAAATCCACCACCTTGGTGCGCTCGACCTTGTCCATGTAGCCGTTGTTGACCGCATAGATCGACAGTGCCATCTGCGCCACCGACATGGGCGCGTACTGCTTCTGCTTCATGACTTCGGTGACGCGCTGGCCGCGTTCGAGCTGCTTGCGCGTGGCCTCGTCGAGATCGGAGGCGAACTGCGAGAACGCAGCCAGCTCGCGATACTGCGCCAGCGCCAGACGGATGCCGCCGCCGAGACGTTTGATGATGTCGGTCTGCGCCGCGCCGCCGACGCGCGACACCGAGATGCCGGCGTTCATGGCGGGACGGATACCGGCGTTGAACAGATCGCCCTCGAGGAAGATCTGCCCGTCGGTGATCGAAATCACGTTGGTGGGCACGAATGCGGTGACGTCACCTGCCTGGGTCTCGATGATCGGCAGCCCGGTCAATGAACCGGTCTTGCCCTTGACCTTGCCCTTGCTGACCTGCTCGACGTATTCCTCGTTGACGCGCGCGCTGCGCTCGAGCAGGCGCGAGTGCAAATAGAACACGTCGCCGGGGAATGCCTCGCGGCCCGGCGGCCGGCGCAGCAGCAGCGAGATCTGCCGATAGGCGACGGCCTGCTTCGACAGATCGTCATAGATGATCAGCGCGTCTTCGCCATTGTCCATGAAGTACTCGCCCATGGTGACGCCCGAGTACGCCGACAGGTACTGCATCGAGGCGGGCACCGAGGCGGAGGCGGCGACCACGATGGTGTGCGCCATCGCGCCGTGCTCCTCGAGCTTGCGCACCACGTTGGCGATCGAGGACTGCTTCTGTCCGATCGCCACGTAGATGCATTTAATGCCCGAGCCCTTCTGATTGATGATGGTGTCGATCGCCATCGCGGTCTTGCCGGTCTGGCGATCGCCGATGATCAGTTCGCGCTGGCCGCGGCCGATCGGCACCATCGAGTCGACTGCCTTGTAGCCGGTCTGCACCGGCTGGCTCACGGACTTGCGATAAATGACGCCCGGCGCGACGCGCTCGATCGGCGCGGTGGCCTTGGCGTTCAGCGGGCCCTTGCCATCGATCGGACGCCCGAGGGCATCCACCACGCGGCCCAGCAGTTCGGGGCCGATGGGTACTTCGAGGATGCGGCCCGTGGTCTTGACGATGTCGCCTTCGGTGATGGTCTTGTAATCACCCAGTACGACCGCACCGACCGAGTCGCGCTCCAGGTTCAGTGCCAGCCCGAACAGATCGTTGCCGAAGTCGATCATTTCGCCATAACGCACGTCGGCGAGACCGTGAATGCGGCAGATACCATCGGTGACGGACACCACGGTACCGACGTCGCGTGCCTCGCTGGCGGTCGCGAACTTCTCGATCCGTTGACGGATCAGATCGCTGATTTCGGAAGCTTTGATAGACATGAATCGATCCCTCTGTTCCTAGCCCGCAATCTGCGAGGCGAGCTGAGTCAGGCCACCCTGCACACTGCCGTCGATCACCAGATCGTCGGCCTGCAGTACGGCGCCACCCAGCAACGATGGTTCAATTTGAGTATGCAGACGAATCTCACGGTCGAAGCGCTTACGCAGCGCCGCGGTGAAGCGCTCGCGCTGCTCGGCGGACAGGTCGACCGCGGACTTGAGCGTCACGTCGAGCACGCGCTCCTGCTCGGCGCGCATCTTCTCGTACAGCTGCGCGATCTCTGGCAGCAGCGGCAGGCGCCCGTTCTCGGCGAGCACCGCCAGGAACCTGCCCATGTCGGCATCGATGGCCGCGCCGCCGATGCCGCTGATCAATTCGACCAGTTGCGCCGGACTGACATGCGGGTTGCCGAACAGCGGCGTGACGCGCTCGTCGGCACTGACCGCGGCGGCGATCGCCAGTCCCTCGGACCAGGGCGCAAGACGCTGTGTCTTGCGCGCCTCGGCAAAAGCGGCCTTCGCATAAGGCCTGGCAATGGTGACGCGTTCGGTCATAACTGCGCGACGAGCTTGTCGAGCAGCTGGGCGTGGGCGCGCGGATCGATCTCACGCTCGATGATCCTGCCGGCCCCCGCCACGGCCAGTGCGGCCACCTGCTGGCGAAGCTCATCGCGCGCGCTTTGCCGCTCGAGCGCGATCTGCTGCTCGGCGGACTGCAGTATGCGTGCGCCCTCGACCGTTGCACTGCGCTTGGCGGCCTCGATGATCTCGTTGGCCTGCGCCTGCGCCTGCGCTTCGATCTGCTGCGCCCGCGTGCGTGCCTCACGCACGATCGCGTCGACCCGCGACTCCGCGGCTACCAGGTCTTTCTGGCCGCGCTCTGCGGCTGCCAGACCGTCCGCGATCTTCTTGTGGCGCTCACTGATCGGCGCGGCAATCATCGGCACCACGACCTTGGCGATGAACCAAAGCATGATCAGGAAGACGATGATCTGCCCGATGAAGGTGGCATTGATATCCATGCGTACCTAGCTCCACGCAGTCACGGCTGCTCAGACTTTGGGCAGCAGCGGATTGGCGGTAGCGAAGTACAGCGCCAGACCGACACCGATCAGGAACGCCGCATCGATCAGGCCGACCAGCAGGAACATCGATTTCTGCAGCATGGGCGTGAGCTCGGGCTGACGCGCCGATGCTTCGAGAAACCTCGAACCCATGATGCCGATACCGATACAGGCACCCGCGGCACCCAGACCGATCATGAGGCCGACACCCACCGCCGTGTGGGATTGAATGAGAGCGATTGCGTCCATAGTCTTTTAAGTCTCCTAGTCAAATCCAGTCAAAGCGCGCTAGTGGTGCTCTTCCGCCATCGCGATGTAAACGATGGGCAGCACCATGAAAATGTAGGCCTGCAGCAGCACAATCAAGATGTGAAAGATCGCCCAGCCAGCGCCGAACACGACCTGTGCCAGGAACGCGGCGATGCTGCCGACGGTCAGTCCGGTGACGGCGAACCCCAGCAGCGCGATCAGGATGAACAGCAGCTCGCCAGCGTACATGTTGCCGTACAACCGCATGCCCAGCGAGATCGGCTTGGCCAGCAGCTCGATGAAATTGAGCACGATATTGAAGGGGGCCAGCCAGATGCCGAAGGGCGCCGCGGCCCATTCGTGCAGATAGCCGCCGATGCCCTTGGCGCGGATCGAAAACACGATCACCAGCAGCAGCACGACGATGGCCTCGGCAATGGTGCCATTGAGGTCCGAGGTCGGTAGCACGCGCCAGAATTTGGCGCCGAACACGCCGGCAAAGTGCCCCGGCAGATCGACCGGCAGCAGATCCATGGTGTTCATGGCCACCACCCAGCTGAACAGGGTCAGCGCCAGGGCGGTCATGAAGCGCCGGTCGCCGGGGTAAATGGAGCTGACCTGCTCGTCCACCCAGTCGTAGACGAATTCGACGAAGCCGGCGAGGCCGGTCGGAGCGGCACTGTTGCTGATGCGCCGCGCGGCAATCCACAACACCAGGCTCACCGCAATCGCCAGCAGGGTCGACATGAACAGCGTGTCGACATGCCATGTCCAGAAACCCGAGCCCACTTTCAGGTGGGTCAGGTGATGCGCGATGTACTCGGTCGGCGATTCGCCGTGCTCGACAGCCATGTGGCCCTATGGTCCTTTGAGGCTTTCGCCTCCACTCGCTCGCGCGGTCAATCTCAGGCTCCGCGCCAGCCCCAGCCAATACACCAAAAATGTAGTCAAATAAGTCAGAAACAACGGCTCCGGCGCGATCCGCCAGGTCCGCATTGCCGCCACGAGCAGTACCGCGGTCACCACCAGTTTCACAGTCGAACCGCGAACCAGTCCGCTGCCATCCCCGCGTAGGCCAATCAGCACCTGCGCGAGGGTGGCCGCCGCGCCGATTACGCCGCCGATCAGAGCCGATCTCGACGAGAGCGCGCCCCACATTGCATAGCAGATCAGGGCGCCGTTGACGGCCACGATCAGTTGGCCAACCACCACCCACAGCGCCTGGCGCCGCACAGACGCGAAGTCGACGGGGGACTGGAGTGAGACGACTGCCGGGCTCCCAGGCAAGGGCGGCGCATTATAGGGAGGTCTTGGGCAGGCTTCAATTACCTGCTAAACCCCTGAATGATTAAACAATATGGGTCAAAATCCCGTCCAGCTCGTCGAGGCTGTTGTAGCGCACGACGAGCCGACCCTTGCCGTTCTCCGAGTGCTCGATGGCCACCGTGGCGCCGAGCTTCTCGCTGAGGTCATCCTGCAGCCGGCGAATGTTCGGATCCACGGCCGCCTCGGCCCCGGGGATGCGCTCCCGCTGGGGTTGCGCCATGCGCCGGACCAGGGCCTCGGTCTCGCGCACCGACAGGCTTTTGCGCACCACCAGGGTTGCGACCTCGATCTGCTGCCGCCGCTGCGGCAGTCCCAGCAGCGCACGGGCATGGCCCATTTCGAGCTCCCGCTTGGCCAGCCGCTCGCAGACCTCGTCGGGTAGCTCCAGCAGCCGCAGCAGATTGCTGACCGCCGCCCTGGATCGCCCGACCGCCTCGGCGGCCTGCTGGTGCGTGAGCCCGAATTCGGAGATCAGACGCTGCAGTGCGCGTCCCTCCTCGAGCGGATTGAGGTTCTCGCGCTGGATGTTCTCGATCAGCGCCATGGCGATGGCAGCGTCGTCCGGCACGCGCCGGATCACGGCCGGGATGTCGCGCAGTCCGGCCTGCTGCGCGGCGCGCCAGCGCCGTTCCCCGGCGATGATCTCGTAGCGTTGTACGCCGCGCTCATCGGGGGCGTCGATCGGCCGCACGATGATGGGCTGCACCACGCCCTGGGCCTTGATGGATTCGGCCAGCTCGGCAAGGCTCTCCGGACGCATGTCGAGGCGGGGCTGATACCGGCCGCGCTGCAGCAGATCCAGCGGCAGCCGCTGCAGCTCCTCCTCGAGCTCGCGCCGCGGGGCCGCGGCGGCAGCACCGGCGTTGCCGCCATTGGCCGGGACCACTGGCCGAGCCTGGCCCAGTAGATCGGCCAGGCCGCGTCCCAGCGTCGGCTTCTTTTGGTTCATGCGCGCATCATAGCTGCATCGCGCAGTTCTTCTTCCCGCCGCAGCATCTCGCCCGCCAGGGCCAGGTAGGCCAGGGCACCGCGCGAATCCGGGTCGTGCGCCAGCGCGCTTTTGCCGAAGCTCGGCGCCTCGGCCAGCCGCACGTTGCGCGGAACCACGGTGCGAAACACGCTGTTGCCGAAGTGCATGATCAGCTGCGCGCTGACTTCATTGGAGAGATTGTTCCGGGGGTCGTACATCGTGCGCAGAATCCCTTCGATAGCGAGATCCGGATTCGCGGCAGCGCGAATCTGCTCGATGGTGGCCATGAGCGCGGACAGTCCCTCCAGCGCATAGTATTCGCACTGCATCGGAATCAGCACGCTGTCGGCGGCGACCAGCGCGTTGACGGCCAGCATGTTCAGCGCCGGCGGACAGTCGATGATGATCAGATCATAGTCGTTGCGAATCGGCGCCAGCGCCAGGCGCAGCCGCTGTTCGCGCCGTTCGACCGTGGTCAGCAGCCGCACCTCCGCGGAGGTCAGGTCCTGGTTGGTCGGCAACACTGACAGCGTGTTGGCGCCGGAACTGGTGGCAGCGCAGGTGCGGATCGCAGCAGCCGCCGTGCACTCGCCGAGCAACACCTCGCAGCTGCCCGCTTCGATGACATTCTTGTCGATGCCGCAACCCATCGTGGCATTGCCCTGGGGATCCAGGTCGATCAGCAGCACGCGGCGATGCATGGCCGCAAACGAGGCCGCAAGGTTGACGGCGGTCGTGGTCTTTCCCACGCCCCCTTTCTGATTCGCAACCGCAATCACCCGCTTCATGGCGCAATTAGTCTAGCCCTTGGAGCCGCAGGACTACAGGTAAACTGCGGCGATGAAGCTTCTCTCCGGAATTCTCGTGGCCGCGATATTCGCGGTCGTGACTTTCGGGCTGTGGGGCTATCTGAATCGCCCCGAAAGCGAGCCGCCCTGGCCGGCGCATATACAAGGTGTCGCATTCTCGCCGTTCGCGGCCGATCAGAATCCCTTCGGCAGCCGCGACGTGCCGCCGCCCGAGCAGATCGATTCGGATCTGCGGCTGCTCGAAAACAAGACCTACGCTGTGCGCACCTACTCGGTGCTTGGCTCGCTGGGCAAGGTGCCGGAGCTGGCGGCCAGGCACCATATCAGCGTCGCACTGGGCGTCGAGCTCACCAAGGATGCGGACAAAAATGAACTCGAGATGCGTACCGGCATTGCGCTGGCCCGTGAGCATCGCAACGTCACGCGCGTGCTGGTCGGCAATGAGGTGCTGCTGCGAGGCGACCTGACCGTCGATGAACTGGCACAGCAGCTGGATCGGGCGCGCGCTGCAATCCGGCAACCGGTCGGCTACGCGGATACCTGGGCCACCTGGCTCAAGAATCCCGAAATCGTGCGGCATGTGGATTTCATCGCCGTCCACCTCTTTCCCTACTGGGAAGGTGTCGATGTCGAATCGGCGGTGGACTTCTGCTTTCGCGAACTCAAGGCGGTGCAGTCCGCCTACCCGAAGAAGCCGGTGATCATCGGCGAAATCGGCTGGCCTTCGGAAGGGCGCAACCGCGCGGGGGCGGTGGCATCGGTGTCGAACGAGGCACTGTTCCTGCGCCGCTTCCTGGCGCGCGCGGAGAAGGAGCATCAGCGCTACTACATCATGGAAGCCTTCGATCAGCCGTGGAAGGCGCGCGATGAGGGTGCCGTGGGCTCGTACTGGGGCATCTATGACGCCAGTCGTCACCCCAAATTCGAGTTCACAGCGCCGATCGTGCGCATCCCGGAATGGCACATGCTGGCGGCCACCTCGGTGGCGCTGGCGCTGCTGATGCTGGGCGTGTTCTACATGCACAGCGGCTCACTGCGAACCCGCGGCCGCACCCTGCTCGCACTGGTGGTGTACGCGGCCGCCACCGGCACCGTGTGGGTGATCTACGACTACACGCAGCAGTACCTGACACCAACCAGCATCATCGTCGGCTCGCTGCTGATCCTCGGCATGCTCGGCGTCATCGCGGTGCTGTTCGCCGAGGCGCATGAATGGGCCGAGGCGCACTGGGCCGGCGCACACGCGCGGCTGCTGATTCCAACGCGGCCCTCGAAGCCGGCGGATCGCAAGGTATCCGTGCACGTGCCCGCCTACAACGAGCCGCCGCATATGCTGATCGAGACGCTGGATGCGCTCTCGCGGCTCGACTATCCGAATTTCGAAGTCATCGTCGTCGACAACAACACGCGCGACGAGACGACCTGGCGCCCGGTGGAAGCGCACTGCCAGCGCCTGGGCGAGCGCTTCCGCTTCTTTCACGTGTCCCCGCTGGCGGGCTTCAAGGCCGGTGCGCTCAATTTTGCGCTCAAGCAGACCGCCCCCGATGCGGAGGTGATCGCCGTCATCGACAGCGATTACCAGGTCCGTCCCGGCTGGCTGTCCGACCTGGTGCCGAGCTTCGACAATCCGCGCATCGCGATCGTCCAGGCACCGCAGGACTATCACGATGATCACGCCAATGCCTTCAAGGCCATGTGCTACGCCGAGTACCGCGGCTTCTTCTACATCGGCATGATCACGCGCAACGAGCGCAACGCCATCATTCAGCACGGCACCATGACGCTGGTGCGCCGCTTCGTCCTGTGGGCGGTGGGTGGCTGGGCCGAGTGGTGCATCACCGAAGATGCCGAACTGGGCCTGCGCGTATTCGAAGCCGGCTACGAGGCGCTCTACATTCCCAAGAGCTACGGCTCGGGCCTGATGCCCGACACCTTCATCGACTACAAGCGCCAGCGCTTCCGCTGGGCCTATGGCGCCATGCAGATCCTGCGGCATCACGCGACCGCGCTGTTGCGCCCCGCCAGCAGTGCGCTGACCGCCGGGCAGCGCTATCACTTCGTAGCCGGGTGGCTGCCCTGGATCGCAGACGGTTTCAACCTGCTGTTCAACATCGCCGCCATCGGCTGGTCGATCGCAATGATATTGGCGCCGCAGAAAATCGACCCGCCGCTGATGGTGTTCTCGGTGCTGCCGTTGTCGCTGTTCATGTTCAAGCTGGTCAAGCTGGTGCATCTCTACACCCACCGTGTCGGCATGAACGTCCGGCAAACCTGCGCCGCGGCGATTTCGGGTCTGGCGCTGGCGCACACCATCGGGCTGGCGGTCATCAAGGGCCTGGCCACGCGCAACGAACCGTTCTTTCGCACCCCCAAGCAGAGCGCACCGCACCGCTTTCTGTCCGCGCTGGCTGCAGCGCGCGAGGAGACGCTGCTGATGCTGGCGCTGTGGTTATCGGCGCTGGGCGTGCGCACCGTCGAAAATGACATGGCCAGCACGGATCTGACAGTGTGGCTGGTGGCGCTGCTGATCCAGTCGATTCCCTATACGGCGGCCCTGATCGTGTCGCTGACCAGTGCTTTCAATCTGCCGGCCTCGCTGCTCGGCGACAAGCCGGTCGAGGTCAGGCCGGCTGCGGCACAAAGCTGAGACTGTGACGTTCCGCATCGAGCCCCGGAATCGCAAGCTTGCGCACCTGTGCCAGGCGCCAGCCGCGCGGCAACTCTGACAGTTCGTCCTGCGGATAGCGCCCTTTGAGCGCGACCACGCGGGTATCGGCGCCGCACAGCCCCCGCACGCTCCCCAGCAGGTCCGGCAACGCCGCATAGGCGCGTGCGATCACGGTGCTGAAGGGAATATCGGGATTCAACGTCTCGACCCGGGCCTGCAGCGGAACCACGTTGGCGAGCTCGAGCACGCGTGCGGCGTGGGTAACGAAGCGGATCTTTTTGGCGACCGAGTCGATCAGCGTAAATTGGCGCTGCGGTTGGATCAGCGCCAGCGGCAGGCCGGGAAAGCCCGCGCCGGTACCGACATCGGCGATGCGCAGCCCCTGAAGATCCGGTTGCGCGGCCAGGCTGTCGAGCAGATGCGCGCTGATCATGCTCTCGCGCGCGGTAATCGCGGTCAGATTGTAGGTGCGGTTCCAGTGCGTGAGTTCATCGAGCAGGCGCAGCAGGCGTGCCGCCTGGGCGCCGTCGAGTGCGATGCCCATCGCGCCGGCGCCTTCGATGAGCCGCTGAGGCTCACTGTTCATTATGATGCGGGGCTCCTGGTCCTTGAGGCACGATACCAACCCAATGCTGCATTTCAAGCGCGCGCCCTGGATTCTGGCCTCGCTGTCGTCGGTCGCCGTTGCGGCGTTGTCGCAGCAGGACCTGGCGCCGGCCGATGCGGCCGTCACGCAGGCGCTGCCGCGCTACCTCGAAGCGCGCGCCGCGCGCTTCATCGACTGGCAGGCGGACGGTGCGATGCTGGTGGCCACGCGCTTCGGCGACACCGAGCAGATTCATCGCGTGCGCGCAGCCGCGGGTGAACGCGAGCAGCTTAGCTTCGATGCGGAGGCGGTGCTGGCAGCCGCGGCACAGCCGCAGCACGCGGGCGCGTTCGTATACCTGGCGCCCCGCAATGGTGGCCAGGGGTCCTCGCTGCTGCTGGCGCAACCGGGCAAGCCCGGTGTAGCGCTGACGGATGGTTCGGCGCGCGACGGTGCGGCGATCTGGGCGCATGACGGCCAGCGCATTGCCTTCAGCAGCAATCGCGGCGCTGCGCCCAACAGCGAAGAGCGCGGCATCGATCTGCTGGATACCAGCGCCGCATCCCCAACCGTCCGTGTCCTGGTAGGCGCCGCCGGCTACCGCTGGCGAGTATTCGATTGGTCGGCCGATGATCAGCGCCTGCTCGTCGGCCGCGAAACTCTCGCGCCGCAACCGGATTCCGGCGGCCGCATCGGCGGCGATGCGGATCTGTTCGTGGCCGATGTGGCCAGCGGGGCGCTGACAGCCGTTGAAGGCTCGCAAAGGCAGGAAGCACACAAGGCCGACAACAAGCTCAAGTCCGTGCCCGCGGTGCCGCTGCGCGCACGCGCGGCGCGTTATGCGCCCGATGGGCGCGCAATCCTGCTGCTCGGCCGCAACCAGGGAGCATCGGCGCCCGATTTCCTGCAACTCGAGTCCATCGATCCCGCGGGCGGCGAAGCGCGCGTGCTCTCGAACGATCCGGCCCGCGAAGTGGAACTGTTCGATGAATCCCCGGACAGTCATTTTCTGGCCTACACGACCAACGAAGGCGGTAACAGCCGACTGTCGCTGCTGGATCAGCAACGCAAACTCGACCTCAACGTTGCCGCCCTGCCGCCGGGAATCATCAGCAGCCTGAAGTTCGATGCCAGCGGCAGGCATCTGGCCCTGACGCTCGAATCCGCCCGCGGCCCGCGCGATGTCTATGTGCTCGAGCCAGAGACCCAGACCCTGACACGCTGGACCGACAGCGAGCTGGGGCCGCTCGATGCCGCGCAGCTCATCGCCCCCGCACTGGTGCGCTACCCGACCTGGGATCACGTCGATGGCCAGCCGCGCATGCTGTCGGCGTACGTGTATCGGCCGCCGGCGAACCCGGCGGCGGTGCTGCACCCGGTGCTGATCCTGCTGCGAACCGGCGCCGGCACTCAGTACCGGCCGGGCTTCGAGCCCCTGGCGCAATTCCTCGTCCGGGAACTGGGATACGTCGTCATCGCGCCGAACGTCCGGGGCGCAGCCGGTTACGGCCGCGGTTTCGAGCAGCTGGGCGAAGGGGCGCTGCGCGACGATGCCGCCCGCGATGTCGGCTCGCTGCTGGTCTGGATAGGACTGCAGAAGGAATTGGACTTCAACCACATTGCGGTGCTGGGCGAAGGTAGCGCCGGCTACCTGGCATTGTCATGCCTGTCGCAATACGGGGATCGGTTGCATGGCGGCATCGTGGCCTTTCCGCCGCATATCGGCCCCGGATCGGGGATCACTTCGATTCGACGACCGGTGCTGCTGGTTCACGGCCGCGGTGATCCTGCGGTTCCGGCCTACGAGACCGAGCAGCTCGCGGCGCGGCTACGCGCCGGCGGCGCAGCCGTACAGTATCTGGGGGCTGCGGATGAGGCAGGCCGGTTCCTGCGCAAATCCAATCGCGACGCTTACTACACGGCCGCGGCTAACTTTCTGGCCCAGCTGGCACACTGAGCGCCAGCGCGCGGATCAGGGAGACGACAGGAAGGTCTGGCGCCGGTCGATCGTGTGCAGCGGCGGTGCCTGCCGGGAGAAGTATTCAGAAATCTCCTTGATATCCTCGTCGGTCAGGCCGTTGACGAAGTTCGGCATGATGGCGTTCTTGCGATCGCCGTGACCGTACTCGTGCAACGCCCGCGCGATGTAATCGGCGTGCTGTCCGGCCAGTGTCGGGTAGTCGCCGGTGATGCCGACACCATTCTTGCCGTGGCATGAGCCGCAGAGAGCGACCTTGGCCGGCGCGTCGCCGACAGGGGCCGCGTTGGGCTTGAGCTCGCCGCTGCCGAAGTAGGCCGCGATATCCTGCATGTCCTGGTCGCTCAATGAGGCGGCCTGCTGGTGCATCGTGGCATGCGAGCGCTCACCGGCTTTGTATTCCTTGAGCGCGGCGACGATGTAGTCGGGGTGCTGGCCCGCGAGTTCCGGGACGCTGTAGGTCGGATAGACGTTCTTGTAATCGGCAATGCCGTGGCAGCCCAGGCAGGTATAGGAGATCTCTTTGCCGCGCGCAGCGTCCCCCGCGCTGTATGCCGGGGCGCAGACACCGAAGGTGAGTATCACGAACAAGGCAGGTAAACCTAGGCGACTCGACGGCGGCATACCGACTCCGGCGGTTATTGATGAATAATGCGGCGCGGAACCGCGCTCAAAGCGGTCGAAAGTGTACGGGGTGCCTCAGAGGATTACCACTGCGTGATCGCATTGATCCAACGCGTCAGTTCGGCTGAAGTTCGGGTCGATGGCCGCACGATCGGCGCCATCGGCAGGGGATTGCTGGCCATGATCGGGGTGGAGCGAGACGACGATGCGGCCCGCGCCGAGCGGCTGCTGACCCGCGTGCTCGACTACCGCGTATTCCCGGATGACGGGGGGCGCATGAACCTGAGCCTGCGGCAGGTGGGCGGCGGGCTGCTGCTGGTGCCGCAGTTCACCCTGGTGGCCGATACCACTCGCGGCAATCGGGCCTCCTTTACGCCGGCGGGGCCGCCCGCCGCGGCGCAGGCGCTGTTCGAGCAGCTGGTCGCCAGGGCCCAGGGCTGGCACTCACCGGTCGCGACCGGGCAATTCGGCGCGCACATGGCAGTGTCGCTTAACAATGACGGTCCGGTCACATTCTGGCTGGAAGACTAAAAAGCTTGACCGGACAGTTAGTTGTGCGGCCCCAAATGGCCTATCATTCCTGCTGGCCCCGAGGAGCAGTACATGGATCTGTTCGCCCCAAAACATCTGTTGCTCATCCTGCTGATCGTGCTGCTCGTATTCGGCGGCAAGAAGCTGCGCACGCTCGGCTCCGACCTGGGTTCGGCATTCCGCGGCTTCAAGAAGGCCATGAACGATGGCGAGAGCGATGAGGCGGCCAAGCAGATCCAGTCAGCCGCCGCGCAATCGGCAGCGGCCAAGGATGCCGAGTTTCCGGAAGTCGCTGCCAAGGCGCCGCCGGCCGGCAGCGAGAGCAAGCCCTCGCCCCACGTCTAGACGCCTAGATGTTCGGGATCGATTTCTCCGAAATACTGGTGATCTTCGCCATCGCGCTGGTCGTGCTGGGGCCGGAAAAGCTGCCCCGGGTTGCCGCGACGGTGGGGCGATGGCTGGGACGCGCTCGCGCCATGGCCCGCCAGTTTCGCGATCAACTGGAACAGGAATCCGAAGCGCTGCGACGGGCCACCGACACGCGTACCCAGCACGCGGCTGCGCAGGCCGCCTCCGAGCGCGCCGCATCGATGCATGCCGCTACTCCTGCCCCTGCCCCCGTAACACCGACGCCGCCGGCGGAACCCAATGAGCGAGGACCCTGAGCCGCTGCCGGAAGGCACGCTGATTTCGCATCTGCTGGAACTGCGGTCGCGGCTGCTTCGGGCCATGATCGCGGTACTGATCGCGTTTCTGCCCTGCGCCTATTACTCCAACCAGATCTTCGACTGGCTGTCGACGCCGCTGGTCTCGAAGCTGCCGCCTGGACAGAAGCTCATCGCGACCACGGTAACGGCCACGTTCACGGCGCCCCTGAAGCTGTCGCTGGTCGCGGGTCTGCTGATTGCCATGCCGTATGTGCTCTACCAGGTATGGGCCTTCGTCGCACCCGGCCTGTACCGCAAGGAGAAGCGCTTTGCGCTGCCGCTGCTCGCCTCGGCGATCCTGCTGTTCTATCTGGGCGTGGCGTTCTCGTACTTCTTCGTCTTCCCGCTGGTATTCCGGTTCTTCATCGCAACCACGCCGCACAACGTGCAGCTCATGGCGGATGTCACCAACTACCTGCAGTTTGCGCTGACGCTATTCGTCGCCTTCGGCGTGGCCTTCGAGACTCCCGTGGCGGTGGTGCTGCTGGTGCTGACCGACCTGGTCACGCTGCAGAAACTGCGCGCGGTGCGAGGCTACGTACTGATCGTGGTGTTCATCGTCGCCGCCATCCTGACGCCGCCCGATGTCATGTCGCAGACGGCCATGGCCATACCCATGTACCTGCTCTACGAGGGCGGCATCCTGTTCGCAGCCATCCTGCAGCGAAGCAGCCGCCCACTCGAGACCAGCGAACCGCAGCAGACCGGCGGCAATTGAGTCGAAACGCTAGAAGCCCGTCAGCCGCATGAAGGCAGGCCCCGGCGGCTCCGGCGGTGTCTCCGGCTTTTCGAGCAGCACTTTCAGGCGCGGCAGCGCGCGTTCCCAGCCGCGGCGCAGTGCCCCATAAGTTCGTTGCCAGGCCGCGCTCTCGGGAATGCCCGAACCCATGAGGCGCAATATCGTGACCGCGGCGACGCCCTGAGCGGAAGCTGCCGCGGGATCGCGATCGAGCAGGAAATCCTCGACTACCACGGTGCCGTCGTCAGGCAGGCCCGGCAGCGGCATATAAATGAGGCGCAGCCGGCGCGGCGGCTTGAATACATCGATGTGGGCTTCGCGCTCGATACCAGGGTCGATGCCATGACGGGCGTAGTAGAGTCCACCCTCGCGGGCCTCGATGCGTGCACCCGGCGCATACCAGAGGGCAAGCCTCTCCGGATCCAGCAGCGCTTGCCAGACCACGTCGATATCGACATTGATGTCGACGCGTTGCGCATAGCCGCGGGTACCGTCGCTCATGAGTTCACGTGCCCGGCGCTGCCGCGACAAATCTGGCACGAATTGCAACGATCACCATCGGCAGCAGCGAGATCGCAATCACGATCAGCGTGACGATGCTGAAATGCGACTGCACCCATGGCAGATTGCCGAACGCAAAGCCGCCGAATACGAATAACGCCACCCACGCTGCGCCACCGACTGCATTGAACAGCTGGAAACGATGATAGGGCATGCGGCCGATGCCGGCGACAAAGGGCGCGAAGGTACGGATGATGGGCATGAAGCGCGACAGCAGCACGGTCAAGCCGCCATACCGCTGGAAATATTCCTGGGTGCGCATCAGGTGCGAGAGCTTGAAGAAGCGGTACCGGCCGCTGAAGGCGCGCTGGCCGAGTTGGCGGCCGACACTGTAGTTGACCGTGTTGCCGGCGAGCGCAGCCACGGTCAGCAACAGGAACACCCAGCCAACCTGCAGCGTGCCGCTGCGGTCGACCGCCGCCAGCGCGCCGACGCCGAACAGCAGCGAGTCGCCCGGAAGAAAGGGCGTCACGACGAAACCTGTCTCGGCGAAAATGATCGCGAACAGGATGGCGTAGATCCAGCCCCCGTACAGCGCCAGCAACTCGACCAGGTGATGGTCGAGATGCAGAAACAGATCGACTATCACTGGGGTATGGGCGCAGGTGCGGACTGCGGACCGGACTGCGGACCGGACTGCGGTGCGGGCAGCGCGGCATCGGCGCCGCGGGCGATCTGTCCGGGATGACCCGAGAGCGCCTGCAGCGCCAGCAGCACCTGTGGATCGCGGCGGGAGAGGGTCGATACCGTGGCGTCATCTACCAGGTCCATGTCGGCGGGCGGTTGCTCGGTGCCATCGAGCACGGTGTCGGGCACGATGCCGACACCATTGATGGAAGCGCCCGAGGGCGTGAAGTAGCGCGAAGTCGTGATCTTCAGTGCCTGTCCTCCGGACAACGGCATGATCGTCTGCACCGAGCCCTTGCCGTAGGTGCGGCGTCCGATCAGCACCGCGCGGTGATTGTCGTGCAGCGCGGCCGCCAGGATTTCCGAGGCCGACGCCGACCCGCCGTTGACCAGCAGCACCAGCGTGGCGCCGTGACTGATATCTCCGGGCTTGGCATCCATGCGGAATTTCGCTTCGCGGGCGCGTCCTTCGGCGGTGACGATGATGCCCTGCTCGAGGAAGTCGTCGGCAATCTGCACCGCGCTGTCGAGCACCCCGCCGGGATTGTTGCGCAGATCGATGATGAAGCCCTTGATACGCGGCGCGCTGCCGTGATGTTCAAGCCGGTCGACCGCGCGTTCGAGCTCGACGGCCGTGGTGTCGGTAAAACTGGTGATGCGCAGGTAGCCGTACTCAGGCGTCAGCATCTCGGCCGCGACACTCTGCAGGTGCACCTGGGCGCGCTCGACCTTGAAATCCAGCAGTGTGCTGCTGCCGGCACGGCGTATCGCCAGATGGATGGGACTGCCTTCGGGACCGCGCATGCGCGCGATCGCGGCCTCCAGATCAGCCGGATCAACCGCGATGTCGTCGATGGTCACGATGATGTCGCCGGTCTGGATGCCGGCGCGCTCCGCCGGGGAATTCGCCATGCGCCGCACGACGCTGACGCCGTCCTTGCCGGGAGCCACTTCGACGCCGATGCCGGCGTAGGCACCGGTGGTGCTGACCTTCATGTCGTCGAATTCATCGGGGGACAGGAAGGTCGAATGATCGTCCAGCGCCTCGACCATGCCGCGAATCGCGTTCTGCATGAGCTTGTGATCGTCGACCGAATCGACGTAGTCCTCGCGCACGCGCTGGATCACTTCAGCCAGCAGGCGCGCGTCGTCCCAGGGCAGTGCGGCGCTGCCGGCGGGGCGGGACGGGGACGTGGTCGAGTCGCGCGCGGCCAGTACCCGACCGGCCAGCGACAGCGACACGCCGGCGGCCAGGCCAAACAGGGTCGCAAGAACCAGGCGCGCGCGGGTCGACATGATGATCAATAGTACAGGGGGGCGGGCCGCCGCCAAAATCCGCCGATCAGCTCTCGCCCGAGGCCCGCTGCAGCGTCACTTCGTGAGGATAAATGCCGGTCGGATGCGACGCGGCCAGGTACAGCGGCAGCTCCGCGAGGATGTCGACCAGGGGCGTGGGCCGCGCGATCGCGAAGCCCTGGCCATAGTCGACCCCCAGGGATTCGATGCGGGTGCGGATTTCGTCGGTCTCGATGTACTCCGCCACCGTCGTCAGGTTCATGGCACGCGCCAATTGCGCGATCGCCTGCACCATCGATTCGGCGCGCGGATCCTTGAGCACATCGCGCACGAAGCTGCCGTCGATCTTGAGCATGCCAATGGGCAGCGTGCGCAGGTAGGCAAGCGAACTCAGGCCGGTGCCGAAGTCATCCAGCGCGATATTGCAGCCGAGTTTGCGCAGGCGCTTCATCAGCGTCTCGGCGCGGGAAATATTGCCGATGGCCGCGCTCTCGGTCAGTTCGAAGCATAGCGCGGAGGGCGGCAGTCCGCTTTTTTCGATCAGCTGCGCCACGTGCTCGGTGAAATCCGCATCCTGCAGCGACTGGCCGGAGAAATTGATCGTGAACACCACCGGGCTCGAGTTCAGCAGCTCCACATGCGGCTTGAGCATCTCGATCGCATGGCCGATGACCCAGCGATCCAGTGTCGGCATCAACTGGTAGCGGTTGGCAGCCGACATGAAGGAGTCGGGCCCGACGATCTCGCCGTTTTCGCCGATCATGCGCAGCAGGATCTCGAAGTGCGGCGCGCCAGTGTGGTTGCCCAGCGGCACGATGAGCTGCGCGTTGAGCTGCAGGCGATCCTCCGCGATGGCCGCGCGCAGATCGGAGATCAGGTTGATGTCGGTGAAGCGGCGCACGATGCTCTCGTCGGCCTCGTGATAGACCTCGACCCGGTTGCGGCCGCGGTCGTTGGCGGCCTTGCAGGCCGTCTCGGCCGCGGCGAACGCGTGCACGAATTCCTTGATGCGCGGCTCGATGGCCGCGACGCCGATGCTGATCGACACCTGCATCTTGCCGTCGCCGAGCGAGGCACCGACATCTTCGGCGCCCGCGCGCAGTGCTTCAGCGAATTTGGCTGCGTCGTCAAGCGAGGCTGGCAGCATGATGGCGAAGCGGTCGCCGGAGATGCGTGAGCCGCTCGATCCAGGGGGCATGCGACCGCGGATCAGCTCGCCGAGCTGGCCGATGACTTTGTCGCCCATCGGCATGCCGTAGTTATCGTTGATCACATGCAGGCGATTGATGTCGATGAACAGTGCGCTCCACGCGATCGCCGGCGCACCCGCTGCTGCCGCGTGCTTGGTAGCCGCCGTGTTTCCGGTGGACCCGGTAGCTCCGGTGGCCGCAGTGGTTCCGGCAGCGCCTTCAAGCGCCCGGCGTACCCGCTGCTCGAATGCCGGGCGCGTCAGCAGGCCGGTGAGCGCGTCATAGCTGTGCGCCAGCACGGCTGCGACGCGACGCGAGAGCAGCTCGGTCAGGCGCGCATGATGCGGCGTGAATTCAGGGGCGCTCTCGGCGCGGAACAGCGCCAGTACACCGACCACGCGGCCGTCGCCGCGCGCGATCGGGCAGGCCAGCACGCGATAGGCAACTTCTATCTCGCCGTTCTGCAGCACCATCCGGTTGACCAGCGATGCACCGCGCCGCATCTGGGCCATCGACAGCAGGTGCCGGTGTGCCTTGGCAAGCAGCGAGGTGTCCAGCGGCGATTCTCTCGAGGCATGGACCACCGCGATGCCGCGCTCGGGAATGATCAGTGCCGCCAGGCCCACTTTCAGGTGCTCGGTCGCACTGGCGACGATGTCCTTCAGGTCGGTGGCACTCTCGGGCTTGGCATCCTGGCCGCCGCCGGAGAGTGACAGCAGCATCTCCAGATCGTCGTCCTGTTCGGCGAGCGAGGAATGCAGATTCAGGATCTCACGGCGGGCCAGCAGTTCGCGCCGCAGGCACTCGAGCGCGGGCTTGACCAGGCCATGGACAAAAGCGAACGAACGCTGCTCGCCGTCGCCGGTATGGCGGAAGCCGATCGACACCACGACGAAGGGCAGCGCGTCGATCGCGGGTTCGTCCGCCATGAGCCAGAAGAAATAGAAGGGCTCATTGCCGACCGCGCGCTGAACGCCGGCGCTGCCGGGCTCGATGCCGTCTTTAACGGCCTGCGCCACCACCGCGGAGATCTCGGGCGGCACCGACATCTCGCTCGACCAATGCAGGTGACCCAGCGGATCAAACACGCTGAGGCTATTCATGCGCGGCAATAGCGCGCGCAATAGCTGGGTGTACGGCTCCAACGACGACCAGGAAGTCGTCGAAGCGCGGTCAGGAGCTGGCTTGGTCATGCGCGAATGGTGTCCCTCACGGACGCCAGAATCGCGCACGGCGACATAAAGCGCTTTGACGGACGTCGCTATTCGGCTATCCGGTCAGATAATCCTCAGGGCGAGGGCTGGTGTTCCCTAAACCAGGGTCGCGGGTCGACCGGCCTGCCATCGCGCCGGATTTCGAAGTAGAGCTCGGGCTCTGGGCGTCCGCCGCTGTCGCCGGCGGCGGCAATGACCTCTCCAGCCGTGACGGATTCCCCGGCAGCTTTGTAAAGCCGCTCATTATGTCCATACAGGCTCAGGTAACCCTCGCCGTGGTCGACGATTGCGAGCAGCCCCAGCCCCGGCAGCCAGTCCGCGTACACCACTCGCCCGGATGAGACGGCCTTCACAGGGGCGCCGCGCTCGGCGGCCACCACCATCCCATCCCAGCGCACACCGGTGGCGCGGGTATCGCCGTAGGCGGCCGTGATGCGCCCGGCAACCGGCCAGCTGAGCTGACCGCGCAGGTGCCCGAAGGCGCTGGTGGTCTCCGGCGGCGGCACCGTCTTGAGCGAGCGATTGAGCTGCGAGAGCAGCTGCTCCAGGTCGGCCTGCTGGCTTTTCAGCCGCGCCAGGCTCTGCTCGCGCGTTCGCGCCCCGGATTCCAGGCTCGCGAGTACCTGCTGCCGTTCGGCACGCGAGTGTTCCAGCTGCGTAAGCTCGGCCTGCTGCGCCGCCTTGAGATTGGCGAGTTCGGTCTGTTGCTGGGCCAGCTGTCCATCGAGCTGATCGACCCGCTGCACGTGCTGCTCGATATCGGCGATCTGCCGCGCCCGCGCCCGCCCAAGATAGCCGTAATAGGCCAGCATGCGCGCATTCAGCAGCGGATCGCGCGCCGCCAGCAGCAGTTTCAATGGCTCGTCGCGGCCGATCAGGTAGGCTGCGCGCACCTGGCCCGCGAGCGCCTGGCGTTCGTCGCCCAGCGCGCGCTGGCGCGAGCCGCGCTCGGTGCCCAGTTCCGCGCGTCGTTCGCTGCGATCGGCATATTCACGGGCGATGCGCGCCATCTCGCCGCGGGCCTGGCCCACGGACAGTTCGGCGGCACGCAGATTGGCCGACAGGTGGTCGCGCTGGACCGCGTCGCGACTGACCTGCTGCGTCATCTTCTCGATCTTCTGGCGCAGCGCGCGCAACTGCGCCTCCGCCTTCTGCGGCGTCGCGGCGAGCGCACCGGAGAGCGCGAAACCCAGCACAATCAGCATCGCGGAAACGGCGCGCATGGGGTCCGAGTCTAGGGCAACGCTGCGGCGCGAGCAGCTATAATGGTTGGCTCAAAGTGGAGTTCAGATGGATCGCTTGCTCGAGTATTGTGCGCATCACCCGTATCTTGCGGCCCTCGTGGGCCTGGCCGGCGTGGCCGTGCTCGCCTATGAGGTGTGGCTGCGCGGACAGAATGCCGGCGCACTGGCGCCGCAGGAAGTCATCCGTCTCATGAACCAGGGCGCCACGGTGCTCGATCTGCGTGCCGCCGAGGCTTTTGCCGCCGGCCACATCAGCGGCGCGCGCCACTTCGAAGCCGCGCAGATCCTGAACGCCGGCGAGTCGCTCAGGAAGTTCAAGGAGCGTCCGCTGATCGTTTATTGCGATCGCGGCGCAACCGCCCCGAGTGCGGTCCGCACGCTGCTGCAGCAGGGATTCACCAAAGTGTTCAATCTACGCGGAGGCCTGGCTGCCTGGCGCGCCGAAAACCTGCCGCTGGCGCGCGGATGAGCTGGCTGTGGGCACACCGCGCATCCTCGTCTATCGAACTCCCTGGTGCCCCTACTGCGCCCAAGCACTCGCGCTGCTCGAGTCCAAGGGTGTGCCGTTCGAGGAGATCGACGTCGAAGCCCATCCCGAACAGCGCGAGGAGATGATCCGCCGCAGCGGCCGCCGCACCGTGCCGCAGATATTCATCGGCGAGCGTCATATCGGCGGATGTGATGACCTGCACGCACTCGATGCCGCGGGCGGTCTGGATCCGCTGCTGGCAACACCTACAAATCCATAGTCCCAGGGTCCCAAAAAATGGCAAATGAACAGACTCCCATCACCCCCGATCAGGCGGCTTCCGGAACGCAGCTGGTGCTGCAGGGCGTGTACCTGAAGGACTGCTCCTTCGAGGCGCCGCAGGGACCGCGCTCCAATGGCGAGTGGAATCCCCAGATCTCGCTCGATCTGAATACCAACGTGCTGCCGATCGGCGGTGACATGCGCGAGGTGGTGCTGACCGTGACGGTATCCGCGAAGCAGGGCGAACAGACGTTGTTCCTGGTCGAAGTAAAACAGGCCGGCGCATTCTTGATGCAGGGTCTCGCGGGCGATGATCTCAAGCGCGCGGTCGGCAGCATCTGCCCGAGCGTGTTGTTCCCTTACGCGCGCGCCGTGGTCTCGCACCTGGTAAGCCAGGGCGGTTTTCCGCAGCTGCTGCTGCCGCCGGTGAATTTCGATGCGCTCTACGCCAATTCGCAGAACGAGGCGAACGTTACCCGGAACTAGGATGCGGCCATGAGCGCAAGCCTGGCGGCGCACGCCGACATCGCGGTACTCGGTGCCGGCTCGTGGGGCACCGCGCTCGCCATCCAGTGCGCACGTGCCGGCCGTCCCGCGCGGCTGTGGGGCCGGGACCGCGCCCACATGGAAATCATGGCGCGCGAACGCAGGAACACCCGCTACCTGCCCGGCGCACCCTTTCCCGACAGCCTGCACCTGATGGCGGACCTCACGGCCGTGATCGACGGCGTCGATGATGTGCTGCTGGCGGTGCCGAGCCATGGCTTTCGCGCGCTGCTGCAACAGCTCAAGCCCGTGCTGTCGCCGGCGGTTCGGCTGTGCTGGGCCACCAAGGGCTTCGAGCAGGGCACGGGCCTGTTGCCGAATGAAGTCGCGCACGCCGTGCTGGGTCCGGGGCGTCCGGTGGCGGTGCTATCCGGTCCTACCTTTGCCACTGAAGTGGGCGCGGGATTGCCGACCGCGATGACCATCGCCTCGAGCGAAAGCGACTACGCCGACAAACTCGCGCGCGACCTGTCTTCCTCGAGCTTTCGCGCCTACACCTCCACCGACATTACCGGCGTCGAGGTGGGTGGCGCGGTCAAGAACGTACTGGCCATCGGCGCGGGCCTGAGCGACGGGCTCGGGTTCGGCGCCAATACGCGCATCGCACTGATCACGCGCGGCCTGGTCGAGATGACGCGCCTCGGCGTAGCGCTCGGCGCGCAGCGCGAGACCTTCATGGGACTGGCGGGCCTGGGCGACCTGGTGCTGACCTGCACCGACGATCATTCGCGCAACCGCCGCTTCGGACTCGCGCTCGGACAGGGCATCGCGGTGCGCCAGGCCCTGGAAAGCATCGGCCAGGTGGTCGAGGGGTATCCGGCGGCGCTGGCGTTGCGCCGCGTGGCTGAGCGCGAGGCAGTCACCATGCCCATTGCGGACGGCATCTACGGCGTGCTCTACGAGCAGCTGCCGGCCGAGCAGGTGGTGCGCGGGCTCATGCTGCGCCCGATCAAGCCCGAGTTCGATTAGCCGCCGAAGTCCTGCTGGCGCCAGGCTTCGTACACCACCACCGCCACGGCATTGGCGAGATTGAGACTGCGATTGCCGGCCTGCATCGGAATCGACAGCCGCTGCGCCGGGGACCAGGCTGCCAGCACGGGTGCCGGCAGCCCGCGTGTCTCGCCGCCGAACACCAGTACATCGCCAGGCTGATAGCGCGCCTCGGTATAGCGGCGCTCGCCGCCGGTCTCGATCGCAAATGCGCGTCCGACCGCCGCGGGATCGATCTGCGCCAGGCAGGCGGCAAGGCTCACATGCGTCGAGACGTTGGCGAGCAGCGCGTAATCCAGGCCCGCGCGCCGCACCGCGCGACGATCCAGGCTGAATCCCAGCGGCTCGATCAGGTGCAGGCGGCAGCCCGTGTTGGCACAGAGGCGAATGATATTGCCCGTGTTGGGCGGAATCTGCGGCTCGTGCAGGACGACATGGAACACCTTGCGGCTAGTGTACCGGTCGTGCGCATAATTGAGTGATGACTGCAGACTCCTATGCCGTCCTGCCGGCCTCGCTCGCGTCGCGCTTCTGCGGCCTGAATCTGTCCTCGCCCATCGTGCTGCTGTCCGGTTGCGTCGGCTTCGGCGAGGAGTACACGCGCGTCGAGGGTTTCTCCAATCGCGATGCCGGTGCCATCGTGCTCAAGGGCACGACCGCCGCGCCCCGATTGGGCAATGCACCGCATCGCGTTTACGAAACCAGCGATGGCATGCTCAACGCCATCGGCCTGCAGAACCCCGGGGTCGATTGCGTCGTGCGCGAGATCCTGCCGGCGCTGGACTTTTCCGAGACGCGTTTCATTGCCAATGTCTGCGGCTCCACCATCGAGGAGTACGTCGAGGTCACGCGACGCTTCGAGGACTCCCCGATCGATGCGATCGAGATCAATATCTCCTGCCCCAACGTCAAGGAAGGCGGGGTGCAGTTCGGCAACGTGCCGGAAATGTCCGGGCGCGTCGTGGCCGCCTGCCGCCGCGTGACGCGCAAGCCCATTATCACCAAGCTCTCGCCCAACCAGACCGACATTCGCGAGAACGCGCGGCGCTGCATCGACGCCGGCACCGATGCCTTCGCGGTCATCAATACCATCACCGGCATGTCGATCGACATCGCCACGCGGCGCCCCGTGATCGGTAACGGGCAGGGCGGTCTTTCGGGACCGGCCATCAAGCCGATCGCACTGCTCAAGGTCAAGGAAGTCTACGAAGTGGCAGGGCCTGCGGGCATCCCGATCATCGGCCAGGGCGGCATCACCAGCGCACGTGATGCGCTCGAGTTCATCATCGCGGGCGCCAGCGCGGTCGGCGTCGGCACCGCGCTGTTCTACGAACCGCTGATCTGCCGCAGCATCAACCAGGGCATCGCCGACTACCTCGCGGCCCAGCGGCTGTCGTCGCTGTCACAGCTCATCGGCACACTCGATACCGGCGCACTGCCGGCGCGGGAATGCGCGTGAGCATCGCCGAGGAACTGGAGAAGCTGCAGTCGCTGCGCGACCGTGGTGTCATCAGCGAAACGGAGTTCGTTCAGGCCAAGGCACGCGTGCTCGACAATGCGCCGCCCGCATCGCCGGCAGATGCCACACGCTCGTTCCTGCAGCAGCTGGCGCGCTCGCGCAGCGACCGCTTCATTGGCGGCGTGTGTGGCGGCCTCGGCCATCACACCGACCTGCCCTCGTGGGCCTGGCGCGTGATGTTCAGCCTGACCCTGCTTTACTTTGGCGCCGGATTGCTGATCTATCTGCTGCTGTGGCTGTTCCTGCCGTTGGAAAGCTGACCCCATGCGCACTCTGAGTGCGCGCGACGTGCACTGGGGCGGCCTGTTCATGGCCGTGCTGGTGATGCGGCTGCTGTTTCCCTTTTTTGATTCGCCGCTGGCGCATCTGTACTCCGATCCGCTGCGTCATTGGGAAAACGGCCGCGACTTCCTGCACCCTTCGGTCATGGGCAGCGGCGATCCCTACCTGTACCAGTTGTGGCTGTTCAGCCTGCGGTGGATCGCGGGCAACTCGACTGCCGCGATACTGACCGGCTGCGGCGCGCTGTGCGCGGCCATGCCCTACGGCTGGTACCGTGCGCTGCGCGAACTCATACCGCGTTCTCCCGCGCTGGCGAGCGCCATCGTGATCGGCCTGTGGCCGGCCTTCCTGGGCCCGTATGCGTACTTCATGACCGAGACACTGTTGCTGACGCTGACCGGCTTTGCTTTCTGGCTGACGCTGCGCGCCCTGCGCAAGCGCACGCTGGCAGCCTTCGCACTGGCGTTCGCGCTGTGGCTGGCCGCGAGCTTCACCCGCATCGTGCTGCTGCCGATCGGGGTTGTATGCCTGCTGCTCGCATGGTTCGCGCAGCCGTACAAATGGCGCGCAGTGGCCGTGGCGCTGTTGCTGACACTGGCCGTGGCTATTCCCGCCGGCCTGCATGCGCGCATGGCACTTGGGTTTTTCTCACCGCTGGGCAATCTCTATCTGAATGAGATCTATCATGCCAGCGGTGCCAAAGACATCCAGATCGATTACGGTCCGCAGGGAATCTACGTCTTCGGCAGCCCCAGTTATTACAATCCGACTCTCTATCCATTTTCGGACTGGACCACTTCCCGCCAGGGAATATTTGCGATCACGGTGGACACCCAGCGCGGGCGCGCCGACTGGCGCCAATGGCTCACGGCGGCGCGCGCCCAGGGAGCCGGTGTCCGGCTGCGTGATTTCGGCGAAAACTTCTGTTACCTGCTGTTTGGTCAGGCCTGGCCTGACAACGATCGCGCGAATCCGGTGGGCTGGCTCGAGGTGTGGCTGCGCTGGTGCTTTCTGCCCATCATATTGCTCATCATCCTTGCCGTTATTCGCGGCATCTACCGGGGCCGCGAATGGCTGCTGCCCGGATGCGCGCTGCTGGCATTGCTGCTGCTCGCGGTTCAACGTGAAGGCATCATGGAAGGCCGCTACCGCAAACCCATCGAGCCGATTTTCATGGCGGCCCTGACATTGGCGGTCTACGCCAGCAGCCGCGCGGCAGTGCGTCGATGAAGCCGCGCAAGTCATCGCAGAAGTCTGCTCAGAAATCTGCCCAGAAGCCGGGGCAGCGGCCCGCGCCGGGGTCATTGGAGTGCCCCCCCTCCGCGACTCATGCCGCCGTGGCCTGGAGCGGCGTCACCTGTCTGCTGCTCGCCGCTGCCGCGCTGAATTTCTGGCCGCCCACTCATAAGATCGCAGACCTTGCCCTGATCATCATGGCGGCCACGGCGGTCGGGGTGTTCGTGCCGGACCTGCTGTGGCAACGCGTGCAACGACGCATGCTGGTCGCGCCGGGCACTGCCAGCTGGTCGCGCAGCCTTACCAAGCTTGCCGGACTCGCCGGATCGGTGGGCTTCGTGGCGCTGCTGTACTGGCTGTTTCCCGAGTACGGCGCGCACGGCTTCTACAGCAACTACTGGGATGCGCTTCGGATCGTGCTGCCGGCCTGGGCGGTGGTCGCGGTGCCATACATTTACTGGATCGACCGTCGACTGCCCGAGCCGCGCGATGCGCTGTGGCAGATGGGCCGGCTCGTGACCCTGCGATGGCAGGATGTGTCGCTGCGCGTGGTGGGGCAGCATCTGCTCGGCTGGCTGGTGAAGGGATATTACCTGCCGCTGATGTTCACCTATTTCTGCAGCGATCTCGACAAGCTGCTGCACTATGACCTGACGCGATTGAACGGCCTGCAGGGATATTTCGACTGGGCCTACTTTTCGCTCTACTTCATCGATGTCGCGCTCGTCTCGATGACCTACCTGATGTCGCTCAAGCTCACCGACACGCACATCCGTTCCACCGAGCCGACCGCCTTCGGCTGGCTGGCAGCGCTGGTGTGCTACGAGCCGTTCTGGTCGCTGATCGGCGGGCAATACATTGCCTATGACAGCGGCCACGGCTGGGGTAGCTGGTTCAGCGGCACACCCTGGCTCTATGCGCTGTGGGGCTCACTGATCCTGCTGCTGGTCGTGATCTACGTGTGGTCGACCATAGCGTTCGGCGCGCGATTCTCGAACCTGACCCATCGCGGCATCATCACCAATGGTCCCTACCGCTACAGCAAGCACCCGGCATACCTCGCCAAGAACCTGTCCTGGTGGCTGATTTCAATGCCATTCATGGTGGGGGTCAGCCTCGGGCAGACCGTGCGCGGCTGCCTGCTGCTGGGGATGCTCAATGGCATCTACTATCTGCGGGCGAAGACGGAAGAGCGCCACCTCTCGCTCGACCCCGTCTACCGGCAGTATGCGCAGTGGATGCAGCAGCACGGTGCGCTGCGCGCGCTTGACCGCATTCCGCTGATCGGCGCCATCGCGCGCTGGCGCCCGACCTTCGATGCTTACATATCCCCGGCGAGCTTTATCTCCGGTGACGGCGGTGGCGAGGCTGGCGGCAAAGCCTGAGCCGCGCGCTCATCGCGCAGCCACACGGTCCGCGCCGGCGTCGCAAACGCGATACCGGCACGCGCGAATGACTGCAGGATCCCGCGATTGACCTGATCGGTCGCGCGGCCGAGATCGCGGCCCGGCGCGTTCTCGACGTAGAAGCACACGTCGAACATCAACGCCGACTCACCGAGCTGCTTGAGCAGGCAGGACACGAAGCGCGTGCCCTGGTAGCTGGCCACGGCCGCGGCCACCAGCTCCGGCACCTGGCCTATCAGGGCCGTCGGCGTGTCGTAGGCGAGCGCCAGTGTGAACAGCGCACGCCATTCGCTGACGCGGCCCAGGTTGCGCACCCGGCTCTTGAGCAGGTCCGCATTGGAAATGATGATCTGCTCGCCGCTGACGCTGCGCAGCCGCGTGCTCTTGATGCCGATCTGCTCGACGGTGCCCTCGTACAGATCGATGCGCAGCGAGTCCCCGACCGTGAAGGGCTTATCGAGTGCGATCGACAGCGAGGCGAACAGGTCTCCAAGGATGGTCTGCACCGCCAGCGCGATGGCAATGCCGCCGACACCCAGGCCCGCGATCAGCGGACCCACATTGATGCCGAGGTTCTCGAGCGCCAGCAGCGCCACCACGATCCAGATGATCAGGCGCAGCGCGAACAGCACGATGTCGAGCGAACCGCCGACCGCGGGATCGCCGGACTTTGCCTGCTGGCGCTGCAGGCCAAAACGCGCTGCCGCACCGGCCCAGATGCCGGCCTGCAGCCAGCAGCCCACGACGATGGCGATCTCGAGCGCGCGATCCAGCCTGCCGGGCAGCGTCAGGATGCGATCGGCGAAGTACAGCGCCAGGATCCACTGCACGATGCGGCTGGTGCGCTCGAGCAGGTACGCGAACAGCGCCACCGGCGGCGGCAGGTCGCGGTTTGCATAGTGACTGCGGCGGGCACGGATGTAGCCGCGCACCAATGGCAGCACGGTGAAAGTCAGCAGAAACACCAGCGCGGCCGCGAACCAGTCACTCAAGGCGTTCTGGACCAGTATCTGATGAACGATTTGCGGCCAATTCGACATGCACGTACGCCTGCGGGGGGAGCGGCTAGTCTAGTCAATTCGGATTAAGATCGCGCCGGCATGTCTGTCTCCTCGACTCAACGCGACGCCCTCATCATCGGCGGCGGCCACAACGGCCTGGTCTGTGCGGCCTACCTGGCAGCCGCCGGCCTCAAGGTCACCGTGCTCGAGCGCCGCGCAGTCGTTGGCGGGGCGGCCGTCACCGAGGAATTCCATCCCGGGTTCCGCAATTCGGTGGCGGCGTACACGGTGTCGCTGCTCAACCCCAAGGTCATCCGCGACCTGGAACTGGCGCGCCACGGACTGACCGTGGTTGAACGCCGGCTGTCGAACTTCCTGCCGACCGCCGACGGCCGCTATCTGTGCACGGGCGGCGGTATCACGGCGCGGGAGGTCGCGAAATTCTCGCCGCGTGATGCCGGGCGCCTGGACGAATATGGCGAGCGTCTCGACCGCATCGCCGATGTGCTGCGCGAACTGGTGCTGCAGACCCCGCCGAACGTGATACGGGGCGATTGGCGAGCCGT
Organism: uncultured Gammaproteobacteria bacterium; assembly: GCA_963819195.1. Taxonomy (GTDB): domain Bacteria; phylum Pseudomonadota; class Gammaproteobacteria; order Steroidobacterales; family Steroidobacteraceae; genus FEN-1191. Next base: position 373,932 of record CAWFVL010000001.1, read on the forward strand.
CCTGCCGCAGTTACTGCGCGCCGCGCGCGCGGGCAGCCGTGTGCGAGCCCTCGACCTGGATCTGCAGCGCGAACTGCTGCGGTTATTCTCCGCGTCCGCCGGCGACTATCTGGATGGCTGGTTCGAAAGTGATCCGATCAAGGCCGTGTACGGCTTCGACGGCATCGTCGGCAACTACGCCAGTCCCTACACGCCGGGCTCGGCGTATGTACTGCTGCATCATGTATTCGGCGAGACCAACGGCAAGAAGGGCGTCTGGGGTCATGCCATCGGCGGCATGGGCGCCATCACGCAGGCGATGTCGCGCGCGGCAGCCGAACGCGGGGTGGAGATCCGGCTGCAGAGCCCGGTACGCGAGGTCATCATCGAACGTGGCCGCGCGGTGGGCGCGATCACCGACAGCGGCGAGACTTTTCGGGCGCGCGCGGTGGTCTCGAATCTCAACCCGAAGCTGCTTTATCAGCAGCTCATCGATGCCGCAGCCCTTCCCGCTGAGTTTCGCGAGCGCATCGGCCAGTGGCGCTGCGGCTCGGGCACGTTTCGCATGAACGTCGCGCTCAGCGAGCTGCCGAGTTTCACCTGCCTGCCGGGCAAGGAGCTCCGTGATCACCACACCGCCGGCATCATCCTGGCGCCCACGCTGTCGTACATGGAGAAGGCGTACTTCGATGCACGCACGGATGGATGGTCGCGGCAGCCCATCGTGGAGATGCTGATTCCCTCCACGCTCGATGACAGCCTCGCGCCGAAGGGGCAGCATGTGGCCAGCCTCTTCTGCCAGCACGTGGCCCCGCAGCTGCCTGACGGTGCCTCCTGGGACACGCACCGCGAACGCGTCGCCGATCTCATGATCGACACCGTCAATGCGCATGCGCCTAACTTCAGGGCCTCGGTACTCGGACGGCAGATCATGAGCCCGCTGGACCTGGAGCGCACCTTCGGCCTCGTCGGCGGCGATATCTTTCACGGCGTGCTGCAGCTGGACCAGATGTTTTCGGCGCGGCCGATGCTGGGATACGCCGACTATCGAGGACCGTTGCCGGGACTCTATATGTGCGGCGCCGGGACCCATCCGGGCGGCGGCGTCACCGGCGCACCCGGTCACAACGCGGCGCGGGAGATACTCTCGGACTTTCGCCGGTTCAAACTGCCGGCGGTCCGCTGAGTCATTGTCCCGTCTTAAATCGAGTCCATATCCGCGTCAGTTCCCGTTCGAATGCCTGGCTGTGCGATCCCATGGCATGCAGATGAGAGCGCTGCTCGGGCGTCGGATAGATCGCCGGGTCCTGGTAGACCGCGCGATCAACCAGGTCATAGGCGGCCGCATTGGCCGTCGGAAAACGCATGGCACTTGAATTGCGCGCCGCCACTTCGGGCCGCAGCAGATAATCGATGAAGCGGTGTGCGTTGCCGGGATGCGCGGCATCGGCCGGGATGGCCAGCACGTCGAAGAAAATCATCGAGCCCTCGCGCGGCAGGATGTATTCCAGGTGCGCACTCGTGCCAGCCTCGCGGGCACGTTGTCGGGCCTGCGCGAAGTCGCCGCTCCACAGCAGCGACAGGCACAGATCCCCGCTGGCAAGATCGGCGATGTAGCGCGAGGAGTGGATATAGCGCACGTACGGCCGGATCGACAACAGCACTTTTTCGGCGGCGTGCAGATCCTCGAGCGACTCGCTGTTGGGGTCTTTCCCCAGGTAGACCAGCACAGTCTCGATCACTTCATCGGGCGCATCGAGTACCGAAACCCCGCAGTCCCTGAAATGCTGCACGACCACCGGGTCGTACAGCATCGCCAGGCTGTCGGTCGGTGCATGCGGCAGCGCCGCCGCGATCTTCTGCGCGTTGTACCCCAATCCGGAAGTGCCCCAGAAATAGATCACGGCGTACTGATTGCCGGGATCATCGAGCGCCAGGCGGCTCATCAGGTCGGAATCCAGGTTGTGCAGGTCCGGCAGCAGCGCCTTATCGAGTTTTCGGTAAACGCCGACCGGTATTTGCCGTTGCAGGAAGGAGGCGGTCGGTACTACCAGATCGTAACCGCTGTGTCCCGCCAGCAGCTTGGTCTCGAGTACGACGTTGGCGTCGAACACATCGTAGTTGACCTTGATACCGGTCTCCTTCTCGAAGGCCGGGATCAGCGTCGGATCGATGTAGTCGGTCCAGTTGTAGACATTCAGGACCTTGTCTTCCGCTGGTGCGGGAGCAGGCGCGGACGCGGGCGCAGTGGTTACCGCGCCCTCTCTGCTGCAGCCCGCCAGCAGCAGAAGAGCGGCCGCGGCGCACGCCGACGCTACCCCCCGCATTCCGCGCGCCTCACTCCTGGTCGTCGATATCGTCCATCGCCAGCTCCTTGAGCTTGCGCGTGAGCGTGTTGCGGCCCCAGCCCAGCAGTTTCGCGGCATCCTGGCGATGACCCTGCGTATGCTTGAGCGCCACGCGGATCAGCGTGCGCTCGAATGCCGGCAGCGCATCGTCCAGCAGCGGCCGCGGCGGCGACAGCGACTGGCGATCCGCCCACTGCGCCAGCGATGAGGTCCAGTCCTGTTCGGGCGTGGCATTCGCAATCGCGCCCGTGATCTCCGGGGGCAGGTCCTCGGCGCGGATCTCGTTGCCCGGCGCCAGCACCGTGAAGCGGCGGCAGAGGTTCACCAGCTCGCGCACGTTGCCGGGCCATGAATAGGCCGACAATTTCTCGCGCGCCTCCGGGGTCAGCGCCTTGGGCTCGACACCCAGTTCCTGCGCCGCCAGCCGCATGTAGTGCTCCAGCAGGTCGGAGACATCCTCACGGCGCGCGCGCAGCGGCGGCAGTTCGATGCGGATCACGTTCAGGCGGTGGAACAGGTCCTCGCGGAACTGACTGTTGCGGACCCGTTCTTCGAGATTCTGGTGTGTCGCCGCGATCACCCGCACATCGACCCGGATCGGCGTCTGGCCGCCGACGCGATAGAACTCGCCTTCGGCCAGCACGCGCAGCAGCCGCGTCTGCAGCGAAGTCGACATGTCGCCAATCTCGTCGAGGAACAGCGAGCCGCCATCGGCCTGCTCGAAGCGTCCGCGCCGCAGGCTGTCGGCGCCGGTGAAGGCACCTTTTTCGTGACCGAACAGCTCCGATTCGAGGAGTTCGGCCGGAATCGCCGAGGTATTGAGTGCGATGAACGGCTTGTTGGCCCGCGGGCTGTGCTCGTGCAGCGCCCGCGCCGCCAGCTCCTTGCCGGTGCCCGACTCGCCCGTGATCAGTACGTTCACGCTCGAGCGCGACAGGCGGCCAATGGCGCGAAACACCTGCTGCATGGCCGGCGCGCGCCCCAGCAGTTCCGGGATGGTCGGAGTCGGAGCCGCGCTCTCGATGCTGCGCACGCCCGCCGCGGCGGCACGTTTGACCAAATCAACGGCCTGGTCGATGTCGAATGGCTTGGCCAGGTACTCGAACGCGCCGCCCTCATAGGCCGATACCGCGCTGCCAAGATCCGAATATGCGGTCATGACGATGACCGGCAGCTCGGGGTGCGCGTCGTGGACACGACGCAGCAGATCCAGTCCCGAATGCCCCGACATGCGGATATCCGTGATCAGCACATCCGGAGTGTCGTTGCGTAGCGCGGCGAGCGCGGGCTCCGCGGCATCGAAAGCCTTGGGGACCATGCCCCCGTTCTTGAGGGCGCGTTCCAGCACCCATCGAATGGAGGTGTCGTCATCGACCAGCCAGACACGCAGCGGTTGAGCAGTCATTCAGCACCTTCCAGAGGGAGTAAGAGAGTAAAAACGGTATGGCCGGGGCGGCTCTCGAATTCGACGATGCCGTGGTGACGCGTGACGAGGTCCTGCGCGACCGCAAGTCCCAGCCCCGTGCCGGTCGAACGGCTGGTCACCAGCGGATAGAAAATACTGCGCTGCAGCTCCGGCGGTACGCCGTGGCCGTTGTCCTCGACCTGGATATTCGCGACCAGGCGATGGCGCACCGTGCTGATATTCATGTTGGTCAGCACGCGCGTGCGCAGCAGCACCCGGCCGCCCGCCGGGTCCACCGCCTGCAGCGCATTGCGGGCCACGTTCAGCAGCGCCTGGATGATCTCGTTGCGATCGAACAGCGCGTTGGGCAGGCTCGGATCGTAGTCGCGTTCGATGGCGACACCGGGAGCCGCCTCGCTGCGCAGCAGGTGAAACACGTGCTCGCAAAGCTCGTGAATGTTGACCGAGTCCTTCTTCGGCGGACTCGAGGGCCCGAGCATGCGGTCCACCAGGTCGCGCAGCCGGTCGGCCTCGTTGATGATGACGGTCGTATATTCCGTGAGCCCGCCGTCGCGCAGTTCGCGATCGAGCAGCTGTGCCGCGCCGCGCAGGCCGCCCAGCGGATTTTTGATCTCATGTCCGAGCTGGCGCAGCATCAGCCGGCTGCCGTCGAGCCGCGACAGCATCTCGCTCTCGCGCGAGATGCGCTGGCGCGTGCGCGCATCGGCCAGCTCGATCAGCAGATGCGTGCCCGTGACCTGCCCCTCCAAGGGCGTGACCGTCACGTCGACCACCACCGGCTCGCGATGGGTCTGCGTCGCGCGCGATACCAGCGCGATCTCATGCCCGGCGTAAGGCTCGTTGCGCGCCAGCGCGCGCCGCAGCAGCTGCACCAGCGATTCGGGATTTTCGAACAGCTCCGTGAGCGGATGCCCGCGTGCCTGGTTGAGGCCCACCGCCAGCAGGTCCTGCGCACCGACATTGGCGTAAACCACGCACAGCTGCGAGTCGAGCATGATGACGCCGGTCGACAGTACGTCCAGCAGCTCGGCCGGATCGAAATGCGAGAGCGGTGACGGGCTGAAGCTTTCAATGGCCATCGCGCAGACTCGCGATGCCGACCGGCCTCAGTGCGGCTTGACGGGATTGTTCGGCGAGTTGACCGACGGCTTGGTGACCGAGAAGGTAACCGGCGCTGCGTTGCACAGCATGGCACCGTCGGAACTGCGCACCTGGGCGCTGATGGAATGATCGCCGCGTTCGGGTTCCTGGATCACGAAACTCTGGCTGCCCTCTGCACCCTGCAGCTGCCGGCCGTCCACCTGCACCGTCAGCTGATCGCCATCGTGCAGGCCCGGCGAGACTTCCACTGTCACGCCCACCGAGTCGGGTGCGTACAGATTCGAATCGGGCGCGGGCGAGGTGATGCTGCAGGAGTCGTACCCTTCGGATTTCTTGCCGGTCGGCTGCGCCGCCGTCACACCGGGCGCCGCGGGCGCGGTCGAGGCGCCGTGATAGGTCTGGGCGCCCGAGATCTGCATGACCTGCGCGCCCTCGTGCGGCGTGTCGGAGTAATGCACGACACCCTGGGCATCGACCCAGCGATAAAGTGTCGTCGCCACGCTCAAGCCGCTCAGCCCAAGCAGACATAACGCCATGAGGCCATGAAGGGCGGTTCGCATCGCCCTCAAGCATACCGCCTCGCGGCCGGAACGCATAAAAGCGGGCGCGGGCGTCGGTGCAGCCGCTGCTGGTACCTGCTGCGTTCACCGCGCCACGCGCCGCGCCCGTCTCAAACGCTGTAATACATATCGAACTCGACCGGATGCGTGGTCATGCGCAGTCGCGTGACCTCCTGCATCTTCAGTCCGATATAAGCGTCGATGACGTCGTCCGTGAATACCCCGCCGCGCTTGAGGAATTCGCGATCCCCATCCAGCGCCTCGAGCGCCATATCCAGCGAGTGGCAGACCGTCGGGATGTGCTTGGCCTCCTCGGGCTCCAGATCATAGAGATCCTTGTCGGCAGGATCCCCCGGATGCATCTTGTTCTGGATGCCATCGAGTCCGGCCATCATCATGGCCGCGAAGGCGAGATAGGGATTCGCGGTCGAATCCGGGAAACGCACTTCGATGCGGCGCGCCTTCGGGCTCGACACCCAGGGAATGCGAATCGATGCCGAACGATTGCGGGCGGAATACGCCAGCATGACGGGCGCTTCGAAGCCGGGCACCAGCCGCTTGTAGCTGTTGGTGGTGGCGTTGGTCAGTGCGTTGATGGCCTTGGCATGCTTGATGATGCCGCCGATGTAATAGAGGCAGGTCTCCGACAGCCCCGCGTACTTGTCCCCGGCGAAGATGTTCTTGCCGTCCTTGGAAAGCGACTGGTGCACGTGCATGCCGCTGCCGTTGTCGCCTACCAGCGGCTTGGGCATGAAGGTCACGCTCTTGCCGTAGCTGGCGCCGACGTTATGCAGCGCGTACTTGAGGATCTGCACCTCATCGGCCTTCTTCACCAGGGTGTTGGCACCCACGCCGATTTCGCACTGCCCGCCGGTGGCCACCTCGTGGTGATGCACCTCGACCACCAGGCCCATTTCCTCGCAGGCCTTGCACATCGCGGCGCGGATGTCCTGGAAGGCATCCACCGGTGGCACGGGGAAGTAACCGCCCTTCAGTCCCGGCCGATGGCCTTTGTTGCCCTCGTCGTAGCTGGTGTCGGAATTCCACGCGCCCTGCACCGAGTCGATCTCGTAGAAGGCGCTGTTGAGCGTCGCTGACCAGCGCACGCTGTCGAATATGAAGAATTCATTCTCGGGCCCGAACAATGCCGTGTCGGCGATGCCGGTCGACTTCAGATACGCCTCGGCGCGCTTGCCGAGTGAGCGCGGATCGCGCTCGTAGCCCTGCATGGTGGCCGGTTCGATGATGTCGCAGCGGATGTTGACCGTTGCTTCCTCGAAGAACGGGTCCAGCACCGCGGTCGATGCATCGGGCAGCAGGATCATGTCGGACTCATTGATCCCCTTCCAGCCCGCGATGGATGAGCCGTCGAACATCTTGCCGTCGACAAAAAACTCCTCCGTCACATAGCGGGCCGGAATGCTGACGTGCTGCTCCTTGCCGCGGGTGTCGGTAAAGCGCAGATCCGCCCACCTCACCTCTTTTTCCTTGATCAAGTGCAGTACATCGCGTGAACTCATATCGCCTCCTGTTAATGATTTCGTTGTTAGCGGCTGAGCCCCATAAGGATGCAGCCTGCGTGCCAAGCCCTTGCGTGGGCTATTTGCAATAGAATCCAGACACTTGGGATTTCGCGCGGTCCCTGTAAACCCGCGACTGCCCTATTCTAGTGCATGCCGTGTAGTCCCGCCCTGCGGAAGCGCGGCGCATGCCCGTTTATACTCGCGCGTCCCGCTGCCAGGCCCCCGAATCTGATGAAAACTCCGAAGATCGGCATCAAGCCCGCGACCTTTCAGGAGCTACTGTTCGCACTGCAGCATTTCTGGGCGGCTCGCGGCTGCGTGATCCTGCAGCCCTACGACATGGAAGTCGGGGCCGGTACCTTTCACTCGGCGACCTTCCTGCGCTCGATCGGGCCCGAGCCGTGGAGCGCAGCCTATGTGCAGCCCTCGCGCCGGCCCACCGATGGCCGCTACGGCGCCAATCCGTTCCGCCTGCAGCACTACTACCAGTTCCAGGTCGTGATCAAACCCTCGCCGCCCGATCTGCAGGAACTCTATCTCGACAGCCTGCGCGCGGTTGGCTTCGATCCGCGCGTGCACGACGTGCGCTTCGTCGAAGACAACTGGGAATCGCCGACACTGGGCGCCTGGGGGCTCGGCTGGGAAGTCTGGCTCAACGGCATGGAGATCACGCAGTTCACCTATTTCCAGCAGGTGGGCGGACTGGACTGTCGCCCCGTGACCGGCGAGCTCACCTACGGCATCGAACGGCTGGCCATGTACCTGCAGGGCGTGGAGAGCATCTTCGACATCACCTGGACCGATGGCCCGCGGGGACGCGTCAGCTACGGCGATGTGTTTCATCAGAATGAAGTCGAGCAGTCGCGCTACAACTTCGAACTGGCGGACACTGCCGTGCTGTTGCGACGCTTCGATGAACACGAGGCCGCCTGCTTGAGCCTGCTGGCGGTGCCGCTGCCGCTGCCCGCGTACGAGCAGGTGCTCAAGGCCTCGCACACTTTTAATCTGCTCGATGCCCGCGGTGCACTGTCGGTCACCGAGCGGGCGCGCTTCATCCTGCGAGTGCGCACACTGGCACGCGGCGTCGCACAGGCCTACTACGCCAGCCGCGAAGCACTCGGCTTCCCGATGCTGAAATCTCAAGCTCCGCAGCCGGTCAGCGCATGAGTTCGCGCGATTTCCTGGTCGAACTCGGCACCGAGGAGCTGCCGCCCAAGGCGCTGCACGCGCTCGAGCTGGCCTTGGCCGATGGCATCGCGAGCCGGCTGCGCGAGCTCGGGTTGAAGTACGGCGCGATCGAGTCGTTTGCGACGCCACGGCGACTCGCCGTGCTGGTGCGCCGCCTGAGCCTGCATCAGAGCGATCAGCAGATCACGCGGCGCGGTCCGCCACGCAAGGTGAGTTTCGATGCCGCGGGCGCGCCCACGCGCGCGGCGCTGGCCTTCGCCAGCAGTTGCGGCGTGCCGTGGGAAGCGCTGGCGAGTGAGCGCGATGCGAACGGCACCGAATACCTGCATTTCTCGGGATTGAAACCTGGTGCCGCGGCCATCGGGCTGCTGCCGGGCCTGGTGCAGGCGGCCCTCGATGCGTTGCCGATTCCACGGCGCATGCGCTGGGGCGCGCTCGAAGTGCAGTTCGTGCGGCCGGTGCATTGGGTGATCATGCTGCTCGGTAACGAGATCGTGCCCGGCGCGCTGCTGGGCATCACCGCGGGTAACTTAAGTTACGGCCATCGCTTCATGGCGCCGGCCCCGATCCGGATTCGGTCTCCGGCCACCTATGCGGCCACGCTCGAGCGCCGCGGCAAGGTACTGGCGGCATTCGCGGGCCGCCGGGCGGAGATACGCCGCCAGGTCGAGGCGCTGGCCGCGTCGCTCGGAGGTCGCGCCATCATCAGTGATGAGCTGCTCGATGAAGTCACGGCGCTGGTGGAATGGCCGGTGGCGCTCGCGGGTCAGTTCGATGCGCGCTTTCTGTCATTGCCGCGCGAGGTGCTGATCTCGACGCTGCAGGATCATCAGCGATATTTTGCCCTCGAGCGCGCCGATGGCGCGCTGATGCCAGGGTTCATCACCGTCAGCAACATCGACAGTCCCACGCCCGAACTGGTGCGCGCCGGCAACGAGCGCGTGGTGCGTCCGCGGCTCGCGGACGCCGAGTTCTTCTGGGAGCAGGATCGGCGGCAGCCGCTGGAGGCGCGGCTGGCGGGACTCGCCAACGTTACTTTCCAGGTGCAGCTCGGTTCGCAGGCCAGCCGCACACAGCGCGTTACCGCGCTCGCGCGTTCGATCGCGGCCAGCATCGGCGCGGAGGTGGAGGGCGCCGCCCGTGCCGCGACGCTGGCCAAGTGCGACCTGTCGACGGCGATGGTCGGGGAATTCCCCGAACTGCAGGGCGTCATGGGCCGCTACTACGCGCTGGCCGATGGCGAACCTGCCGCGGTGGCGCAGGCGATCGAAGAACAGTACCTGCCGCGCGGCGCGGGCGATGCGCTGCCCGGATCGGACCTCGGCGATGCGGTGGCCCTGGCCGACAAGATCGATACGCTGGCCGGCATTTTTGCCACCGGCCAGAAGCCCAGCGGCACGCGCGATCCTTTCGGCCTGCGACGCGCGGCCATTGGCGTGCTGCGCATTGTGCTCGAGCACCGGCTCGAACTGGATCTGCTCGCGCTCATCGGTGAGGCCGTGCGCCTGCAGCCGCTGCCGGACATCACCGTGCGCGCCACCGCGCTGGTCGCGGAAGTCTACGACTTCGTACTCGAGCGGTTGCGGGCACAGTATCTCGAGCGCGCGGGCGACCTGCCCGCCGGCATCAGTACCGAGATGTTCGATGCGGTGCTCGCGAACCGCCCGGCATCGTTGCTGGATTTCGATGCGCGCCTGCGCGCGCTGCTGGCGTTCACCGCCACACCGGCCGGCGCCAGCCTGGCGGCAGCCAACAAGCGCATCGCCAATATCCTCAAGAAATCGAAACTCGCCGAGACGGGGAACGCCCTGGCCGTGTCGGGATCGCTGCTGCGCGAACCGGCCGAGCAGGCGTTGCAGCGCGATCTCGAGTCATTGCGCGCACCGGTCGAGGCGGCCACGCATGCGCGACGCTACTCCGAAGCGCTGGACCGGCTGGCCGGATTGCGCGCCCCGGTAGATCAGTTCTTCGACAGCGTGCTCGTCAACGATCCGGATGAAGCGTTGCGCAACAACCGCCTGGCGCTGCTCGCGCAGGTGCGGCTGCTGTTCGCCGGCATCGCCGATCTGTCGCGGCTGCCGGGCTGAGGCCGGCGAAACCAGCCATGAGCACTGCCGCGCCCGATGCCGCACGAACCGTCGGACCGCTGCAGTCGATAGGCTCGATCTGTTTCACGGCGTTCTTTCTGCTGTGGACCTTCGTCTACGGCATTTTCTTTTCCATCGCCTGCGTGCTGCTGCCCTTCCGCGGACGCTTCGAGCTCGCGCGCGTGTGGGCGCGAGTCATCCTGACGGTATTGCGCTGGACCTGCCGGCTGGACTATCGCGTCGAAGGGCGCGAAAACATTCCGAGCGGCAATCACATCGCGCTAATCAAGCATTCCTCGAGCTGGGAGACAGTAGCGCAGGCCCTGCTGCTGCCACCGCATGTCTGGGTGCTGAAGCGGGAATTGACCTGGATACCCTTCGTCGGCTGGGGCATCAAATTGCTGCGCGCGATTGCGATCGACCGCGGCAGCGGCGGGGCCGCCGTGCGCGGCGTGCTCGAGCAGGGCAAGGCCCGGCTGGCCGAGGGCGAGTGGATCGTCATCTTCCCCGAAGGCACGCGCATGCCGTTCGGCGAGACCCGCAAATACGGCGTCAGCGGCGCGCTGCTGGCATCCGAAACCGGCTGCCTGGTGGTGCCGATCGCGCACGACGCCGGCTATTACTGGCCGCGGCGCGGACTCATCAAGCGGCCGGGTACCATTCGCGTGGTCATCGGGCCGCCGATCACGGCCGCGGGGCGCAACCCGCGCGACATCAACGCCGAAGCGCAGGCCTGGATCGAGGCACACTCGGGTCGCGGCGGCACTGCCGCCGGCACTCCCGCCTAGAGAAAGATGCCGCCCGAGGCTTCGATGCGCTGGCCGTTGATCCAGCCGTTCTCGGCAGCCAGCAGCGAAGCCACCACCCCGCCGATGTCGTCGGGCAAGCCGACGCGGCCGAGCGCCGTCTGCGAGGCGATGCCCGCATTGACCTGGGCGTTGTCGCGCACCATGCCGCCGCCGAAGTCGGTTTCGATCGCGCCCGGTGCCAGTGTGTTGACGGTGATCCTGCGGGAGCCCAGCTCCTTGGCCATGTAGCGCGTGAGCACTTCGATGCCGCCCTTCATGGCGGCATAGGCCGCAAAGCCGGGGAAGGCGAAGCGGGTCAGGCCGGAGGACAGGTTGATGATGCGGCCGCCGTCCGCCATGAGCGGCACCAGCTTCTGCGTCAGAAAGAAGGTGCCCTTCAGATGGATGTTCACCATCTCGTCGAACTGGGCTTCGCTGGTCTCGAGGAAGCTCGCGTGGGCCCCGGTTCCGGCATTGTTGACCAGGAAATTGAATTGCTCGCGCTGCCAGGTCTTTGCCAGCGCCTGGCTGACCTGGGTCGCGAAGGCCGCGAAAGTGCCGCTGGCCGAAACGTCGAGCGGCAGCGCCAGGGCGCGCCGGCCGGCGGCAGTCACCTGCGACACGACGCTGTCCGCCTCGGCGCGATTGCTGCGATAGGTCAGCAGCACGTCGATGCCGTGCGCAGCCAGGCTCAAGGCCGTGTTGCGTCCCAGCCCGCGGCTGCCGCCTGTTACCACTGCGATCGGTGTTGCTGTCGTCATGGGGGTCTCCTGTCGGGGCGGGCGATTCTGCCACACTGAGCCATCGGCGCTTTTGAGGTCGTCAACATGAAACCCAGTCTTCCGGTACTGCTCAGCGTCAACGGCGGCTATGTCGATACCGCCGGATACCTCGCCCTGCAGGGATTATTCACCTCTCACGTCACCGGCAACTTCGTGACGCTGGGGGCTGCGCTGGTACTCGGCACCAGCGGCGTGCTGGCGAAATTGCTGGCACTGCCGATGTTCTGCACCGTCGTATTTGCCACGCGCCTTGCCAGCCTGCTGGTGCCGGCCGGACGCGGCTCCACGCTGGGACTGCTGCTCGGCTGCAAAGTGCTGTTGCTGATTGCGGGTGCGTCGCTCGCGATCCACCTGGGCCCCTTCGCAAGCGGCGATGGCTGGCCCGCCATCGTGACCGGCATGACGCTGGTCGCCGCGATGGCGATTCAGAATGCGATCCACCGCATCCACATGGCGGCGACCTCGCCGACGACCATCATGACCGGCAACACCACGCAGGTCATGATCGACCTGGCAGACCTGTTGCGGCCGCAGTCACCCGAGGCCAGTGCCACGGTGCGCGCGCGGCTGCGGCGCCTGTCGGCCAGCGTCGCGGCGTTTGCCATCGGCTGCTCGAGCGCGGCGCTGCTGTTTGCGCTGCGCGGCGTGTGGTGCTTCCTGGTGCCGCCGGTCCTCGGGCTCTGTACGCTATTGATCAGTCGGTCGCAGGAGAAATCGCCATGAAAGTCGGATTCATCGGGCTGGGGAACATGGGCTCGGCCATGGCGACCAATCTCGTCAAGGCAGGCCACGAGGTCACGGTCTACAACCGCAGCGCAGCCAAAGCGGAGCCGCTCGTGAAACTCGGAGCGCACCAGGCCGCCAGCGTCGCCGCGGCCTGCGGCGGTGAGGCCGTCATCACCATGCTGGCGAATGACGATGCCGTCAGCGACACGGTTTGGGGCAACGACCGGTTGCTCGCGACTTTGTCCAAGGGTGCGATCCATGTTTCGATGAGCACCATCAGTGTGGCGTTGTCGAAGCGCCTGGCGGAGGCGCATGCAAAGGCCGGGCAGCGCTATCTGGCGGCACCCGTGTTTGGTCGCCCCGAGGCCGCGGCGGCTGCCAAACTGTTCATCGTGCCGGCGGGAGATGCCAAAACCATTGCCGCCTGCCAACCGCTGTTCGATGCCATCGGGCAGAAGACCGTGCCCATGGGGACTGAGCCTTCGGCAGCCAACCTGATCAAGCTCAGCGGCAATTTTCTGATTGCCGCCATGATCGAGTCGCTGGGCGAAGCCATCGCGCTCGTGGGCAAGGCCGGCATCGATCGCAAGGCGTACGTGGAACTGCTCACTTCGACCATGTTCCCCGCGCCGGCGTACAAGATCTACGGCAACCTCATCGCGGAGAATCGATTCGAGCCCGCGGCCTTCGCTGCCCCGCTCGGGCACAAGGACATTCGCCTCGCCATGACGGCGGCAGCGGATCTGCAGGTACCGATGCCGATTGCAAGTCTGCTCAACGATCGCTTCCTGCGGTTGCTGGCCACTGGCGGCGAGAAACTCGACTGGGCGGCAGTGGGCGGTCTTGCGACCGCCGATGCCGGCGGCCCCGCGGCAGGCAACGCGGCTCGCGAGGCGGCCGGCAATTCGTGAGTGCCTGTGAGCTGGTGATATTCGACTGCGACGGGGTGCTGGTCGACAGCGAGGTCATCACCAATCGCGTATTCGCCGAAATGCTGGGCGAGCTCGGGATGCACTTCACGCTGCCGGAGATGTTCGAGCGCTTCGTCGGCCGCTCGATGACGCAGTGCTGCGAGCTGATTGCCGAACTGCTGCAGCGGCCGGTGCCGGCGGGATTCGTCGAGCAGTTTCATAGTCGCGCGTCGGCCGCCCTGGGCGCCGAGCTCAAGACCGTTGCCGGCATCGAAGCCGCGCTCGATGTGCTCGACGCTCATCACGTGCCCTACTGCGTGGCATCCAACGGTACTCGCGAGAAGATGGGGCTGACGCTCGGACACACGGGACTGCTGCAGCGCTTCGAGGGTAAGCGCTTCAGCGTCGATGAGGTGGCGCTGGGCAAGCCCGCACCGGACCTGTTTCTGCTGGCGGCGCGGACTTTTGGTGTGCTGCCTGCGCGTTGCTGCGTGATCGAGGACACGCCCACGGGGGTAACGGCCGGTGTGGCGGCGGGCATGCAGGTCTATGGCTACTGCGCGCTGATGCCGGCGCAGCGTATGACCGCCGCGGGCGCGCATCGCACCTTCAGCTCCATGACGGAACTGCCGGCGCTGATCCTGGGCTATGCCCGACCCGGTTATGCCTGAGGCCGGTTATTCCTGGCGCCGCAGTTTTGCAACATCCGCCGCGGTCAGATCCGATCCACGCGCACCGAAGCGCGCCGTCACATAGTTGGCGACGCTGGCGACTTCCTGGTCCGAATAGCTGCTGCCGAAGGCGGGCATATTGCCCGGGTCGCCCGTGACATGCCGCGGACCGCCGTGAATCACGATCTGCGCCACGTTGATGGCCGTGGGATCATTGACGCCCCGCGTACCGATCAGTGACGCGACCGATTGCGGCGCATTGGCACCGCTCCAGCCATGGCAGCCCGCGCAGGCGCCGGCATAGACATCCTTGCCGTGCGGATTGACGCTGGCGGTGCGCTGATCGGCGGGCGTTGCCGGCGCGGCGTCGGCTCGTGCCGGCGGCAGGTCCGACGTGGTGACGGCGTTGACCGAGCGCAGATATATGACCAGCGCCGAGATGTCCTCGGGCGCCAGGTATTTGAGACTGGCATCGACTGCCTCGCCCATGGGCCCCGCGGCCGTGCCACGCCCATCGGCATGACCGATTGACAGGTAGTGAGCGAGATCCGCATCGCTCCAATCACCCACGCCGCTGCTGTGATCGGGCGTGATGTTATAGGCGCGCCAGCCCGCCTGAACTTCGCCGGCGAATTTGCGGCGGTTGTTGAGCGCAAATGCCAGGTTGCGCGGCGTGTGGCACTCGCCGCAATGGGCCATCGCCTCGGCCAGGTAGGCGCCGCGGTTCCACTGCGCGTCGCGATCTGCATTCACCTGGTAGCGCTTGTCGGGATTGAAGAACAGCGACCACAGGCTCATGAGTGCGCGCTGATTGAATGGAAACATCAGCGTGTTGGTGCGCGCGGGCGCATTCACGGGCTGCAGCGAAAACAGGTAGGCCTTGATGGCCAGCGCATCCGCATCCGACATGTAGGTATAGCTGGCGTACGGCATGGCCGGATAGAGCTTGGTGTTGCCCCGGCCGATGCCCTTATGCACAGCATCGAGGAAATTGGCGTCCGTGTAGCCGCCGATACCGGTGGTCGGATCGGGCGTGATGTTGGTGGAATACATCGTGCCGAAGGGCAGCACGAAGGCGCGGCCGCCGGTAAATGGCGCGCCGCCCTCGACCGTATGGCAGACCTCGCAATCGGCGGCGCGCGCGAGGTATTGGCCGCGCTCGACCAGACTGGCTGATTTGAGTGAGGCCGGAACACCGGTTGGATCCGCGCCCTGGTAGGCGCTCAGGTCCATGCGCTTGCCATGCGCGAAGTCGGTCGGGCCGGGACCGGATATCTCGTACGCGGCGACGGCGCCGCCGGCAACGATCACAACCACGAGTGCCCAGAATATGCGGTGCCGCGTCTGCGTGCTCATGTCGCCTCCATCTTCGGGAATGGCAGTACGTGGATGCGCTTGCCGGTGGCCGCGAAGATTGCATTGGCGACGGCCGGTCCCAGCGGTGCAACGCCAGGCTCGCCGACGCCGGTCGGCGGTTCGGTCGATTGCACGATGTGGACCTCGACCTTGGGCATTTCGTTCATGCGCAATACCCGATAGCTGTTGAAGTTGTCCTGCTCGACGCGCCCGTCCTTGAGCGTGATGGCCCCGTAGAGCACAGCACCCAGGCCGAAGCCGATGCCGCCCTCCATCTGCGCGGTGATGACATCCGGATTGATGGGCGTACCGCAATCCACCGCGCATACGACTCGGTCGACATGGACCTGCCCCGACCCATCGACGGTGACTTCAGCAACCTGGGCTACGAAAGTCTTGAATGCCTCGCCGACAGCGATTCCGCGGCCCTTGCCCTTAGGCATGGGTCCAGTGCTCCAGCCGGCTTTTTCCGCGGCCAGTTCGAGCACTCGCTTCATGCGTGGCTCTTTCGCCAGCAGCTTGCGCCTGAATTCGAGGGGGTCCTGGCCGGCCGCCTGCGCCACTTCATCGATGAACGCCTCGACCGCAAAAGTCGTGTGCGAACTGCCGACCACGCGCCACCAGAGCACCGGCACGCCCGTCTTCGTGGTTGCCAGTTCGACATCGATGTTTGGAATGTCGTAGGCCATGGTGGCGGCGCCCTCGACCGAGGTCGCGTCGATGCCGCCCTTGATCATGGCGGACATCGGCGTGCCCGCGAGGATGGACTGGCCGACGATGACATTGCGCCAGGCGATGAGCTCGTTGCCGGCGTTCAATCCGGCCTCGAACTTATGGAAATACATGGGCCGGTAGAGGCCGCCGTGAATATCATCTTCACGGGTCCATTGCAGCTTGATGGGCGTGCCGTCGGCGCCAAATGCCTTGGCCACCGACACCGCTTCGACGATGTAGTCCGAACCCGCGTTGGCGCGGCGGCCGAAACTGCCGCCCGCGTACAGCGTGTGGATGCTCACCTGCAGCGGGTCCAGGCCGGCTGTGCGCGCGGCATTGAGCTGGTCCACGGTCTGAAACTGGTCACCGGCCCATATCTCGCAGCTCTTTGCCGTGAGTTTGACGACCGCATCGAGCGGTTCCATCGGCGCGTGCGCGAGATACGGGAATTCGAAGCTGGCAGAGATCCTGCGAGCGGCGCCGGCCAGGGCCTTGCCCGCATCGCCATCCTTACGCGCGCTTGCCGCCGGCTTCTCGGCCAATTGGCGGTACTCGGCCATGATGGCTTCGGAGCTGCGAGTCTCCGCGCTGCTGTCGTCCCATTCGATCTTGAGCGCCTCTCGACCCTGCTTAGCGGCCCAGAATCCGCTGGCGACAACGGCGATGCCGCTCGGCACCTGCACTACTTTGACTACGCCGGGAATAGCCGTTGCAGCGCTGGCATCGAATGATTTCACTTTGCCGCCGAATAGCGGCGAACGGCGGATCAGCGCGACCAGCATGCCCGGCTGGCTGAAATCCAGCGTGAACTGCGCGCTGCCGTCGCACTTGGCAGGTACATCGACACGCGGCGATTGCGCGCGCCCGATGAGCTTGAAATTCTTCGCGTCCTTGAGTGCCACTTTTTCGGGCACGGGCAGGCTGGCAGCGCGGGCGACCAATGCTCCGAAGGTGGCCTGGGTCTTGCCATCCGGGTGATAGACGACGCTGTCGCGGGCCGTGAGCTGCTCCACCGGCACATGCCACTGTGCGGATGCGGCGGACAGCAGCATCGCGCGCGCCTTGGCGCCCGCATCGCGCAATTGCATCCAGGAGTTGGCCATGGCCGAGCTGCCGCCGGTGCCCTGCATGGTGCCAAAAGCCAGGTTGGCGTAGCGCTTGGCATCGGCCGGTGCGCTTTCCACGCGCACCAGCGACCAGTCCGCATCGAGTTCATCCGACAGCACCGTGGCGATGCCGGTATAGGAGCCCTGTCCCATCTCCAGGTGTTTGGCGATGACGGTCACGCTGTTGTCGCTGCCGATGCGCACGAAGGCATTGGGCGCAAAGGCCGGAGCAGCCGGCGTGGCCATGGCGCGGCGCGCGGGGCCCGCCCATTCGAAGCCGATCGTCAGCGCAATCGTCGTGGCGGAGCCTGCGGCTTTGAGAAACGCGCGCCGCGTCGAGGGGGCGGCAGAGCTCATGATTTGATCGCCTGCGCGGCATCATGGATGGCTGCGCGAATGCGGCCATAGGTGGCGCAGCGGCAGATGTTGCCGTTCATCGCGTCATCGATGTCGGCGTCGGTGGGTGCGGCATTGTTTTCGAGCAGTGCGGTCGCGGACATGATCTGCCCGGACTGGCAGTAGCCGCACTGCGGCACCTGCAATTTGACCCAGGCTGCCTGCACGGCCTTGCCGGGCGCGCTCTGCAATCCTTCCACGGTCGTGACCTGTCTGCCTGCGACCGAGGCGATCGGCGTTACGCAGGAGCGGATGGCGCGGCCATCGAGCTGCACCGTGCAGGCCCCGCAGAGTGCCATGCCGCACCCGAATTTGGTGCCGGTCAGCCCAGCGGACTCCCGCAGTGCCCACAGCAGCGGCATGGTCGGGTCGACATCGAGGGTGGTGGACTTGCCATTGAGGACGAACGTCGTCGACATGGGGGACTCCAGTTGGTTTCCACCCAATACTACCCCCGGAAGGGGCGCGCTGCGTGTCAGCGCAGGCGCCGTCGCGTCCCGAATGGCGTCATTTCGCCATATTGATGATCTTGGACTGCGTGAACTCCTCGAGTCCTTCCTGGCCCATCTCGGTGCCGAAGCCGGATTGCTTGGCGCCGCCGAAGGGAATGTCCGGCGGCAGATCGAGATGTTTGTTGATCCAGATAGTGCCAGAGGCGATTTGCCTGGCGACATCGTTGGCGCGGTTGAGGTCGCGCCCCCAGACCGTTCCGCCCAGGCCATAGTCCGTGCCATTGGCACGCGCAATGGCATCATCGAGGCTGGAGTACTTCAGCACCGGCAGCACCGGCCCGAATTGTTCCTCGCGCACCAGCCGCGCATCATCCGGAATATCGCGCACGATGGTGGGCGGTATGAAATAGCCTTCGCGGTCGAGCGCCTTGCCGCCGGCAATGACTTTGCCGTTTGCATGTGCGTCATCCAGGAACCCCTGGACCTTCTCGAACTGCTGCTTGTTCTGGATCGGTCCAAACTGGGTGGCTGCATCCAGTCCATCGCCGACCACCGCTGCGCGGGCGAGTTTCGCCAGTTCGCTGCACATGGCCTCGTAGAGCGCCTCGGGCACGTAGACGCGCTTGATCGCCAGGCACACCTGGCCGGAATTGAACATGGCGCCGTTAAAAATCTTCGCCGCCACTTCAGGCACGTTGACGTCATCGAGCACGATGGCCGCGTCGTTGCCACCCAGCTCGAGCGTCAGGCGCTTGAGCGTACTCGCCACGCTCGCCATGACTTTGCGGCCAGTGGCGGTCGAGCCCGTAAAGGCGACCTTGGCCACGTCCGGGTGCTGCGTCAGGTAACCGCCGAGATCGTTCTGATCGACGATGACGTTGAGCACGCCGGCGGGCAGAAATTCGGCGGCCAGCTCTCCGAACAGCAGCGTGGTCAACGGCGTGGTGGGCGCGGGCTTCGCGACCAGTGTGTTGCCGGCCAGCAGCGCCGGCGCCACCTTGATCATCAGCAGAATCAGCGGGAAGTTCCACGGCGTAATAGCCGCGACCACGCCCAGCGGCGCGTGGTACTGCACGATGCGCTCGGCATCGGTTTCGCGCAGGATCTTGGTGGGCAGATCCATGGCGGCAAAGGCGCGAATCATCGCCACCGAGCCGCCAATTTCGTAGGCCGCGAATGCCAGCGGCTTGCCCTGCTCCTGCGTGAGCAGCTTTGCGAACTCGGGGGTTCGTGCCTCGAGCGCGTCAGCAATCTTGAGCAGCGCCTTCCTGCGGGTGTCGATCGGAGTCGCAGCCCAACCTGGGAACGCCTGCCTGGCGGCCGATATAGCCGCATCCACCTGCGCCTGGTCGGCACGCGCGCAGCGCGTGAGCAGTTTGCCCGTGGCCGGGTTGATCACATCCAGCGTGGTCGCGCCTGGCGTACGTTTCCCATTGATCAACAGCTGGTAGTCAGGTGACTCGGCCGGAACGAATTTCGGATTGGCGCTCATGGGGGATCCCCTCAGGTACTGCGGATTTGCCAGGCAGGCATTCTAGCGATGCGCTGAAGACGGTTATCGATCCAGCGTGAAACGATATTTCGCTGCCATGCCACGAGTACCGGCCAGGCGGGGTGGCGTCCAAGCCCCTGAAATATCGAATCATTGTTTCAACCAGTCCCCGATTAGAGGCGCGCCTGGGAAAAAGTCGTTGCCATAGCAATCAAAAACTCCTGAACCCGGTCGCGGCGCCGGATCCGGTTATGGTGCGATGCGGCCAAACGGCGTGATTAGACTACGGGCAACGATCTTCGCATCAGATTTGGATCCAGCTCATGCAATACCCGGATGTCAGCTCGAAATCGGCGGCCCTGTACGAGCGAGCGAAGCAATATCTGCCGGGCGGCAATACGCGCACGACTATCTTTCTGAAGCCGTATCAGATCTATGCCGCGCGCGGCAGCGGCTGCCGCGTCTGGGATGTAGACGGAACCGAACGAATCGACTGCATCAACAATTTCACCGCCGGCATCCATGGCTATGCGCACCCTGAATTGGTTCGGGTAGCGAAGCAGCAACTGGAGCTGGGCACCGCGTTCGGGATGCAGACTGAATCCGAGATCGATCTGGCGCAGCTGCTGTCCGAACGGGTCTCATCGGTCGATCAGTCACGTTTTGCCAACTCGGGTACCGAGGCGGTGATGACAGCCATCAAGGCCGCCCGCGCGTATACCGGGCGTCCCAAGATCGCGAAGTGCGAAGGGGCCTACCACGGGACCTACGATTACGCCGAGGTAAGCCTCGACTCACCCCCACGCGAGCGAAACCAGTGGTGGCCCGACCCGGTACCGTATGCCATGGGGACGCCACGCGGTGTTACGGATGACGTGGTCGTCCTGCCTTTTAACGATATCGACACCAGCGTGGCGATGTTGCGAGCCCACGCGGCTGAACTTGCCGGAATTCTGATCGATCCCATGCCGAATCGTGCGGGACTGGTACCAGCGGATCGAGCCTATGTGCAGGCCATCCGGCACGTGGCAAGCGAGATAGGAGCGCTGTTGATCTTCGATGAAGTCATCGCCTTTCGCCTCGGATTCAACGGCGCTCAAAAAATATGGGGCGTCGATGCGGACATCACCACCTTTGGCAAGATCATCGGCGGGGGATTCCCGGTAGGCGCCGTGGGCGGGACCCGCGATGTCATGGCGGTGTTTGATCCGACGGGCGGCAAGCCGCCCGTGCCGCATGGTGGAACCTTCTCGGCAAATCCCATGACGATGGTCGCCGGCCTGAAAACGATGCAATTGCTTGACCCAGCGGCGTTCGAGAAGCTCGAAGCGCTGGGCTCGCGCGTCCGCTCAGGGTTCGATGAAGCATTTTTGCGCGCGCGCATCGAAGGGCGTACGACCGGGATGGGATCGCTGCTGAAGCTCCACTTCACGACGCGGCCGATTCGTGACTATCAAACCGCGATTCCGGACCCGGCAGCCGCGCACCGCATGAGCCAGCTGATGACGGCGCTGCTCAATGAAGGGGTCCTGATCGCACCGAACGGACTGCTCGCGCTTTCGACGCCCATGGGCAATGCAGACATAGACGAAGTGCTCCGAGCCTTCGATCGGGCCTTGTCGAAGGTGGACCGCTGAAGGAATTTGCAGCAGGCTTTGCAGGTACCGCGTTGACACAAACGCTTCCGAATAGAGATTGAGGACCACATGACCATCAGGACTGCCTCCGACTGGCGCCGAGATGCGGCCCAGCTGACATTTCGACGACAGGCGTTTATCGACGGCAAAACGGTCGATGCGTTGTCCGGCCTGACTTTCGCGGCCGTCAACCCGGCCAGCGGCGCGACGCTGGTGAATGTGGCGGCTTGCGATCAGGCCGATGTCGAGGTGGCAGTAAAGTCCTCTCGTGCCGCATTCGATCGAGGTGCGTGGTCGGGTATTTCCCCTGGCGCCAGAAAGAAAGTATTGCTTCGGCTGGCGGAGCTGATGATGACTCACGCCGACGAGCTGGCGCTCCTGGAATCACTGAATATGGGAAAGCCGATCACCGACAGTCGAAATATCGACGTGCCGGTGTCGGCAAACTGCATCGCCTGGAATGCGGAAGCCATCGACAAGTTATACGGGGAGATCGCCCCCACCGGAGCTGACGCGCTGGCGCTGGTCACACGCGAACCGCTCGGCGTCATCGCAGCCGTTGTTCCGTGGAACTTTCCGCTGCTAATGGCCTGCTGGAAGCTTGGACCGGCGCTGGCCGCAGGCAACTCCGTGATTCTGAAGCCGGCTGAGCAATCGCCGCTATCGGCCTTACGCCTGGCTGAGTTGGCGATGGAAGCGGGATTGCCGGAAGGCGTGCTGAATGTGGTGCCGGGATTAGGCGAGACGGCTGGCCAGGCGCTGGGACTGCACATGGATGTCGATGCGCTGGCGTTTACCGGATCCACGGAGGTCGGCAAACTTTTCATGGGCTACTCGGGCAAGTCGAACATGAAGCGGGTGTCCCTGGAGTGCGGAGGCAAGACGCCGCATATCATTTTGAGTGATTGTCCAAACCTGGATGCGGCCGCACAGGCCGTGGCGAGCGGGATCTTCTTCAATCAGGGTGAAGTCTGCAATGCGGGCTCCCGCCTGCTGGTGGAGGAGCCGATCAGGGAAGCACTGCTGGAGAAGGTGATTGCACTCAGCGCGGGCTACATGCCGGGCGATCCGCTCGATCCGGCGACCACCATGGGTGCAATCGTCAGTAAACCGCAGATGGAGCGGGTACTGGAATATATCGACTCGGGGAAGAATGAGGGCGCTGCGCTTATCCAGGGTGGCAAGCGCGTCCGCGCGGACTCCGGTGGCTACTTCATCGAGCCGACAGTATTCGATCGGGTCAAAAACAATATGAGGATCGCGCGCGAGGAGATATTCGGGCCGGTCTTGTCAGTGGTGAGCTGTGCTTCAGCCGAGGAAGCTGTGAGGGTCGCAAATGACACCATTTACGGTCTGGCCGCGGCGATCTGGACTTCCAATATCGACACGGCGCTCTCGGCGTCGCGCCGGCTCCGCGCCGGCTCTGTCTGGGTGAACTGCTTTGATGAAGGAAACATTACGGTTCCGTTCGGCGGTTTCAAGCAGTCCGGCTTCGGTCGGGACAAGTCGATTCACGCCATCGAGAAGTATTCCGATCTCAAGACGACGTGGATCAAGATCAATCCCAGGCTGCGCGGGCCGCGCGCTCGGGTAAATGTGCATGGGCTCTCCCGGCTGTGAAGCGATGCACACTTTGCGCCGCCGAGGACTGTTAGGGTCCCGCGAATGATGCCGCAGTGCCTATGGGCCAGGAACAACAATGGATCGCATGAAGTTTAGCGCCGCTCTGGTTGCAGTCCTCGGGATTGGTTCGCTTGCCGGGTGTGTCACCGCGCCGGTGGCTCCGCCGCCAACACATCATCCTGCCTATCTGCACGCCCTGTCGGATCTACGGGCTGCGCGTTGGCTCATTGAACACCACCCCGGAGACTGGACCCAAACCGCTGACGAGCAGGAAGCCGTGCGTCAGATAGATGCCAGCATAGGCGAGATCAAGCAAGCGGCCCTCAACGACGGCAAGAACCTGGCTGATCATCCCGCGGTAGACGAACGATCGGATCATCGTGGCCGGATACACGAGTCCATTGATTACCTGAAGAAGGCGCGCGCCGACGTCGCGGGCGAAGAAGACAATGGATTCGCGAACGGGTTGCGGGGTCGCGCCATTGGCCACATCGATGCGGCCATTCAGGCAGCGCGTCGGGTATTCGTAGACTGACGCGACTACACGTCCAGGTTCGCCACTTCCAGGGCGTTCTTTTCGATGAATTCGCGCCGCGGCTCGACCTGATCGCCCATTAGCGTCGTGAAGATCTCATCGGAGGCCACCGCATCCTCGATGCGCACCTGCAGCAGCCGGCGCGATTTCGGATCGATGGTGGTCTCCCAGAGCTGCTCCGGGTTCATCTCACCCAGACCCTTGTAGCGCTGGATGGACTGGCCTTTGCGCGCCTGGTCGAACAGCCAGGCCATCGCTTGCTTGAAGGTGCTGATCTCTTCGCGCTCGTTGCCGCGCGCGATATAGGCGCCCTCGCCGATCAGACCTGCCAGCGTGCGTGCCAGTTCGGCAATGCGCTGATACTCCGCCGATTCGAAGAACTCCCGATGCAGCAGCTTCTCGGTGACCCGTCCGTGCTCGGTCTTGCGCACGACGATGCGCGGCGAATGACCGTCCGAGCCTGAGCGCTGCTCGACATGAAAGCGCGGCCGGCCATCGGTGCGCGCGTTGAGCTGGGTTTCGAGCGTGCGGATCCACTCGCGCATGAATTCGGCATGATCCAGATCGCTCGGGCGCACGGCCGGCACGTAGATCAGCTGCTCGAGCAGCCGCTCGTCATAGCGCCTTGCCCAGCGCCGCATGATGGCCTGCACCTCCATGTAGTGGCGCGCCAGCATCTCCAGCGCCGAGCCACTCATGGCCGTGGCCTGCGCATTGACGTGCAGCACGGCATTCTCGATGGCGCTGTTGAGCAGCATCGCGTTGAGC
Organism: uncultured Gammaproteobacteria bacterium; assembly: GCA_963819195.1. Lineage (GTDB taxonomy): Bacteria > Pseudomonadota > Gammaproteobacteria > Steroidobacterales > Steroidobacteraceae > FEN-1191. The sequence goes on from CAWFVL010000001.1 coordinate 398,101, forward strand.
TCGTCATCGTCCTTGACGTAGGTCTCCTGTTTGCCGCGCTTGACCTTGTACAGCGGCGGCTGCGCTATATAAATGTGTCCGCGCTCGATCAGCAGCGGAATCTGCCGGTAGAAGAAAGTCAGCAGCAAGGTGCGGATGTGACTGCCATCGACATCCGCATCGGTGTTGTGACAGCAAAGCCCGCCCATGCCGGCGATGAAGTTCTCATCGCCTTCCACCGAGAAATCGTAGACGTTGCCGTTACTGGCAGGCACTTCTTCTATGCCGAGAATCGGCAGCGCCATCAGATCGCCATCGATGAGTTCGAAGTCGCGTTTACCGCTGGATGTCGTCGTCGACGCCAGGAATTCATCCAGAATCGGTGCACCGGCATGATCCATCCAGATGTTCCGTGTGGAACGCAATTCCGGCCTGGCGCAGACGGACACGGTCCAGTGACGATGCCTGGTTTCACAGGGCTGGCCTCGAATCTCGCGCACGATGCCATCCGGTTCCCGCACGGAAATCGATGCGATGACGCCGAGTGAGCTCAGGCAATAGGCGATGCCGCTGGCTATGTCATAGGACGAGGTATTGAAGGCAATCCGGTTCTTGCAAACCGTCCCGTCACCGAGCAGATAGCCGCGCATGAAGGCGACGCGCAGTTCCTCCGACACATTGAACACCAGATCCGGGATCTGCTTGGTAATCGAATCCGAACCGGCGAAGCCGAACACATGCTGCCAGGCGAGCGCGGCCACCCGATTCACGAGCTTGAGTTCTGAACAGCGGTTCGGGCTGGTATAGACCATCGCGGGCAAACGGAAGACGCGCAGGAAATTCTGCGCCATCTCCTCGGCGAATCGCTGATTGCCCTTGCCGATAGAAAGGCGCACGCCACTGCGAGCGGAGCAGGAGCCCTCGGCCATGTAGAAGCCGAGCAGACCCATGAGTGCCTCATCGACAGCGATGAAACGCGGAATGGCGCTTTGCGCGTTGTGTTCGGGCGTCAGTTCCAGGTCTTCGCGCTCCGCGAACCAATCAAGATCCTCGGCTTCAAGATCCGAAAGACGAACATAGTCGCGGACGAGATTGCGGCCGGAGGCCGTGTACTTCTCCTCCCAGATTCGCTCCAGTCGGCTCGGCGCAAGAGCTGTCTGGCTCAGAATTTCTTCACAGTCGGCACCGATGACCTTCAGATATGCCTGGAAGCCGTCCGGAATATCGACCCGCGGAGCCGTCAGCTCAGAAGCTGGTCCATGACGTTCAATGACGTTCGCCTTGAACCACGCCTCCACCGCCGGGCCGCGCGCCCAGACCTGCTTCGATGCCGATGACACCGCATGCAGCTTGCGCAGCAGATCAATTCTCGCGGGCGCACTGGATGGAAACCGGATTCGGGCCGGCGCGGCGAGGCGGTCATTCAGGCGCAGTTCATCGCCGCGCTTGAGCTTGAGTGCCCCGCCCTCATGAATGAACACGCTGTGACTGGCCGTGACGCGCACCTTTCGGCCGTAGGCGGTGCGAACCTCGAACAGCTTCTCGTGCAGGGGATGGCGGATCACGCTCTTGATGGGCCGGAAGCGGATTGCACGGTTGTCGAGGCCGAAGCAGAGCACCTCGCCCAGCGGCGCACCGGTCAATTTATCCACGCCATCCTTGGTGCTGCTCGATGCCGGTTCGCCGGACGCCAGCGCATCGTCGATGAACTTGCCTATGCGCACCATGCGCACACCGCGGTCGGCATCGCGTACGAAGACATGCTCTTCGGCGTCGACGCTCATGATGATCACGCGGTGATAGCGCAGCTTGTTGATATCGAATTCTTCCCGGCCGATGCCGCAGCCGAGCGCGGTGATCAGTGTGCCGACCTCCACCGAGGACAACATTTTGTCGAAGCGCGCCTTCTCGACGTTGAGGATCTTGCCCTTGAGCGGCAGGATGGCCTGGGTGCGCCGATCGCGGCCCTGCTTGGCCGAGCCGCCGGCCGAGTCGCCCTCGACGATGAAGATCTCGGAGAGCGCGGGATCTTTCTCCTGGCAGTCGGCGAGCTTGCCGGGCAGGCCTGCGATGTCCAGAGCGCTCTTCCTTCGCGTCATTTCGCGCGCCTTGCGCGCGGCTTCACGCGCACGAGCGGCCTCGATGATCTTGGCCACGATGGCACGTGCATCCAGCGGACGCTCGAGCAGGAATTCTCCCAACTTCTGCGACACCGCGGTCTCGACGATGCCCTTCACTTCCGAGGACACCAGTTTGTCCTTGGTCTGCGATGAGAACTTCGGATCGGGCAGCTTGATCGAAAGAATGGCGGTCAGGCCTTCGCGTGCATCATCGCCGGTGGTTGGAACCTTCTCTTTCTTGGCGCTCGATTCCTTCTCAATGTAATCGTTGAGCGTGCGTGTGAGCGCGGCGCGGAATCCGGACAGATGCGTACCGCCGTCCTTCTGCGGGATGTTGTTGGTGTAGCAGTACATGCTCTCCTGGTAGGAGTCATTCCACTGCAACGCCACCTCGACGGTGACCGCGCCTTCCTGGGTGCGGAACCAGAACACGGTGTCGTGTACGGGCGTGCGCGAACGGTTCAGGTGGGCGACGAAGGCCTTCAGGCCACCTTCGTGCTGGAACACATCGGATTTATTGTCGCGCTCATCGATGAGCTCGATACGAACGCCGGAATTCAGGAACGACAGTTCGCGCAGCCGTTTGGCAAGCGTGTCGTAGTTGAACTGGATGTGCGTGAAGATCTGCGACGAGGGTTTGAAGCGGATCGTGGTACCGCGTTCGGCCGTGGTGCCGACAACCGCCAGCGGCGCTGCCGGTTCACCCAGGTGGTACTCCTGGCGGTGGATATGGCCATCGCGGCAGACCGTCAGCAGCAGATAGTCGGACAGGGCGTTGACCACGGAGACACCGACCCCGTGCAGGCCACCCGAGACCTTGTACGAGGTGTCATCGAATTTCCCGCCGGCATGCAGCACGGTCATGATGACCTCCGCTGCCGATCGCCCCTCTTCCACGTGCATGTCCACCGGGATGCCGCGGCCGTTATCGGAGACCGTCACGGACTCATCCGCGTGCACGGTCACGACCACGCGGTCGCAGAACCCGGCCAGGGACTCATCGACGGCGTTATCTACCACCTCAAAAACCATGTGGTGCAGACCGCTGCCGTCATCGGTATCACCGATGTACATTCCAGGCCTTTTGCGCACTGCATCAAGACCCTTTAAGACCTTGATTTTACTGGAATCGTAGACGTCTTCGGTGCTCATGCGGAGGCTCTGAATTTCATCCCGCCATTATAGTCTTTTGACAGATCCTTGTTCCACGTGAAACACCACATCGGGCACGCCTAGTCGCGTGTCTTCGGCCTGTAGAGAAGTCACTACCAACTGCGCACCGAGATCCCGCACGGTCTGTAGCAATGCCTGAGTCCGCTCGGCATCGAGCTCCGCCGCCGGGTCGTCCAGCAACAGCGTGGATTGACGGCCGGCGCTTTGGGAAAGGTATTGCGCCATCGTCACGGCCATGGCGACGCCCAGCAGCTTCTGTTGTCCGCGGGACACCACTTCGCGCGCCGAGCGGCCGTCGACCCGCAGCAGGATATCGAACCGGTGCGGCCCCACCCCGGTTAGACCCCGCTCAACGTCGCGGTCATGATGGGCTCGCAGCGACTCCCCGAAACCGTGCTCGCGGCTCCAGCCCTGAAAGAAGCCCAGGGTCGCCTCGACGGCGCCAAGTCGGTGAAGCGCGCTGAGCCAATGGGGCTGCAGCGATTCGACCAGCCGGGCGCGCGCCACAGTCAAAAGCTCGCCCAGCCGGATGAGTTCGGTGTCCCAGGGCGCCGTGTCCATGCCCGCCTGCAGGGCGGCATTCCGCTGTTTAAGCGCCCTCATGTAAGCCTGCCAGTGCCGCACGAAATCTGGTTCCACGTGGAACACTGCCCAGTCCAGCCAGCGACGGCGCTGGGCCGGACCTTCTTCCACCAGCCGATGGATCCCAGGATCGATTACCTGCACGGGGAAGACTTCCGAGAGCTGAACCCGTGAATCGGCGGGTGAACGATCGATCCGAATCGTGAGCCCGCCGTCCCGGGCACATTCCACCCCGAGGCTGTGCCCAGGCTCGGGAGCCGTGCGGCCATGAACCCAGAGTCGCGGGGTGGAGTGCCGGATCAGCTGCGCCGTATAGCGGGTGCGAAAGGATCGGCCGCGCCCGAGCAGATAAATGGCCTCGAGCAGGGAGGTCTTGCCCGAGCCGTTATCGCCGCTGATCAAATTGAGGCGCGGGTCGAGCTCCAGCTCCGCCCGCTGCAGGCAGCGCAGATTCTCCAGGCGCAGCTCGGCGAGGCTCATGGGCTCATCGGCTCATGATCTCGCGCGGCTCAGAGCCGCATCGGCATCACGACGTACTTGGTGTTGACGTTGCCGGGGGCGCGGATCAGGCAGCTGCTGTTGGCATCGGTCAACCCGACCTCGACCGTCTCGGTCTCGACTGCACCCAGGGCGTCGAGCAGGTAACTGACGTTGAATCCAATTTCGATCTCATCACCAGTGAAGCTAACCTCGAGCTGGTCCTCGGCTTCTTCCTGCTCAGGGTTATGGGCCTGCACGGTCAGCAATCCTGACGCGAAAGTGAGCCGGACGCCGCGATACTTCTCGTTGGAGAGAATGGCCGTGCGCTGCAGGGCGGCGCGCAGCGCCTCGCGACTGGCGGACATGATGCGCGGGGGGTCGGCGGGAATAACGCGGCCATATTCAGGGAATTTGCCATCAATTAGCTTCGAAGTGAAGCGAACTTCGCCAATTTGGACGCGAACGTGATTCGTTCCTATCGCAATCTCGATCTCACCCTCGCCATCCAGCAGCCGCTGCAGTTCCAGCACGCCCTTTCGGGGCAGGATGATCTGCTGCATCTCACGGGCAGGGCCACCAAGAGCCACCTCGCACCAGGAGAGCCGATGACCGTCGGTAGCGACCGCGCGCAACACCTGGCCATTGCTCTCGAGCAAGGTGCCGTTCAGGTAGTAACGGACATCCTGCTGCGCCATCGCAAAGTGTGTCTTGTCGATCAGCCGCCGGCAGTCCTGCGCCCGGATTGTCACCGTCTGCGTGGCATGGATCTCATCGATGACCGGAAACTCCGCGGCTGGCAGACTCGAGAGCGTGAAGCGGCTGCGCCCACCGCGCAGCACGATGCGCTCGCCCTCACGCGTCAGCGTCACCTGGCTCTTCTCGGGCAGGTTTCGCACGATGTCGAGCAGCTTGCGTCCGGGCACCGTGATATCGCCCGGTTGCTGCACTGTGACTTCCGCGGCCGCCACCAGTTCGACTTCAAGATCGGTGCCCGTGGCGCGCAATCGATTGTCACGCGCGCTCAGCAGTATGTTCGACAGTATCGGCATCGTCTGCCGCCGTTCGACCACACCGATGACACTCTGCAGTGCTTCGAGCAGATGTTCGCGGGATGCGGAGACTTTCATGGTGGCGGCAGGTCCTCTCTCTTAGAGTTCTTTCTTAGGAAAGATTAATGATAGATGTTAGTCCGGTGAATAGCGCGCATAACAGCGGTTCGATGCATTTTTCAGCCTGTCGCCAGTGTTTGCGCGCAGGTACCGCCGCGAACAAGCCAGCCTTTTGCCTGTGCGCGAACTGTGGGTAACCTTATCCCCCGTTTTCTGCACAGCAAATCCACATCACCCCGTCAGGGTTCTCAACAGGTTTGAATAGTCTTCCTGGATGCGCTGCTCCAGATCGCGCAGCTCCTTGACGCGCTTGCAGGCATGCATGACGGTGGTGTGATCGCGGCCGCCGAAAGCATCGCCGATTTCCGGCAGGCTGTGGCTGGTGAGTTCCTTGGCCAGCGCCATGGCGACTTGCCGCGGACGCGCGACGGAGCGGCTGCGACGCTTGGACAGCAGATCCGCAACGCGCACTTTGTAGTAGTCCGCCACGGTCTTCTGGATGTTTTCCACGGTGATCAACCGGGCCTGCAGCGACAGCAGGTCCTTGAGCGCCTCCTTGGCAAATTCCAGCGTGATGGGCTGGCCGGTGAAGCGCGAGTTGGCGATAACGCGGCGCAGCGCGCCCTCGAGTTCACGCACGTTCGAGCGGATGCGCTTGGCGATGAAAAACGCCACTTCCTCGGCGAGCTCGATTCCGACCGCCTGGGCCTTGCCGATCAGGATTGCGACACTGGTTTCCAGCTCCGGCGGTTCGATCGCCACGGTCAGGCCCCAGCCGAAGCGCGATTTGAGGCGTTCCTCCAGGCCATCGACTTCGCGGGGGTAGCGATCGCAGGTCAGGATGACCTGGTGCTGGCCCTCGAGCAGGGCATTGAAGGTGTGGAAGAACTCCTCCTGCGAGTGCTCCTTGCCGGCGAAGAACTGGATATCGTCGATCAGGAGCGCATGTAGCGAGCGGTAGGAGGTTTTAAAGTCATTGATACGGTTGTGCTGCAGGGCCCGCACCATGTCGCTCACAAAGCGCTCAGAGTGCACGTAGGCCACGCGCGCTTCGCTGTCGCGCGCCGTGATCAGGTGGCCGATCGCATGCATGAGATGCGTCTTGCCGAGGCCGACGCCGCCGTAGATGAAGAGCGGGTTGTAGGCCCGGCCCGGGTTGCCGGCGACCTGCAGCGCCGCGGCCTTGGCAAAGTGGTTGCTTTTGCCCTCGACAAAGCTGTCGAAGGTAAAGTTGTCATTGAGGGCGACCCCGACTGCGTGCGACTGCTGCTTGAAGGTACGGGCCGGCGCGCCGGGCGGCGGGTCGTCGCTGGCGGGCCGGGAACCGACTTCCACGGTGATCGTGGTGGGCTCGGCGATGCCGAGTTGCCGCAGCACGGTACCGATACGGGACAAGAGGTTAGTGCGAACCCAGTCCACCACGAACCGGTTCGGGGCCAGCAGGCGCAGGGCACCGGCAGCTTCGACCGATTGCAGCGGCCGAACCCACGTGTTGAACTGCTGCTCGGGCAGCTCGTCCTCGAGCGCGCTTACGCAGCGCGACCACAACGACGCTTCCAAGGCAGTGCTCCGGGAAAAAGGGGCGAGAGTCTATACCGAGCGGACGGATGCCCCGGAAGCATCTATATTGACACCCGGACAGGCGCTGCGTACCCTGCCGGCCCATTTTTCGTTCAGTTTTCAGAGCCTTGAAATCATCATGAAACGAACTTATCAGCCCAGCAAAGTGCGGCGCGCACGCACTCATGGATTTCGGGCCCGCATGGCCACGAAGAACGGCCGCGCGGTCTTGGCTCGCAGGCGTGCCAAGGGCCGCAAGCGTCTGTCGCCGTAGCAGTGAGCGCGCGTGCGCGGTCCGCTGCCGCGCGTCCCCTGAGCTTCCCGCCAGCGCGCCGTCTGCGGACGCCTGGCGATTTCAAGCGCGTTTATGCGCAAGGCCGGCGCATCGGTCACGATTTCTTTTCGGTCACCGCGCAGCCCAACGAACTGGAACGTGCGCGCTTAGGGATGGCCGTCGCTGTGCGTGCTATGGGCGGTGCCGTCGAGCGCAACCGCATACGGCGGCTGATCCGCGAGAGTTTTCGACTGCATCAGGCACTGGTGCCCGCGCTGGACATCGTGATCGGCGTGCGCCCGAATGCGCGCGGCGCGCTGGCGACGGAACTGCGGGCCAGCCTCGAGCGGCTCTGGGATCGGCTGCAGAGATCGGCAACATGAGCTGCGTTGTGTCATGAGCCTCGCGCTGCCATGAATCTCGCACTGCAATGGATCATCCGCGCCTACCAGCTGACATTGAGTCCGCTGCTCGGACCGCGTTGCCGCTTCTATCCGTCCTGCTCGCAGTACGCGCTCGAAGCGTTGCGCGCGCATGGCCCGCTGCAGGGTTGCGTGCTGGCGTTGCGCCGACTGTTACGCTGTCATCCGTGGCACCCGGGCGGCTACGATCCGGTCCCGCAATACCACTCTACGCACGACTCCACCTGCGACATCGAACAGGGCTGCCACGTCCATGACCGCTAATCTTCGAATCTTCCTCTGGGTCCTGCTCGGCATGGCGCTGTTCGTGAACTATCAGACCTGGGTTCGCGACTACCCCGCAATCCCGCCGGTGACGACCATTCCGGGCGTGACAGCGCCGGCACTGGATAGCACCACGCCGACGGCTACCCCCGGCGCAGGCCCCAGCACCGTTTCAGCCGCAGCAGCGCCGGCGGCCAATGCCCCCGCGGCGGTGACGGCGGGCGCGCAGACCCTGAGCGACACCGCGGCCGCCCATCCCAACGCCGGCCATGTACACGTGCGCACCGATGTGCTCGATGTGGACGTGTCGCTCGCCGGCGGGGAGCTCGAGCGCGTCGATCTGCTCGCATATCCGGCCGCCAAGAACACGCCGGACGTGCCGGTACGAATCCTCAATCGCGATAGCGCAGATTCCCTGTTCGTCCTGCAGAGCGGACTCGCCGGCGCCAATGGCGAATCCGCGCCGACGCATCAGGCGACCTACACGGCCGACACCACCGAACTGGTGCTGGCGCCGGGACAGTCGGAGATAAGCCTGCCGCTGCACTGGAGCGATGGCCATGGCGTCACCGTCACCAAGACGCTGCTGTTCCATCGCGGCGAATACCAGATGGGGCTGGACTACCAGGTGCACAACGCCGGCAGCACGCCGTGGAGTTTTGCTCCCTACGAGCAGATCCTGCGTTACAACACCCCGATCGAGCGCTCCTATTTTCGGGTCGACAGCTACGCCTTCAAGGGACCGGCGATTTCGGATGGCACCAAGTTCGAGAAGCTCGACATCACCAAGGATGCCAAGCTCGATCAGAATGTGACCGCGGGCTGGATCGCAGCGCTGCAGCAGCATTTCGTGGTCGCCATCGTGCCGGCCAGCGATGCGCCGTATCGTTTCCTGCTCAAGACCCAGGGCAACGAGTTTTTGCTGAGCGCCACTGGTCCGAGCCAGACCGTGCCGGCCGGCGGCGAAGCGGCCACGCATGCCAGCCTCTGGGTCGGTCCGAAGCTGCAGACACAACTCGACCTGGTGGGACCCAAGCTCAGCCTGGTCACCGACTACGGCCGCTTGAGTGTGCTGTCGCGGCCGCTGTTCTGGCTGCTCGATCGCGTGCATGGGATGGTGGGCAACTGGGGCTTCACGATCATCATCGTGACGCTGCTGTTGAAGCTGCTGTTCTATCCACTGTCGGAGGCCAGCGGCCGGTCGATGGCCAAGATGAAGGCGCTGTCTCCGCGCCTGACCGCGCTGCGCGAGACCTACAAGGATGATCGCGAGAAGCTCAATCGCGCCATGATGGAGCTCTACCAGCGCGAGAAAGTGAATCCGCTGGCCGGCTGCTTGCCGATGGTGATCCAGATCCCGGTGTTCCTGGCCTTCTATTGGGTACTGCGCGACAGTGTCGAGATTCGCCAGGCGCCGTTTATTTTCTGGATCAATGATCTGTCCTCGCGCGATCCGTGGTTCGTGCTGCCCGCCATCATGGCCGGCGCGATGTTCATTCAGTACAAATTGAATCCGCAGGTCGGCGATCCGGTGCAGCAGAAAGTCTTCATGTTCATGCCGCTGGCGATGTCAGTGACCTTTGCATTCTTTCCGGCCGGCCTGGTGCTGTACTGGGTCACCAACACCGTGTTGTCGATCCTGCAGCAATGGAACATCAACCGCCGCATCGAAGCCGCGACGGCCCGCGCGAAGCGGTGAAAGCTGGCGCGTCCTCGCGCGGACGCGATCTGCCGCCGCCTGACACCATCGTCGCGGCGGCGACTCCGCCGGGACGCGGCGGAATTGCCATCGTGAGACTTTCAGGTCCGGCCGTTCCTGCGATTGCCGAGACCCTGCTCGGCGCGACTCCTGCGCCGCGCCGGGCGACACGCGCGAGTTTTGCAAATCTCGATGACGGCATCGCGCTGTACTTTCCTGCGCCGTACTCGTACACCGGCGAGCACGTGCTCGAGCTGCACGGCCATGGCGGCCCGGTGATCGTCGAAGCTCTCATAGCCCGCGCGGTCTCGCTGGGGGCGCGCCGCGCGCAGCCCGGAGAGTTCACGCAGCGCGCGTATCTGAACGGCAAGATCGATCTGGTGCAGGCGGAAGCCGTGGCCGATCTGATCGATGCCGCTTCCCAATCCGCGGCCACCGCGGCGCTGCGTTCGCTGCAGGGAGAATTCTCACAGCGCGTTCGCTCGCTGGGCGAGTCGCTGGCCGCGTTGCGCGTGCAGGTCGAGGCCGCGATCGATTTCAGCGACGAAGACCTCGAGGCGCTGCCTGATGGGGTGCTGCGACGACAGCTCGAGGCCGTCGCGCAGCAGCTGGCGGCGCTGCAGTCGATTGGGGTACAGGGCCGGCTGCTGACCGAGGGCATGACCATCGTCATCGCGGGTGCACCGAATGCCGGCAAGTCGACGCTGCTGAATCGGCTGGTCGGCCACGAGGCCGCCATCGTGACGCCCGTGCCGGGCACCACGCGTGATGTGCTGCGCGAGCGGATCCAGATCGATGGCATGCCGCTGCAGATACTCGATACGGCCGGATTGCGCGCGCACGCGGGCGATGCGATCGAAGCGGAAGGAATGCGGCGTGCCGAAGTGGCCATGACGCAGGCGGATCGCATTCTGTTCGTGCTCGATGCCGCCGCGGATCCGCAAGCGCTCGCTTACCAGGCTGAGCGCGCCCGGTTGCCCGCGCAGGTGCCGGTGACGCTGGTGTTCAACAAGATCGACCTCTGCGCGGCCGGTGCACCATTGGCCGCGGATCTGCCGGGCGTGGCGTTGAGTGCGCGCACCGGCGAGGGGATGGATGCGCTGCGCCAGCATCTGAAATCGGCGGCGGGATTCGCGCAGGCCGGAGACGGAGTGATCTCGGCGCGCGCGCGTCATCTGGAAGCGCTGGCACGCTGCTCCGGTCATTTGGGCCGGGTGCGCGCTCTGATCGAGGATCGCGGCGGCCGCGAGCTCGTTGCCGAGGAGCTGCGCGGCGCCAGCGCGGCCCTGGGAGAGATCATCGGTACCGAGTCAGCCGATGAACTGCTGGGCCGCATATTTGCTTCATTTTGCATCGGCAAATAAAGCCAAAACGCCGCTCGGCCAATTGACATAACGGCATCGCGGACAGCGACATCGTTGTTCGTGAGTCACAGCTGTAGACATATTCCTACAGCAGCATGGCCAAAGCCGGACCAGGCTTGGAAATGTGGACCTGACCAACATTACAAATAGGTGACGGTATCGTTACACTCCCATGACCCAGATTCCCATACCCGCGCTGGAAGGCGGTTTAGGAACACCGTTATAGGGACGTTTTGAGCAGCAATGAGCCACGGCATGCCGCCCGTTCGACAGCATCGCGCCGATCAACCGGACGCGGAGCGCCTCAATAAGGACGGATCCGTCATCTGGATCACCGGTCTTTCAGGCGCCGGCAAAACCACGCTCGCCGATGCGACTACCCAAAGGTTGCGATCCATCGATCAGGCCGTGGTGCAGTTGGACGGAGATGATTTGCGAGCGGTGTTTGGCGCCGCTGATGCCAATGCGCAAAACCACGGCCGAGAAGGCCGTCTTGCACTGGCGATGCGCTATGCGCACCTGTGCCGGATCCTGGCACAGCAGGGGCTCACCGTGGTCATCGCGACGATTTCGCTGTTCCGGGAGGTGCATGCGTGGAATCGCAGCCATCTTCCGGGTTATCTGGAGGTTTATCTGAAGACGCCGCTGCAGGAGCTGCGGCGCCGCGACCCGAAGGGCATCTATAGCCGCTTCGATGCCGGCGCGCTGGCCAATGTGGCCGGCCTGGATCTGCCGGTCGACGAGCCGGAGTCCGCCGATGTCGTGTTTGATTTCGTGCCGGGGAAATCGCCCGCGGCGCTGGCCGATGAATTGATTGATGTACTGATGAGCAGGAGAAGCCCTTGAGTCAAAGTTCACTGAAGGCCGGAGATTTCACCGGACTTGCCACTGATTATTCCCAGCATCGCCCGGACTATTGCCCGTCCGTGCTCGATGGACTCCTGGGCCTGTTGAACAAGCCGGCGGCGGCTGTCGATTTCATCGACGTGGGTGCCGGGACCGGCATCTGGACCCGCATGGTCTATCGCAAAGGCGTCAAATCCGTCACGGCGATCGAGCCCAACGCCGACATGCGCACCGCGGGTGTGGCCGACAGTGCCAACACCGGCATCCGCTGGATGAATGGCGGCGCCGAACGTACCGGGATGGGCGATGCCTGCTGTGATTGGATCACGATGGCCTCATCGTTTCACTGGGCGAAATTCGACGTCGCCACGCGTGAATTTCATCGCGTGCTGCGACCTCGTGGGCGGTTCACGGCGCTGTGGAATCCGCGCCTCATTGAGATCAACCCGCTGCTGGTGGAGATAGAGGCGCATCTGGCGACGCTACGTCCGAATATCAAGCGCGTGTCGTCCGGCCGCTCCGGCATCACCGAATCGCTCACCGAGCAACTCTGGTCTTCGCCCTTTTTCGAGGACGTGGTCTATCTCGAGGGCCGTCACGTCATCGGCATGACACCGGAACGTTACCTGGGCGCCTGGCGCTCGGTGAACGATCTGCGCGTGCAGCTGGGCGCGGAGTCATTCGATGCGTTTCTGGAATTTGTCGAGCGACGCACCAGCGGTCTGAAGCAGATCGAGGCGACCTACCTGACCCGCGCCTGGTCGGCGCGCCGGAAGGACTGAGTCGACATGCCGCTGTCGTTCGCCACCAAGGCGCGCACGCTGGCCTCGCTGCAGGGTCGGGTCAGGAGCGCGCGCATTGCGTCGCTGGCGTACTTCACGGTGGCGCAGTGGCGGCGGAATCGGGGTGAGTGCCTGTCGCATGCGAGGCGCACTCTGGGCGATGGGCCGCTGATCGTACGATCCAGTTGCCAGAAAGAGGACGGCGCCGAGAGCTCCAACGCCGGCGAGTTTCTGTCGTTGCTCAATATCCGCGAAGCAACCCTCGAGGACGCAATCGAGCGCGTGATTGCTTCCTACGGTGAGCCGCAGGATAGCGATGAAGTACTGATCCAGCCGATGCTGCAGCACGTGGTGCGCTCGGGCGTGGCGTTTTCGCATGACCCCAATACCTGTGCCGCCTATCGCGTGGTCAATTGGCTGGAAGGCGAAGATGCCTCATACGTCACCAGCGGTCGGGGCGGCCGTATCTGGCAACAGGCTGCCGCCTCACCGATCGCACCGCCGAAAGAACTGGCGGGCGTGCTGGCTCTGCTCACCGAGCTTTTGGCACTGTTCGGGGACGTGCCCGTTGATTGTGAATTCGCCATCACGCGCCAGCAGAACCGGGAAGTGCTGTGGCTGCTGCAGGCACGCCCGCTGATCCTGAGACAGGTTCCAGAGCCCGCCGCCGACCAGGCCACCAGGATTCAATGTATCCACGACAAGGTCGCGCGCGGCGTGCTGCCCCATCCATTCCTGATGGGTTCGCGCACCGTGTATGGCGTGATGCCGGATTGGAATCCCGCCGAGATCATCGGCATTCGCCCAAAACCGCTGGCACTTTCGCTTTATCGGGAACTCATCACCGACGCCATCTGGGCATACCAGCGGCACAACTACGGTTATCGCAATCTGCGCGGCTTCCCGTTGATGCTGCATTTCTTTGGGCTGCCGTACATCGATGTCCGCCTGTCGTTCAACTCCTTCATCCCGGCGGACCTGGACGAAGGCCTGGCGGGGCGGCTGGTCGATTACTACATCGACCGGTTGCTGGCCAAACCCACGCTGCACGACAAGGTCGAATTCGAGATCGTCTTCTCCTGTTACACGCTGGATCTGCCGGAGCGGATTGAATGCCTGGCCGAGGCCGGCTTCTCGAAGGATGAGCGCGCGGCAATTGCCAACAGCCTGCGAGGACTGACCAACCGCATCATTCACTCCAAGGACGGATTGTGGCGCAAGGATGCCGCCAAGATCGATCAGCTCAATTCGCGGCGCGAGGAACTGCTGCGCTCCGATGCCGACTCGCTGGAGCGCATCTTCCTGTTGCTCGAAGACGCCAAGCGCTATGGCACGCTGCCCTTTGCCGGCCTGGCACGCGCCGGCTTTGTCGCGATCCAGATGCTGCGCTCGCTGGTGACGATGGGAGTGTTCTCGCAGGCCGACCACGATGCCTTCCTCGCCAGCGTCTCCACCGTCAGCCGGCAGCTGGTGCGTGATCGCGCCACGCTCGATCGGACCACCTTTCTGGCGCGCTACGGCCACCTGCGACCGGGCACCTACGACATTCTGTCGCCGCGCTACGATGAAGCGCCGGAACTCTATTTCGATTGGGACCAGCATGTGCCGGTCCCTGAGCCGGTGACCCCGTTCTCGATCACCTTGCCGCAGATGCGCGAGGTCACGGCATTGCTCGAGACGCATGGCCTGCAGCCCGATCCCATCGGGTTATTCGACTTTCTGCAGGCCGGTATCGAACAGCGCGAGTCCTCCAAGTTCCAGTTCACGCGGAATCTATCGGATACATTGGCGCTGGTCGCCGACTACGGCGCGCGCTGGGGTTTCTCGCCGCAGGACATGGCGTACTGCGATATTGCCGCGTTCAAAGAACTCTATGTGGCCGCGGCACGCCCCGACGAAGTGCTCGGATCGAGCATCGAGCAGGGCAAGGCGCGCTATCAGGAAACCCTGAGCCTGTCGCTGCCGCCGCTGATCGCGCGGCCCGATGATGTCTGGGGCTTTACCTGGCCTGAGACCTGGCCCAATTTCATCACTCAGAAACAGGTCACCGCCATCGTGGCCGGCTGTCATCGCCGCGAGTCGCTGGCGGGGGCGATCGTCTGCATCCCGAATGCCGATCCCGGCTTTGACTGGCTGTTCGCCTATCCGATCGCGGGCCTGATCACCGCCTGGGGCGGAGCCAATTCGCACATGGCGATACGCGCCGGCGAGCTGGACTTGCCGGCCGTCATCGGCGCGGGTGAAGTGCTTTACCGTCGCTGGTCCGAGGCCTCGCGGCTGCACCTCGACTGCGCCGCACGCCGGGTCGAGGCCGTGGCTTGAAGCGAGTGGCGGTGAGCCAGGCCGTGTCGGTTGATGCGCAACGCAATGAGCGACGCGATTGCCTCGATCAGCGGCTGACCGCCTTCCTCAGCTCGCCGCAATACCTGCCCATACCGGTGCCGAACGGATTGCAGAGCGAGTCGGTCGTCACCGCGTGGATGGAGCAGGTGCAGGTTGATGCCATCGTGCTCTCCGGAGGCAACGACATCGGCAGCTGCCCGGAGCGCGATCTGACGGAAAGCCGCCTGCTTGCCTACGC
This sequence comes from uncultured Gammaproteobacteria bacterium, assembly GCA_963819195.1. GTDB lineage: Bacteria > Pseudomonadota > Gammaproteobacteria > Steroidobacterales > Steroidobacteraceae > FEN-1191. The sequence continues at coordinate 413,336 of CAWFVL010000001.1, forward strand.
CCGCAGCAAGGGGCTGCCGGCGCTCGGAATCTGTCGCGGCATGCAGATGATGGGAACCTGGTCCGGCGCCACCCTCGCGCCGGTCAAAGGGCATGTGCGTACCCGCCACCAATTGCGCGGCGAAGTATCGGGCAGCGTCAACAGCTTTCATAATTTTGCACTGGCGCAATGTCCACGGGATTTCCTGGTCATTGCGCATAGCGAGGACGATTCAATCGAAGCCATCCGGCATACCTCGCTGCCCTGGGAAGGCTGGATGTGGCATCCCGAACGGGAAGATGCCTTCGCCGCCGCCGATCTGCAACGGCTGCAGACACTGTTCGGCGACTGAGACGCCATGACCAGAGCCATTATCCTTGCTGCCGGCCGCGGCAGCCGCATGCAACGCTTGACCGATGAGCGTCCCAAATGCCTGGTCGAGCTGCACGGCAGCACCCTGCTGGATCTGCAGTTGCGGGCGCTGCGGGCTGCGGGCGTGCAGGAGATCGCCATCGTGACCGGATACAAACGGGAACTGCTGGCGGACCGCGGCCTGGTGGAATTCAATAATCCCCGCTGGGCCGAAACCAACATGGTGTCGTCACTGGCCTGCGCGGAATCGTGGCTGTTCGAGCAAACCTGCATCGTCAGCTATGGGGATATTTTCTACGACGCATCCGCGGTGCAATCGCTGCTGGACTGCCAGGCACCGCTGGCCGTCACCTATGACGGCAACTGGCTGGCCTCATGGCGCGAGCGCTTCGATGATCCGCTGGTCGACGCCGAGACATTCCGCCTCAGGCCGGACGGCAGCTTGAGCGAGATCGGCAACAAGCCACGCTCGATCGAGGAAATCGAAGGGCAATACATGGGATTGCTGCGATTCACGCCTGCTGCCTGGCAGGAGGTGAATCGCGTGCGCGCGCAGCTGACGCCCCGCGAGCGCGACACCATGCACATGACCGGCACGCTGCAGAAGATCATCGATGCGGGCAGGATGGCGGTGCAGGCCGTGCGCTATGACAGGCCTTGGGGCGAGGTGGATTCGCCGAGTGACCTCAGCCGCTACGAGGCGCGCCCCGGCAGCTGAGGCCGGTTCAATAATTTCAGCACGGCCTTCCGGCCCGCGAGCCTGCGGATCAGGTCCGCCACCAGCAGCACCATGATCGCCGCGCGCGCGGCGATGAGTCGGGCAACACCGTTGATGGCAAACCCGATGCCGTGCTTTGGCAGCGATGCGAACAGTGACTTCGCGATGATGATCTCTATTCTGAACGGGATCACCAGCAGCAGCAGGCAGACGATCACACGGACCGGCGCATGCGCGAACACCCTGGGGCACGGATAGTTCCAGGATGCGAAATCCTCGTACAGCACCGCATAGAGCATGCCGCGATCGGTCAGCGAGACATTCCTGATGTCACGCACCGCCTGTTCAGGGCGTGGACCGGACCAGCTGGTTGCTCCTCGGGAGGCCACGAACGGCACGCCATAGAAAGTGCTTTGCAGCAGCGACGATTCAAACGGCAGATCAAGCCAGCCCGCCACGGCGCGCATGACTTCCTCGAGATGCAGATGCAGGTCCTCGAAGCGGATCGCCCCGGTGCGCGATTCCATGCCGGTATGCGGCCGGTCGGCATAGCTCAGGTGCGACAGCACCAGGGCGGCGCCGAGCAGATTGTCGTCGTGCCGGGCCAGCAGCCGACCGGTGTTTGAAATCGGATCGCGCACCGTGTGGATGAACCGTGGTTCGCGGAAGTCCTCGACGAACCGTTGGGCCAGGTCGTCGTCCCAGATGTGCTGACCATGCACGATCAGCGGAGCGGCGCTGCGAGGTGCAATGCCGAGCGCGACACAGTAGGCCACATGCACGAGCACAAAAAAGGCGCGGCGCTGTTCCTGGTATGAGGATGGTTGCTCGGGGTAGACGCGCATAACGGCATCTACCGCCGCAAGATAGTGAACTGGCGTGATCCCGGCGGGCGCGTGCTTGAACGAGTCGTCGAAGTCGTCCGAATTGCTCCGCTGCAGAAACGGATACGTCAGCAACTTCTCTCTCAGGGAGAAAGACTTGTAGTGATCAAAGAAGGGATACAGCGCCTGGCCGAACAGGATTGGAAGGCCGATGACGTCTGGGTGTCCCTCCAGGTAGCTCGCCAGCAGCAGCGAGCCGCTGCTGCCGCAGGTGCAGATGGCCACCGCGCGCTGCATCTGCGTCACCGAAAAGTGCTGTACGGCTGTGATCTTCTTGGCGATGAGGTCTGCGGGCGCCGCCGCGCCGCCCAGACGGGTTAGCGCCTCCCTGAGCAGCAGACCCGGCGCGGGGTAACCGGCGGCGGTCAACAGCGTCGAGGAATGGCTTTTGCCGGTCAGGCGCCTGCCGAACCTGCGGAAGTCCCTGGCGAGTTCTGCGAGGGTCATCGACGGCATCCCTGCCCGTGCTGCGGTCTCAAGGCTTGGCGCCGCAGACCGCCTCGCCCTTATCGAACACGATCCGCCAGGTATTAGTGCCTTCAAGCCGCCAGACCGAATTGAAGCGGCCCACCTCTTTGCCATCGACGTAAACCGGGCCAGTGCTCAGGGCCAGCTTGCCGGACGGGACGACCTGCACATTGTCCGGCACCCAGGAGAAGGGCGCCGCAGTGCCCCTGAAGTAGGGCTTCCAGGCCGCTTCGATTTCAGCCGGCCCGTGTTCCACCGTGGTGCCGCTGAAGAATATGGCCTCGCCCGACAGGAACTGCTGGAACGCCTTGAAGTCCCGGTCAGCCATGGTCTTGGCGAAGGCGCGCTCGGTGGCGACCACCTGGTCGTGGGCGTTGGCTTCGGTCTTGGTGGCCCCGCGTGAGCCGCGGGTCTGGCTGCTGCCGCCGACCGCGCAGGCGACAAGCAGGGGGGGAATCATCACGAGCAGGGCGATCGAGCGGCACGCATTCATACCGCCTATGGTCGACGGTCGCTGCCGCATTGTCGATAGCCATGCCTGAGTTCTGGCCGCGGCAGTTATGCTTGGCCGCCATCCAACAGTGGGAGCATTCATGGCCATCTTCGACGACAAGGTCACGACGGCATTTGAACTGCCCGGACAGCGCGTGGTGCAGAACTGCGGCATCGTCCGCGGCATCATCGTCCGGTCGCGCAGCATCGTCGGTTCGATCGGTGCAGGGCTGCAGACCCTCTTCGGCGGTAACATCTCGCTCTACACCCAGCTCTGTGAACGCGCGCGCGAGGATGCTTACCAGCTGATGCTGGCGCACGCGCGTGAAGCAGGTGGCAATGCGGTGATCGGAGTGCGCTACGACGCCAACGAGATCGGACCTGGAGTCACCGAGGTGCTGGCCTATGGCACCGCGGTTCGCGTCGAGTCGTCACTGTAATAAATGACAGTGTGGCTTATAAAATCTGGGAATTAGACTAAAGGGCTGGAGCCAGCAGCTGGCGAGACCCGGCAGTGTGATCTGCAGCGAATACCATCCAAGGCCAATCGGGTAGCAGTCGAATCGACACCCCTGGTCGACACGATCAGCTACTTGCTTTGGCGACTGCAGTCGGAGCTCGCTCATGCCTGGCAGCGGCAAGGCGAGCACGAACAGATCCGGCATCGGGCCACCTTCGATATTCTGCTGTTGCTGGGCATCTATCCGGGTCTCAGCCAGTCGGACCTGTCACGTGCCCTGGTCAAGGACAAATCGAACACCGCCACGCTGATCCGCAACCTCCAGGAGCGCCGCTGGGTGGCACGCCGGGCGGCACCCGACGACGCGCGCCGGTTCGGCTTGTATCTGACGCCGGCAGGGGTGCACCAGCTGGCGCAGATGCGTCGCGCCCGTCAGCGTCACGAGGAGATCATGATCGCGGCGCTGGGCGCCGATCATGCCTCGGCGCTGATCGATCTGCTGCAGCGGGCGGTGGCGGCCGCGCAGTCGATCGTCGGTCGCTGAAAGGCTGCCATTGATCCGTTAAAGATACAATCAGTGGGACTTGCACGGAAAAATGCGACTTTGAGAAACAATCGCGCAGCCCCAAAGCAGCATTTGCTTGTGGGCCGCGCCGCTCGCAGACTCGCGCGCCATGCGGTTTTCTGAAAGTTTTGATGTCATCGTCGTCGGCGGCGGCCATGCCGGCACCGAGGCCGCGCTGGCCTGCGCCCGCATGGGCTGCCGCACGCTGCTGCTGACCCAGAACATCGAGACGCTGGGGGCCATGAGCTGTAATCCGGCGATCGGCGGCATTGGCAAGGGCCACCTGGTGCGCGAGATCGACGCCCTCGGCGGCGCGATGGCCCGGGCGGCCGACTGCGCCGGCATCCAGTTCCGTACGCTCAATGCCAGCAAGGGGCCGGCGGTGCGCGCGACACGCGCGCAGGCCGATCGCCAGCTCTATAAGCGTGCGATCCGCGGCTTCCTGGAGCATCAGCCCAATCTCGCCATCTTCCAGCAGGAGGTGGCGGGGCTGGCCCTCGAGGGCCAGCGCATCGTCGGCGTGCGCACCAGTAGCGGCATCGAAATCGCCGCACCCAACGTGATCCTGACCGTCGGCACTTTCCTGGCGGGCCGCATTCATGTGGGGCTCGATAACTATCGCGGCGGACGGGCCGGCGAACCGCCCTCGACCGAGCTCGCCGCGCAGTTGCGCGAGATCGCGCCGCGCACCGCGCGGCTGAAGACCGGCACGCCGCCGCGCATCGATGGCCGCACCATCGATTATTCAACCCTGCGCGAACAGCACAGCGACGACCCGATGCCGGTGTTCTCCTTCCTCGGGCGGGCAAGCGAACACCCGCGCCAGCTGCCCTGTCACATCACGGCTACCAATGAGCGGACGCACGAGATCATCCGCGAGGCCTTCGACCGCTCGCCCATGTTCACCGGAAAGATCGAGGGCGTCGGCCCTCGCTACTGCCCCTCGGTGGAAGACAAGGTTCATCGCTTCGCCGACAAAATATCGCACCAGATCTTCATCGAGCCGGAAGGGCTGGATACGCCGGAGATCTACCCCAACGGCATCTCCACCAGCCTGCCATTCGAAGTGCAGTGGCGCTTCGTGCGAACCATTCGCGGCTTCGAGCAGGCGCACCTGACCCGCCCGGGCTACGCCATCGAATACGACTACTTCGATCCGCGGGATCTTCAGGCCTCGCTGGAGACCCGCACCGTGGCGGGACTGTTCTTCGCCGGCCAGATCAACGGCACCACCGGTTACGAGGAGGCGGCCGCGCAGGGGTTGCTGGCGGGCATCAACGCCGCGCAGCGCCACCGGGGCAGCCCGCCCTGGGTGCCGCAGCGATCGCAGGCCTACCTGGGTGTACTGGTCGATGACCTGGTGACGCGCGGGACCGCAGAGCCCTACCGCATGTTCACCAGTCGCGCCGAGCACCGGCTGCTGCTGCGCGAGGACAATGCCGACGAACGCCTGACCGCCATCGGCCGCACTCTGGGGCTGGTCGATGATGACCGCTGGCGCTTCTTCGAATCCAAGCGCCTGTGCGTCGAGGCCGAGCTGTCGAGGCTGGAGGCCATCCGCTTTAAGCCCTCGCAGATTGCCCCCGAGTGGGCTGGCCGGGTGCTCGGCGGACCTGTCCCCGCACGTGAGGTGGGTGCGTTCGAGCTGCTGCGGCGTCCCGAGGTCGGCTATGCCGCGCTGCTGGAGCTGACCGGACCGGCGGCCGCGACCGATTCGACCACGGGCGCACCGCTGGACGACCGCCTGCCGCCCCAGATCGAGCGAGCCATCGAGGTTCGGGCCGCCTATGCGGGTTACATCGAACGCGCCGAGGGCGAGATCGAACGGGCGCGCGCGCAAGAGGACGCCCAGTTGCCCGCCGGGCTCGACTATGCCGGGCTGGCGGGCCTATCGACGGAAGTGCGGCAGGCACTGACCGACGGCCGGCCGCGTACCATCGGCCAGGCCGCCCGCATCCCCGGCGTGACGCCCGCGGCCGTGTCCATCCTGCTGGTGCATCTGCGGCGGTACAGCACGCGCGTCGCCTGAACCGATTGCATCGCAGCGTCGGGGGGTTAACATCGGCCGCAGGACTTAAGGAGCGGGTGTTCATGCAAACGGCGGCGCAGCTCGTTAAGAACAAGGGAAGCATCTACAGCGTCGATCCGGACGCCCCGGTGCTCGAAGCCATTCGACTGATGGCTGAGCATTCGGTGGGTGCACTGCTGGTCATGCGCGACCAGCAACTGCTCGGCGTCATCTCCGAGCGCGACTACGCGCGCAAAGTCATCCTCAAAGGCTTTGCTTCCAGCGAGACACCCGTGCGCCAGATCATGACCTCGCCGGTCACCACGGTGGGCCCCGATAAGTCGGTGCGCGACTGCATGCGCATCATGAGCGACAAACGGTTTCGACATCTGCCGGTGGTCGACCGCGACCAGGTACTCGGCGTGCTCTCGATCGGCGATCTGGTCCGATCGGTGCTCGAGGAACAGCAGCAGACCATCGAAGAGCTCGAGCGCTACATCCGCAGCTGATGCGGCGCGCATCAGCGCGCGCGGTGCCGCCGGCTTATTTGCGCCAGAAGGTCGGCGTGAGCAACACCGCGAAGGTGATGATCTCGACCCGCCCGAGGAACATCCCCGCAATGCAGACCCAGCTCTGGAAGTCGTTCAGAGTGGCGTAGTTGGTCGAGGGTCCGACCAGGCCCAAGCCGGGACCGGCATTGTTGATGCAGGCGACGATGGCGGATAACGATGACAGGAAATCCAGGCCCGAGATCAACAGCGCGAAGGTCAGCACCGCGATCGTCATGAAGTATAGAAAGATGAAGGCCAGCACCGAGTAGACCACGCCGTTCGGCACCGTCTGTCCCGCGATGCGCAGCGGCGTCACGGCCTGTGGATGCACCAGCGTGAACATTTCGCGCAGTGATTGCTTGAACAGGATCAGCGAGCGGAACATCTTGATACCGCCGCCGGTGGACCCGGTGCTGGCGCACAGGCAGCTCAGGAACAGCATCCACAGCGGCGCGAAGATCGGCCACGAGCCGTAGTCGGTGCTCACGAAGCCGCTGTCGGTCGCCATCGAGATGACGTTGAAGGTGGCATAGCGCATCGCGACGAAGAAGTTCGGATAGATGTCCTTGATGTCGAGGAAGGCGCCGATGGCAACGCAGCTGCCGAGGATCAGCAGCAGCATCCAGCGTGCTTCAGGGTCGCGGCGATAAAGTTTCAGATCGCCTTTGCGCAGCGCCACGAAATGCGTGGTGAAATTCATGGCGGCGATCAGCATGAAGATCATGATCACCAGTTCGATCGTCGGCGAATGGAAGTAGCCGATACTTGCGTCGTGGGTGGAGAACCCGCCGAGTCCCAGCGTCGAAAAAGCGTGGCAGATGGCATCGAAGGGCGACATGCCCGCCACCCAGAGCGCTAACGCGCAGGCCGCGGTCAGCCCCACATACACCGCTCCGAGTGCGCGCGCGGTTTCGGTAATACGCGGCGCCAGCTTGGCATCCTTGACCGTGCCCGGTGCGCCGGCGCGGTACAGCTGCATGCCGCCCACCCCGAGCAGCGGCAGGATAGCCACAGCCAGTACGATGATGCCCATGCCGCCGAGCCAGCTCAGGGCGTGACGCCATAGATTGATCGAGTGCGGCAATGAATCCAGATGACCGAGCTGGCTCGCGCCGGTAGTCGAGACGCCGGACATGGATTCGAAGTAGGCCTGAGTGAAGCTTACGTCGGGCAGGTCTATCAGCAGCGGAATGGCGGCCACCAGCGCGATCGTAAGCCAGCTGACCGTGACCAGCAGGTAGGCATCGCGCGGCTTGAGATCGTAGCGGTATCGCTTGGTCGCCAGCCGCAGCAGGATACCGCCGGCGATGGTAATGGCCGCACCGGCCACAAACCCTCGCAGCGCGCCGATTTCACCGTAGAGCAGGCAGGTCAGGATCGGCAGCAGGAAATACAGCGCGAACCAGGTCAGCAGCGATCCAAAGATATTCAGTACCCCGAGCAGCGAACGCATCGTTTGGTCTCAGGCGTCGCTCTGGAAAAGCCGCGAAACCGCGTCGATGTGGCGGCGGTCCGACAGGAAGATGATGACGTGGTCCTCCGCTTCGATCGTCGTGTCGTGATGCGCCATGATGACGCGCTCACCGCGCACGATGGCGACGATGCTCGCGCCCGGCGGCAGATCGATCTTCTCCAGCGGGCGCCCGATCACCTGCGAGCGGCCGTGGGTACCGTGCACCACCGCCTCGATGGCCTCGGCGGCGCCCCGGCGCAGCGAGTGCACGCGCACCACATCGCCGCGCCGCACATGCGCCAGCAGCGTGCCGATCGTGATCGTCTGCGGCGAGATCACGATATCGATGGCGTGGTTTTCCATGAGCTGCCCATAGGAGGGCCGGTTGATCAGCGCCATGACGCGCTTCGCACCGAGCCGCTTGGCCAGCATTGCCGAGAGCACGTTGGCCTCTTCCGAGTTGGTCAGTGCGGCGAACACATCGGCGCTGTCGATGTTCTCCTCGACCAGCAATTCCTCGTCGGCGGCATCGCCGCTGAGCACGATGGTGTTCTCGAGAATCTCGGAGATCCGGCGCGCGCGGCGCGGGTCGCGCTCGATGAGTTTTACCTGGTTGCTCTTCTCGAGTTTGCGCGCCAGGCGCAGGCCGATGTTGCCGCCGCCGGCGATCACCAGCCGCCGGACCGGATCTTCACTCCGGCGCAGCTCCGCGAGCACTCGCCGCAGGTCGTCCTGCGCGGCCACGAAGAAGATCTCATCGTGCTCTTCGATGATGGTGTCGCCGCGGGGCTCGATCAGGCGATCGTTGCGATAGATGGCAGCGACGCGCGCCTCGGTGTCGGGCAGGTGTTCGCGCAGCGCGCGCAGTTCACGCCCGACCAGCAGGCCCTCGCGGCGTGCGCGCACACCGACCAGCTGCACGCGTCCATCGGCGAAGTCCACGACCTGCAGCGCGCCCGGATAGGACAGCAGCCGGGCGATGTACTCCGTGACCAGCTGCTCGGGGCTGATCCAGACATCGACCGCCAGCGCGCCTTCGGTGAAGAGCTGTTCGCGGGAAGTGTATTCGGGCGCGCGAATGCGCGCGATCTTGGTGGGCGTGCGATAGAGCACGTGCGCGATTTCGCAGGCGACGATGTTGATCTCATCGCTGTTGGTGAGCGCCACGAGAATGTCGGTGTCGGCGATGCCGGCGGATTCGAGCACCGTGGGATACGAGCCGTTGCCCGCCACGGCGCGCACGTCCAGCCGATCCTGCAGATCGCGCAGCACGTCCTCGTTGGTATCGACCACCGTGACTTCATTCGCCGGTTCGCGCGACAGATGGTAGGCCGCCGTGCGCCCGACCTGCCCGGCGCCCAGTATCAGGATCTTCATGAACCCTGGACTCCCAACTACATCACTTCAAGGTTTGCATACTGAAGCATGAGCCATTTCGATCCCTGACGCTCGAAGTTCACCTGCACCCGGGCATGCGGGCCCTGCCCCTCGATGGTCAGAATGGTGCCCTCGCCGAACTTGCCGTGGCGAACCCGCGTACCGAGTTTCATGCCCCCGCCCAGGGCGTCCGC
>CAWFVL010000002.1:0-558208 GCA_963819195.1 uncultured Gammaproteobacteria bacterium
TGAGCGGTGATGACGGTGGCGTGCCGTTCGGCGCGGTCGTCCATGATTTCCAGTAGATCTTCTCGGCCGTAGGGTTCCAAGGGCTGCAGCGCCCAGTCGTCCAGCACCAGGACTTCGATCTTGGCGAGAGCCAGGAGGCGGCGTTTATGAGTGCCATCACCGCGTGCGATGCGCAGTTCTTCAAGCAGCCGCGGCAAGCGCGCATAGAGGGCGGTATGGCCGAGCCGGCAGGCCTTTTGCGCCAGCGCGCAGGCGAGCCAGGTTTTGCCGACGCCGGTGGGACCGGCGATGAGGATGGGTTGCCCGCGCTCGAGCCATTGGCCATGGGCAAGGCTGCTGATCAGCCGAGCATCCAGGCCGCGGCTGGCGCGGGTGTCCAGATCCTCGAGACACGCCTGGGCGTACTTGAAGCGCGCCTTGGCCAGCAGACGCGTGAGACGCCGGCCGTCACGGTGTGCGGCTTCGCGTTCCACCAGCAGCGCCACGCGATCTTCGAAGGCGAGCGAGCTGCTGCTGGGAAGGGTCACCTGCTCCTCGAAGGCTGCGGCCATGCCCTCGAGATTGAGCGCTCGAAGCTGAGTCAGAGTCTGTTGCACGATCATGGGTCATATCCTCCTTCCTTCATTGGTAATACTTCGGCCCACGCAGATGCGCGTGTTCGGGCGCACTCCAGTCGGCCTTCTCACTCACCGCTAAACTCTCGGTTCGCTGCTTCAGGATCGAGGCCACGGTCTGATAGCGGGCGCTGCCGAGTAACAGCGCTCGGGCGCAGGCTGCCTCCAGACGCGCAGCACCATGTTGTCGCTCCAGACGCAGCAGTCCCAGACAGGCCCTATAGCCTTGTTCCGGATGCGGACGGGAAGCCAGGATCTGGCGGATCACTTCGGCACAGGCCGCGCCATGCTGCTCGCCCCAGCGGATCAGCCGCCCAGGAGACCACTCCAGGTGCGCGCGGTGCGCGGCCGGCAGATGTTCCGGCAAGGTGGTGTGCGCAAAGCGCGTGAAGGAGCGCGCGTGAGAAGCCACGCGCGCTCCGCGGTAGAGGATCTCGACGCTGCGGGCCGTGGTGCGCACTTCCACCTTCTGATGCACCAAGGCCTGCGGCACACTGTAGAAGTGATCCTCGATGGCGATGTGGTAGTCGATGTTCACGCGCGCCTCGTAATAGCGGGCAAACTCGTAGCGGCTGACCGGCAGCGCCTTGAGCGCTGGGCGATCGAGTTGCTCATACGCGCTGACTCGCGAGCCAGGCAGGCGCTTGAAGGCTCGGGTGTTCAGATCGGTGAGCAGATCGCCAACGGCGCCATCGACATCGGCAAGCGTTGCGAACACGCGGTCACGCAGTCGCGCCAGGATCCAGCGCTGCACGATCTGCACGGCCACTTCGACCTTGGCTTTATCTCAAGTCAGCTGATGCGCGTCAATCAGGGTGATAGTGGCGCGACAATCAAGATGAGAGAGCTTCTGTCGGGGGCGGGAGTGTCGAGGGCGTAGCCCGAGATATTCCCGCCCCCGAGAGCCGACGCCGCCCCGGGAGGGGCGGTCTCGTCGGTGATCGTGGCCGATCGGGTATTGAAGATGGGTAATTCCCTGAAGAGGACCCGCTTTGTGCCCGGCCGACACATCAACGATCACCAGATGAGGTTGTTCATGAAAATCCGATTGACCGAGTCGCTGCCGGTGGCAGCGGCACAAGCGGGCATCAGCGTAGCCACGGCGTACCGGATCCAGAGCGATCCGCGACTGCCTTCGCAGAGCAAGGCGCCTCGAGGCCGGCGCCGACCGGATCCTCTGCAGGATGTCTTTGATCTGGAGGTGGTGCCGATGCTCGAGGCGGCCCCCGGCATCCGACCGATCGCCGTGTACGAGGAGCTGCGGCGAAGGCACCCGGACCTGCCACTGTGTGTGCGCCGGACGCTGGAGCGACGCATCCGGACCTGGCGAGCGCTGCATGGGGCGGAACGGGAAGTGATCTTCCGCCAGGTGCATGAGCCCGGTCGCATGGGACTGTCGGACTTTACCGAGATGGCGGATCTGGGCGTACAGATCTGCGGAGAGGGGCTGGAACATCGGCTCTACCACTTCCGGCTCGCCTACTCGGGCTTCGAACACGCCCATGTGATCCTCGGCGGTGAGAGTTATGTGGCGCTGGCCGAGGGCCTGCAGAACGCGCTCTGGGCGCTCGGCGGGGCACCGCGCGAGCATCGCAGCGACTCTCTGTCCGCGGCGTTCCGCAACCTGGATGTGCGCGCGCGGGAGGATCTGACGGCACGCTACGATGCACTCTGTGCGCATTACGGGATGGATGCGACGCGCAACAACCGCGGCCTTGCCCACGAGAACGGCGCCATCGAGTCCCCACACGGGCATCTCAAGCAGGCGATCCGCGATGCGCTGCTGCTGCGGGGGAGCCCTGACTTTGCCGATCTGGCAGCCTACCGTCGCTTCATCGATGAGATCACGGCGCGCAAGAACGCACGCAACGTCCGCCGCATCGATGCCGAGCGCGCCGTACTGCAACCGTTGCCCCAGGCGCGCACCTGCGATTACGAGGAAGTGCTGGTCTATGTGACATCCTCGGGTGGCTTTACCCTGCGCAAAGTGTTTTACACGGTGCCGTCCCGGCTGATCGGGCATCGGCTGCGGGTGCGCTTGTACGATGATCGACTGGAGATGTTCGTCGGCGGGACGCTGCTGATGGTGCTCGAGCGAGCCCGGGCCGGCGCCGACGGCAAGCATGCGCACGTGGTCGATTACCGCCATGTCATCCATGCGCTGCGCCGCAAGCCCATGGCGCTACTGAACCTGGTATACCGCGACCAGCTCTTCCCGCGAGAAGCGTATCGGCGCACCTTCGAGCGCCTGCGCGAGCGACTGAGCGAGCGGCAGGCCTGCAAACTGATGGTCGAGCTGCTCAGTCTCGCGCACGAGCGCGCCTGTGAGGCGGAGCTGGCCGCGGTTCTGGAGGGAGATCTGGCCGCGCATCGCTTGCCGGATATGAACGAGCTGCGTGCCCGCTTCGCGCCCGATCCGGCGCACTTACCCGAGGTGCGCGTCACGCTCGCGCCACTGAGCGCGTACGAGACACTCGTCGGTGAGGGAGAAGCGGCATGACTGGCACCACCATCGATGCGACCCGCGTGAGTCTGCTGCTCAATGAACTGCGCCTGCCGGCCATCAAGCACGTCTGGATGCGCTTCGCCGAACGCTCCGACAAGGAAGGCTGGCCGGCCGCTCGGTTCCTGACGGCCATCGCCGAGCACGAGATCGCCGAGCGTGATCGGCGCCGCCTGGAGCGTCATCTTGGCGAAGCGCGACTGCTGCCGGGCAAGACCCTCGATAACTTCGACTTCGAGGCGGTGCCGATGATCTCCAAGGCACAGATCATGGCCCTCTGCGCAGGCGACGCCTGGCTTGAGAAGGGTGCCAACCTCATCCTCTTCGGCCCACCGGGCGGTGGCAAATCGCACTTGTCCTCGGCGATCGGACTGGGACTGCTCGAGAAGGGCTGGCGGGTGCTGTTCATGCGCACCTCCGATCTGGTGCAGAAACTCCAGGTCGCGCGCCGCGAGCTTGCCCTCGAGGCCGCTATCCATCGGCTCGATCGTTTCGACCTGCTGATCCTCGATGACATCGCCTACGTCAGCAAGGACCAGGCGGAAACGTCGGTGCTGTTCGAGCTCATCAGCGCGCGCTACGAGCGTCGCTCGCTGCTCATCACCGCCAATCAGCCCTTCGGGGAATGGGGCAAGATCTTCCCCGATCCCGCCATGACGCTCGCCGCAGTTGATCGGCTCGTGCACCACGCCACCATCTTCGAAATGAATGTCGAGAGCTACCGCCGCCGCGCCGCCATCGATCGAAAACAGCACGGTCCTGGTCGACCCGCTCACTTCGCGACAACCAAAAACATTAACGGTGTGTCGCCGCGCGACAATCAAGCTGAGGCATGACCCTTGTCAGCGACAATCAAACTCGGCATAGTCGGCTCGCCACGCGATCCGATCTCCATCTTGATCGTCGCGCACCTCTCATCCAGATCGACGCGCCACAAGTCAGCAACTGCAGCTTGTATTAACGATGGGGCGGTGACGTTCGAGATCACACACCCCTTCCATCCGCAGCGAGGGACACGCTGGGTCTTGAGGAACCAGCGGCAAAACTGGGGCGAAGAGCGAGCGATGTACTTCGATGCGCAGGGCCGCCTGAGCTCGATGCTGGTCTCGTGGACGAGCCTTGGAGGCGCAGACCCATTTGCCCAGGCGTCGGCGGGCCGTTCGTGGTGGCGACCGGATGATTTACTGCGCCTGGCAATGCTAATCGCCGAGTTACAGCGTCGGGGCGGCCAATGAGGGTGTCAGGTAAATTATGCCGCCGACGTAAGGTAATAAACGCCGTATGTTCTATGCCGAAGAGCCGTTTTACCGACCTATATGTCGTCCATAGAGCCTTAAAATCGCTATTTAAGTCGGAAGATATGCTTTACGTCTCCTCTAAGGCGGCGTATCGTACCTTACACACGCACGATCCATGGCAGCGGCATGGCCCAACGCGATCGCAAGATGGAGCGCCTGAAGCAGCAGGGCGGCCTCAACCGCCATCCGGAGCGGGTACACGCGCCCTGGTTCACGGGCAACGTCGGCTTCTTCGATGCCCGCGATCTGGCGCAGGTCAAATACGAGATGCTGCGCCAAGTACGCGTCGAGGGCGCCGACAAGACGCAGGCCGCGGCGCTCTTTGGTGTCTCGCGACCCACCTATTACGAGGTGGAGGCCGCCTTCGCGCAGGAAGGTCTGATCGGGCTGCTGCCCAAGCCGCGCGGTCCGAAGAGCGCCCACAAGCTGACCTCAGAAGTCATGGCGTTCATCGAGACGCGCCTGGCAGACGATGCGCCATCCGGGGCGCGCGCCTTGGCGCGCCAAGTGCGTGCCGAGTTCGGGGTGCGAGTGCACCCTCGCAGCATAGAACGCGCGTTGGCGAGGAAAAAAAAACGATCAATGCCAGCGCAACCCTGACGATCCCTCCCTCCGCGCTCTCGCTCTACGAGAGCCTGCGCGGCGCAGTACTGCAAGGTCTCGCGCCACCCGATGGGCTCGGTGCCATCGTCTATCACGGCTTGGTCCACGGGCTCTGGCTTCTATCGCAGGCGCCAAGCGAGCCGGTAACGCCAGCATCGTTGTCGATGCCTAATGTTCGAACAGACCGCAGGTTCCTGCACCTACTGGCCAACATGGTACTGCGCACGCATGAGGGCTTGACCCATGTTTACTGAGAGTCGCCAGAAGATCCGTGCCGAGCATCTGGGGCGTGACGCGTTCCTGTACGTTCGTCAGTCCTCGCTGCGCCAAGTGTTCGAGAACACAGAGAGCAGTAAGCGCCAGTATGCGCTGCGCGAGCGAGCCGTGGCGCTGGGCTGGCCCATCGAGCGCATCCACACGATCGACAGCGATCTGGGGATCAGCGGTGCACACGCCGAGAACCGCGACGGGTTCCAGCATCTGGTGAGCGAGGTGGCACTCGGGCACGCCGGGATCGTGCTCGGGCTTGAAGTATCACGCCTCGCACGCAACAACGCCGATTGGCACCGACTGCTCGAGCTGGCAGCGCTTACCCAGACGCTGATACTCGACGAGGATGGGGTGTACGATCCCGCCCACTTCAACGATCGACTGCTCCTGGGCCTCAAGGGCACCATGAGCGAAGCCGAACTGCATGTGCTCAAGGCGCGCCTGCTCGGCGGTCAGCGCAACAAGGCACGCCGCGGCGAGCTCGAGATGGCGTTGCCGATCGGCCTGGTCTACGACGCCATCGGCGCCGTCACACTCGATCCGGATCAGCACATCCAACAAGCGGTGCGGATGGTCTTCGACACGTTCCGGGAGGTGCGCTCAGCTACCGCTGTGCTTCGCCGCTTTATCCGTGAGGGTCTTCGCTTCCCGCGGCGCATCCGCCGCGGTATCGGCAAGGGCGATGTCCTCTGGGGCATGTTCGATAACAGCCGTGTCACCCAGATCCTGCACAACCCGCGCTACGCGGGCGCCTACGTATATGGTCGGACACGCAGCCTACCGAGGGCCGATCTGAAGTCCACCACGCAACGCAAGGTGGCGCGCCAGGACTGGCCAGTGTTGATCAAGCAGGCGCATCCCGGTTACATCAGCTGGGAGGAGTACGAACAAAATCAGGTGACGTTGCAGGAAAATACCTGTGCGTTCAGCGCCAGTGAGCGTGGCAGCGTGCCACGCGAAGGTCCCGCGCTACTGCAGGGGCGCGTTATCTGTGGACGCTGCGGTGCGCGGATGCGCGTGCGCTACCAAAAAATGCGACGCTCGCTTGCGCCCTACTACGTGTGCCAAGAGGAGGTAATACGCCGCGCCGGTACGACATGTCAATCAATCCGCGGCATCGATATCGATGAGGCGATCAGCCAACTCCTGCTCAAGACCGTCGCGCCTGCAACGCTGGAAGTAGCCCTGGCGGTGCAGGATGAGATCGCTGGAAGAATCCAGCAGGCCGACCAGCTGCGCCGATCCCAGCTCGAGCGCGCACGCTACGATGCGGAGCTATCGCGCCGGCGATATCTCAAGGTTGACCCGGATAATCGCCTTGTCGCCGATACGTTGGAGGCAGACTGGAACGAGCGGCTACGCAACCTCGACGCGCTCCAGCAGGGACACGAGCGACAGCGCAAGGCCGATGAGGGGCTCTTGAACGATGAGGCGAGAGCAAAAATCCGTGCCCTTGCCGCAGACTTCCCACGCGTATGGGCCGACTCGCGCACGGCATCGAGCGAGCGTAAGCGCATGTTGGCCCTACTCATCGAAGACATCACACTGCTCAAGGCCGAGCACATTAACATCCAGGTGCGCTTCCGCGGCGGGCAGACCACAACCCTGACGACCGATAGGCCAAAGCCCATGGCACTGATCCGCAAGACCAAGCCAGAGGTCATCCAGGCACTGGATGTGCTCCTCGATACTTGCACCGACACCGAAGCCGCAAAGCGCTTAAACGCAGCCGGACATCGATCATGGCAGCAGCAACCCTTCACTAACAAGACGGTGGCTTACGTGCGGCGGCACTACGGCCTCAAGAGCTGTCTGGAACGCTTGCTTGCCGAGGGCTTCCGACGCGGCGCAGACATCGCTAAGGAAATCGGCGTCTCCGAGACGTTCATCCACACTCTTGGTCGCGCCGGGCTGCTGCGTCGCCGTCGCTACGGCGGCGCGGTTGGCTGCTTGTATGAACCGCTCGATGGCATCACGATCATCCCCGGCATCGCTGGCAGGCGCGCGAAGGGACCACAAGTCATCAGAGCACGAACGTCAACACAGGAGACAGTATGAAGCGTGCGTCTTATCCTGCGGCCTGTACGGGCGCGCCGGCAGCACCGCGGTGCCGTAGTGGCGGGCCAGATCCTCGATCGTGGCGGACGCCCGCGGCTCATAGCGATCTGGATCGGCGATAAGCGCCCGGGCATTGTCCGGGACGATCAGCGCCGGCACACCCTCGATAAATTCCAGTGCCCGCACCAGCGCCCCGGTCCAGTCGATCAGACGCTGATGCGCGGTCGCACAGGCAAAGGTGTAATGCGAGGCCCCCAGTGCCGCAACGAAGATCTGTGCCCGATCGCCTTCTCGTCCGTACGGTACCGTCTGGCCGGCGTAATCGACGAAGAGCTTCTCCCCGGCGCGGTGTACCTGGCGCATCGAGCGGCGCAGACTCGCCACGTAATCTCGATACAGGTCCGTGAACTGCGAGTACCGGTAGGTTCGCGCATCGGCATTGGCGGCGGTGTATTCCTGCCACAGCAGCATCAGCGTCACGCTCGGGCGCTTGAGCTCGCCGTGCACGTGAGCAAAGTCCGGAGCGATCCGGCCCCCGTACTGGCTCGACCGTGGCGCCGGGGTGATCCGCGCCAGCACCTCGGCGTCCCTCAGCGTCATCAACGCCTTGGGCTCAAGCCCGGCGCGCTCGATGCGCGCGACATACTTGGCCACCACGCCCTTGGAGATCGCCAGCGCACCGGCAATCTGCTCGTGCGAGAGGCGAGCCTCGTATTTCAGTCGGATCAGTTCTCGGATCTTACGCATGCTTAGTGCTCGTGTCGGCATCGACCCTCTCCGGTGCCAAAACCGGCGAGGGTATCCCCTGAGCACTTCAGCTTCCGGCCAGGCCCGATTTGGCCTCCCGCCAGCGTTCCGATCGACCCCTAAAAACCGGTCACGCCAAATCGGAATCGGCGGTCACGCGAATTCGGAATCCTCGGTCACGTCAAATCGGAATGAGCGGTCACGATCGACCGGAATACGCAGTACGCCCTTATTCTGCTCCTCGCCAGGATGATTGCCTTCGCAAAGATGAAGGCTCGTGGCTCAAGAACGTTGTAAAAGCGGCAGCGAACGCGAAGCGCTGAACAGATTACAACTACATGCGCGATTACGACGCGCAGGTGGGGCGATATATCGAGAGTGATCCGATCGGATTAACGAGAGGTAGCTACTCGACCTATGCATATGTCTGGAATGATCCAGTTTCACTGATTGATCCGTTAGGACTGTACCCGGCCATACAGATAACATGGCCGGACGGAAGCACATCCATACCTATGACAGTTGTCAAAAACCCTGCGCAAGCTACTGCGTACGGACTCCCAGTAGGAACACCCGCCGCAATAGCGACTCCCCCGGGTGCTAATCCCCAGGGAACCGTGAGTTGCTGGGCAAACGCATCGGATAGAACGCTTAAGGCCTTCAAGCAGTATTGGTCGGATCCTAGCCACAACTATAAGGTTGTAAACGGTCCAATGTACGACGCGTATGGGAATTTCATGTACGGAGCGACGGGAGCCGCCGACGATATGGATCTCGTACTTCTTCAGTTGGCTGCACAGTCCCTTCACAACTGGAACAACAATCCCATTAACTCAAGAGACATCATGAACGGATACGATGCCATTGCCGAAGGCGGGAGGCTAAGCATTATCGATTACAACCCACCAGCCGCAGGCTCGCACTAGTATGCATGCTAGGTTAGTCTCGAAGACCGCGATTACATTCGCAGCAGTATTTGCGACGTTTGCTGTGCTTTTCGGTTGGCGAGCGTTTTCATCGCAAGAAGTTGTGATGCCAAGCGACGATAAGGTGCTCGGGGTATTCCAAGCCCATCGCGCCGAACTCGAAAGGCTGCGGCAACTGGCCACGGAGGACATGCATGATACGTCGTACTTCAGTGCAACTAATCTCCCTAACAGCTTGCCAGCTTCACGGAGGAACGAGTACAAGAATCTATTAAAGATATCGCCGGGTCTTCAGATTGGAACAAATTACGATGGTACCGTCCGATTCATCTTCGCAAGTTCGGGTCAGGCAATCGGGGCTGGCTGGGCGAAAGGAATCGAGTTTATTCCGGACATGGGCAAAGTGATCGGGAATCAAAGGACCACGCTTGACGACTCGGCGAAACTGCCGGTAGGCGTGTATTTGCGAAAGCTAGAGCCGCAGTGGTTTCTGTTCTTTCAACGCGATGAATAACATACAACTACATGCGGGACTACGATCCGACGACGGGCCGCTATGTCGAAAGTGATCCCATTGGGATATATGGCGGCAGCTGGTCGACGTATAGGTATGTGAGTGATGCCCCGGTTCAGTCGTACGACGACACCGGCCTTTGGCACCCTACTCATCAAGTTCCAGCAAATGAGAACTGCGTATTCCGGTGATGCCGGGCCACCGTTCCGATTCAAGCCGGGCCAGTATTCCGATCATGCCGGCAGGGGTGACACGGTGTGTGGACTTTCAGATAGTGACGGGGATCTCGTCAAGCGGTTTTGGCCAGCGGGGTGTTGGTCTTGATGGCCGCAGCGAGATGTTTGCGCTCGAGTCGTCTTTGAGAGTGAGCCGGTGGACGTTGTGCACATCGAGGATGGGATCAGCGACCGTGCGATCGCCGAGATAGGCATGCCACTGCTCGATCGGCAGTTGTAATGCCCCGCATATTGTTATGCAGAGAGCCTCGTCCTTAAGGCTCTCTCCGCGGCGGTTAGATCACTGATGGCTCCGCATAAAGTGCTGCGGTTTGAGGGAAGCGATCAGTTTGTCGGTAGCCTTGAACCTGCCGGCCCGCAGCTTCGGGGCGACTATGGACTCGAGTACTTCGAGCTTCACAGAAGGGTCAACGCGCGTGTAGATCTCAGTTGTTTGCATGTTGGCGTGCCCGAGCCACAGTGAGACCTTCCGTAGAT
This sequence comes from uncultured Gammaproteobacteria bacterium, assembly GCA_963819195.1. Lineage (GTDB taxonomy): Bacteria > Pseudomonadota > Gammaproteobacteria > Steroidobacterales > Steroidobacteraceae > FEN-1191. Next base: position 10,247 of record CAWFVL010000002.1, read on the forward strand.
CTTTGGTGGCTTGTAGCGTTACGAGGGCGGCGGTGTGCCTCAGAACGTGTGGTGATATACGTTTGGCCGCCAGTGACGGGCACCTCTTAATCGCCGCGCGGACGTGCTTACGCAGTATATATTCGAAGCCGGATCGCGTCATGGCTTCACCGCGCGCATTGACGAATAGCTCCGGTACAGACGTGGTCGATCTGATCGACAGCCATGCGCGCAAGGCTGAAGCCGTCTCCCGCCAAAGTGGCAGGCAACGCTGCCGTCGACCTTTGCCGTGAATCAGCACGCTTGCCTGTGGTTGTAAGGTGATGTCGTTCTGTCGCAGACCCACCAGCTCGGAGACACGCAATGCCGCTGCGAAGCACAGGTGCAGCATGGCGCGATCGCGTATACCGCTCCAGTCGGTCGGCAACGGTGTATCCAGTATGGATCGTAGCTCATCGACCGTCAGGTGCCTGACCAGGCGGGACTCGGTCTTCTTGGCGGGAATGGCCAGGATGCTGCGAATCTGCTCTAGCGCCGAGGGCACTCGATGTTCCAAGAAGCGCATGAAGGACTTAATGGCGGCAAGCCGGGTGTTCCGGGAGTTGCGACTGTTGCGGCGCGCGATCTCCAGATGCTTGAGGAACCCTAGAATCAGCGGCGTATCCAGTTGCTCGAGCATCAACTCGGATGGCCGGACCTTCAGGGCACTGCTGGCGTATTCCAGGAGGAGCCTGAAGGCGTAAGCATAGGAATCGCAGGTGTTGATGCTCGCGCCGCGCTCGACGGGTAGCCGCTCACGCAGGAAGGTGGTTAAGTGCGGAGCAATGGGCGTCATGGGCGACCTCCCGCGACGAAACGTTCGCACCGTTCGGCAATGTCTGTCATCAACTGCGGGGTGGCCTCCAAGTACCAGTAGGTATGTGCGATGTGGCCATGACCCAGGTAGGTCGACAGTGCCACCATGTGCTGGGAGATACGATCGCGATCATCCGGGCAAGCCTCGAGTGCCCTGACCGCAAAGGTGTGCCGCAACGCGTGAATCGTCGGTCGCGGCTGCCCGGACTCACGTCGCAGACCGATCTTGAGTGCCGCGGTTCTCAATGTGCGTTCCGCATCAGCAACCAGCAGAGGCTTCCTTCTCAGCGAAATGAAGACGTGGTCATCCAAGGGCGCATAAGCTCGGCGCTGGTCAAGATAACGCTCAAGTGCCGCGCGTGCCGTCTCATGCAGGGGAACCAAGCGGCTCTTGCGGAACTTAGTACGTCTGATCACCAGACCGTCCACCGTAATGTCCGAATACCGCAAATGGAGGGCCTCAGATAGGCGCAGACCAGTGCAAGCGAGTAGACCGAAGAGAGTAAAGTAAGTCGCTCGGCGCAACGTGCGGTAACCCGACCGAGATATGACCTGAAGCAATCGCCGGATATCCTCCTGTGAATAAATATAGGGCACCGGTCGTGGCGCCTTCTCAGCACCAAATACTGCAAAGGGCAGCTCGTGGCGGGTGTCCTCGGCGCGCACATATCGAGCAAACCGAATGACAATGCCAAGCCGCCGGGCACGAGCGGGCATGGAGCGAGCTTGTCCGGCCCACTCCATGGCTACATCGGACCGAACGTGATGCTCACCCTTCGCGGCCGAGAATGCCGCGAATCGCAGCAGGCAGGCCCCCTCCGACTCGAAGGCAAAGCCGCAGGCCCGGCGCATCTTGATATAAGAATCCACCGCCTTGGTGATCATGACAGCACCTCCGGCCACGCTTGCGCGATCTGACCCAGGGCCGGTACGTCAACCTTGGCGTAAATCTGTGTGGTCTGAATGGATCGATGTCTGAGAAGCGCAGCGATATCCTCGAGCGCTGCGCCTTGCCGCAGCAGGGAGGTAGCCACAGAATGCCGCAGTAAATGAGCCGCACCCCGACTCGGAGGGGTCACGCCGGCACGACGCATGCTCTGGGCGACCATCACTGAGACAGCGCCATGAGAAGTGAAGGGACGATAAGGCGCCCGACACCAGACAAAGACCTGGTCACCGTCAGTCCGCGGCCTGCCGTTGCGCAGATAATCCACGAGGGCGTCGCCCACCTCCTTGCTCAAGGGTAGGCGCGTCTGGCGACGAGCCTTCCCGGTCACGCGAATCCAAGCATCCTTCCAGTCGATATCCGTGAGACGCAGCTGAACAATATCTCCGGCGCGAAGTCCCAGGCGAGCGAGCAGCAATAGAATCGCTCGGTTCCTCTTGCCCACAGCCGTGGTGGGCTTGCACGAGGCGACAACCCGTTCGACTTCCTCCGGCTGAAGATACCGAGGGAGCGAAGTAAGGCGCCAATGCGGCAGCAGAGGTATGGCTGCCTCCAATCCTGAGGGGCATAGACCCCGCGCAATCAAGAATCGTAGGAACATGCGAAACGCTGTCGCAGCGTGCTTGATGACCACGTGTCCCCGTCCGACACAGTACTTTAGAAAACAGCGCCGGAGGCCACGGGCCTCAAATCGCCCAGGATCCTCGCCAAGAGCGTCGAGCAGCCCCCGAATCGCCGCGTCGTAGTTGGCAAGAGTGGCGTCACATGTACCGCGCTGATCACGCATCCAGCAGCGAAATGCGACGAGCAATGACGGCGAAGGGAGTGGCTCAATAAGCGGACCGGTTATGATGCCGGTTGCCCGTAAATGCACTAGGAACAGCCGCGCACTTGTCACTTGGTCCTTAGGTTCGTTGTGGCCATACGAACAGCGGCGGCCCTTGCAGTGCCGAAAGAACTTCTGCAGGGCGTGATCGTTCCACTGAGGAAGCGGCACCGCAGTGTCGACCGAAACATGAACAAAGTGCTCCGCGGAGCGAATGTGTCTACGTGCAGTAATCGTCGCGTAGCGCGAATGGAAGAGCTCCCTCGAGAAGCTATCAAGCAGAGAGCCATGCGTGCCGTTACGAAGCGAACGCACGCGAGCTCGGCCGCCTGCTGAGGAATCAAAGAACTTGTCCAACATGACGTCCTCCTTCGGTTGTGATATCAACCGGACAGACGTCATGGTTATGCGGAGTAGACAGGTCAGCAACCTGGGTCTTACTCGTTGAATCAGCTACCGTTCTGGAGACCCAGATCGGCTCATCACTACATAAGGATGCTCTGGGCATTACAGCTCTTACGCCGTGCACCGCGTAACAGTTGGCTTGTGATCAGCGTGGAGCGGCGGTCGTAGCGATCGTCGAGCATTTCCAGCAGATCGCGTACGGTCTCATCGGCGAGAGGGGCGAGACCAAAATCATCGATCAGAATCAGATCGGCCTTGGCGAGCTGTCGGTAGAAGGCCGAGCATCTCTGCAGGGCTGCGTAGCGGGTGAGTTCATCGATGAGTCTGGGCAATCGTAAGCAGCGGACGGTGCAAGCGGTGTGCGCGAGAGCGCAGGCAATATAACTTTTGCCCACGCCGGTAGGTCCTGTAATCAAGAGGTTCAAGTGCTCTCGTACCCAGGCGAGATCAGTGAGCCGGTGCAGCTCTGCCGGTCACAGCCGCGCGCAGTGCGCAGGTCGAGGTCTTCCAAGCAAGCGGGCAGCGGGAGCTTCGCCCAGCGTAGACGCTGCGCTAGGCGGAAGATCGTCCGTCAGGCATCCGGAGAAGCGACGTACGCGCTCTGGGATTAATTGTATCTTATTATAGACGTTTAACATCAATTTGTTTATTATGCGATATATGCCGAGCAAGCAGCCGTCCATGTACCTGCCGCAACGCAAGTTGCTGTCCGCCCTCGGGGAACGACTGCGGCTGGCGCGCCTACGTCGCAAGCTCGACATTACTCTGACCTGCCAGCGCGCTGGCATTTCGCGTATGACCCTGTATCGGGCAGAGGCCGGTAGTCCCGCGGTCGCATTGGGAACCTTGGTACGCATACTCTCGGTGCTCGGGCTCGAGGCCGATCTGGATCTCATCGCGCGCGACGACAAGCTCGGGCGCTTGCTCCAGGATCAGGCGCTCAAACCCCGGCGTCGTGGGCGCACCAAGGCGTCAGCTCCTTCACCAGAGGGATCCTCGACATGAGTGAGGATTTGGAAGTCTGGCTCGATGCCGACTTCATCGAGCACATCCGCGTCGGCACGCTCTCACACGACCGAGGCACCATGCGATTCGCCTACGAACCGCCGTGGCTCGAGCATCCGCTTAGCTTCGCGGTCGATCCGGACCTCTCGCTCGGTGAGGGCGCCTACTATCCGAAACCGGAACTTGGGAATTTCCGCGTATTCGATGACTCTGCGCCCGATCGCTGGGGTCAGATGCTGATGAGGCGCCGCGAGGCATTACAAGCCAAGGACGAGGGCCGCCCTGTTCGTGCACTGTACGCTTGGGATTTCCTCATCGGCGTTCAGGATCTGACGCGACAAGGCGCGCTGCGCTATCGACGTCCGGGCAAAGAGGCATTTCTGGCCAATGAGGCGCTCGCGGCCCCTCCCGTCACGAGCCTACGAGAACTTGAGGCGGTGGCCCACGATATCACCACACGTAGGCTCGATGATCTGGATGCACTGCGCCGATGGCTCGCCGTACTGGTTGCACCCGGTGCCTCCCTGGGGGGCGCTCGGCCCAAGGCCAGTTTTACCGAGTTGGACGGGACGCTGTGGATCGCGAAGTTTCCGGCGCGCGACGACGAGCGCGACATCGGCGCCTGGGAGTCGCTCACCCACGGGCTCGCTCAACGCTCTGGAATCGAGGTCCCATCGGCCGCACTACGACGCTTCCGGGGCGATTTCCACACGTTCTGCACCAAGCGATTCGACCGCGCCGACACGCACCGCCGCTTCTACGCTTCGGCCATGGCGCTCTTGCGCAAGGACCACAGTGAAGGCACGAGCTACCTCGAGTTCGCCGAGTTTCTACATCACCGTGGTGCCCGGGATTTCATTGCCGCTGACTTGGAGCAGCTTTACCGGCGCGTGGTCTTTAATGTCGCCGTCGGGAACCGCGATGATCATTTGCGCAATCATGGATTCATCCTGACACCCAGCGGCTGGCGCCTCGCTCCTGCGTTCGATTTGAACCCCAATGTCGACAAGGCGGAACATGTTCTGAATCTTGACGAATCGGATAATCGTCCCAGCCTAACGGCGGTTATTGAAACCGCCGAGTGGTACCGTCTATCGAAGGACCGGGGAGCCGCGATCGTCGCACAAGTTCTTGAACATACCCGCCAGTGGCGAACTGCAGCAGCAACGCTCGGGATTGCACGAGGAGACATCGAGCTCACGGCCACAGCCTTCACCGAGACGGATACCTATCCCAACATCGCCGCAGTGCGTCGGGTATGCGATCTAGCTCAGAAGCCATCGATGGTGGCGGCAGGGCCGGCGCCAGCAACGCCGACGAAAGAGCTGTGGGCGGCGGAGCGCTTGTGCCGGAGCAGCGAGGAGCTAGCCTTGGCCGCCGATCGGGAGCGCGAACGAGCGGCGCAGGAGAAGAAAGAGGCCATCGAGAAACAGCAGCAGCTCGAACAGGAGTCGGAAAAGGAGCTCGCGAAACGCAAGCGCCCGAAAAAAGACTTTGGGCCCGAACGCTGATCTAAGGCGATGCTCCAACCGGGAGCCGGTCAATGACTTCAGTGGACGCAGGTGGACATGGTGAGGAGGCTAACGTGGATTCATCCCGATCAGGCCAAAGCACGAAAGGCGATCGCCCTACCGCTCAATGCGGAGGCGCTGGTGCTGATTCGTGGGCAAGCCGGAAAGCATCCAACGCACGTGTTCAGCTTTCAGGGAACGCCGATCAGGCAGGTCAGCACGAAGGCGTGGTACGCCGCACTGGAACGCGCGGGTATCGAGGACTTCCGCTGGCACGACTTGCGGCATACCTGGGCGAGTTGGCACGTGCAGAACGGCACGCCGCTTCACGCTTTGCAGGAACTCGGCGGTTGGGAGAGTTCGGAGATGGTGCGCCGTTATGCGCACTTCTCGGCGGAGCATTTGGCTCCGTATGCGGATCGACTGTGCGCGTTGCGAGTCGTGGAGAGTGTGCCTAATGGCACAATTTCGTCACAGCCCGCAAATGATGATCGATGCAGCGACGCTAAGTTGTTGTTGTAATTGGCGCGCCCGGAGAGATTCGAACTCCCGACCCCCTGGTTCGTAGCCAGGTACTCTATCCAGCTGAGCTACGGGCGCGCGGTGCAGAACTGGCGCGCCACTCTGGGCACGCGGACGCTGTCGGCGGAACCCATAATTCTAAAGGTGAACCCCGCCTTCGTCCAGCGACGCCCAGTCTTTCGGGTTTGATTAATCCTTCAGCTGCCCGGATCAGGCGCTTTGACTGGCCCACCGCTGTTTCGGGCGTTGACTTCGCGTTCGGCAGCCAACCAGTCATCCCACATATGCCCGGGTGCGAAGCCTCGCTGCTCGGCCTTGTAGTAGGCGAATACCCTGATCTGTCGATACCGGTCGCTGGCGCTGAGTTCTGCACTGGACGACGAAACAGCCGCCCCGGGCGGATTGGCGGCGGGGGGGTCTGTAGCGGGCGGCTGCGCGGCGGCGAGCTCGGCCGCCGACTTCACGTTGCGCCGAAGGCGGCTTGCAGATCCGGGCTTGTCACTGAACTCACGTTTCTCAACCAGAACCGTCACCATGAGCTTTCCATCCGTCGCCAGGGAGCGCGGTTTGCGCACGCTCTGGAGGTTATAGCGTGTGTTTGTGCCGGTTCCGTAGGAGAACACCGCATTCGCAACAAGGGGCGCTCAGCAATCCGGGTCCATCCGCTTCACCAGCTCAAGCAGGGTGTTCGGGTCGATGGGTTTTGTAAAATGATGGTCGAATCCGGCGTCGCGCGCGCGCAGCTTGTCGCGCTCCTGGCCCCACCCGGTGACCGCAATCAGGGTCAGGGACTTGCCCTCCTGCGTTTGGCGCAGTTGCCGGGCTACTTCATAGCCGCTGATATCCGGCATGCCGATATCGAGTAGCACCACGCTGGGCCGCAGCGCGCTCACCGCGTTCAGGGCATCACGTCCATTGCCCACTACTACGACCTCGTGGCCCTCCATGCGCAGCAGCATGGCGAGGCTCTCTGCGGCATCATCATTGTCATCGGCGATCAGCAGGCATCGCGGCGTCGAGTGATTGAATTGCCGGTTGATCATGGCGTGCTTTGAGGCAACCCGTGCCGATGCTCCAGCGCTTCGGTAGCGACACCCACTAAACGTGGGAGAGCAGTGCGGCCGTTGGCGCCTGCTTAGGCGGATTTGCGGCGCGCAGTCTTGCGCGTTGCCTTTCTGGGAACCCGGGCACCGGCGCGACGTGCTTCGGACAACCCAATGGCGATGGCCTGCTTGCGGCTGGTGACTTTTGCCCCCGAGCCTCCGCTGCGCAGCGTGCCGTGTTTCATTTCCTTCACTGCGCGCTCGACCTTCCGCTCACTCGATTTGCTGTACTTGCGTGCCATGAGGGACTCCATGCGACGTCATCAACAGTGACGCACAAACGGTGCCGCAAGCACCGCGCGGACACTGTCAGCGTGATTCTTATTGGCGTGTAGGCAAGGGCCATGCGGCATGGCGCGGGAGGATTCGCGGCATCTCAGTCCTACACGGCCGCGCGTGCAGCGCTGCGGTTCGCGGCGGCAGCGAGTGCGAGTTGTCTAGAACGAATAGCCGACTGCGGCAACGAATGTCGTCGGGCCAAAGCTGATGGAGTCAGTGCGGACAACGTCCGATGTAATGGCGTGCAAATGCGATGTCACTCTCGCCCACGAATACGAGGCCATGAGACTCCAATGATTCGGCAGACGATAGGTCAAGCCGCCTGTCACAGCTGGTCCAACGGAGTTGCTTAACTCCACACGGGTCGGGCCACCGATGACCGCTTCGCCGGCGGGGGTGATATTGCGATCGTAAAACACTGAGTAATTGACGCCGGCGCCGATATACGGCCGCAACGCGTAGCTGTCATCCAGGAACACGTACTCGAGCAGCGCAGTGGGCGCGAGCCAGCGCGAGGTCAATAGCTGCTGGCCATTGAAGGGCACGGTGCCGGCGATCGTCGCCGGACCCTTGCCGTAAGCCTTGGTCAGCGGCGGAATTCCGAAGGCGAACTCGAATGTGAAATGGGTCGACAGCTTTCGCAGATACGCAAGGTACGGGGTCTGTACATTTTTGACGGTCGCGCTCAGGTCCTCGCCCGGGGGAATGTAAGGGCCCTGCAGATAGCCTGCGCTGGTGTGAAAAAAGACCGCGTAGGCGCCGACGCGAAAGGTGTTGTCCGGGACCTCATCGGCTAAGGCGAGCGAGGCGGTTAGGGTCAGGCACGCGGCTGTGAGCACGCGCGGGGCGAATTTTGTCATGGCCTTTTCCCTTAGAATTGGCTGAAGAAGGTGCGCGCTGCCACGTCGCAGAACGGTTCCACGGAACCGTGGTAGCTCGGTAGCAGCAACTCCTCGGCCTGGGTCAGTGTCAGGTCACCGCCGGCCGGGGACATGTAGTAGGCCAGCTGAGCGGCCACGGCTGTCTGGAAGCCGGTTTGAATGGGGGCGAATGGTCCTGCAGGGGTTGCGTTGACGTCCAGCACCGTGATGAGGCCGGCTGGCAGTGCGCTCCAGAATGCCGCCATCGTCCCGGTATTGACGCTGAAGAACACCTCGGGATCCTGATCTCCGCCGCACAGCAGTGTCGGTGAGTTGGGAGCCCAGGCGCCGTTGCGCAGGTCGTTTTTGTAGAACGCCAGTCGCAAGGTTTGCGTCGGTGGCGCCGCAGCGAGCGGCACGCCGGCGGCGGGTGTAGGCACTGCGCCGTCGGGATTAGATGCCGCATCGAGGGCATAGCTGACGCGGTAGTTATTGTTGATCAGATACGGTGAGCCGAACCCCGCATCGAACAGCGGTGTGTCGGGATTGGTCGGATCAGCGGGCACGGCCAACGCCGCCGTCAGGATTGCCGACAGCGTTGGGTTATTGGGTACCGTCACCACGGGGGTCGTGCTGTCGAAGAGCGCGGTCTCGGGCAGTTTGCCAGTCGAGATGAGCGTGCCAATAGGGGTGGCGCTCGGCAGCAGAGTATCGATGCCGGTGGCGTAGGTAGCCGAGTAGACATCGGTCGTCGCGGTGTAGATGTTGCCGTAAGCGTGCTGATAGCTGGTCGTCACCAAGGGCGTGAAGACGGTTGAGCCCAAACTGACGCTGCCGAAGAATTCCGCATCCGCGAAAGCCTCGAGGGCGAAAGGTCCGGATCCGTGCGCCGCGGCCGTCACGGTCTGACCGGCGGCTTCCAGGGCGCGTTGTGTGGCCATGGCCACATGGCCACCCTCAGAATAGCCGGTGACGAACAGCTTGCCGCTGTCGCTGGTCGCGGCAGACATGGTATTGGGCAACGCCGTTCGGGCGGCAGTCAGCGCATCAATCATCTCGCCGGACTGCTGCACCGCGTTGAGATAGGGGTGATACCCCAGCGTCGAGATATCGTAACCGGCGTAATTAGGCGCTACGACGATATAGCCCTGAGCGGCATATGTCGCAGCCACTATCACATTCTCGTTGTTGGTCGGAGAGGGCGTGGCCGTGTTGGTGATGTCCGCGATATTGCCGGTCTTATCGGTCCACGTGCCATGCGCATACAGCACGATCGGCCGCGGCCCCGAGCAGGCGGGCGCTGCCCCTGTGGGCACCATTAGCGCGCCGGAGGAGAGCGTGGTCTCACCGGACGCGCCGACGGTCCAGAATTTGATGTAATAGAAATCGACGCCGCAGGTCGGCGCGCCGGTTATCTGAACCAGCTGCGCACCTGTTGTGTTGGCCGACAGCTGGGCACCAAAGCTCGCGGCGTTCAGGGAGGCGATCCGCAACGGCGGATCTTCGGACAGCGTGCCATGGGTCGTCGAACTCGATACGGCCGAGGTCGTGGAATCGGACCCGCACGCCGTCAGTAATGCTGCGGCGAAGGCCGCGCCCCAATACCTGCGCATAGTGAACATTTGACCACCCCGGTGACCCATCGTGATTGTGGCGGCGGGCCCCCGGCCGCTTAGCGACGCATTCTACCTCGTTGCACTTGCCACAGCACCCTGCGCGCCGCGGCCGCGGTAGCTGTAGGCCGGAACCGACATTCGTAACTTCGCTCAGTCGCGCCGATAGGGCCTGAAGGCGGATAATAAGAGTGCGGTCACGATCAATGCTGTGACGTGGTACCACAACACGGTTCCGTAGCCGCCGCTTGAGTGCGCGACTCCCCAGGAGGTCGCAAACGGGCCCAGCGAAGCACCGGCGCCAAAGAATGAGAAAAACGTGCCGTAGATGCGGCTGTATTCGCGCATCCCGAAGTAGCGCCGCACCAGGTAGGCAATGACATCCGATTCACCGCCGACCGCCAGGCCAATACCCATGGCGGAGACCAGTGCGGCCCAGCCGGTAGCGCCGAGCGCCAGCGCGGCGATGCCGGCGATGGGAGCCAGCAGGAAACCCTGGGATACGCGCGGCGCGAAGAAACGGTCCAGCAGAAAGCCCGACGACACGCGCCCTATGATGAGCGTGAGCAGCATGATGGCCTGGGTGTGGGCTGCAAGCTGTGCCGACACGCCGCGGCTGGTCAACATCGGAACCAGGTTGAGCTGCGCACCCTGCAGGCTCAGGCCGAAGAGGAAAAAAGTCAGGGCCATGAGCCGGTATTGCGGCGAGGCGATCGCCTGGCGCAGCGTCATGCCTGCAACCGGGGCGCCCGGAAGGGCGGCCGAACCCGGCTGACCATCGACGCCCAGTCCAAGACTGGCGGGCGTGTCGCGCAGGAGCAGGAACAGCGCCGGCAACGCCAGGCAGGCGATGATGCCGGCGACCACCAGGTATGCATTCCGCCAGCCATACAGATCGATGAGCCGCTGCACCAGCAGTGACCATCCATAGCCTCCGACCCCCACGCCCGCCAGGGCAATGCCCAGCGCGAGTCCCAGTCGGCGATTGAACCAGGAAGAGATGATGCGGCTGAAGGCGACCTGCGTCGTGCCCATGCACAACAGGGCCAGCGCGCCGTAACGCAGCCAATACCCGGGAAGCCACGCATCGAGATTGTGGAACGAAGCAACGATGCACACTTCGATCACAAATGAGCACAGCACGATTCGCCGCGCGCCGAAGCGATCGCACAAGGCACCGATGAGCGGTGCCGTGGTCAGCCCGCACAAGCCCGCCACCAGAGGGCCGAGCATGATCTGCGGGGTCGTCCATCCCATCTCGAGCGACAGCGGCGCGGCGAACAGGCTTGTGATGGTGGTCACGAGTACCGAGAAACTGCAGGCGATCCCCAGGGCCGCGGTACCGGCAATGATCCATCCGTAGAAGAAACCGCGCCCCGGAGCGGCGGCGGTCATGTGGGAAACGAGGCGAAGCGGTGCTCCGGATCATGCAGCATCCGCAGCCGCTCGAGCCGCGCGGCGGCCGCATCGGAAAAATAGCGCGCCGGGCGGCGCGCCATATTCTCATCGTTGAGCTTGCTGCCCACCGCCAGGTGTTCGAGACGTTTCATCTGATCGACCACCCAGCGTTCCATCGGCGCATCGTCCGCTTCGTGGTCCCAGACCGTATAGCAGGCCAGGTAGATGTTGCCCTGAATCGACAGGGCCATGTCGGGCAGCGGCCGCAACGGCCCCCAGTTCCACCAGAATATGTGCGAGTGCGCCGAAGGCAGGCCCGCGAACAGTTCGCGCATCAGGGGCACCAGCTCATCGGCGCTGGCATCGGTATATATGTTGTCGGCGGCATAGCGCTTGCCGTCGGGGTCCGCGCGGCTGGTCATCTCCAGGCGCTCTTCCATGCTAACGGCGGCAGCCTCCCGCCGCCGCTCCGCGCGTGGTGCGCACGGGCAGGTCTCCAGCAGCTCGAGCATCTGTCGGGCCTGTGATTCGGAGTCGGCAAAGGCCGTGGCGTTCACGAACACGCGCGGCGTGGCGCGCTTGCCGGTGCCGTCGTGGCCGTAAGAGCCGATGATGAACTCCAGGTTCTCCGGGATCCGCGGCGTGAGCTCCATCGCCCAGCGCAGCACGGTCTCCAGATGCTCGAGATCGTAGGCATAGGAGCTGAACCGTATGATCGCAGGCAGCGCGAAGGTCTTGAGCTCGAAGCGGGTGACCACCCCGAAGAAGCCCGCTCCGGCGCCGCGAGCCGCCCAGAGATAATCGGCGTTCACGGTCTCATCGGCATGCAGCAACTCGCCCTGGGCATTGACCACGTCGATGGCGGTGACGTTCGAGCAGGCGACCCCGAACTGGCGCGCATTCCACCCCCAGCCGCCATTGAGCAGATAACCACCCAGTCCGACCGAACGGTGATGCCCGGCCGGAAACATGCGCCCGGCTGCGCGCAGTTCGCGATTCAGATGCCAGCCCTTGGCGCCCGGCCCCACCCAGGCGCGCGCGCCGCCACTGTCGACCGAGATCTCATCCAGGCGGGAGACATCGATCAGCAGCACATCATCGCGCAGATGCGAGGCCGACCAGCCGTGACCGCCCGAACGCACCGTGATCTCAAGACCCCGCTCGCGCGCCAGCTGCACCGCGGCGATCACATCCTGCACGTTTTCTGCCGGCATGATGGCGGCGGGAAATCGCGCCGGGGTGTTGGCGCGCCACACCGATGCGCGCCGCGCGCCCTCGTAGTGCTCGGCGCCGCGCCAGAGGATTTTCTGCTTGAAAATAGGCCTTCAGTCCCAACAATTCCCGCAGCGGGGAGTTTCCCTTAATGGCAGTGGCTGGCGCAACTGGCGCCAATCGTGCGCGTGCGGGGTGCCTGCGTTATTCTCGCCGCCTCCCGGAGCTCAAGCGGTATGAAGTACAAGGACTATTACGCCAGTCTCGGTCTGGAACGCGGTGCCAGCGAAGCGGACATCAAGAAGGCCTACCGTCGATTCGCCCGCAAGTATCACCCCGACGTCTCCAAAGAGGCCGGCGCCGAGGAGAAGTTCAAGGAGATCGCGGAGGCCTACCAGACGCTGAAAGACCCCGAGAAGCGCGCCGCCTACGATCAGCTGGGCGCTCACGCGCCCGGCCAGGATTTCCAGCCGCCCCCTGACTGGCGCCAGCAGTACAGCGAGTCGCCTTTCGCAGCAGAGGATCTGGACCTCTCGGATCTGTTCTCGCACCTGCACGCGGGCGCTGGCAGACGCGGCGCGGGCGCGCGCCGGTCGATGCCGGGACAAGACTATGAGATAGCCGTCGCGATCACGATTGAGCAGGCCTTCCAGGGCACGCAGATCGATCTGGACCTCAACATGCCGGAATACGACGCGGACGGCCGGCTGCATCGCACCCCGCATGTCTTCAAGGCCCGTATCCCGAAAGGCGCCACCGATGGTCAGCGGTTGCGGCTGCCCGGCAAGGGCGGCAAAGGGCTCAACGGCGGCCGGGACGGCGATCTGTATCTGAACATCAGCCTGAAGCCGCATCCGCTGTACCGTGCTGCCGGCCACGACCTGTACCTGGATCTGCCGCTGGCTCCCTGGGAAGCGGTGCTGGGCACCGCGGTGGAAGTCCCCACGCCGGGCGGCATCGTGCGGCTCAAGATCCCGCCTGGCACTCAGGCCGGGCGTCATCTGCGGCTGCCCAATCGCGGACTACCCAAGCCGAAGGAAGGGCAGGGAGATCTGTACGCCATCGTACAGATCGTCGTGCCGAGCGTCGTCGGAGAGGCCGAGCGCGAGCTATACCAGAAACTGTCCAACGACTCGGCATTCGATCCGCGGGCGCACTTCGCCACGGAGGCTGGCCATGCAATTTGAAGTGACCGAAGTACTCTGGTTCGAGCAGCACGAACTGTCGCTGCCGGAATTGGCCGAGCTGTCGGGATTGCCGCTGGCGCTGGTGGAGGAGCTGCTCGATTGCGGCGCCATCGCTCCGCTGGAGCTGCCGCGCGCGCGGACGGATCTGCGTTTTGGTTCGGCGGCGCTGCGTACGGTTCGGGCTGCGGGCCGTCTGCGCTCCGACTTTGAGCTCGATGTGCAGGCACTCGTACTGGCGCTGGGCCTGCTCGAGCGGGTCGCGGATCTCGAGGCGCAACTAAGAGAGCTGCGGGCGCAGCAGCCGCAGCCGATCCTGTCACGACCCCTTAAGGGTGGCTCAGGACTTCAGGGGTAGCGCACCCAGCATCAGCGCCGCATCCACCTCACCTTCCGCGGCGAGCCAATCCTCGGCCTCGTGTCCGGGCTCGAAACCACGCCGTTCGGCCCGATAATAGGCGGCCTGGGCGATCATGCTCCGGCGCAGATCCTGGTCAATGAGTACCGCCGGGACCGGACGGCTCTTTGGTTGCGCGTTTCGGGTCGTCGTGCGTGTTGCACGGGACGTCGATGTCGACTGCACTGGCATATTCACACTCCTGGTGGGTCATCGATACAACGCTCCGATCTTCACCCGGGAAACTCCGAAGAGCAACGGCGAAATCGACACTTTGCTCAATAGCTTTCTATCGGCGTGCGGGCTGTGGGTCAATCTGTCGCGGCCAGAGGTCACCGACCGGGCGGTCGCCTGGAACTTGCAGTTCGGCCATTGAGCCCCATGTACGAAATACTGGAGTAACGCCATGGATTACCTGCCAAGCGGCTCGACGATGTGGTCGCGTGCCTGTGCGCTGATCGACGAAGCGGAACGGCGTCATCGCCGATTCTTTGAATTGGTGACCGCGCGCTCGCAGCAACCCGCCTGGGAGCCGCCGGTGGACATATTCATGCTCGAGCGCGAGTTGCAGGTGCTGGTCGCGCTGCCGGGGGTACGCGCGGAGGACATTGCAATCGAACTGACATCTGACGGATTACGCGTGAAGGCGGCAAGCCGGCCGCCGCGGTTGGCGCATCAGGCGCGCATCCTGCGGCTGGAAATACCCTACGGTCGCATGGAGCGGCGCATCGAGTTGCCGCCGGGCCGCTATCAATTGCTGGGCCAGGAACTGCTCGACGGTTGCCTGCGTATCCGCCTGGCCGGAGAGTGGTCATGAGCGACGCCAAGGATGAAACCCCACTGACCGCAGGGCCAGTGCCCGCGGGGCCGGTATCCCCTGAGCTGCTCATCGCCGAGGAGACCCCCGCCGTCGACACGGACAGCCTGATCATCCTCACGCTGCGCAATACCGTACTGTTTCCGCAGACCGTGCTGCCGATCGCGATCCGCAATGAACGCACCATCGCGGCCGCGCAGGAGGCCATCAAGTCGCAGCGCAAGGTCGGGTTCGTGCTGCAGCGGGACCCTGAGGCCGACGACCCGGCGCTGGAGGGACTGCATCGCGTGGGCACGATGGCAAGCATCGTGCGTTACGTGACGGCCCCGGACGGCAGCCATCACCTGATCTGCCAGGGGGAGGAGCGCTTCACCGTGCGCGATTACACCGCGCGCGAACCGTTCATCACGGCGCGTGTCGACCTGATGCCCGAGCCGACCCTGGTCAATCCGGAAATAGAGGCGCGGGCGATCCGCCTGCGCGAACTCGCCATCGAGGCGCTGAAACTGTTGCCGCAGGCGCCCGGCGAGCTGGTCGCCGCGCTGCAGAACATCGAATCCTTCTCGACGCTGGCGGACCTCATCGCCAGCTTCCTGGATATCAAGCCGATCGAAAAGCAGCAGGTGCTCGGGACTCTGGATATCCGCGAACGACTCGATCTGGTGCTCGAGTTCGTGCGCCGGAGGCTGGAAGTGATCCGCATCTCGCACGAGCTCGACGAGCGCACCAAGGGCGCCTTCGACGAGCGCCAGAAGCAGGCTGTGCTGCGCGAGCGCATGAATCAGATCCGCAAGCAGCTGGGCGAAGATGGCGAGGAGTCATCCGACATCGCCGGTCTGAAGGCCGAGCTGGCCAAGGCGGGCATGCCGCCGGACATCGAGGAACATGTCAAAGCGCAGATCGCCCGCCTCGAGCGTACCGGCGAGGCCAGCGCCGAATACTCGATGACACGCTCGTATCTGGAGTGGCTGCTGGCCGCGCCCTGGTCGAAACTCGACAAGGAAGAAATCGACATCGAGAAGGCGCGCCAGGTGTTGGACGAGGATCATTTCGGCCTCGATCCGATCAAGCGCCGTATCGTCGAGTTCCTGGCCGTGCGCAAGCTCAACCCGGAAGGCCACAGTCCGATCCTTTGCTTCGTCGGGCCGCCCGGCGTGGGCAAGACCTCGCTTGGGCAGTCGATTGCGCGGGCGCTGGGACTTAAATTCGTCCGTGTCAGCTTGGGCGGCGTGCACGACGAAGCCGAGATCCGCGGGCACCGGCGCACCTACGTAGGCGCATTGCCGGGCAATATCATCCAGGCGCTGCGCAAGGCCGGTACCCGCAATCCGGTCATGATGCTCGACGAAGTTGACAAGGTATCGGCCAGCAGTCAGGGCGATCCGTTCTCGGCGCTGCTGGAGGTGCTGGATCCGGAGCAGAACCACACTTTCCGCGACAATTATCTGGGCGTGCCTTTCGACCTGAGCAAAGTGCTTTTCATCGGCACCGCGAACATGCTCGATACCATGCCGCCGCCGTTGCGCGATCGCATGGAGATCATCCAGCTATCGGGCTACACGGAAGAGGAGAAGCTGCAGATCGCAGAGCGCTACCTGGTGCGCCGGCAGCTGGTGGCCAACGGATTGAAGGCCGATCAGGTGGTGCTCAGCGAGGACATCCTGCGACATCTGATCGCCGACTACACGCGGGAGGCAGGGGTTCGCGGCCTGGAGCGGCAAATCGGCGCGGTGCTGCGTCACTGCGCGGTCACGATAGCGGCCGGGGGGTCCGGGCCGATGGCGGTGAGTGAACAGGACCTGGTGCGCATTCTCGGTGCGCCGCGCTTTGAGAACGAGGTCGCGATGCGAACCAGTGTGCCGGGAGTTGCCACGGGGCTCGCCTGGACGCCGGTGGGCGGAGACATTCTATTCGTCGAGAGTAGCCGCGTGCCGGGCAGCGGACGGCTGATCCTTACCGGCCAGCTCGGCGATGTCATGAAGGAGAGCGCGCAGGCGGCCATGACGCTGGCCAAGGGGCACGCGCGTGAACTGGGCGTGGATCCGTTGATCTTCGAGAAGTCGGACGTCCACATCCATGTGCCCGCAGGGGCCGTGCCCAAGGATGGCCCGAGCGCCGGCGTGTCTATCTTCGCGTCGCTGGTGTCGATGCTGACGCAGCGCACGGTGCAGCACGATGTCGCCATGACAGGCGAGATCAGTCTGCGAGGCCTGGTGTTGCCGGTGGGTGGGATCAAGGAGAAGGTCGTGGCGGCCGCCCGCTCCGGCATCAAGACCGTGATCCTGCCGGCGCGCAATCGGCGCGACTTCGACGACATCCCGGCCAGCGTGCGCGAGACCATGCGTTTCGTCTGGGCGGAGAGCGTGGATGATGTGATGGCAGCGGCTTTCGAAGGCGGCCTCGCGCCCAGAAAGGCGGCGGCAAAGTCCGTTAGAAAGTCGCCCAAGGGCAGCGGCAGCGCCAAGCATGGCGCTGCCAAGCGGGTCAGCGTGGCGCGCTCGGCGCGTCAGCGGCAATCTGCCGCGCGAGAAATTCGATTGCGAGCCGATAGCCCTCGATCCCGAGACCCGTGATGACGCCCCGGCAGGCAGCGGCCAGAATGGAATGCGACCGCCAGGTTTCATCGCGCTGGTAGATATTGCTGATGTGGACCTCGACGATGGGGCATTCGCACAGCCGCAGCGCGTCGAGGATAGGTACCGAGTGGTAGCAGAAGGCCGCGGGGTTGATCACGATGCCGGCAGCGCGCCGTGCCTGGTGCAGCCAACCGATCATCTCGTGCTCGGCGTTGGTCTGGTGACAGACCAGTTCCAGTCCCAGTGGCCCGGCGGTGGCGCGGCACAGCGCTTCCACATCGGCCAGTGAGTGGTGGCCGTAAAGCTGCGGCTCACGCTCTCCGAGCAGATCCAGATTGGGCCCATTCAGCAGATAAACACGTGAGCTCATCGAGCCTAGCATAGCGCACTATGGCGGGGCGGCTTAGCGCCCGCCGGGCGCCAGCGCCTCGAGCGCCGCCCAGCGCGCATAGCCGCTCTCCAGTTCCGCAGTGATGCCCGCCAGGCGCCGTAGCTGCGTTTGCAGCGCCGTGGCATCGCCGCGGTAGAGTGAACCGTCGGCGAGTCGCGATTCGATCTCGCCTTTCTCTTCTTCGAGAGCCTGCAGCCGCTGCGGCAATTCGCTCAACTCACGCTGCGCCTGGTATGACAGGCGACCGCCCCGATTGGCCGGCCGTGACACGGGCATTGCCGTCGGCGCGGGTTTGGCGGCCTGCGCCGCCTCGTCCCTTTGATCCCGATAGTTCTTCCAGTCGCTGTAGCCGCCGACGAAGTCGCGCACCACACCCTCACCCTCGAAGACCAGCAGGCTCGTGACCACGTTGTCCAGGAACGCGCGGTCGTGGCTCACCAGCAGCAGCGTGCCCGGGAAGTTGGCGATGAATTCCTCCAGCAGTTCCAGCGTCTCGATATCCAGATCATTAGTGGGCTCGTCCATCACCAGCAGATTGGCCGGCTGCGCGAACAATCGCGCCAGCAGCAGCCGATTGCGCTCGCCGCCCGAGAGGGCGCGCGCCGGGGTATTGAGCTGCTCGGGGCGAAACAGAAAATCGCGCAGGTAGCCGGCCACGTGCCGTGACTGGCCGTTGACCAGCACATGGTCGTTGTAGCCTCCGACATTGGCACTCACCGAGGCCTCGAGATTGAGCTGCAGCCGCTCCTGGTCGTAGTAGGCAATCTCGAGCCGGCTGCCCTGGCGCACTTTGCCCGCGCTGGGTTCGAGTTCGCCGAGCAGGGTGCGGATCAGCGTCGTCTTGCCGGCCCCATTGGGTCCGACCAGTCCGATGCGATCGCCGCGCATGATGCGCATCGACAGATCGCGGATGACGGTGCGTCCGGCAAATCCCACCGACAGGTGTTCGGTTTCAAAAACCAGCGAGCCGGACTCGTTGATCGAGGCGGCATCCAGTTGCAGGCGGCCGCCGCGTTCGCGGCGCGCGCGCCGCTCGGAGCGCAGCGCGTAGAGCGCTCGCACACGACCCTCGTTGCGGGTACGGCGTGCCTCGATGCCCTGGCGAATCCACGCCTCTTCCTGGGCAAGCTTCTTGTCGAACAGGGCCGCGTGCTGGGATTCCACGGCCAATTGCTCGGACTTGGCGCGCTGGTAGGCCGCGTAATTGCCGCGGAACGCGGTCAGGTTGCCGCGGTCGAGCTCGACGATGCGTGTGGCCAGGTGATCGATGAAGGTGCGATCGTGGCTCACGAACAGCACCAGGCCCCGAAACTCGAGCAGGAAGCGTTCCAGCCACTCGATGGTGTCGATGTCAAGATGATTGGTCGGCTCATCGAGCAGCAGGATCTGGGGATCGCTGACCAGCGCGCGGGCCAGCAGCGCGCGCCGCCGCGTGCCGCCCGAGAGCTGGTCGAGCTGCGCAGCGCCGTCCAACCGCAGGCGCGAGAGCACGGTGGCCACTCGCTGAGCCGTGGACCAGCCTTCATCGCCCCCGCTCCCGGCACCGCTGGCCGTCAGCGCGGCGTTGAGCCACTCGGACAATGGCACCGGCGTGAGGACGCTGAGGTCCTGCGCCAGGTGTCCGAGGCGAGCGCCGCTCTTGATCCAGACGACCCCTTCATCGGGCTCTGTTTCTCGCAGCAACAGCCGCAGCATCGAGGATTTCCCCTCGCCATTGCGCCCGATCAATGCGATGCGCTCAGTTTCATCGAGCTGCAGCGATACCTGATCGAGCAGCGGCCGCGATCCGTAAGCCAGACTCACCTTATCCAGACGCAGCAGCATGGGCCGGGATTGTAGCGGCTGACGTCCCATGCCGGCGGGGCGCTATGATTCGACTGGGAGCGGGCTCGCTAACAATAAGGTGGGGCAGACCAATGTCATCGACGGAAACCTGGAGCCCGGCGCAACGGCATGTGGTGCTGGCCAGCTATCTGGGCTGGATGCTCGACGCCTTCGATTTCTTCCTGGTGGTGTTCGTTTTCCGGCGCATCGCGGGCGATTTCGGCACCGACGTCAAGAACGTCACCGTGGCGGTGTTCCTGACGCTGGTCATGCGGCCGGTGGGCGCGTTTCTCTTCGGACGGCTCGCCGACCGGTTTGGGCGGCGCCCCACGCTGATGGTCAGCGTGCTGTCGTACTCGATCATGGAGTTCGCGTCCGCGTTCGCGCCATCGCTGACGGTGTTCCTGGTACTGCGTGCGCTGTACGGCATCGCCATGGGGGGCGAGTGGGGCGTGGGTGCCTCGCTCGCCTTCGAGTCCATCCCGGTGCGCTCGCGCGGCGTCGTCTCGGGGTTGCTGCAGGCAGGGTACCCGAGCGGCTATCTGCTGGCCTCGATCGTTTTCGGGCTGTTCATCGATCGGATCGGATGGCGCGGCATGTTCATGTTGGGCGCGGCACCTGCATTGCTGCTGCTCTATATACGCAGCAAGGTGCCGGAGTCGGAAGTCTGGCGCGCCGGCCAGGCGGCGAAGTCCGAGCGCGGCATCTGGAGCGGCCTCAAGGGACACTGGCCGCTGGTAGCCTATGCCATCGTGCTGATGACAGCCTTCAACTTCTTCAGCCATGGCACGCAGGATCTGTTTCCGCTCTTCCTCGAGGTACAGCGCGGCTTCTCCACCGCCGTCCGGTCGAACATCGCTATCGTCTACAACCTCGGTGCCATCGCCGGCGGCCTGGTAGTGGGCACGCTATCCAGCCGTATTGGCCGGCGCCGGGCGATCGCGCTGGCCGCGGGTGGTGCCCTGATCGTGCTGCCTTTCCTGGGGATGGCAACCACGGCCGTTGGTATAGCGATCGCAGCTTTTGCCATGCAGTTCATGGTGCAGGGGGCCTGGGGCGTGGTGCCGGTGCATCTCAATGAACTCTCGCCGCCGACCCTGCGCGCGACTTTTCCCGGTTTCGTCTACCAGCTCGGAAATTTCTTCGCATCCGGCAATGCGCCGCTGCAGACCATGATTGCCGAGAGCCACGGCACGGCCGCGAAACCGGACTTTGCCTTTGCCCTGATGCTCGTTTGCAGCATCGTGGCCGCGACACTGCTGGTGCTGGCGCTGGTTGGGCCGGAACGGCGCGATGTGCGCTTCGATGCGCAATGAGGTATACTTGGCGCCGGTGTTTGTTGATTGCGCGGTTCGGTTCGCGCTCCCTCCCTCAAGCCCATCGCAGCCGGTGCCAAAGGCACCGCCGATTTAAAACCCCCTTAATTTGCGCCCAACCGAAGCCGCGTCATGCGGTCAGGCCGTTTGGAGTATTGATTTGTTCACTGATTTCTCACTTTGCCCGGAGCTGCAGACCGCTATCCGGGAACTTGGCTTTACGGAGCCGACCCCCATTCAAACCCGCGCCATTCCGATGGCACTAGAAGGCCGCGATCTGCTGGCCGCGGCCCAGACCGGTACCGGCAAGACGGCCGCATTCGCGTTGCCGCTGCTGGAGCGGCTGCGAACCAGCGGCGATGGCTCGCCCCGCCCGCGCGCCCTCATTCTCGTGCCGACACGCGAGCTGGCCGCCCAGGTCAGCGACACGTTCCGGGTGTTAGCCCGGCATCTGCCGTTGCGCGGCGCGCTCATCATCGGGGGCGTCAGCCCCAAACCCCAGCTGCAGGCGCTGGCCGCGGGAGTCGATGTCATCATCGCAACGCCCGGCCGCGTGCTGGATCACCTCCAGACACGAGCGTTGGACCTCTCCGGCATCCAGGCGCTGGTGCTGGATGAAGCAGACCGCATGCTGGACATGGGCTTCATTCAGACGATACGCCGCATCGTCGCCGCCTTACCCAAGCAGCGACAGACCATGATGTTCTCGGCAACGCTGCCCGAAGAAATCCGCTCGCTGGCCCGCAGCTGGCAGCGTAATCCAGCCGTGATCGATGTCGCGCCGCGCAACACGCCCTCGGAACTGGTCGATCACCGCGTCTATCACGTCGAAGCCTCTGCCAAGCATCCCTTGCTGCGACGCCTGCTGGTCGATGGTGGCGTACGTCAGAGCCTGGTCTTTACCCGCACCAAGCACGGCGCCAATAGGCTGGCCGAGCGCCTGGGCAAGGACGGTCTCTCGGTGGCAGCGATCCACGGCAACAAGTCCCAGGGCGCGCGTACCAGGGCGCTCGATGACTTCAAGCGCGGAAAGATCCAGGTGCTGGTCGCGACCGATATCGCCGCGCGCGGACTGGATATCAGCGAGTTGCCTCATGTGGTCAATTTCGAGCTGCCGCATGTGCCGGAGGACTACATCCATCGCATCGGACGCACCGGCCGCGCCGGCTCGAGCGGGGAGGCTATCTCGCTGGTGAGCCGCGATGAGCGCGATCGTCTCGGCGCTATCGAGAGACTGCTCGGAAGGCCCATTTCCGTCGCCGCCTGAGCGGCACCGACAATCCCGGGAACGGCTCGCGCCGCCGGGATTATGTCATCGCTGGGTCGGGAGATTTCGCGATTACTGTCGCAAAAAACCCTCAGTTGTTAGGCCTGTGGTATCGGTGGTATAGATGTTGCCGAGTATGGGCAGCAACACCGAAATGACTTCGCCGCAACGGGCCGTGATTGGCTTCAGTTCCGCGCGGCTGATGGAGTACTCGGAACAGTATCTGCAGCTCGCGGCGCAGGCTGGCGCCTGCGAAGAAGCCACCGTTGCGACCCGGCTGATGCAGGATGTGCCGCTGTACCGCTCGTGGGAACAGTCGCACGGGCGCCTGATGCGCGGCGTGGCAGCGCGCCGCCGCCGCTCCCATCAGATCGTTGAACTCAAAAAGATCAGTTTTCTGACCCTGCACCGCAAGGCACCGTTCGAATACCTGCGCGATCGGCGCGTCCATGGCCAGGCGCGGCGCGCACTGGTGCGAACGCTGTTCGGGACGCAGGAATACACCCAGTGCATTCTGCGGGAACACACTGCCTACCTGAGTTCGGCGGCCACTTTCTTCTGCACCGATTCGCTCTGCGGCGATCTGATGCGGGACGCGGCCTTCAGCGAAGCGCTGGTTCACTACCAGGAGGCGTACAACGAGTACTATCGCGCCTACTGCGATTCGCTGCTCGCGCACCAGGCCGGCGACACCTCGCCGCTCGAATCGTTGCTGCCGTACCTGCGATATCAGTTGAAGATCATTCGCGATCACATGCTGGCGGGCGCGCCGCAGGAGAGCGAGTTCACGCAATTGCAATCGCTGTACGCAAACCTCGGCGACACGCAGAAGCTGCCGATACTGCGCCAGCAGTAATCCTCGCCGACCCGAGCTGTAGTCCTTTCGGAAGACCGCCACGGCAATGGGTCTCGCTGCGGCTGAAATATATGCCGGCTGCGCTGCAAATATTGTCAAAGTCCGCCAGCTACCGCGCGCCAACATACTGATTGAGCACGCCCGGGTCGTGGCACAGCGATTGCAATTCATCAATTGGCAATTCATCAATCGATTGCCATTGCCTGGTACCACTTCACGCAGAGGAATTCACATGCCGAACAACAATCCGCACGGCCACAATCAGTACACCAAGCGCGATCAGACCTCCAAACCTACACAGCCTGGGCAGGGCGGTGAGCAGCACAAGGGCGGCGAACACAAGGGCGGCGAACACGCCGGCACCCATCCGTCCGAGCCATCGCACTCGGGCACTGACTCGTCGAACACCGCTGCAGCCTCTGCGACGCCGGCGGCGAGCGGTATCTCACGGCGCGGATTCGCGTCGATGGACCAGGCTACGCAGCGCGAGATCGCCAGCAAGGGCGGCCACGCCCAGGGGAGGGACAACAATCCCGGCAACTTTGCCAACGATCGCGAGAAGGCCCGCGAGGCGGGTCGCAAGGGCGGCGAGGCGCACGGTGCGCACCGGCAGGGAGGCGTCTGAGCGGACGTCGTGATACTTAAGGGAAGGACTTCAAGCCAGCGTGTGAAATACGCGCTGGACGTCTTCTTCCTGTTCGAGCTGGTCGATCAGCTGCAGTGCCTCGGTGGCCTGCGCGTCGGGTAATTCCGTCGGGGTCGTGCATACGAACTCATGCTCAGCCGACAAGGGTACGATTCGTCGGGCCTCCAGTGCCTCCTGCAGCCGCCCGAAGTTCTCGAAGGCACATCGCAACACCAACTGCGGCTCGCCCTTCTCACCGGTGCTCTCGCCCATCTCCTCGAGGCCGTAATCGATCAGGTCAAGTTCGAGTTCATCCTGGTCAATGCCGGCAGGATCGAGCCGGAAGACACCCATCTTCTGGAATTGGAAGCTGACGCTGCCGGTGCTGCCGAGATTGCCGCCGTTCTTGCTCATGACGTTGCGCACGAGGGCGACGGTACGCGTTGGATTGTCGGTCGCAGTTTCGATCAGCAGCGCGATGCCATGCGGCGCATAGCCTTCATAGATGACTTCGTGATAGTTGGTCGCGTCGCGGCCGCTGGCGCGCTTGATGGCGGCCTCGACCTTGTCCTTGGGCATGTTGACTGCGCGGGCGTTCTGCAGCACACGCCGCAGCGTGGGGTTCGATGCCGGGTCGGGGCCTCCGGCCTTCACCGACATGTTGATGTCCTTGGCGACTCGCGCGAACTGCTTCGCCATGCGGTTCCAGCGCGCGAACATAGCGTGCTTGCGGACTTCGAAGATGCGACCCATGACTACTCCGGCGCCTGCGGCAGCTCGAGCGGGATCAGGATGATGCCATCCTCGACGCGGGCCGGCACGGGGATCAGGAATTCCCCCAGGCACACTCCCGAGGTGCATTGCCCGGTGTCGATCGAGAAGTGGGCGCCATGTGCATAGCAGACGATGTCGTGACAGTCAGCGGACAGAAATCGATCCTGCGCGAAATCCAGCGGGCGCCAGTTGTGCGGACAGGAATTGATGTAGACGCGTACCTGCTGGCCACGTCGCACCGCGAACAGTCGATCCTCGCGGTGCTGCGGCAGAAAGCCGCGCGCCTGGCCGTCCGGAATTTCCTCCAGGCGGCACAGCGCGCGTTCGCCGCCGCGATTCGATTCCACGAACTCCAAGGTCAGTGCTTATCGCCCCCCGGCGACCACTTCTCGGTGAAATTGAACAGATAGATCTGCGAGGTCTGCTGGTTCGCCGGGATGAAGCGCGGCTTCCAGCTGTCATCGTGCAGATCCATGTCCGAGTCGAATTCCATGAGTCCGCCGAAGGGGCTGTTGAAGTACCAGAAGTTGTTCGAGCCCAGGATGTGGCGCCCCGGACCCCAGAAAGACTTGTAGCCCTTCTGGACGAAGTTCCAGCCGGCTTTGAGCATGTCGTTCAGATCGGGCACGTGGAAAGTGAAATGCTGCAGTCCCGGCCGCGGAGCCTTGATCAGGAACAGGGTGTGATGCTCGAGCGTGCCCGCGGGCCGCATGAAGGGCCCGAGATTCGTGAACACATCGACGGTGCGAAATCCCAGGCGCTGGGTGTAGAACTTTTCCGCCTTCTCGATATCGGGCGCGAACAGCACCACGTGAGACAGCGAACAGATGGGTATGGGAGCATCGTCGACCGCAGCAATCGCATTGACGGGGCGATGTGATTCCATGCCGGGAACATTAAAGTATCTCGGCGCACTGAACTTGCGGCGGCGGCTCAACTGGAAGCCAATCGGATAGCCGGTGTCATCGTGCGAACGCAGTACGCCATCGGCGCCGGCCTTGACCTCGCGATCCCGACTCAGCTCTGCGCCGATCGCCTCCAGCGTTGCCTGGTCGGCAACGCCGTAGATCTGGTCGCGGATATTCGGCGCGGCGGCTACCGGTGCCGGCAGGCCAGGATCGCCGGACTTGCGCACCACCGCGCAGGTACCGTCGAGCGCCTCGAAGGTGGCGCCGCTTGGCGCCGAATCAACCTTTTTGAGGCCATAATCGGTCAGGTACTTGAAGCAGGCATCGAGATCATCGACGCCGAACACCAACGCCTCGGGACCCAGAATTTTCAAAGTCACCTCCATCGTATTGGGGGTGATTCTACATCGCCGTGCTGCCGCTGACGGGGGCACAAATTTATGCCCTCGCAGCCACGGGACGCGGCGGCGGCCGCTACCGGGAGTAGTTGATCAGGCCGCGCGCGTGGCGAGGGAAATCTTGGACTGGCCTCCAGACTCCATGACCAGGGGCGCGGGCTGCGGCACGCGCACGAACAATTCCAGCGGCGCCGGAGCGGCTTCTCGCGGCAGGATGATTTGAGCCGGCGTCTCAACTACGCTGGTCGGCTCGGCGCTGGCGGCTTCCGCCGCCGCGGCTTCGGCCGCTGCCAGGTTGGCATTCAGCGCGGCCAGTTCCGGCGGCGGAGCTCTCTCCTCGGGTGTCACCAGCCAGCCGCGCTCGCGCAGCGCTCGTCCGAGACTGGCGCGGCTCGTGAGTACCGTGAAGGGCACCGCGACAATCATGCCGGCCAGCACCGGGATCATCCACCAGATGAATTTCGGCGCCAGCGCCAGGATGGCAGCACCCCACACCAGCCCCAGCATCAGATGCCACTTATGCCGTACCAGGCCTTCGCGCCAGCTGATGCCGCGATCGCCGCGCGGCTGCGCATCCCAACCGACGCTACGGCCAAATAGCGCGCTGACCACGAAGGTCGTATGAAACAACATCATCGTGGGCGCGAGCAGCATGCTCATGAATTGTTCCATGAACATGCCACCCATGAGTCGCCGCGCCCCACCATATGCGCTACGCAGGCGCGAGTCTCGCAGCGCCAGCGTGGCGCCGAGCAACTTGGGCATGAACAGCATGATGCCCGTCATCGTCAGCACCGCTGCGATTTCACCATCGCGATATTGAGGCCACGCGGGAAACAACGTATGCGAACCGGGCGCGAAATACTGATGCCCCATCACGGCCTGGATACTGGTCATGATCGAGCTCACGATCAGCACCATCAACCACATCGGCGAGGTTGCATAGCCGAGTACGCCGGTCAGCATGTGCAGGCGGTTCAGCCAGTGCAGCCCCGGCAGCGACATCACCCCAAGATGCTGCAGATTGCCCTGTGCCCAGCGACGGTCACGTGCGGCATAGTCGATGACATTGGTCGGCACTTCTTCCCAGCTGCCCGCGATATCCGGCACCAGCCAGGTGGCGTAGCGCGCGCGTCGCAGAAACGCGGCTTCGACGATGTCGTGGCTCATGATTTCCCCACCGAATGGCGGCGAGCCCGGCAGGCGTGGCAGTGAGCAGTGATCGGCGAACGCCCGCATACGGATGATGGCGTTGTGACCCCAATAATTGCTTTCGCCCATCTGCCAGAAGGTCAGCCCGCTGCCAAACATGGGTCCGCTTACACGCACTGCAAATTGCAGCAGCCTTGCGAACAGCGTCTCGCGCCCGGCCAGCAGCGGCAGCGTCTGAACGATGCCGACCGTGGGGTGCGCATCCATCGTCTGGGCGAGCGTGACCAGCGACTGTCCCGACATGATGCTGTCCGCATCCAGGACGATCATGTAATCGTACGCACCGCCCCAGTTGCGAACGAACTCGGCGATATTGCCGGCCTTACGGCCAATGTTGTCGGTGCGGCGGCGGTAGAAGAGCCGGCCGCTGGCGCCGTGGCGCGCGACCATCTCCCGCCACGCCTGCTCCTCGAGCACCGCGATTTCGGGCCGGCGGGTGTCCGAGAGTACGAAGAAATCGAAGCTCGCGGCCTGCGGCATCTTGGCGAGCGAGTTCCAGATGGCATCGAGGCCGGCGAACACACGCACCGTATCCTCGTTATAGATGGGCGAGACGATGGCCGTGCGACCCTTCAGCGGCCGCAGCGGGTCGTCTTCAGCATGCAATGCCGCCGGATCCCGGCCCGCCAGCCGTACGGCGAACCCGGCGATAGCGGTCCAGAAGGCACCCGACATCCAGATGAACAGCACCACGAACAGGGCCAGGCCAGTGAGCTCGAGCGGGCCGAAGCCATTCACGCGCAGGATGTCGAGCATCATGAACCCGCCGCCGAACGCGGTGACGAACGTCAGCGTGAAGAACGCCGCCCGACGCCAGTGCGCCTGGCGCAGGAGCCATTGCTCAGTCGGGCCGCTGTCCTTCAGGGCGTCCATAGATAGGTCCAGGTCTCCGTCAGGGCTTCGCCATATAAGGTCAAATAGCACCGCAGGTCCGCCGGTTGTGCACCTTTCGGCGTAATCCGGAAGGCCACGCGCCAGACGCCATTTTCCGACAATCGCTGCACCGACACGGTATCGACGTCCGCATTGTGTGCACTCAGTTCAGCCTTGACGGGTTGATTGGCGACGAGTGTATCGAGATCACCGCCGGTAAAGTCAATCAGCACACGCCGTGAATTATCCGAGCGACCGCGGACCGCACTGGTACGTGTCGCAATCGAGCGACCGCCAGGTGGCAGGCGATCGGAATCTCCGAAGGCGGACAGCAGGTACATGAAGCTGGTCGGCTTGTGCGGCACAAGGTGCGTGGCCGGCACCCAGTAGCTCACGATGTTGTCGTGGATCTCCTCATCGGTCGGGATCTCGACCAGCTCGATGTTGCCCTTGCCCCAGTCGCCCAGTGGCGCGATCCAATAGCCCGGCCGGCGCTGATAGTGGGATTCCTCATCCTGATAGTGCGCAAAATCCCGATCGCGCTGGGCCAGTCCGAATCCGCGCGGATGCTCGTCCGAAAAGCTTGAGACGCGCAGCGATTTCGGATTAACCAGCGGCCGCCACAGCCACTCCCCGCCGCCGGTCTGCATCAGCAGGCCATCGCTGTCGTGCACTTCCGGCCGGAAGTCATCGAACTGGCGCCGGTGCTCCTCACCATAAAGGAACATGGAAGTCATCGGCGCGACCCCGAGCTTCTCGACGTTCTTGCGCGCGTACAGCGTGGCGGTGACTTCCACGTCCGTGGTCGCACCCGGGCGGATCTCGAATCGGTAAGCGCCCGCCAGGCTGGGGCTGTCGAGCAGCGCATAGACTGTCAGGGTCCGCTGGGTGGGGCCCGGACGGACCAGCCAGAAATCGCTGAAGTAGGGAAACTCCTCACCATCGGTGGTGGCGACGTTCAGAGCCAGACCTCGCGCCGAGGCCCCATAGCTCTGGCCGCGTCCGAGCACGCGAAAGTAGGAGGCGCCCAGGAACGCGATCAGCTCGTCTTTATAGTCTGCGGTCTGCAGTGGGAAGTGGACTCGCAGGCCGGCGTACCCTAAGTCCGCCGGCAGGTTCTTCGCGAGCGCGGCGTTCTTACCGAAGTCGAACTGTCCCGGGTTGTACCGGACCGGGAGCACTCCCTGGTCGGTAACCTCGTTGACGTTGACCCGTTTGTCATAATTTGAGCCGCGGTGGAAAAACTCGACCTCGAACAGCGTCTGATTACGCCACAGCGAGCTGTCGGGGCGAAAGCGGATGTCGCGGTAGTCGTCGTAGCTGATCTTTGCCAGCGACTCGGGCAGCTTCTCGCCGTTTTCCCGATAGGGCTGGTCGGCACGCTGCTGCGCCAGGCGCTGAATCGAATCGAACCCAAAGCTGACCACCGGGGCCGGCGTCGCCGGACGCGGGCGAGGCGGAGCGGCGCTGGAGTGCTGAAGCACCGCTGCGACGACCGTTACGGACAGCAGTAGCCATTGGTGAGCCTGCACGCCTTGTTCCCCAGCCCTAAATCACGTTGCCCAGAATGCCAATCCTACGCGGTTCTCGTGACCGGTTCGCGCCGTCGACGTTGCGCGTACACCCAGGTGAACTCGGCGCCGAAGAGGAAAATCTGCGCCGCATAGTATAGCCAGAGCAGCAATACCAGCAGCGAGGCAGCGGCCGCATAAGCGGAGGTAGTGGCGCTGCGGCCCAGATAGTAGCCGATGGCCAGCTGTCCGAGGCTGAAGAGCAGGGCTGTCACGCTGGCACCTCGCCAGACATCGGGCCAGCTCAGGGACACGTTGGGCAGGAATTTGAACAGCATGGCAAACAGCACCGCGTAGGCGCCGATCGATAGCGATACGTTCAAAGCATGCAGCAGCAGCGCCTGCTGCGCGAACATGCGCGAATGCTGCACCAGGGCGGCCAGGCCCACGCTGACGACCAGTGAAACCAGCAACAGGAAGCCGAAGCCGAGAATGAGTCCAAAGGCCAGCAGTCGTGTCCGGAGCAGCTTGGTATAGCTGGAGTGATTCCGTTTCGGCGCCCGCCAGATGAGGTTCAAATCATTCTGCAGCTCGATGACGACCGAACTCGCTCCGATCAGCAGCAGCACGACACCCACGAGCGTTGCCAGCAGCCCGGTGCCGACGTGCGCGGTGGCATTGAGCAGTCGTTCGACCGCCTCGGCCCCGATCGGCCCGATCAGCTCCCTGAATTGCGCTACCACCGCCGTGCGGGCCTGGGTCGCGCCGAAAACCACCCCGGCCACGGCACTGGCGATGATCAGCAGCGGGGCCAGCGAGAATGCGCTGTAGAAAGCCAGCGCCGCACCCATGCTCGGCGCGTTGTCCGCCAGCCAGGCCTGGCCTGCATGTTTAAACAATGCAAGGTGTCGTCGCAGTTTCGACATGGATCGAGCTTAAGCGAGCCATCGGAGGCCGCAATCGGAGGCCGCGGCTGAGCGCGGGGATGAAGTCCTACGCCAGGGGTGCGGCGCTGAGCAGCACGAATGCCATGCGGGCCGTAGAGGTACCGCGATTGATCCAGGCGTGGATGGTGCCGCGCTGAACCACCACATCACCGACATTCAGGCTGACGATGCGTCCTTCGTCCAGTTCCAGATCGATCTCCCCGGCCAGCACGATCCCGTAGTCGAGCGATTCGGTGCGATGCATGGGTGAGCGGTGCCCGGGAGCCATCTCGACGATGCGCAGCACGCTGCCATTGGCACTCGCAAGTCCAGTGTCGCGCTCGGCGCCGTCGCTCGGGTCGGTGTTGTCGCAGGGCCAGCAGTCCGTGCTCCAGATCTTGTTGAAGCACGCCGAGTCGTTCGGTACCGGCTGCGCGCGCAACCGCCTTTCGCTCTCGACCACGGCCCGACCCTGCGCATCGTGCCCGGTCACAACGCGGCGAGTCGTGAAGCTCATCAGCGCGGCGCCATTCGCAGCGCGCCATCGAGCCGGATGGTTTCGCCGTTCAGCATGCTGTTCTCGGCGATCTGCACCACCAGCGCCGCGTATTCGGACGGTCTGCCCAGGCGCGCCGGAAACGGCACCTGCTGCCCCAGCGATGCCTGCGCGGCCTCGGGAAGCGCCGCGAGCAGTGGCGTGTGGAAGATCCCCGGCGCGATCGTCACCACGCGAATGCCCGAGGAGGCCAGTTCGCGCGCCATCGGCAGTGTCATGGCGACGATGCCGCCCTTGGACGCGGAGTATGCGACCTGGCCGATCTGGCCGTCGTAAGCCGCGATGGAAGCCGTCATGACGATGACACCGCGCTCGCCTTCCGCATTCGGCTCGTTGCCCTGCATCAGCAACGCGGCGGCCTTGGAGCACATCAGTGTGCCGATGAGATTGACCTCGATCATGCGGCGGAAGAAATCGGCGCTCATGGGCCCCGCGCGGCCGATCAGCCGGCTGGCGGTGCCGATCCCGGCGCAGCTGACCGCCAGGTCCAATCCCCCGAAGCGATCGCGGGCCTGCGCCATAGCGGCCGCGACGGCTGCCTCATCGGTTACATCCCCGGCGAAGAAATGCGCCCGCGCACCCAATTCGGCCGCGGCGGCCGTGCCTTGGGCGGGGTTGAGATCGAACAGCACCGCCTGTCCGCCATCGCTGATGACCCGGGTCGCGACCGCCCGGCCCAAACCGGAAGCGCCGCCGCTGATGAACGCGCGGATGCCAGCGAATTTCATAAACCCGTCATGCTCCTGTCGGTTTCCCGATACCCCCGGCGCTCCGGCGCTGCATTATCGGCTATCCTTTGCAGCCGCGCTCGCAGCTTGAGCGCTGGCAGTTTCCGGCAAAGGGGGTCGGTGGATGAGTATCGTTCTGGTCGGCATCAAGCGCGTCATTGATTACAGCGTACGCGTGCGCGTCAAACCTGATGGCTCCGGCGTGATCACCGACGGGGTCAAGATGAGCATCAATCCCTTCGACGAGATTGCGCTCGAGGAAGCTCTGCGCATCAGGGAACGCGGGCTTGCGAAGGAAGTCATCGCCGTGGGCATCGGGCCGGCGGACATCCAGGCGCAACTTCGCAGCGCGCTCGCCATGGGCGCGGACCGTGCCCTGCTGGTTCAGGCCGAGGGCACCGTTGCGCCGTTGACGGCCGCGCGCGTGTTTCTGAAATTGGTGCAGAAGCATCAGCCCCTGCTGGTGATCCTGGGAAAGCAGGCGATTGATGACGACAATGGCCAGACCGGGCAGATGCTGGCGGCACTCTGGGATCGTCCGCAGGCAACCTTCACCTCCAAGCTTGAACTCGACGGCGACCGTGCGCGCGCCACCCGGGAAGTCGATGTGGGGCTGGAAACCATCGAGGTGGAGCTGCCCGCGGTGATCACCACCGACCTGCGGCTCAACGAGCCGCGCTACATCAAGCTGCCCGACATCATGAAAGCTAAAAAGAAGCCGCTCGATCTGCTGAGCCTGGCTGAGCTCGGTGTGGAGCCGGCTGCGACCAGCCCGACCGTGGTGAAACTGACTCCGCCGCCGGTGCGTTCTCGCGGCATCATGGTCAAGAGCGTTGAAGAACTGGTCGGCGCGCTCAAGCAGCGCGGAGTCATATAGATGAGCGAGATCCTGATCGTTGCCGAACATGCCAACGGGCGACTGAACCAGAGCACGGCCAAGTGCGTGAGCTGCGCGCTCGCCATTGGCGCCGGGGCCATCGATATCCTGGTGCTGGCTGCCAGTGCCGGTGCGGTAGCGGCCGAAGCGGCCGCGATCCAGGGGGTGCGCCGCGTGCGCACGCTCGAACGGCCCGAGAACGTCGAACCGTTGGCCGCTGTTTTTGCGCCGCAGGTCGCCGTAATTGCCAAGGGCTACACGCATCTGTTGGGTCCCTCGACCACTTTCGGCAAGGACCTCATGCCGCGCGTGGCAGCCACGCTCGGGGTTGGCCAGATCAGCGATGTCATGGCCGTGGAATCGGCCAATCGCTTCGTGCGCCCGGTGTACGCCGGCAATGCGCTCGCAACGGTGGAGGCACCGGCGGGTCAGATCGTGGTGCTGACGGTTCGAGCGGCTTCCTTCCAGCCGGCCGCCAACGGTGGCCAGGCAAGCGTCGAGGCAGCAACCGCGGACGTGAGTCTGCCGACCTACACGCGATTCCTGTCGCGCACCGCGGCGAAGTCGGATCGACCGGATCTGCAGACCGCGCGGCGGGTGGTGTCCGGCGGGCGCGCGCTGGCAAGCGCCGAGAATTTCAAATTGCTCTACGGCCTCGCCGATGCGCTTGGGGCCGCGGTGGGCGCCTCGCGGGCGGCCGTGGATGCGGGCTACGTGCCCAACGAAATGCAGGTCGGCCAGACCGGCAAGATCATTGCGCCCGAGCTCTACATCGCACTCGGCATATCGGGAGCCATCCAGCATCTGACGGGCATCAAGGACGCGCGCACCATAGTCGCCGTCAATAAAGACGGTGAGGCGCCGATCTTCGAAGTGGCGGATATCGGGCTGGTCGGTGATCTGTTCCAGATAGTGCCCGAACTCGAGCGGGTGCTGCGCGCGCAACGCGCCTGAAGAAACCTCAATGCTCACGCGCCGCACCTGGCTGGTCGCAGCGTCCGCCATGGCAATCCAGCCACTGGCAGCGTGGGCTCGCGCCACCGGCAGCGGGCTGCCGTTTCCGCTGTTCGATGCCCACGCGCACCTGAAGTCCGACGATCTGCATCGCTATCCGCGCGCCCCAGCCGCAGCGCCACTGCCCGGCCCACCCCCGCCGCAGCCAACCAGCGAGACGCCCGAGGTCGTGCGCGTGCTGCGCTGGATGGATCAGAACGGCGTGGCCGCCGGCGCGGCCGTGCAGCATCGCGGCACCTACGGTGTCGACAATCGCTATCTGCTGGATAGCACCGATCAATACCGCACGCGCCTGGTGCCGGTCGTGGTGCTCGATGCGGAAGACCCGAAGACCCCTGACCTGGTGCGGCAACTGATCGAGCAGCATGGGCTGGCAGGCGTGCGGCTGACCGGCGCGCGCGGCAGCGCCAGTGCGATGTCGTGGCTGAGTTCCCCGGCGGCGCATCGCACCTGGGCCGTGGTCAATGAAACCGGGCTCGCGATGGATCTGATGACGCTGCCGCCCGGATCGCCCGCCGAAGCGCTGGCCGAATACGGACGCCTGGCACAGCAATACCCGCAGGCGCGCCTGGTGCTCGATCACTGCGCCTGGCCGATCGCTGATGGCCCGCCAAACTACGGCCTGGACGATGCGCATCGCGCGCTCATCGCGCATCGCAATATTTACTTCAAGTTCACCACCGTCAATCTCGAGGCACTGCGCGTGGTGCAGGTCAGTGCCCGCGATGCGCTGCGCCACTATGTTTCTTTGATTGGAGCCGACCGGCTGCTGTGGGGTTCCGATATCGGCAACTCGGCCGGTCTGTATGCCGAGATGGTCAGCCGCATCGTGCAGGCCTCATCAGGGCTCGGCAAACGCGAGCGGCGACAGGTGTTGCACGACACCGCGGCGACGGTGTTCGTTGCGGGCGGACGGCGCGCCTAGGGGCGCGATGCTGCGCATGCGCGATCCGCGACTCGACAATCCGATCTGGCATGCGCTCAACGGCCCGCATCAGCATTGGGCGCAGGGTCAGGGCTCGCTGCAGTGGTATCCGCAGGATGTGGCGCCGTTCTTCGCCATTCCGTCCGCTGATACCCGGCTCGAACCGGATCTGCCGCAACGCCTGGGGCTGCGCAGTAACGCCTACCTGGTGGGCGTGCTACCGAATGACTGGCCGCGCGGCTGGCGCGTCCATGCCCGGTCCGAGGTGCTGCAGATGACCTTCGCCGGCGGCACGCCGCTGTGGGAACCCTCGGCGCATGTGCTGCTGGGGCCTGCCGAGCGGGAGGCTATGAACGGGCTGGCCGCGATCGCCTTTCCGGATTTCTTTCGCGCTCGCAGCGCCGAACTCGGCACCTTCATCGGCATCTCCGAACGGGGACGGCTGCTGTCCATGGCCGGCGAGCGTATGGCATTGCCCGGCATGCAGGAGCTCAGCGGGATCTGCACCCACCCGGATTTCACGGGTCGCGGTTACGCCGGTGGACTCACCCGCGCCCTGTTGCGTCGCCACCGCGAGCTCGGCCTGCACTCCTTCCTGCATGTCAGTGCCAGCAATGTCGGAGCCCGGCGGCTGTACGAATCGGTGGGATTCGCTGCCGTCGCCACGCTGCCGATAGTCCAGATCGAGCCCCCCTGAGGGCTCGACCCGGCCCATCGGTCATTCGCCTGCGGGAAGATCGAACACCAGCACTTCGGCCTCACGGCCATCCTGCAGTGTCAGCCCCCGGGTCTCGGCCAGCTTGAGCGCATCGCCGCTTTCCAGCGCAACCCCATTGGCAAGCACGGCGCCACGCGCGACATGGACATAGAGTCGACGTGCGGGCCCCACTTCAAGCGTGGTGCGCTCATCACCGTCAAACAGCCCGGCATAGACGCGCGCGTCCTGATGGATCAGCACCGAGCCTGAAGCGCGGTCCGGTGATGCGATAAGCCGCAGCCGCCCGCGTTTCTCAGCCCGCTCGAAGGTCTTCTCCTCATAGCTCGGCTCGATGCCCTGCTGGTTCGGGGTAATCCAGATCTGCAGGAAATGCACCGGCTCGCTGCTTGAGGGATTGAACTCGCTATGGCGCACGCCGGCGCCGGCGCTCATGCGCTGCACATCGCCGGGTCGGATCGTCGAGCCATTGCCCATGGAGTCCTTGTGCGCCAGCTCGCCGGACAGCACGTAGCTGATGATTTCCATGTCCCGATGGCCGTGGGTACCGAAGCCGGCGCCCGCCTGGACGCGGTCCTCGTTGATCACGCGCAGCGGGCCGAACTCGACATGCTGCGGATCGAAATAGTCGGCGAATGAGAATGAGTGAAACGATTTGAGCCAGCCGTGGTCGGCAAAGCCCCGGTCGTTTCCGCGGCGGATCTGAGGGGTGTTCATGAGAAGCCTCCTGGTTGGCATACAAGATATGTTCGATTTATTGAATTTAAAAGCGCAATATTCGGTTCGAAATGATCAATAAATCTGATGCATATCCCAGCCCACCGCGAAGTTCGCTGGACCATTGGGCCGTACTGGCCGCCGTAGTCGATCAGGGCGGGTTCGGACCGGCCGCCGCGGCGCTGCATCGGAGCCAGTCGGCTGTCAGCTATGCCGTCGCGCGGCTGCAGAGTGCGCTGGATGTGCCGCTTTTCCGCCAGGAGGGCCGCCGCGCGGTGCTGACGGAGCAGGGCGCTGCGCTGCTCAAGAGGGCGCGGCCGCTGCTGCGCGACCTTGCGACGCTGGAGCGCCTGGCGCGCAGCATGAAGCAGGGCTGGGAAAGTGCGCTGCGGCTGGTCGTAGATGCCGCATTCCCGCGCGAGTTGCTGCTGAAGATCGTGGCGGAGTTGCGGCAGCTGTGTCCGAACACCGAAATCAACCTGTCCGACGCCGTGCTATCGGGAGCGGAAGAGGTCATCAGCGACGGCAGCGCCGATGTCGTCGTGACCAGCCGCGTCCCGCCGCAGTACCTCGGGGAGTTTCTGATGGACGTGCGTTTTACCGGCGTCGCGCGCCCCGACCATGCGCTGTTTGAGCTCGAGCGTCCGCTGACCGCGGACGATCTGGCGCGGCACGTCCAGATCGTGGTGCGCGATTCGGGCACACGCTCGCCGCGCGATGAAGGTTGGCTGGGTGCCGAGCGGCGCTGCACCGTCAGCAGCCTGGAAGCATCCCTGGCGATGATCGAGGCCGGCTTGGGGTATGGCTGGATTCCCGAGCACCTTATCGCTGAACCACGCCGTCTCGGAAAGGTGCGCGCGCTGCCCCTCGGTGCGGGCGGCACACGTCAATTATCATTGCACCTGGTGGTCGTGCGCCCGGAGCCCACAGGTCCTGCAACGCGTGCGGCCGTGGAGTGTTTCGAGCGTCATCGACCGGCAAACCCACTGGTGGCAAATTCGTGAGCGGCCAAAAGCCAGGCGGCGTATTTGCCGCGTTGTTCCCAGCCGGTGCCGGACTGCAACGGTGCCTGCTGCGTACCGAGACCGGGCGCCAATGGCGCTACCAGGAGGCGCTCGAGCAGTCCGCTGCAATCGCTCAGCTGCTGATCTCACTTGGTGTGCGGCCCGGCGATCGCGTCGCCGTGCAGGTCGAGAAGAGTCCTGAAGCCGTGCTGCTGTACCTGGCCACGCTGCGCGCCGGGGCAGTGTACCTGCCGCTCAACACTGCCTACACGGCCGCCGAACTCGAATATTTTCTGGGCGATGCCGAGCCTTCGCTCTTCGTGTGTGCGCCTGAGCGTGCGGCCGTGCTCGAGCCGCTGGCACGAGGACTCGGGGTTCATTCCGTACTGACGCTTGGGGCCGCGGGCGAGGGGACCCTGTGCGATCGCGCGCGCAGCTTCCCGGCTCAGTTCGAATCGGTGCCGCGTACACCGGACGATCCGGCGGCGATTCTCTATACCTCGGGAACCACCGGTCGGTCCAAGGGCGCGATGCTCACGCAACAGAACCTCATCTCCAACGCGCAGACCCTGGCCACCATCTGGCAGTTCACCAGCGACGATGTGCTGCTGCACGCGCTGCCGATCTTTCATATCCACGGGCTGTTCGTTGCCATTAACGTGACGCTGGCCGCCGGCAGCCAGCTGCTGTTCCTGCCGCGCTTCGACGTTGATCTGGTGCTGCGCCATCTGCCCAGCGCCAGCGTCATGATGGGCGTGCCCACTTTCTATGTACGGTTGCTGAAGGATGCGCGGCTGGATCGGGAAGTCAGCTCCGGTTGTCGTGTCTTCATCTCAGGATCCGCGCCATTGCTGGTGGAGACGCATCGGGAATGGCAGCAGCGCACGGGGCAGGTGATTCTCGAGCGTTACGGCATGTCGGAGACCGGCATGAACACTTCCAACCCCTATGATGGCGAGCGCGTCCCCGGTTCGGTGGGTCTTCCATTGCCGTCGGTGCAGCTGCGCATCTCCGATACCCGCAGCGGTGCCGTCCTCCCCGCCGGCGAAGTCGGCATGATCGAGGTCAGGGGCCCGAATGTCTTCGCCGGTTACTGGCGGCAGCCCGAGAAGACCCGGGCGGAACTCCGGGACGACGGCTTTTTCATCACCGGGGATCTCGGTCGCATCGATATGCGCGGCTACCTCACCATCGTCGGCCGCGCCAAGGATCTGGTGATCAGCGGCGGCTACAATATTTATCCGAAGGAAATCGAAAGCGAGATCGATGCGCTGCCCGGGGTCACCGAGTCGGCCGTTTTCGGGGTGCCGCACCCTGACTTCGGCGAGGGCGTCACCGCCGCCGTGGTGCGCGCGGCTGGTGCGCCGCTGCTGTCGGAGGGCGAAACGCTCGCCGCGTTACGAGTCCGGCTGGCCGGCTACAAGCTGCCAAAACGAGTGATATTCGTCGAGGATCTGCCTCGCAACAGCATGGGGAAGGTCGAAAAGAAGCTGCTGCGGGAGCGCTACGCGGGTCTGTACGTCGCCTAAACGCCGGCTCGAATGGCCGCGCCACAAGCCACCAGCTATGATCGCGGCGCGGTCAGCGGCTAACAAAACGTACCGGAGAGCGCTCATGAACCGATGGCTATGGAGTGTCGCAGGATTCTGTTTCATCGCCGGTTGCAGCCAGTCGGGTGCGCCGCAGGGAGCTGCCGCTGCGCCCTTGGTATCCGGCCTCGACACACAGTACATCGATGACAGCGTGCGCGTGCAGGATGACATCTATCAGCACATGAATGGTAAGTGGCTCGCCAGCTTCGAGATCCCGGCGGACAAGAGCAGCTACGATCAGTTCAGCAAGATCTATGACGAAGTGCAGAAGCAGCTGCGCGACGTGGTCGAGGGTGTGCAGAAATCGGTCGACGCCTCGGATGCGGATCAGCAGAAAATCGCCGATATCTACACGAGCTTCATGGACGAGGCGGCACTCGAGCCGTTGGGTCTGAAGCCGCTGGCGCCGGAGTTTGCGCGTATCGAGGCGCTCAAGGATCGCAGCGAGATTCCCTCGCTGATCGCGCATTTGAACCGGATCGGCGTCTCGGCACCCTACACGCCGCAGGTGCATCAGGATGCAAAGGATGCGACCCGCTATGTGTTCGACCTTGGCCAGAGTGGCCTCGGGATGCCCGATCGCGATTATTACCTGCTGGATGATGCGCAACTCAAACAGACCCGCGCGAGCTATGGTGAGCACATACAAAAAATGCTGACGCTGGCGGGCGAGAAGAATGCCGCGCAGCAGGCGCACGACATCCTGGCGCTCGAGACGGCGCTGGCGAAGGTGCAGTGGACCAAGGTCGAAAATCGCGATCCGGTCAAGACCTATAACAAGGTCGAATTCACCAAACTCGCCGCGCTGGCACCCGGCTACAACTGGAAGGCATATCTCGCCGACTCAGGGGTCGAGGGCAAGATCGACTACCTGGTGATCAGCCAGCCGACCTATATCAGCGCGTTCAATCATCTATTGGCGCAGACGCCACTGCCGACCTGGAAGGCTTATTTTCACTGGCGCGTCCTGAGTGCCTACGCGCCTTATCTGAGCAAGAACTTCGTCGATGAAGATTTCAATTTCACTGGCACCGTGTTACGCGGCTCCAAGGAGAACGAACTGCGCTGGAAGCGTGGCGTCGAACTCGTCGACGGCTCCATCGGCGAGGGCCTGGGGAAAATTTACGTCGCGAAGTACTTCCCGCCCGAGTCCAAGGCGCGCATGGACGCGCTGGTCAAGAACATGCTGGCGGCCTACAAAGCCGACATCGACAAGCTCGACTGGATGAGCCCCGAAACCAAGCAGAAGGCCCAGGAGAAGCTCGCGCACTTTACGACCAAGATCGGCTATCCGGACAAGCCGCGCGATTACAGCAATCTGAGTTTCACCAAGGATGATCTGGTCGGCAATGTCACGCGCGCCAATACCTTCGAGTACCAGCGCAATGTGAACAAGCTGGGCACTCCGATCGATCGCGCCGAGTGGGGCATGACCGCGCCGACGGTCAACGCCTATTACAATCCCGAACTCAACGAGATCGTATTTCCGGCTGCCATCCTGCAGCCGCCGTTTTTTAATCCCAAGGCAGACGATGCGGTCAACTATGGCGGCATTGGCGCCGTCATCGGCCACGAGATCAGCCACGGCTTCGATGACCAGGGCAGTCAGTACGACGGCAACGGCAACCTGCTGTCGTCGCCAGGCTGGTTCACGCAGGCCGACCTCGATCATTTCAAGGCCAAGACGCAATCCCTCGTGAATCAGTACGCGGCCTATTCACCGGTGCCGGGTTATCCGATCAATGGCGAGCTGACCCTCGGCGAAAACATCGCCGACAATTCCGGACTCGCCATTGCCTACAAGGCCTACCAGATATCGCTGGGCGGCAAGGCAGCGCCTGTGCTCGACGGTTTGAGCGGCGATCAGCGTTTCTACCTGGGCTTTTCGCAGGTGTGGCGCGACAAGACCCGCGACAGCCAGGCCATCATGTGGATCAAGGCGGATCCGCATTCGCCGGATCGATTCCGCGGCACGGTTACCGTCATGAACCAGGACCCCTTCTATGCCGCCTTTGGCGTCAAGGAGGGCGACAAGATGTACCTGCCGCCCGAAAAGCGCGTCAGTATCTGGTGACCTGAAGTGCGTCAGGTCCTGCGCGGCGACGGGTTCGCGGGGACTATGTCGATGCTCTCCGAGTCGGGGTCGTAGACGATCTGTGCGATGCCGCGCTCGAGCTGCGAGCGCACGTGGGCGACCTTTTCCTCGAGGTCGAATTCGCGCGCGCCATACTCTGTGCCCTCGCGCAACACGAACGCCTCGATGACCGCACGCAGCGTTTCGCCGGCCAGTTCGGTATGGGGCACGACCACGGACATCAGTCGGTGGGTCGCAGTCGGGGCCAATCGGCGCGATCGATCCGGAAGATCACATTCTGATTGCTGGCTTCGCCGTAGTAGGCAACGGCCGCCTCGCCGATCAGCGTTGCGCCGAGCTTCTGCATCGCCATGCGTGATCGCATGTTGCCGGCGCCAACGTGGAACAGCACCGCGCTGGCGTACTGGAAGGCGTGGTCGAGCATCAGCGTCTTGAGCTGGCGGTTGTAGTTGATGCCGGCCGGATTGCGGCCCCAGTGACTGCGGGCGACAAACGTATAGCCGATCGCCACCTGGCTTTCGGACTCGTTCCAGTCGTAGTAGCGCGAGCTGCCAAGTATTTGCCCAGTGCGATTGTCGAGGATCAGCAGCGCTCCGCGCGACTCCATCGCGCCCTTGAAGTAGTTCTCAAACACATCGCGCTGGTATCGGGTGCGGCTTGGGTGCTGTTCCCATATCAGGGGGTCCGCTGCCACGCTGTAGAGCGCCTCGAAGTCCCCGGCGCGCAATGGCTGCAGCCTGATCCACTGATTCTCGAGTGTGGGTTGTAAATTAAAGTGCATATCCGGCAAGTATAAGCGGCGTGGCAACAACAGTTTCAGGTGCCTCCGGCCGCGTTGTTTGACGGCTGTCCCGATGCCTCTACAATGGCTCTGGCCGCGCCCCGCGGGCCGGGATATATATACATAAGACGTTCAAAACGTCGGGGGGTTTGATGAGCTTCCTGGATCGACAGAGCACTGTAGCGCCGCCTGGCTACAACCGCTTCCTGGTGCCGCCCGCAGCGCTGGCGGTTCATCTCTCCATAGGCCAGGCCTACGCCTTTTCAACCTACAACCTGCCGTTGAGCAAGCTCATTGGCCTGAGCAAATCGGCGCCGGATGACTGGACGCTGGTGCAGCTGGGCTGGGTTTTTTCAATCGCGATTCTTTTCCTGGGTCTTTCCGCGGCGCTGTTTGGCCGCTGGGTGGAGAGCGCCGGACCCCGCAAAGCGATGTTCGTCGCGGCATTGTGCTTCGGCGGCGGCTTCATGGTGTCGGCTGTCGGCATCGCGCAGCATCAGCTCTGGCTGCTTTATCTGGGCTATGGCGCGCTGGGCGGCTGCGGCCTGGGGATCGGCTACATCTCGCCGGTCTCGACCCTCATCAAGTGGTTTCCCGACCGGCCCGGCATGGCCACGGGTCTGGCCATCATGGGCTTTGGCGGTGGTGCCCTGATCGCGGCACCGCTGTCGGTCGCACTCATGGATCATTTCAAGACCGCGACCTCGAATGGGGTACTGCAAGCCTTCATTGTCATGGGCATCGTCTATTTCATATACATGTCCATCGGCGCCATTGCGGTGCGCGTGCCTGCCGATGACTGGAAGCCCGCCGGTTGGGTGGCGCCGGTGAAGCCGGTGAAGCTGGTGACGACTGCCAATGTGGACGTCAACACGGCGTTCGGCACGCGGCAGTTCTGGCTGCTCTGGGGCGTGCTTTGCATGAACGTCACGGCCGGTATCGGCGTGCTGAGCCAGGCCTCCCCCATGATCCAGGAAATGTTTACAGGTCGTGTGTCGGCTGCGGCCGGCGCGAGCTTTGTCGGGCTGCTGAGTCTGTTCAACATGGCGGGGCGTATTTTCTGGGCGTCGACCTCCGACTACATCGGCCGCCGTAATACCTACATGGTGTTCTTCCTGCTCGGCATCGTGCTGTACTTCTCGGTGCCGACCATCGGCCGGCTCGGCTCGATTCCGGCCTTCGTCATCGCCTTCGGCATCATTCTGTCGATGTACGGCGGCGGATTCGCCACCATCCCGGCCTATCTGCGCGACATGTTCGGCACCATGCACGTGGGCGCTATCCATGGTCGGCTGCTGACCGCCTGGTCTGCTGCCGGGGTGCTCGGCCCGATGCTGGTCAACTACATTCGCCAATCCCAGATCGAACACGGCGTGCCGAAGGCGCAGGCCTATTCGGTGACCATGTACATCATGTGCGCGCTGCTGTTCATCGGGTTCCTGTGCAACCTGCTCATGCGGCCGGTTGATCCCCGCTTCCACTTCAAGGCCGGCGCGGCCGCAGCGGGCGCGCAAAGGAGTGCGCCATGAAGGTGCGATTCTTCGTGCTGTGGGTAATCGTCGGCGTGCCGTTGCTGTGGGGCCTGACCAAGACGGTGCAGAACGCGCTGAAGCTATTTCAGTAAAGTAGTTATATGAGCGTATAAGCCAGCTTCTGTGGCTACGACGCATACGCAAAGGTGCTTGACCTATAGGGTTAGGCCGTGCACTGTGGCGCTATATAGGCATATAGCGTGGCGTAATTCGCCGCGTCGCGCAGCCAGTCAATCCGGGGAGGGGCGACATGAACGCGAGCAGATCCACAGACGTCGGGCGTAACGGTCGGAACGTCGCTGACGTCATTCGCATCCTGCTCGCCACCGGTGCCCTGGCGGCCACCTGGGGTGTCGCAACCGGCCAAAACGCTACCACCTCGACAGCCGCAGCGGATGAGGGCGCTCCGAGCCTGCAGGAAATCGTCGTGACGGCCACGCGCCGTGAGGAATCGCTCAGCAAGGTACCGATCAGCGTCAGCGCTTACACGCAGGACTCGCTTGACGAAAAGGGCGTCAAGGACATGAGCGAGCTGGTGCGCTACATCCCAGGTGTCTCGATCGATCAGACCGGCACCAACGCGATTTCTATTCGCGGCATTTCCTCCTCGGGCGGCGCCGGCACCACCGGTATCTACATCGACGACACACCGATCCAGATGCGATCGGTCGGTTTCAATCCCGACGACGCGCTGCCAAAGACCTTCGATCTGGATCGCGTCGAGGTCCTGCGCGGTCCGCAGGGCACATTGTTCGGCGCCGGGTCCGAGGGCGGTACGGTGCGCTACATCCTGACTGCACCGAGCCTGACCAAGGACAGCACTTATGCGCGCGGCGAGGTCTCGTATACGCAGGACGGCGCGCCGAGCTACGAAATCGGCGTCGCGCATGGTGGCCCTCTGATCGACGATGTGCTCGGCTTCCGAGCCAGTGTCTGGTATCGGCATGACGGCGGCTGGATCGACCGGGTCGATCCCACCAGTGGTGCGCTGGTCGATTCGAATGCCAATCGCGAAGGTGACCTGGTCGCGAGGCTGGCGGTGTCCTGGCGGCCTATCGAGGCGCTGACCATCACGCCGAGCATCTTCTATCAGAACGATCAGAAGCACGATGTCTCGACCTATTGGCCGATCTTTTCGAACCCTTCCGCCGGGGTGTTCAACGACGCCAATCCTGACCGCACGCCCGTGCCGGATCGCTTCTACCTGATCGCATTGAAGGCGGAGGCCGATCTTGGCAAGGTGCGGCTGTTCTCGAACAGCTCCTACTACAACCGCAACGAGCTGACTGGTTACGAGGGCACGCTCTACGACCTGAGCTACTATCAGCAGGCAGGCGTTCTGGGATTTCCTCTGCTCCCCGGTGCGCCGTACCC
The DNA here is from genome assembly GCA_963819195.1 of uncultured Gammaproteobacteria bacterium. Taxonomy (GTDB): domain Bacteria; phylum Pseudomonadota; class Gammaproteobacteria; order Steroidobacterales; family Steroidobacteraceae; genus FEN-1191. The sequence goes on from CAWFVL010000002.1 coordinate 54,526, forward strand.
GCTGATCGACAGCGCGGGTATCCATCTGCCGGCAGGACTCACCGACTACCGTTCGCCGGCGACCATCCAGAACCGCCAGATCAGTGCCACCCAGGAATTTCGTCTGGAATCGAATGATCCGGCAAGCCCGTTTGTCTGGACGGTCGGTGCCTTCTTCCAGGCCGAGAAAGAGGAGAGCATCGAGCAGATCTACGATCCCATGGGCAATGCCTTGCTCGAGTCGCTGTACGGTGCCGGATTCACGGACATCTTTGGTGTGCCGCTGCTGCCCAACGGTGATAACTATTACAATCCGAACACCACGCACGATCATCAGCTCGCGGGTTTCGGCGAAGTCACCTATGCCCTGACCGACAAGTGGAAAGTCACGGCCGGCGGCCGTGTGGCGCGCACCTCATTCGATATCGTGCATTTCACCGACGGTCCGCTGAACTACGGTCCCGTCGGTCCCGGAGGCGCATTCGAGAGTGAGACGCCCTTTACGCCGAAGGTCAGCACGAGCTATTCGCCCACCAACGATCACCTGTTCTACTTCACGTACGCCAAGGGATATCGTGTCGGCGGTGCAAATGCGCCGCTGCCCTCGTATTGCTCGGATGGCTTGATCGCCGAGGGGTATGCCAGCGGCCAGGCGCCGGAGACCTATAAGTCGGATTCCACCCAGAGTTTCGAAATTGGCGCCAAGGACAACTTCAACAACGTGTTCCGGTTGGCCTCCAGCATCTATTACATCCGCTGGAACAACATCCAGCAGAGCGTCTATGTCTCGGGCGGCTGCGGTCTGCAATTCACCGACAACCTGGGCACCGCGGTGGCCAAGGGTTTCGACCTGCAGGCCGATGCAGTGCTCGGGCCGATGGCATTCGAGGCAGCCATCGGCTACACCGATGCGCGCTACATCAAGACGTCTCCGCATGACCTGGCGGTCGATGGCGATGCCATCTCCGGCCAGTCTTCCATCAATGGCGCGCCGGGCACCAACCCGCCGTGGAATGTGACCCTGGGCGCCCAGTACAACGTCGTGCTGGCGGATCACAAGAGCTTTGCGCGCTTCGACTTCGAGTTCGCCAGCGCCAACAAATGGGATTCAACTCTGCAGGACCCGCGCTCGGCTCAGTACTCACCGTTTACCTTCGGGTTGCCATCGACCAGCTTCCTGCAGTTCCGGACCGGTTCGAACTTTGGCGCACTCGAGGCCTCGTTCTTCATCGACAATTTGCTGAACTCGCACGCGATCACCAACTACGAACGCACGTTCGCGGATGGCAGCAATCCGACGCCGCCGGCACCGCAGTACAACTACTACTCGTTCCGGCCCCGAACCTTCGGTCTCTCATTCGCCTACCATCGATAGGCCGCCGGCTAACGGTTAGGCCAGCGGCAGCTGGTGCGGGCGCACCAGCATGTGCCAGTCCTGATGCTCCTCGAGGATCAGGGCGATCGCGGCCTCGATCGCGGCCTTGAGGGCCGTGCGGTCTGCACCGCTCGCTGACCGAACGCGATCGATGGCGCCCTGCAGATCCACCACCAGCCGTTCCGAGGTTGCCCCAAGCCTATAGGCCTCGGATTGGGCCAGCGCGCCGTGCAGGGACGCACCGAGGGAGGGAAAGAAAGTCGTCAGCAGCGACAGCCACAGCGTGTGCAGGATCAGGTGGATCAGCGCGCCCAGCGCCGTGAGCCCGAACAGCCAGCTATTGAGACTGTGGACCCGATGCAGCAGCGCATGCTGACGAAGGGCCACGCGCAGGTGGTAGTGCCTCTGTCCCTCGAGTACGTCGATAGTCCAATGCGCATACTGCGTGCCGAATTCCGGATCGCTCCAGGCGTTTGCCAGCAGCGAGCGCGCCAGCGCCGCGTGGCTGGCGCAGAGCGCCGCGACTTCGTCGGCGCCGCGCAGGTGCTGACCGGGATCGAGAACCTGCAGGTACCAGTTGGGTTCAGCGTGCGGCTTGGCGAAGTCGAGCAGCGGCGCGAGCAATGGCAGATACCACGTAAGCTCTGCTGTGGTTCTGGCACGCAACCACTGGCCCTGCCAGTCCCGCCTGACTCCATTCCAGTAGATCGCGCTGACGCCGAGGATGATGGCCACTTCACCCAGCGCCCACATGCCGACGAAGGGATGCAGCGCATGGTTCGGGCTGTCCCAGCCCAGCGCCAGCGGCATGATGGCAAAGAACACTGCAAAGGCACTGAGGATGTAAATCGCCCAGAAGCCGCTACGGTACCGGTGCCCGTAATGGATTGCCCGCGCATCGAATCGTTGATGCGCACCGGCCAGTGATTCGATCAGCGGCTGCAATCGCGGCGGCGGGCGCGGTTCGGGCGGCGACGGCGGCATCTTCAGGTGCGTGCCGAGCAGCAGCACTTTCTGCATTGCCTGGTGAAACGCCATCATGGGTCAAGCAGGAATTTCATAGGTGATCTGAAAGATGGCGTCCGAGATCACCCCGAGGCTGCCGTCGCCGTAGTCCACCAGCCAGTCGCCGGGCCGACCGTTGAGCCGTGAGACGCCATCGGCCAGCAGCACTTCGAACGGCTCGTTCATCCGCAGCGCCAGGATGCGGTTGCGCAGGCTCACATAGGCGCCGGGTTTGCCGGCCGGGGTGGCAGCAGCGGGCCGATATTTGTCCGCGAAATGCCGGCGCGAGACGCGCCAGCGCTCGCCGGCGATGCCGGTCAGGACTGCATCACCCGGCTGCGCCTGTACCGCGCCCTCCGGCGTCTGCACCGTGCAGGGTCGGTCGGCAAACTGCACCTGCACTTCGCGCTCGAGTTTGCGTGCGATGACATGCCGCGGATCACCGCTGAGCTCGTTCAGATATCCGGGGATGCCGCTGGAGCGAAACAGGCGCGGCATTGCCGAATTCATGCAGAGGGGGACTGCATCGCCTTTCGCACGCCATCACGCCACTGCCGCACCATGCGCATACTGCGCATCTCGGCGGGAACCGAATCGAGCAGGGCGGCGGCTTCGCGCAGGCTGTCGGCGCTGTGGGATCTGTCGGCCAGCGCCTGCACGAAAAGCGCACTCGCCAACTCCACCGGTTGCCAGCGATCGCCGTGATTTCGGGCGGCAAGTTCGCGCTGGAATTTGATGACCGGCTGAATGACCTTGATGGCCTCGGTCGATTGTCCCTGTCGCGCCAGCGTCAGTGCCAGCCAGATCTGCAGGTTGGCAAGATCCCGTTGATCGGAGGTGGATTGCGCCGGCCATTTTTGGCGGGCGTCTATGCCGAGTCGAATCGAGCTCTCCGCAGCTGCAAAGTTACCGAGTTCATATTCAGCCTGCCCGGCGAAATTGTAGGCCCAGTTCAACGTCACGAATTTCTGGAACTCCTGGTTGCCGGGTTCGGGCTTCAGCGCCTTCAGACGATCGATCTGTTCCCCGGCGATGCGTCGCGCAGCGGCAGGGTCGCCGCGTTCAAGCGCCAGTACGGCTTCGGCGACGCGAGAAATAGTCTCCGCCAGAATCGGCTCGATACTGCCGGCCGCTTCCGATTTGTAGAGTCCGGTCCAGATCTTGACCGCCTTGGCCAGCTGCGCGTCGGCGCCCGCGAAGTCTCCCGCCTCCGCCTGCTGCACGACCGCCCCGGAGCGGAAGTAGTTGGCGACCATTGCGAAGCCAGTGCCGCCGGGGATGGCCAGCTCGACGCTGTCGGCTGCCTGGACGAAATAAGGAATCGACTCATGCACGCGCCCAGCCGCCCAGATTGCATTGCCAACACCCTGCTGGTTGACACCGAGATTGTTGAGCGTGACAACATTGCCGGGATCGAGCCGTAACATGGTTTCCGAAGTTGCAGCGCCACGCAGGCCCATTTTCAGCGCCTCGGCCGGATCCAGACTGCTGTTAGCGATGTCGGAGAGATCCTCCTCGAGTACCTGTTGGGAGTGCAGGGTAAGGCGATAGCCCGGGCGCAGTGCCAGCACCCGGTCAGTCATCGCCAGCGACTCCTCGCCGATCTGGCGACCCTCCTCCATGTGTCCCGTCAGCAGCAGTGACTCGCTGATCCACGCTCCGCCTTCCGCGTACAGCGCCTGCATCTCGATGTTCTTTGGATCGCGCGCGCCCAATTCGACTGCAACCTGCATCGCAGTGCGCAGCTTCTTGATGGCTGCATCGTGATTGTTCGCATTGGCATCCTCCCAACCAACGCGTATCAGTGCTTCCGTGTAGGCGCGTTTGACCGCAGCCGAGGCGCCGGGAGCAGTGGCGAGTGGCGCAAGCAGATCCAGCCCCTGGTTGCCCACCACGGTGCCCTGCGGATCGTTCTGATTGTCGTATATGGCGGCTCTGACACTGAATGCCTGCGCCAGCCCGATGGTGGTGCTTTCGGCCTTGTCGCCGCCACTTCGCAGCTGTTGCAGCAGCCCGATGGCCTCGTCAATGCTCGTATTCGCGGCCTTGATATTGCCGAGTTGCCGCATGGCGCGGCCGTAGTACACCATAGCAATGGCGCCATTGCGGATGCTCTGGGTGTCCTTGAGATCCGGCGGCAATGCGTGGAAATAATCGATCTGCCGTTTGGCGAATTCGCTGGCCACGTCCAGCCGGCCAAAGGTCTCGAGCTTGCTGGCAAAGTCATTGGTCAGATATCCGAGCAGATTCTCGGCCTGTTCCCGGCCCTGTTCTGCAATATTGCGAGTCAGCTGTGCCTGGTGTTCGGCGCGCCGCGCGCGCTGCGTGCTGACGATGGCCAGCACGGCCGCGACAATGGCGCCGAGTGCGAGCACGCCGCAGATACTTGCGACCTGTCGCGCGCGGACCAGTGCGCGCCGCGCCGCGAGTTCGCGCTCACGCTGGTCGGCGAGCAGCTTTTCGGTGGCCTCGCGGCCTTCGCGTTCGTGGCGCGCATCGCGGCTGGCCTTGACGACGCCGCAGAGCACATCGTGCGTGAGTTCCACACGCCGCACGTCCAGGCGCTCCTCGATGCGCAGCAGCCGGCGATTGACCAGCACCGCGAGTGTGTCGGGTGCGGCACCGGCGGCGGCGAAGGCGCTCAACACACGCTCTTCGGCGATGTTTTCGCGATAGCCCGAGGCGGTCAGCAGCTGCTCTTCGATGATCTGTCGTACGGCGGCCGGCTGGTCGGCCAGCGAGCGCTCGTAGAAATTGCTCAGGATGGTGGCATGCGATCCGGCCAGCAGGTCCAGGGAGATGTCGCTGCGGCCCTGCGCGATGCGTGCATCGTTGAGCTCGCGGCATATCAGGCTCAGCAGCGAGGGCTCGACTTCGGCATTGGCAATCTCGCCACCACCGGCAACGAAGCGCACGATGGCTGCCGCCACTTCCTCGGTCACAAGTCCCTTGCCCGGCTGCAGCACGGCCGCGAGCGCCTGCTGGCCGGTCATGGGTGCCAGTCTCAACCGGTTCTGCGTGATGCTTGGCATGGCGGTCTTCAGACCTTCCAGCGGGGCGAGATAGTCCTCGCGCAGCGCAATCACGACGCGGTAGTCGCTGCGGCCGAAATCGAATCGGTCGGCGGCAGTGTCGTCGTCCTCCAGCCGCGCTTCGAGCGCTTTCGGCGGCCGATTCTCGACCAGGTCAGAAAGCTCGGCGATGAAGCGCGCCGCTCGTTCGCGACCGAAATCATCGCTCTGGGCCAGTGTGAAGATCTCCTCGAACTGATCGAAGATCAGCAGCGGTACGAGCGTGGTACCGGAGCTATCGCGCAGCACATCGTCGCGGTGATGCAGGAATTCCCAGAGCGACTCCCCCGGGGCGGCAACGCCGACCTGCGTCCACTGACCGGAGCCCCGCGCGGTGTCGGCGATGGCCTGTTTGATCTGTTCGGCTGGTTCCGGTGCGGCGCGCCCGTAGTCGATGCGCACATAGACCGGGCAGTAGCCCTGCGCGCGCAGGCGCGGGACGAGGCCGGCGCGAAGAATGGAGGTCTTGCCAAGACCCGATTGACCGAACAGCACCGTGAGAAGCTTGCGCTGCACGCGGCGCGAGAGTTCCGCGACCTCGTCTTCCCGCCCGTAGAAATACTGGCGGGTATCCTCAGTGAACGATGCCAATCCCAGCCAGGGGTTGCGGTCATCAACCGCGGACAGTTGCGGCTGTGCGTTCATGTGCCGCGGGCTCGCATGAAATCGGTGAGTCGCTGCGCGAACTCGGGCGTCACACGGCCGCCATCCAGCTGGGTGAAGTGCAGTGCCTTGAATTTGTCCGGCACCAGCGCGCTCGCGGCCGGTGTGGCATCGATGGTCACGGGCAGGATGAAGAGGGCGCCGTCGGCCATGTTGCGCACCCGGTCGATGGCATAGCTCCACTCGCGGCGGAAGTAGCCCTCGAGCCGCCGCTGGGTGGTCGCCGATACGATGGGTATGAAATAGGAGCAGCGCGCGATATTGCGCTGGATCTTGCGATCGTAGTCGTCGCCGACCTCGAGCCGGTCCATGTCGAACCAGGTCGTGACGCCCGCGGCTTCCAGCCCCGCCTTGATCTGCTGCACGGCCGGAAGATCCTCACGCGCGTAGCTGATGAAGACCGCGTTGTCCGGCATCTCCCGCGCCGGCGGCAGGAAGCGCGCGGCCTCACGAATCAGGGTGGTACCGGCGCTGGACTTGTTCCGCGCGCGCCAGCGTTCGTGCAGTTCCGCAACGAAGCGCTCCGCGCCCGTGAATATACGGGTGCGCACACTGACCTGCTGCAGGAAGGCCATGAGCCGTTCATCCTGGCTGGTGTGATCGTCGGCCATGACCTCGCCGACATCGCGCGGATCGGACAGACGCTGGCGCTTGGCCATGCGCAGGAACAGGCGCGCCAGCCAGTTGGTGAAGTTGCTGCCGATGAACAGCAGGTGGCTGTGCTCGAGTTCGTGAAAGAGCTTTTCCGGCACCAGGTGTTCGTTCTGCAGCGCGCAGATGAACTCGAGCAGATCCTCATCGGAGATGACATAAGTCGGCGATGCCGACACGCGTCCGAAGAGCTGGTACACCAGCGGCCGCTGCAGCCGCTCCCGCTCAGAAGGCAGATCCGCCACCCGGTTGGGAGCGTACGAAATCACATCGGTCGAGGGGGTTCCGCCAAAGCGTTCCAGGTTGATGGCGTTCTCGAGCAGCGGGTCAAAGGTGGTCGAGACGAATAGATCAAAATCCGTGATCGCGGCCAGTTGACGCAACGCCGTTGGCGGCTCGAACTGCGCTTCCTTCAGTATGCTGCGGACTCGGACGTAGATCTCTTCGCGCCGTCCCCGCGCAGCGAGAAACAGGCAGATCACATCATTCAGGGTGTAGCCGGGCGGCAGTTGAGAGGTATCGACGCTCAGGCGGGTGGCAAGTTTCTGCGCCAGCCAGTCGTAGAGCAAGCGCGGGCCACTGTCGGTCGCGATCTGCAGCAGCTCCGGTCCCACGATGGGGATGACGCGCCGCTCCTCGATGAAGCTCAGCAGATCATCCCATGCGTCATCATCGAGCGTGCTGTGCGCGACACGCACCGTCGAGAGATTACTCATAAGTTTCTAGAAATGCGGGCCGTTGCGCGCTAATTATTGAGCCAAAGCGCTGCATACATGTCGTTTTTAAGTATAGCCCGAACGTGTCGAAAGCGTACAGGCTTGTGCCCGGCGGCCGCTCGGGTCTACCGTCACACCAGAATGCCAACTATGCCATCGCGCTCGGGCACTGAACGCGCACTCGTCGACGAGAACCGCCGCTTCTACGATGGACTGTGGTCCGCGGCGCGGCTGGTGGAGCCGCAGCGCTTCAATACGTGGCCGCTGGTGCAGTCGCTGCTGCCCATGGGCGCGCGCAGACTCGAGATTGCTCCCGGCCTGCGACCGCGGCTGCCTATCGAGGGCACACGGTTCGTCGACATCAGCGTGGAAGCGCTCAGCAAACTCAGCGCACGCGGCGCGCAGGTGACCCTGGGCGAGGTGACCTCCCTGCCTTTCCCCACTGGCGCCTTTGACCTGGTCTGCGCGCTCGACATCATCGAGCATGTGGAGGACGGGGATGGCGCGCTCTCCGAGTTGTCGCGTGTGGCGGCCACCGGGGCCACGTTATTGCTGTCGACGCCCCTGCACCAGTCGATGTGGACTGCCTTCGATGACTTCGTGGGCCATAAGCGCCGGTACGAGCCTGAGCAACTCTCGACGATACTCTGGGACCATCATCTGGAACTTGAACGCAGCGCCGTCTACGGCATGGCGCCGCGCTCCTCACGGTTGCTGGATCTGGGCATGTGGTGGCTGACGCATCATCGCGAGCGTGCGATGTGGTGGTATAACCATGCGTTCATGCCGCTGGGCCTGCACTTTCAGAAGGCCCTGAACTGGTCTGACGGAATGATCGACACCGAGGGTGTCGACGAGGTGCTGCTGGTGTGTCGCAAGAAGGCGCCGTAGGGTGCCGTTGATCAAGGCGCCAGGGATGGCGACGCCGCCGGGCAGGCTGGTGATGCTGGTGTCGGCGGCCCTATTCATCAATTACGTCGACCGCGGAAATCTCGCCACCGCCGCGCCGTTGATCCAGGATCAGCTGCATCTCTCGGCCACGCAGCTGGGAATTCTCGGATCAGCTTTCTACTACGCCTATGTGCCCGCGCAGCCGCTGGTCGGCTGGCTCGGCGAGCGCTATGGCGCGCACCGATTGCTGGCCGCAGGTGTCGCGATCTGGTCGGTCGCCACACTGCTGACCGGATTCGTCGGCGCCTTCGTCTCGCTGCTGTTGTTGCGGCTCATGCTCGGGCTGGGCGAGAGCGCCGGATTCCCCTGTGTCTCCAAGCTGGTCGCGGTGGCTGTGCCGACGCAGCGCATCGGCATGGCCAACGGCGTGATCGCCTTCGCCTATCTGGTCGGACCTGCCTTCGGTACGACCTTTGGCGGCACGCTCATGAACTATGTGGGCTGGCGCCCGGTGTTCGTCCTGTTCGGCGTTCTGTCCCTGCTGTGGCTGTGGCCCTGGAGCCGCGTGCGGGTCGCCGAGCCGGTGCCGCGGGAGGCAGCGGGGGAGGCGGCCGCGGCCGATGAGGGTCCGACATTCCCCGAGATTCTGCGCCAACGCGGTCTCTGGGGCGCCTCACTCGGCCATTTCGCCGCCAACTACAATTTCTATTTCTGCCTGTCCTGGCTGCCTTATTACCTGGTGAAGTCGCGCGATTTCTCGATGACTTCGATGGCCGGACTGCTCGGATCCGCGTACCTGATCAATGCGATCGCAGGTCTCGCGGGCGGTTGGTACTGCGATGCCTGGATTCGGCGCGGCCGATCGGCCAACGTGATCTACAAGGCGATGATGGCGCTGAATCACATCGTTTCGATAGCGGCCATGATCGGCATGGCGCTGCTGCCATTGCAGGGCTCGATAGCCTGCCTGTTTGCATACGAGGTGGTGCTGGGATTGTCCTCGCCGGGCATTTACGCGATTCCGCAGATCATGGCGGGCCCGGTAGCCACCGGGCGCTGGGTCGGCGTGCAAAATTCGTGCGGGAATCTCGCGGGGATCTTTGCGCCCCTGCTGACCGGCATCCTGCGTGATGTCACCGGCAGCTTCACCAGCGCCTTCGTATTGGCGGCGCTCATCAACATCCTCGGCCTGGTCGGCTGGCTCTGGATCCTGCCGCGCGTCGCGCCGCTGCGCTGGAGCGGCGCCGGCAGCGTGGTCACGGCCGCCTGAGGATCATTCGAATCGCGCGGCCTCGACTTCCAGCATGACGACCTGGCGGCGCAAGGCAAAGTCGCGCAGTGCCTCCTGAAGCGACTCCAGGCTGTCTATTCTGGTATGCGCGTAGCCGTAGGCGCGCGCCAGCAGTGAAAAATCCGGCGGCTGCACATCGACTCCCTCGGGCTCGATGTCTACCGCCAGCATCGAGGTTTTGATTTCACCATAGCCGCGGTTGTTCCAGACGATGATCGCCAGCCATGCGTTGACATCACGCGGCACTGCGAGTTCGCTCAGTGAAAATTGCAGCCCGCCATCCCCAACCAGGCAGACAACAGGCCGATCGGGTGCGCCAAGTCCGGCCCCCGTCGAAGCAGGCAGCGCGTAGCCGAGCGTCCCGTAGCCGCTGGCACTGTTGAACCAGGAGCCTGGTGATGCCGCCGCAAAGCCGAGATTCCCGGCATAAACCGGTTGCGTCGAGTCCCCGACCAGGATCGCTCCCGGCACCGTGTCGCGTATGACGTCCAGGAAGGCGATCTCACGCTGCATCGGCGCACTCAACGTCTGCAAGCCGGCCGCGTTTGCCCGGCGCGCGGCGGCGGCGCCGCGATCTGCCGGCGCGGTGCCCATCGAGGTGGCCAGCAGAGCGCGCAGCGTCTCGCGCGCATCGCCCTGCAGCGCCAGCGCGGGCCGCATATTGCGCTCGAGCTGCGAGGCCTCGATATCGATCCGGATCAATTGCGCGAGCGGTGGAAAGCTGCCGATCGAATACATGTCGTAGTCGGTCATGCCCAGTTCCGTGCCGATGGCCAGCACGGCATCGCTGGCGGCCAGCAGTGCGCGTATCGGCGCCAGCGAGGGGCTCAATGAAATGGCCAGCGGATGTTGCGGCGGCAGCAGGCCGCGCGCGTTGATGGTCATGACGACCGGCGCGCCGAGCGCATCCGCGAGTTGGCGCACTTCACTGGCAGCCCTGACCGCACCTCCGCCCGCGAGGATTACCGGCGCGCGCGCCGCGCACAGACGCCGCGCGGCATCGGCAATCTTCGATGCGGGAGCGGCACGTGCCACCCGCGTCGGTGCAGACACCGGAGCGGGCAGCCCGGTGGCGTCCGAGGCCAGCACATCGCGTGGAATTTCCAGGTACGCCGGACGCGGACGCGCCTCGGTGGCGGCGGCAAAGGCCCGCGCGATCGCGTCGGGAAGCGCCGCGGCCGAATCGACCCGTTCGGCACTGACGGAAACTTTGGCGGCCAGCCCAAGCTGATCGGGCATTTCGTGCAGAAAGCCGCACCCCGTGCCGATTTCGTCCCGCCGGTTTTCGCTCGAGATGACGATCAGGGGAATCGAATCCCCGTAAGCCTGCGCCATCGCAGTGGCAATGTTGGTGAGTCCAGGTCCTGTGATCGTGAAGCAGACTCCGGGGCTGCCGCTGACACGCGCGTAACCGTCGGCCATGAAGCCTAAGCCCTGTTCGTGCCGGCCGGTGACATGCCGGATGCGGGATGCCGCCAGGCCCCGGTAGAGTTCCAGGTTGTGCACGCCCGGAATGCCGAACACGTGGCTCACGCCACGCGCTTCGAGCGTCTGGATCAGGTAGTTCCCCAGCTTTTTCATCATCGTCGCCCCTTTCAGACGCGGCAATTATCCCACGTGCCGGGCTCGCGCGTCGGTCAGGCGCGGATTCCGCTAGAATTGCACCGATGTCGATACTGCGCCGATGCTGACGCCTAAGAGTGCCGCCGAGTCCGGCGCGGTGGTCCGCACCACGGTGATTTTCTGCGTGCTGGCCGCCCTCTGCGAAGGCATCGATCTGCAGGGCGCTGGTGTCGCAGCCCCCGGGATCGCTGCCGAGTTCGGGCTCAATCCGCCGCAGCTCGGCAATTTCCTCAGTGCCAGCACGGTTGGCTTGTTCATCGGCGCGCTGATCGGCGGCCGTGGCGGGGATCGCATCGGGCGCAAGCGCGTGCTGGTCGCCTCGCTCACGATCTTCGGCCTGTTCTCGCTGTTGACGCCGTTGGCGACAGGCATCGATTCACTGAGCGCCGCGCGCCTGCTGACCGGTCTCGGATTGGGCGGGACATTGCCGAACCTGATCGCGCTGACCTCCGAGAGCAGCCCGGATCATCGTCGCAACGCCAACGTCGCGCTGATGTATAGCGGCATGCCCTTTGGCGGCGCGATCGCCAGTGGGGTGAGCCTGCTGATGGGCGCTGTGCACTGGCGCTGGATTTTCATCGTCGGCGGCGTCGTACCGCTGTTGCTCGCGCCCTTCATGGCCTGGGCATTGCCCGAGTCACTGGCCTTCCAGCGCGCCCGGGCTGCGCCGGCCAGCGAGGGCGGCCGGATCGGCCAAATTCTCGGGCAGGGACGCGCAGCGCGGACGCTGCTGCTGTGGCTGAGCTTCTTTCTGGGCCTCCTGATGCTGTATCTGATGTTGGGCTGGCTGCCGACCTTGCTCGCCGGCAATGGACTGACCCATGCCCAGGCCGCCGCCGCGCAGATCGGATTCAATGCAGGCGGCGGGATCACGGCGCTCTGGATCGGCTCACTGCTCGAGGGCCGCTGGCGCACTCTGAGCATCGTGGTTACTTTTCTGGCATTGCCGATCTTTCTGCTTGCCCTCGCGCGGTCGCCGCCGTTGCTGATGCTGGTGCTGCCGCTGGTACTCGCACTTGGTTGCGCGGTGCTGGCGGCACAGGCCTTTCTCTATGCAACCGCGCCATCGCTGTATCCCACGGCGATCCGCGGTATTGGCGTGGGTGCGGCCGTGGCGGTCGGACGCATCGGATCCATCGTCGGCCCACTGCTGGCCGGGGCATTGAAGGGTATGGGGCATAGCTCTTCGCGCCTGCTCATGGATCTGCTGCCCATCGCCGTTGCCGGCAGCCTCAGCGCCCTGTGGCTGGCATGGATGGCCAGGAAGCCCCTGGATAACCCGTGATCGCCGGATTGCTGCCGAGCGCTTACTCGCGCCTGCCCGACTATTTCTATGCGCGTCTCGCGCCGACGCCGGTCGCCCAACCGCGCCTGATTCAATTCAATGCGGCCCTGGCGAGTGAATTGGGCCTGGACACGCATGACGCTGACAGCGAGGCGCTGGCTGCGATCTTCTCGGGCAACCGGCTGCCGCCGGAACTGGTGCCCATCGCGATGGCGTATGCCGGACACCAGTTCGGCCACTTTGTGCCGCAGCTCGGCGATGGGCGCGCGATTCTCATTGCCGATGCCATCGATCGCAGCGGCGCGCGGCGCGACGTGCAGCTCAAGGGTTCCGGGCGCACGCCGTTTTCACGCAACGGTGACGGCCGCGCGGCGATCGGTCCGGTGCTGCGCGAGTACCTGGTCAGCGAGGCCATGCATGCACTCGGGGTGCCGACCACGCGCTCGCTCGCCGCGGTTTCGAGCGGCGAGTTCGTGCTGCGCGAACAGCGCCTGCCCGGCGCAATCCTGACCCGGGTCGCGGCCAGCCACGTGCGCGTGGGTACGTTCGAATTCTTTGCCGCGCGCGGACAGGCCGAAGCCATCCGCGTGCTGGCGGACTATGTGATCGACCGGCACTATCCGGAGGCGCGATCGAGCGGGCAGCCATATCTCGCGCTGCTGCGTGCCGTCGTGCAACGGCAGGCGTTGCTCATCGCGCGCTGGATGCAGGTCGGCTTCATTCATGGCGTCATGAACACGGACAACATGGCGCTGTCGGGCGAAACGATCGACTTCGGTCCCTGCGCTTTCATGGATAGCTTCGATCCGGCGGCGGTGTTCAGTTCCATCGACAGCTTTGGCCGTTACGCCTATGGCAACCAGCCGCGCGTGGCGCAGTGGAATCTCGCGCGCTTTGGCGAGACTTTGCTGCCGTTGATCGATGCGGATCCGGAGCGCGCCGTGGAATTGGGAACCGAGGCGGTCCGGCAGTTCACTGAGCTATTTGATCTGCAGTGGCTCGATGGCATGCGACTGAAACTCGGCCTGTCCAGGCCTGAGCCGGGCGACCGCGATCTCGCACAGACGCTGCTCGACCTCATGCACGGCAACCAGGCGGACTTCACGCTGACGTTTCGTCATCTGGCCGATGCGCTTCCCGGTGAATCAGGTGCTGCGCGCGTGCGCGGGCTGTTCGAGAATCCGGGAGCCTTCGACGCCTGGGTGAAGGCCTGGCAATCGCGCCTGGAGCATGAACCGCAGGCCCCCCAGGCGCGGGCCGAAGGCATGCGCCGCGCCAACCCGGCTTTCATCCCACGCAATCATCGGATCGAGCAGGCCATCGTCGCGGCGGTCGAGTCGGGGGATTTCCAGCCGTTCTTCGATCTGCTGGCGGCGCTGTCGCGCCCGTTCGAGGATCAGCCGCGCTTTGCGAGATTGCTCGAACCGCCACAGCCCAGCGAGCGCGTACTGCAGACCTTCTGCGGCACCTGAGTTAGCTGGTAGGCAACCCTTCTGCTGGCGCCGGCGGCGACGGGACTACAGCGGCTGCGCTGCCCGTGGCGTCATCCGGCTGCGCGGCGGCATGCCGGGCGGGTGCGCGCGCGGCTTCCTCCGTCGATGCGGGCAGCTGCTGCACACCGATGGACGTCATGTGAATCACCGCAGGATCATCGCGCAGCTTGATATAGAGCGGCCCAGCGGTCGGATGCGGCACGGGCAAGGATGAGCCCGGGAAGCCATCGGGCACCTGTACGGGATGGCTAAACTCCCGATCAACGGCCAGCGAGTCGATCAGGAACAGATTCGAGCCGGAGAGCTTGCAGGCCACTTCGGCGGTTGCCGGACATTTGAGGTCCAGCAACTGCGGCAGCCGCACCAGCGTCGCGAGTGGCTGCCAGTCGCTGGCGACGCCGCCCGTCAGCACGCGAAACTGCAGCGGACCGGCGGCGGAGAACCCGAACGCGCGCGCCGGCTCGAGTGTTGCCACTGCCACAGTTGCGTTCTGAAGTGTGATGCCATTGCCGAGGCTCAGGATCGTCGAAAACGCTTCATCGGCGGTGGCGACCTCGAGGGTCTCATCGCGCGTGAACATCGCTGGCGACTGGGCGCGCACTGAGAAGATGAGCCGCGCGTCCGGAGGCAGTTCATTGGCATCCGTGAGCGCGATGTTGCTTTGGACGTTCGAGCTCGAGGGCTGCACGCTCTTGGCAATCAGCCTGACGCTCGGGCGCGCGGCATCAAGCAGTACCGCGAGGTCGAACACCCGGCCGTCGCTGAGCGCGACCTGAGCCTTGCTGGAATCCTGTGCGGTCAGCGCGGCGGCAGCTACGGCATCCTTTGCCACCATCAGCAATTGATCGCCGCTCTTGCTGCTGGAGAGTTTTGCCGGTGCAAATAGCACGCCCTTGAACGTCAGACTCGCCACTTCGTCCAGCCGGCTGCCGCGCAGGATGCCCTGCGAATCGCCGGCGTGAATCGTGAAGCCGTCGAGACGGCCGGCATCGGAGAACGCATGCAGCGCGATGGGCTGCGGTTGAGTGGTGCCGTACTGGCTCACGAGCAAGGTCATGGCACCGGGCTTGGCTTCCTGCAGCGGCAGCTTCAGCTCCACCTCGTTGGGTGAGACGGTCTTCCATTCGGCCTTCAACTGCTTGCCGGCGGGATCCTTGAGCATGATGCTGTCGATGCAGCTCACGCTGTCCGCCTGCAGGTGCACGGTCTCCTCTCGGCCGACGATCAGCGCACCCTGGTCCCGCGTGCTCAAAGCCAGCGTTTGCGTCTTTGCATTGGCCAGCCGAAAGCTCGGGCCGGTGTAGGCATCGAAGCCCCAATAGCCGTGCAGCGAGCCGCGAATGCTGTCGCCTAGATTGACCCGGCCCAGCGCCGCCGTATCGATCACGAAACCGCCCTGTCCCGCATCGGCCGTGGCCGGCAAGTCAACGCTGTGACCGTCCTGCGCGGTCAGGGTCAGGCTGACCGCGTGCGCGTAGCGAGTCGAAAATACCAGCGGCGCACCTTCGACTGGCAGCACCAGTGAGGTATCGCGCGCGCAGAAAATCTCCTTCGGATCCACGGCATGCAGTGGCGGCTGCTGCGCCGGTTCCACAGCCGGCAGTGCCGTCACGAGCACCGATTTTGGATTGTGAAAGGAGGGCGGTGTATTCAATGTCAGCGCTATCCGGTCCTGCTGCGGCCGGGCCAGTGCCGGGATGTATTGGTACTGGGCGGTATGAAAGGAATCCAGGATGCGCGCGATATCGAGTACCGAGGCAATGTAGGGACTGTAGTAGCCGTAGCTCAGTTGCGGGGAAAAGCTCGCTTCCATCGCCAGATCGCTGGCCGGACCGGTGGTCAGTGCCTCGACAATGGAGGTGCTGTGGCCGTCGTTGAGAATCAGCGACTCCTGGCCCTTGGTGAGACAGGGCGCCTGCAACTCGGGCAGGCGGTCCAGGCATTTCTCATCGACCTTGATGGCGAGGCTGCGGGCCAGCAGCGGTGCTGCTTCCTTGATGCGCATGGGATCGGTCTCATCCAGCGCATGGATGGCGGCCAGATATTGCTCCAGGCGTGACCGGTCGAGCGTGGCCTGGTTCAAATCCTGCGAACTGCGCACGAACGCGCCCGGCCGGCCCCGCACGGCATCCACCAGGGTCCGGTAATCACCGCGAGTCTCGGGCGCCAGAAATACCAGCACCTGCTGTGCGTCCTGGGGCACGGTCATCGTCAGGCCCTGCTCCGAGCAGGGACGATTCCAGGTCTCGCATTTGAAGAACCAGTCGGGTGGCGGCGGGTTGGTGGCCCCGCGGAGGAAGGCCGTGACCAGCACATAGTGAGCGGATTGCGTGGGCGGCAATGCCGCTTTGATCCACAGGCTATCTCCCGCCGCCAGATTGGGTACCTGGGATATGGGCAGAGTGGCACCGCCGCGGGTGACCGTCACCTCGAGATTCGGACCGGCCAGGTCAAAGGGTGCCGGGTCCGCCTGCGCCACGGCCGCGATCAGCGCCGTGGCCAAAAAAAATGAGCGATATCGCGAAATCATGGCGAATTGCAGAACCTCATAGCACTGGCAGATTTGCACTGGATCAGCGCACGCGCGGGTCCGCGCAGGACCCCGGCACCCAAACTGGTGCGCGCGTCCGCGGCACGATCATCGATCTCCCGGCGAAGCCGGTGCCGCGACTCAATCAATCACACAATCAACAGCGTACCATACTGTAACGCATGGCCGACTTGACGCAGTTCATGTCGCTGATTACGGACAGGTCCGTGCAAATTTTTCATGCTATACACATGCTGAGACGATTGACCGGGAAAACCCGATGAACCCCGCTATCGAGGCCGCGCCCCGCAGGCTTTTTCGCGATCGCGAAGCAGCAGTCAAAAATTCAGTCGTGCTGGGGTGGGCCTGCCTGGGCTGGCTGGCATCATTTGCACTCATGGCACAACAGGCCATTGCGCTCAATCTGATCGGGCTGCTGCTATGCGTTCACACCATGGTGCTGGCGGCCTACCTCCTCCATGAAGCCGCCCATCACAACCTTTTTGGCAATCACACGGCCAATCATCGGCTCGGGGAGACGATGAGCTTCATCGCGGGCGCCTCGTATGCCTCATTCGAACGCATCCGCCACCTGCATATGCGCCATCATCTCGACCGCGCGGATCTGGCCTGCTTCGATTTCAAGCGCCTCACGCAGCGGGTTCCGGGATTGCGGCGGGGGCTGGAAGCACTGGAATGGGCGTATATACCCGCCACTGAGTTGCTCATGCACCTACAGGTCGTGTGGCGGCCGTTCCTCGAACGCTCACAGCACCCATACCGGCCTCGTGCCGCCGCCATGCTGGTCGTCAGGCTGGGGCTACTGACGCTGCTGGGATTGTGGTCCGTGAAGGCGCTGCTGCTGTATGGCCTGGCCTACCTGCTGTTTCTGCACGCGCTGGACTTCTTTGATGCGTTTCATCACACCTTCGACCAGTATTTCATCGAGCCCGACCAGGCCCTGCCCAGCAGCAATCGCAATGCAGCGTACGAGCAGGCCAATACTTATTCCAATCTGATTTCACGGCGATGGCCGTGGCTGAATCTGCTGGTGCTGAATTTCGGCTATCACAACGCGCACCACCAGCGCGCTTCAGTGCCCTGGTATCGCCTGGCTGCCTACCATCGCGAGCTCCATGGCGACACCGCCGCTTGCGAGGTCCCGATATCAAAGCTGCTGTTGACGTGGCACCGCAATCGCGTGCGCCGCGTGTTTGCCGGCGACAATTTCATCGGCGCGCACGGGGTGTCATTTCTGACCGTCATTTGAGCGCGGAATGCCCGGCGCTCCGAGTGCACACTCGAGTGCGCTGCGATCCCAATGGCCTGCATTGGCTGCCGCTTCGTAGGTAGTCTGCAAGAACGCCAGTAACATCGCGTCAGGATCCGAAGCCTTGCGCACGGCTTCGTAGGGCAGCAGAAACTCTCCGAGTGTATCGCTGTAGAACGCCTGGGCAGGCTGCACCTTTGCATCGCGGAAACCCGCTGGTGCCGGGTAGGCGTAGGAGTAGAAGGCCGGATAGTCGAGCGCCGCCCCTCCCGGCCAGAAGCCCGCGCTGCTGACCTCGTGGGAATATGCCTCGCGCATGACTGCCTCGGAGACTCCGGGGGCCTTGCCTTTGAACAGCGGTGCGCGCCGCCCGGAAAATCGTGTGACCGCCAGATCGAAGCTGCCCCAGAAAAAATGCACCGGGCTGGCCTTGCCGATGAATCCCGTCCGGAACCGTTTCAGGATCCGATCGACCTGCAGCAGCACGCGCCAGAAGCGCTGCGCGTGGACGCCATCATAGGCGGCATGTACGCGATCGGTGCTGAAGGCGAGGGCATCGGCGATCTCGCAGGGGTAATCGGTAATCGTTACCGAAAGATCCAGGTCCGCCAGCGCGCCCACGACGGCGCCGTGGAAATCGGCGACCGTCTGTGGCTTGAGCGCGATGCTGCGCCGGGAGCCCTCAGCCGTATCGATGCGCAGTACGTGGTCGAGAAAATCGAATTGCATCTCGAACAGCCGCACACCGTGCGGAATCGGAGAGGTGGTCAGTCCGCGCGCGGTCAGATAGAACGGCACATGCCAGCTGTGATTCAACCAGGGCGTCTGCGCCAGCCGGATCTTGCCGACGATCTGCGTCCACAGCTGCAGCGTAGAGCAGGTGTCCTTCCATGCTGCCAGCGGGATCTCGGGCCAGTTGGGGTCGGTGGGTGAAGGCATGGCCGAATCCTACCGCAATTCATGGCGTACACTGCCGCGCGTGAATCGCGGTATTTACTACCGGGTCATCCTGCTGTTCCTGGTCTCGGGCGCTGCAGCACTGATCTATCAGATCTGCTGGCAGCGGCTACTATTCGAGTCGGTGGGTGTCGACATCGAATCGGTAACCATCATCGTGTCGACGTTCATGTTCGGCCTGGGTCTGGGGGCGCTGGTGGGTGGAGAACTCGCCGACCGTTACCCCGATCGGACACTGCAGCTATTTGCAGGCATTGAAGCCGCTACCGCCGCATTTGGTGCCATCAGTCCTTTCCTGATCCACCTGGTCAGCCGTGCGACCGTCAATGCGCCGCTGATCGTCACCGTCACGGCCAATTTCGGTCTGCTGTTGTGTCCAACCTTGTTGATGGGCGCAACCCTGCCAATACTCGTTCGGCGGGTGATGCAGCTGTATCAGAACATTGGCGAGTCGGTGGGCGTGCTGTACTTCGCCAACACACTGGGCGCCGCGCTGGGCGCGGGCTTCACCGGGTTCGTCGCCCTGTATTACCTTGGGCTCAATGCCACGATTTACATTGCCGTGGGCCTGAATATTGCGGTGGCTGCAGGGGTTGGATTGAGCCTGAGGGCGCGCCATGTTTAGCATGCCCTTCTGGTTGTCATTCCTGATCGGATTC
This sequence comes from uncultured Gammaproteobacteria bacterium, assembly GCA_963819195.1. Lineage (GTDB taxonomy): Bacteria > Pseudomonadota > Gammaproteobacteria > Steroidobacterales > Steroidobacteraceae > FEN-1191. The sequence goes on from CAWFVL010000002.1 coordinate 73,985, forward strand.
CTGAGCCTCAGCGAAGAGATCGTCTGGGTGCGCACGGTGGGCTTCGCCTACCAGACCTTGCCGCCTGCTTTCTCGTTCGTGCTGGTGTGCTATCTGGTTGGTATTGCGCTCGGCGCGGCGCTCGGCAAGCGAATCTGCGGGCGAGTGAGGAATCTCTACGCGGCCGCCGGCATGCTGCTGTGCGCCGCGGCGCTGGTGGACGTGCTCACACCGGTGTTTATCGCCAGGGTCATGAGCGGGGTCGATACGGAGCTGGGACTCACCGCCGCCATGATCATGCTCAACGCGGGTCTGAAGGGCACGCTGTTTCCGATCGCGCACCATCTCGGCTCCAAGGGCCAGGGGCCCCGTGTCGGCAGATCCATGTCGCGCATCTACTTCGGCAATATCCTGGGCGCCACGGCGGGGCCGATGCTCACGGGCTTCGTGGCACTCGACTACCTGAGTGTCGATGAGTGTTTTGAAATATCGGGTGCCGCGTGCCTGCTGGGGTCTGCGCTGTGCGTTCTGAAGGCGGCAAAGCCGGCGCTGCTGGCGGTCACCGCGGTGGCTGCGGCGCTCTGCAGCCTCACTGCCTCCTGGCTCATGCTGCCCCGGCCGGGTTCGCTGGTGACGTTCGCCGCCAATGGCCGCTCGATGAATCATTTCATTGCCAATAGACATGGCGTGGTGCATACGACCTCGACTCCTGACGGGGATTATGTGTTCGGCGGTAATGTCTACGATGGGATCGCATCGATCAACGTCGATGCCAATCAAAACCGGCTGGAACGACTGTATCTGCTGGCGTTGTTGCATCCGGAGCCGCGGCACCTGCTGTTCGTCGGCCTTTCCACCGGCGCCTGGGTTCGGGCTATTGAGGGTGTGCCTGGCGTCGAGAGCATCGATGTAGTCGAAATCAATTCCGCCTATATGGAGCTGATTCGCGATTACTACCCGCAATTGGCGCCGTTGCTGCACGATCCGCGAATCCACATTCACGTCGATGACGGGCGCCGCTGGTTACGACGCCATCCGGAAGCCCGCTTCGATGCCATCATCCAGAACACGACCTTCTACTGGCGCGCGAACGCGGGCAATCTGGTGTCGCGGGAGTATTTCACGGAAGTGCGGCAGCACCTGCAGGCAGGCGGAATCCTGGTGGTCAACAGCACCGGCTCTTTCGATGTGCTGGCCACGGCAGAGGCGGTTTTCCCTTACTCATATCGCTATACCAACTTCGTCTACGCTTCGGATCAGCCTCTGCTTCTGAATGTCAGCCGGCTGGGCGCCATTCGCAGGCCCGATGGCAATTTCTTCTCGCCCATTGGCGCGCCAGCCGGCAGCGTGGCCGCGCTGCTGGCGGACGCCAGGCTCGAGCCGGTCGGCGACTTCATTGCGCGGCAGCATGCGAATGCGGTGGTGATTACCGACGACAATCTGATCAGTGAATACGCCCATGGCCGTCGATTTGGTCCGGGGCTGCTGCGGGCGTTGACGCCGGCGGAAGCGCCACATTTCGAAGCCGTCGATCCCTAGCGCACGATAGAATCGCCCTTTCATCAGCACGATGCGGGAGTGGGTACATGGCCAAGGGATACTGGATTGCCTGCTATCGCGAGGTCTCTGACCCCGCCAAATTGGCCGCGTACGCCAAGCTGGCGGGGCCGGCCATCGAGCAGGGCGGCGGGCGGTTTCTGGCGCGCGGCACAGCGGCTCATGCCTACGAGGCCGGCGTGGCCGGGCGTACGGTGATAATCGAATTCGAATCCGTCGATAAGGCGAAGGCTGTTCACGATAGTGCGGCCTACCAGGCGGCACTGGCGGCGCTGGCCGGGGGAGCCGTGCGCGACCTACGACTTATCGCAGGCGTCTGATGACGTTCCTCTAGACTCGCGGCATGTCCACCGCCCGCGGGCAGCCGACCTTCGCCGAGCTTTACACCCCTAAGCTCGTTACGGTTCTGCGCGAGGGCTACGGCCTCTCGGATCTGAGGGCCGACCTGATCGCGGGCATGACCGTGGCGGTGGTTGCGCTGCCCCTGTCGATGGCCATCGCGATCGCCTCAGGCGTGACACCCGACCGGGGTCTCTACACGGCCATTGTGGGTGGATTCGTGGTCTCGGCACTGGCTGGCAGCCGCTTCCAGATCGGCGGCCCGGCGGGGGCCTTCATCGTGCTGGTCGCCGCCACGGCCGCTCAACATGGCGTCGATGGCCTGATACTCGCCACACTGTTGTCGGGAATCATCCTGCTGGCCGCAGGATTCCTGCGTCTTGGCACTTTCATCAAATACATTCCGTACCCGGTGACCGTAGGGTTCACGGCGGCCATCGCTTTGATCATCTTCGCCAGCCAGCTCAAGGATCTGCTGGGATTACGCCTGTCCGCGCCCGAGCCCAGTAGCCTGGTTCCCAAGCTCGAAGCCTTGTGGTCCGCGCATGCGACTCTCAGCGCCCCGGCCGTGGCGCTCGCCGGCACGACGGTGGCCTGCGTGGTGGTGCTGCGCCGGTTCAGGCCGCATTGGCCGGCGTTCCTGATCGCCGTCATCGTGGCAGCGTTTCTATCGTGGTGGCTGCACATGCCGGTGGAGACGATCGGCACCCGATTCGGCGGCATTCCGCGATCACTGCCGTCACCGCATATGCCAGTCTGGACCTTCGCCATGCTTGCCGAGATGCTGCCAGCCGCGCTGTCCTTCGCGCTGCTCGGCGGCATCGAGAGTCTGCTGTGCGCCGTGGTCGCCGACAGCATGACGGGGCGCCGCCATCGCTCGAACGCCGAGCTGGTGGGCCAGGGCGCGGCCAATATTGCATCGGCATTGTTCGGCGGCTTCTGCGTCACCGGCACCATCGCCCGGACCGCAACCAACGTGCGCGCGGGTGCGCGCGGACCGCTCTCCGGCATGATCCACGCGGCCTTCCTGCTGCTGTTTCTGCTGGTCGCCGCGCCGCTGGCGAGTTTTATTCCGCTGGCAGCGCTGGCCGCCGTGCTGTGCACCGTGGCCTGGAACATGGCCGAGAAGCATCAGTTCCTGACGCTGCTGCGCGCTTCCTTCGGCGATGCGCTGGTATTGATGGCGACCTTCCTGCTGGTGGTGTTCCGCGATCTGACACAGGGGATTCTCGTGGGCTTCGGCCTGGGTGTGCTGCTGTTCCTGCATCGCATGGCCCAGGCCGTGGAAGTTGAGCGGCCGGGCTTCACGGTGGAGGAAGATGTTGCCGATGCCGCCGATGGTCAGCGCCGCCCCTATGATGCTGCGCTGGCAACCGACCCGGATGTGATCATCTATCGCATCTCCGGCGCGTTCTTTTTCGGTGCCGCCGCCACGGTGGCCGCAGCGCTGGACCGTATCGGCGAGCACCCCAAAGCGTATGTCATCGACTTCTCGGCCGTGCCGCTGATCGATTCGACCGCAGCCGCGACCATTGAGGGTTTCATGCGCAAGGCGCATCGCCAGAATGCCGCACTCTATATAACCGGGGCGTCCGCGGCGGTCCGCGAAGTCCTCACCGCGCAGGGGATCGGCTCGCCGCGGGCCCAGTTCATGGCCAGTGTGGCCGAGGCGCTCGCGGACCGGCGCGCGCACGCGGCGAAGTAGGGCAGTGCTGACAGGAGTTAACTGATCCGTGCCAGGTGGCATGTGGGATCATGGCGGCATCAAGACCGGAGCTGAGCTGAGCCATGACCGCCGAAGATTCCGCCGTTCGCGACCTGCACGTCGGCGAGCACGACATGCTGTCGGTGTTCAAGCCCGATACCCTGATCGGGGCGTTGGTATACCTGGTGGTGTTTACCCTGCTGGCGATGCTGTTCTCGCGCATCCTGCGCGTCGCCGTGCACGCGGCGATGACGCGACAGGGTCAGATCGACCGCACCACGATGAGCTTCATCCAGCAGTTTGGGTCGGCGCTCATCTGGGTGATCATGCTCATTCTCTACGCGCACCTGATCCCCATGCTGCGCTCCATGGGCACCGCGTTGCTGGCGGGAGCCAGCGTGGCCTCGGTGGTGATCGGGCTGGCCGCGCAAAGCACGCTCGGCAATCTTGTGGCGGGCATCTCCATCACCATCTACAAACCCTTCCGGCTGGGCGATACGGTGCAGGTTGCTACACCGACCGGCACCGAAATCGGCGTGGTCGAGCTTATCTCGCTGGGCTATACCACCTTGCGTGCCCCGGATGGACGGCTGGTGGTGCTGCCCAACAGTGTTGCCGCCAGCCAGGTGATGCTGAATCTAAGTTCTACGTATGCGCCGTTGATGAGCTCCATCCTGCTGCGTGTGAACCGCGATGCGGACCTGGAAGCCGTTCGCAAGCTGGCGATCGCCGTGGCCACGGAAGTCGTGGGGGAGAAGGCTGTCAGAGGCTGCTTCCTGACCAAGGTCGAAGCGGCGACGGCCGAGCTTGAACTGCGATTCCAGGCCCCGGATGCCGCGGGCCGTGAATCCACGCGCGCGAGCCTGATTTCACGGCTGGTACAGCGGTTTGCGGAACTGGAACCGAACGCTGCCCCGGCGCAGCGCGCGAGCTTCTCCTGAGGGCGCGGTTGGTCAGGCGCCAGGCGTCAGCCGCAGCAGCATGCCGTCGTCGGTGAGCAGATACACGGCGCCGTCCGGGCCCTGACGCACGTCCCGCACGCGCTGCTTGCGATCCAGCAGCAGATGCTCTTCGGCTATGACCTTGCTGCCATCGAGTACCAGGCGGATCAGGCAGTTTTCGCCAAGCGACCCTAGGAAGGCGTTGCCTTTCCAGGCGGGGAACAGATCACCCGTGTAGAACATCAGGCCCGAGGGGGCGACATCGGGATACCAATAGTAGATCGGCTGCTCGGTCCCGGCCTTGGCGGTGATGCCCTCTTTGGCTGCGGCACCTCTGGCCACGGGCGCACCGGTGTACTGGCGGCCATAGGAGACATTGGGCCAGCCATAGTTGTGGCCCGCGTGGACGATATTGATCTCATCGCCGCCCATGGGGCCGTGCTCTGCCAGCCACAGCTCGCCCGTTGCCGGGTTGATACTCAGGCTTTCCGGATCGCGGTGGCCGTAGGACCAGGTGTCGGGTGCCACCGTGGCCTCGCCCAGGAACGGATTGTCGGCGGGCATGGTGCCATCGGTGTTGATGTGCGCGACCCGCCCGGTGAGATTGCGCAGTACATCCGGATCATTGATCTCGTGGTCCGGCCCGCCACCGGTGGAGTCGTATAGCCGGTAACGATCCGAGCCGGCGATGAAAAGTGTCCCATCCGCGCCGATGGCGATGCGTCGTTCGACGCCCTCGAGCAGCGTGCGTACCGCTTCGAGCCGCTTGTCATCGTCACTCAGGCGAGCGCGGGCGACGATTTCGATGCCGAAGGGCTTGCGGCGCCGCTCGCTCAAGCTGCTGCCCGGTTTTTCATTGGGCCAGATGGCCGGATCCTCTCCCGGTGGGGGCGCGAAGTAGGTGAAGTAAAGGGTGCGGTTGTGGACGAAGTCCGGGTCGAGCGCGACATCCTGCAGACCCAGGCCAGCGATGGCCTTGACGCCAGGCACTCCGGCGATAGCCGCCGAGACCACGCCATTCCTGTCGACGGTGCGCATGGCGCCGAACACTTCCGTGACCAGCAGTTTGCCGTCCGGCAGGAAGGCGAGCGCCCAGGGGTTGTTCAGCGCGCCCGACACCAGTACTTCGACATGGACATTCGAGGCGGCCTTCGGCGGCGCTGCCCGCGTTTGTCCCGAGAAGGCGGGCTTCGGCGCCGGATAGTCGGTGGGCTTCGCTGCCGCAATCGAGGGCGTCATGCGTATCAATGCGAGTGCCAGTAGCAGCGCCGCCAACCGTCCGGTCGAGCTGTATTTGCCAGTCATGCTGTGTTGCCCTCGTTGTTCTTGACCAGGTTCAGGCGCACGAGACTATCAGCGGTTGCAAGCAGCGATTCGGCATTCGACCTGGGTGCCCAGTGCAGCACGCGGCGCGCCTTCTCATTGGTGGCATTTTTGAATTTGCCAAGCTCGGGCAGAATCTGCCTGGCTGCCGGATTGAACAGGGCACCAACCCGCACCACCCAGTCGGGAAGTTGCCGTCGCGGCACCTTTCGGGCCACCTCGCCCAGGCGATCCCGCAGCAGGTCGGCGATTTCGATCAGGGACATGAAATCGCCCGCCACCGCCAGGAAGCGCTCACCGCGGGCGGCCGGATCGTTCATGGCGCGCAGGTGCAGATCGGCCACGTCCCGCACGTCGACCACGCCGAAGTTCAGGCGCGGACAGCCGGGCATGCCCCCGTCCAGCATGCGTTTGACGAGCTGGATCGAAGTCGCGAAGTCCGGACCCAGCACCGGACCCAATACGGCCACCGGATTAACAACCGACAGCTCCAGGGCCGCGCCCTCACGGGTGATGAAGTCCCAGGCCGCACGCTCGGCCAGCGTTTTGGACTTGACGTAGGCCGTGAGCCCCGGTGCTGTGGGATCAGTCCAGTCCGCCTCGGTAAAGGCTGCGCTCCGCGGCGGCTGCCCATAACCGATGGCGGCAAACGAGGAAGTCAGCACCACGCGCCGGACGCCGGCTTCGCGGGACAGGCGCAGCACTCGCAGCGCGCCTTCGCGCGCCGGCGCGATGAGATCGTTCTCATGCGCGGGGATGCCGAGCGGGAAGGGCGAGGCCATATGCAGCACGTAGTCGCAGCCGCTGACCGCCGGCGCCCAGCCGGCATCGTCCAGCAGATCGGCGACGTGGACGTTCAACGCGGCATCGAAGCCGGCGGCTGCACCGGCGGACCTGAGCGTCGCCCGCAAAGGGCTTTCACGTTGCGCGCTGCGAACCGTGGTCCGCACGCGATGACCGGCGGCCAGCAGCTGCAGGATGGTGTGTCCGGCGATGAACCCCGAGCCACCCGTCACCAGAACCGTGCTCATGCCATCTCCGTGCGCGAGTCCGTCGAACCGGCGTCCTCGGACACCTTCAGCATAAGCTGCGCGGCCCGCACGAGCTGGTCTTGTTCGCTGCTCGAGAGCGTACGCGCGATGGCGCCTTCGAGCCATTCGCGGCGCGCATCGAGATCGCGCCGCAGGATGGCTCGTCCCCGGGCGGTGAGCGCGATGGAACGTGCGCGACCATCGAGCGCGCTGGGGTGACGCTCGATGAAGCCCGCGCGCTCCAGGCCCGCCAAAAGCCGTGTCAGCGATTGGGGCTTGAGTCGCTCCAGGGCCGCCAGATCGACTGCCAGCAATGCACCGCGGCGGCGCAGCGTCGCAAGGATACCCAGGGCCGAGAGGCTGACGGAGTCGGCCGGGCGTTCACTGCGCAAGCGCCGACCCAGCCGCAACACCGCGCGCGCGACAAACGCGATGGGATCTGGAGTTGCCGATGTGCCGGGCATATGATACGCATAGCTTACTATGTTTGCGGATGGAGAGTCGGATGCGCCGCTGGCTGCTGGGGCTCGGAGTGATCTGTCTGCTGGCCGTGGCCATCCTGGTGACACTGCGGCTGGCCCGCGCGGGAGCGATCCGTATCAGGGTGCACGAGGGTGTCGTGGTAGGGACGACCGCCAATGGCGTCGCCAGCTTCAAGGGCATTCCTTACGCCGCAGCCCCGGTGGGCGCGCTGCGCTGGGCATTGCCGCAGCCGCCTGTCGCCTGGCAGGCCGAGCGTCCCGCGACCGCATTCGGCGCCTCCTGCATGCAGTCCGAGCCGCCCCGCAATGTACCGCCGGATGGACCTGCCGCTAAGCTGAGCGAGGACTGTCTCTATCTGAATGTCTGGGCACCCGAGAAAGCGAAGCAGGCGCCGGTCATGGTCTGGATCCATGGCGGCGGCAATGTGTCCGGCTCCTCCGCAGACCGATATACCGACGGCGCCGCTTTCGCGCGTGATGGCGTGGTACTGGTATCAATGAACTACCGTTTGGGCGAGTTCGGTTTTCGGGGCAAGGACGGCCACGCCAATTTCGGGCTGTGGGATCAGATCGCCGCCCTGCACTGGGTGCGCGACAATGCGGCCGCATTCGGGGGCGATCCGGACAATGTCACTGTGTTCGGCGAGTCATCGGGAGCCGGAGACATCCTCGCACTGATGACCGCGCCGCCGGCTCGCGGCCTGTTCCAGCGCGCCATCGCCGAATCCCCTGGCGGCGGATGGTCCGCCCCTGCGGCGCTGGCCGATGCCGAGCCGGAAACGCATTGGGGACCGGTCGTCGACGGTCAGCTGCTGATGCAGACGCGGATGAGCGCCTTCGCGCAACAGCATGTGGCCGTGCTGCCGTTGATCATCGGCACGAATGATCAAGAGGGGTCGCTGCTGGGGCCGGACGCCAAAGCGGAGGGTATGTTCACGCAGCTCAACGCCGCCGATCTGGAGCAGCTGAAGGCGCTGTATGGAGCGCAGAGCGGCGATGACAACGCGCTGGCGAGGCTGTTGCTTCGCGATGGCTACTTCGCCGGGCCGGCGAGAGCCGTCGCAACCGCTGCCGCCCGGGCCGGGGCGCCGGTCTACTTATACCGCTTCGCCTATGTGATGAATGTGCTTCGCGGCCGCCGCGCGGGGGCCCATCACGGCTCGGAGATTCCCTTTGTGTTCGAGAACTGGCCGACCTCCTTCCTGAGCGATGCGGATCAGCGTGTGGGACGGGCGCTGCATGATTGCTGGATCGCTTTCGCCCGCTCCGGCAGGCCCGACTGTGCCGATGCGCCGGGATGGCAGCCGCTGGAGCAGGGCCGCTGGATGGTCATCGACGCGCATCCGGGCCTGCGTGCCATCGAAGATGCGGCGGCACTGGATTTATTGCAGAGTCGGCTGGCGGCCGATGCGACGCAGTGAGGCACCTGAAGCACCGATGAGTTCCAAGCACTCATGAATTCGACGGCACCGATCGACTATCTGAACCCGGATCTTCCACCCGGACTCGCTCGCATCGTGATGCCGGTGGTCGATGCCACTCCCGCGGCACTGGATGGCTATGGCCGCCTGGTCGACGACCCCTCCGATTGCAGCATCGAGATCGTTCGCTGGCCGGCACTCGGGACGCGACCGGTGGATGCCGACACCGGCGATCAGGGCGGCACCACCGAGGGGGTGTTCATCAGCGAGTGGCGCGGCGACATTCTCTATGGACGCAACGAGGCGGTCGACGGCCATTACATCCTGGCCTACGCACGGCCGCCGGAATCGGCGCGCACGGATCACGCCGAAGCGCCGCGCCGCATGCTGCTCTGGCATGCGAATTACCATCCGGACGGCGGCCAACTGTTCTTTCCGCTGGATCGCGGACCGTTCTACGTGCCGCTGGCACGCCCCGGCGATGATGTGACCCCGCAGCGCTTCGTCTGCTTCCGCTTCGACGGCGGGCAAGGCCTCTACATCCATCCGAATATCTGGCACGAAGGGGTGTTCGGCCTGCGCGGCACGCAGCGCTTTTTTGACCAGCAGGGAGCCGTGCACGCACGCGTCTCGGTCGATTTCGCGCGCGAATTCGGCTGTCTGCTCGAAGCGCCGATACTGTGACCGCAATACGGTCCGCGGCGTGGCGCTTCCGTTACGCTTGGGGGGGCATTGGAGAAACGATGCCCAGTCTCACCGAAGAACAGGCCAAGGCCTACATCAACAAGCTCCTGACCGCCATGAGCGGCGCGGGCGGTTCGGACCTGTTCGTGTCCAAGGATTTCCCGCCTGCCATGAAGCTGCAGGGTGCGCTGAAGCCGCTGACCAACCAGAAGGTTACCAGCGAACTGTCGCGCGATCTGGCCAATGCGCTGATGAATCAGCGCCAGCGCGACGAGTTTGCGCGCGACCTGGAATGCAATTTCGCGATCTCGCTGCCGGGCGTGGCCCGGTTTCGCGTCAATGTCTTCATGCAGCAGCAGAACGTCGGCATGGTGATCCGCACCATCGCCAACGAGATACCGGATTTCACCAAGCTCGGCCTGCCCGAGAGCCTCAAAGACATCGTCATGACCAAGCGCGGCCTGGTGCTGGTCGTCGGCGCCACCGGCTCGGGCAAGTCGACCTCGCTCGCCGCCATGATCGATCACCGCAACAAGTCATCGGCCGGCCACATCGTGACCGTCGAGGATCCGGTGGAGTTCGTGCATCGGTCGCAGCAGTCGCTGATCACCCATCGGGAAGTCGGGATCGATACCCATTCCTGGCACAACGCGCTCAAGAACACCCTGCGGCAGGCGCCTGACGTGATCCTGATCGGCGAGATTCGCGATGCCGAGACCATGGAGCATGCGATCGCGTTCGCCGATACCGGACACCTGTGCCTGGGCACGCTGCATTCGAACAGCGCCAACCAGACCATCGACCGCATCATCAATTTCTTCCCGGACGAGCGACGCAAGCAGCTGCTCATGGATCTGTCGAGCAACCTGCGCGCCATCATCTCGCAGCGACTGGTCAAGACCACCGACGGCAAGGGCCGGCGCGCGGCCGTCGAAATCCTGATCAACACGCCCATCGTGGCGGACAAGCTGCTCAAGGGCGAATTTCAGGAGATCAAGCCGATCATGCAGAAGTCGCGCGAGCTGGGCATGCGGACCTTCGACCATTCGCTGTTCGAACTCTTCAATGAGGACGTCATTTCGTACGACGAAGCCATTCGCAACGCCGACTCCGCCAACGAACTGCGACTGAATATCAAGCTCAACAGCACCCGCGAGATGTCGACGCTGTCACTCGAGGATCCGCCCGCGCCCGAAGCCGCCGCCGGCTGAGCGGCGGCGAAAAATATTCGCGGCGGCGAGCTTGCAATCCGGTACATTGCGAGCTTCGCCACTTCGGAATGCCGCGTTCCATGACAGACGGTCCGCTCAGCGGAGGCCTTAGCTTTACCGTCCACGCCCATCACCAGCAGCTCAACTGGGATAATTCCCGCGTCCCCGCCATCACGATCGCGCCGGGGGACACCGTTCAATTCCGGGACATCGATGCCGCCAACGGCCAGCTAAGCCCGAATTCCACCGCGGCCGATATTCCCAAGCTCGATTTCAATCGCATCAATCCCATTTCCGGACCGGTATACGTGGACGGCGCGCTGCCTGGCGATGCGCTCAAGGTGACGCTGCTGGGTTTCGAGTCTTCCGGTTGGGCATGGACCGCCATCGTGCCGGGGTTTGGCCTGCTGGCCGAGGAATTTACGCAGCCGGCGCTGTACCTGTGGTCGTACGATCGCAGCTTCGCCACGCCTGCCCTGTACGGCCCCGGCGCGCGCGTGCCGCTGAAGCCATTCTGCGGCACGATCGGCGTGGCGCCGGCAGCGCCCGGCGCGCACAGCACCATCCCGCCGCACAATGCCGGCGGCAACATGGATATTCGCGATCTGACCGAAGGCGTCGACTTGTACCTGCCGGTGCAGGTCGCAGGCGCGCTGTTTTCTATCGGTGACTCGCACGCGGCCCAGGGAGATGGCGAGGTCTGCGGCACGGCCATTGAATCACCGATGAGCGTCAGCGCGAAATTCGAGCTCATCAAGGACGCGAATCTGCGTTTCCCGCGCTTCGTCACGCACGGACCGGTGTCCCGGCACCTGGACGGCAAGGGCTACGAGGTCACGACGGGAATTGGACCGGATCTGATGGAGGCTGCCAGGAATGCCGTGCGCGGCATGATCGATCTGATCAGCCGGCAGCACCACATGAGTCCGGAGCATGCGTACATGCTCTGCAGTGTGTGCGCCGACCTGCGCATCAGCGAGATCGTTGACCTGCCAAATTGGGTGGTGTCCTGTTATCTTCCGAGACTCATCTTCGATTGATGAATTGCGCGCGGGGAATGGGCGCCGCAACGGAACAATTGCATACTTCCGCTAACGGGGGATCTTTTAAATGGTGTCACGAACATGAAAATTGTCGCAGTTACCAATATCAAGGGTGGCGTTGGCAAGACCACGACAGCCGTGAATCTCGCGTATCTGTGCGCGGTCGGCGGTCAGGCCACGCTGTTGTGGGATCTGGATCCGCAGGGCGCGGCAACCTATACCTTGCGCTGTGATCCGAGCGGCCAGTCATCGGCCAAGAAGCTCGTGACCGGCAAGCGCGAGCTGCCGGAGCTGCTGGTTCCGAGCGGTTACGAGCGCCTGGATGTGCTGCCCTCGGACTTCTCCTACCGCAATTTCGACGTGCATCTGAGCGAGCGCAAGCATCCGACGGAACGCCTGCTTCGCATGAGCCGCTCGCTGCGCGACGTGTATGAAACGCTGGTGCTGGACTGCCCGGCCGGCATCTCGCTGCTGTCCGAGAATGTACTGCGCGCGGCCGATGCCATCGTGGTACCGATCCTGCCCTCACCGCTGTCGGTGCGCATGCTCACGCAGCTGCAGGAATTCGTCATCGACAATGACTGGACCGACCTTGCCGTGCTGCCGTTCTTCTCCATGGTCGATCGGCGCAAGTCGCTGCACCAGGACATGATCGCCAGCGCACGCGAGCAGTTTCCAGAACTGCTGACGACCGAGATTCCGTACTGGAGCGAGATCGAGCGCATGTCGCTGCGCCGCGCGCCGCTGCCGGCATATGCGCCCGCGAGTGCCGCCGGCCAGGTTTACGCAGCGCTGTGGCAGGAAATCGAAAGCCGGATCGACGGTCACCGGCCGGGACTGCCGGCGCGCGCCGATGCGGCGCTGGATAGATCGCACGTATCCGCGGGGCTCTCTGCCTCCACGGAGGAGACCGCGACCGACGATGCCGCGAGTGAGCTGACCGAAATGGATAACCCGGAACTGATCGGAGGCAAGGGGTCGGAGCAGGAGAACCGGGCGCAGCGCATGTAGGCGCGGCCGCCGGTCGATGGCTAGTGGCCGATGTAGGCCACTCGCCAGATCGAGTTGGAGGTGTCGTCCGTGACGATCAGCGCGCCATCGGGCGCGACGGCGACGCCCACGGGGCGACCCCAGACTTCCCCGCTCGGCAGTACAAAGCCGGTCAGGAAGTCTTCGTAGTCGCCGCTGGGCTGATCGGCCTGATGCAGCTGAATCCGGATGACCTCGTAGCCGGTGCGAACGCTCTTGTTCCATGAGCCGTGCTCGGCCGCGAACAGATCGCCGCGGTAGGAGGCGGGAAAGCTGCTCCCTTCGTAGAAGGCAATCTGCAGCGACGCGTTATGGGGCTGCAGCAGCACATCCGGGATGACAACGCGTTCGGCCAGCTCGGGATGCTTGCCGGCGTGGCGCGGATCCTGGTGAGCCCCGGTGTACCACCAGGGCCAGCCGTAGAAGCCGCCGGGCTTCAGGCGCGTGATGTAGTCGGGCACCAGGTTGTCGCCCAGTCCATCACGCTCGTTGACCGAGCACCACAGATCCCCGCTGACCGGATCGATCGTGATGCCGGCGGGATTGCGGATGCCCGAGGCGAAGATGCGACGGTGCCTGCCGTCGGGATCGAAGGCGAGAATATCGGCGCGGAAATGCTCGTCCGGCACCAGGTCGGGATCGTCCGCGTTGGAACGTGATCCGACCGCGACGTACAGAGTCCGGCCGTCGCGCGAGAATTGCAGATCGCGCGTCGGATGTCCGCCGGGAAAAGGCAGATCGGCGATGTGCTCAGGCGCGCCGCGCGCCTTAAGATCGCCATTACGATAAGGAAAACGCACCACTGCATCATTGCTGCCGATGTAGATCCAGCGGGGGCTGGGACCGGGCGGGAAGAACGCAATGCCGTAGGGCTGGTTGAGTCCGGTGGCGAAGATCGATGAGTGCTGCGCCGCGCCGCCAGGGCCTGTACCGCGGAATACTCGCAGCTGCCCCCCACTGGTCTCCGCTACGAACAGATCGCCGTTGGGCGCGGCGCGGATTTCACGTGGACCCTTGAGTCCCGAGGCGAATAGATCCACCCGAAAGCCTGGCGGTGCCTTCGGCCACGCCTCAGGCGGCCGGGCCACCACGGTTGCCGGATTGCGCGCCGAGTCGGTGGCAAACGGTGCCGGCAAATCCGCGGCCGTGATGTGATGCGCGGTGTCCGGCGACTGGTAGCGAAAGTCGGTAAAGGGCGGTGTGGGAGGCGGGGCATCGTACGATTGACTGGTCTGCGCAGGTGCCAACGATGACAGGCCCAGAACGGCCGCCAGCAACGCTGCGATCCTTGGGGCAGTCACGGTCAGATCCGTGGTGCGCTGATCGTGCCGAGCGCCTCAGCGACGCTGCGGCCAAGGGCGAGCAGCGCGCGGTCGGATCCTGCGGCCGCATCAAGCTCGATCGCGACCGGCAATCCGCTCGCCGTCAGGCCCGCCGGCAGTACCAGCCCCGGTAATCCCGCCGTGCTGCCGGGCGCAATATTGCGCGCGACGGCGGTTTCGAACGGCACCGTTTGCCCCTGGATCATCACATCCCCTTCCGAGCCGATGGGCAGCGCGGGCACGCAGGTCGCCGGAAATACGATGGCCGCGACCCCGGTGCGCGCGAAATAATCGCGATAGAGCTGCCGCAGCCTGGGCAGGTGCGTGCGAACCGCGGCGCCATACGCGACATCGGAAACAAAATGAGGACTGCCGGGAAGCACGTCGCTGTCGAAGACAGCCTGGATATCGGGGCTGGCCTGTCTGACGAGGTCATCGAAGCTGATGCCGGCGTGGTATTCGCGCAGATAGGCCGCCAGTGTCAGCCGCACATCATGGTTCTGCACCGGCTCGGTGATCAGATCGATGAGGCCGCCCAATCCCGGCAGCTGGGATTCGATGAGTTCGACCCCGGCTGCCCGCAGGCGATCGAACGCCGCCTGCGTGATCCGGTCCACCTCGGGATCAAGGTCGCGGTACCAGTAGTCGCGCACGATCCCCAAACGCACCCCTCCCAGCGGTGTCGGCTGCAGCGGCCGCCAGTCGTTGGCAATCACCGAATCGAACAGCGCCAGGTCCGCGACATTGCGCGCATGCGGCCCCACCTGGTCGAACAGGTGCGAGATCGGTACGCAGGCGCGCGTCGGGTAGCGACCCGTGGTCGGCCGGAACCCCATGATGCCGCAGAATGCTGCGGGGACGCGGATCGATCCCTCGGTATCCTCCGCGATGCCCAGGGGCGCCATGCGCGCGGCGATGGCCGCGGCGGTGCCGCCGCTGCTGCCGCCCGGGATACGCTGCGGATCGTACGGATTGTGCACGGCGCCGAAGGACAGGTTGTTACTGGTCCAGCCGTAGGAGAGTTCATGCAGATTGGTCTTGCCCAGCACGATGGCACCGGCCGCCTTCAATGACTTGACCAGCGGGGCGTCCTCGGCGGGATGGAAGTGCCGCAGCGCCGGGGTGCCCGCCGTGGTCGCATACTCGGCCGTGTTGACGCTGTCCTTCACCGGTATCGGTAATCCGAACAGCGCGCCTGGATGGGCGCCGGCCCGGCGAGCCTGGTCGCAGGCGCGCGCAGCGGCCAGTACCCGCTCCGGGTCCAGTGCGATCCAGGCATTCAGCGAGCGGGTCGCCTCACAGCGATCCAGCAACGCGGCGGCATAACGCTCGCAGCTCAGTTCACCGCGACTCATTCGCAGCACCGCCTCGGTGGCGCTCAGTTCGATCAGCGCCGATTCAGGCTGGGCGGCGCTCGCGGTCCTGCGGATGATTGCCGTGCCGGCGGCCACAACGGCCGTGCTGCCGAGCAGGAAACTGCGGCGAGAGTGCTCAGTCATGCCGGCAAGGCTATCCCAGTCGCAGCAGCGCCGCATTCCCGCCGGTCGCGGTGGTATTCACGGTCAGTGTGCGTTCGCTGGCGAAGCGCGCCAGGTAGTGCGGGCCTCCGGCTTTGGGCCCGGTGCCGGAAAGGCCAGTACCGCCGAAAGGCTGCACACCGACGACGGCGCCAATCATGTTGCGGTTGACGTAGGTGTTGCCCGTGCTGGTGGCACGGAATACCCGTTGCCAGGTCGATTCCAGCCGCGTCTGCACTCCGAGTGTGAGCCCAAAGCCGGAACGACGGATGCTGTCGAGCACCTGCTCGAGTTCGCTGGCGCGATAACGCACCACGTGCAGCAAGGGGCCGAACTGCTCGCTGGTGAGCTGACGGGGGTCGCGCAACTCGATCAGGTGCGGGGCGACGAAGGAGCCATGCGCGTGGCGCTCATCGAGCGGGCAGGCGCGCAGGATGCGTGCCTCGGTCCTCATGCGATCGACGTGTTGCAGCAGCGCGGCCGCCGCGCCTTCGGAAATGACCGGCCCCACGTCCGTGGCCGCGAGGGCCGGATCGCCGACGACCAGCTCGTCCATCGCGCCGATCAGCATTTCGATGATGCGGTCAGCGACCTCTTCCTGCAGGAACAGCAGCCGCAGTGCCGAGCATCGTTGTCCCGCACTCAGGAAGGCGGAACTCACCGCGTCATCGACCACCTGTTCGGATAGCGCTGTGGAATCGACGATCATCGCGTTGAGGCCGCCGGTCTCGGCGATCAGCGGCAGGATCGGACCTGGACGCCCGGCGAGCGCTCGATTGAGCCACTGCCCGGTGGCCGTCGAGCCCGTGAACACCACGCCCGCAAGGCCGCCGTCGGCCAGCGCGGTCTCGCCAAAGACACGTCCTGCCATCGGCAGGTAATGCAGATTGTCTGCCGGGATCCCGGCCTGCCGCAGTACCTCGATCATGGCGGCGCCGGTGAGCGCGGTGGCCTCGGCCGGCTTGGCGAGCACCGAGTTACCGGCGGCCAGCGCCGCGGTGATCTGGCCCGTGAAGATCGCCAGCGGGAAATTCCACGGGCTGATGCAGGCAAAGACGCCCTTGCCCTCGAGCAGCAGGCGGTTCGATTCGCCGGTGGGGCCTGTGAGCTCAACGGGCTCGCTGAACAG
The DNA here is from genome assembly GCA_963819195.1 of uncultured Gammaproteobacteria bacterium. Taxonomy (GTDB): domain Bacteria; phylum Pseudomonadota; class Gammaproteobacteria; order Steroidobacterales; family Steroidobacteraceae; genus FEN-1191. Next base: position 90,698 of record CAWFVL010000002.1, read on the forward strand.
ACGGCGCGCCTCGCTGGCGTAGTAACGACAGAAGTCCACGGCTTCACGGATTTCGGCGATCGCATCGGGCAGGGTCTTGCCCGCCTCGCGCACCAGCAGCGGGATGAATCGATCGCGCGCCAGTTCCAGCGCATCGGCCGCGCGCAGCAGGCAGGCGGCCCGTTCATTCGCGCTGGTGTCATTCCAGGCTGGCTGCGCGGCCACCGCCCTGGCGATGGCGCCCGTGACATCTCCGGCCGTGGTCATGTGGAACTTGCCCACGACATCGCGCCGATCAGCGGGGTTGGTGACTGCGGTGCCTCGCGCGCGCGTCTTGATGGCTGCCATGGCGCTGGCTTCAAGCGCATCGATGTGACGCGACTCGCCGAAGTCGACGCCGCTCGAATTGCGACGAGTGGCACCAAAGAGGGCTATCGGCAGTGGAATGTCGGGATGGGGGATCGAGGCCAGCGCCTCGAGCTGAGTGATCGGATCGGCAACCACTTCCTCCACCGGAACACGCTCGTCCATGAACCGGTTGACGAATGAAGTGTTGGCGCCATTCTCGAGCAGGCGTCGCACCAGATATGCCAGTAAATCTGCGTGCTGTCCAACCGGCGCATACACCCGCACCGGCGGGAAGTCGGCCAAGGTGCGTTGCGCCTCATCATAAATGAGTCGCCCCATGCCATGCAGCCGCTGAAACTCGCAGCGGCTGCCCGCTGGCCGCATCGCCAGCACGGCACCGATGGAGTGCGCATTGTGCGTGGCGAATTGCGGATAGATGACGGGTGCGGCTGCGAACAGGCGGCGAGCGCAGGTCAGCCATGCGACATCGGTCGATACCTTGCGCGTGTAGACGGGGAACTCGCCGAGGCCGCGCTCCTGCGCGCGCTTGATTTCGCTGTCCCAGTAGGCGCCCTTGACGAGGCGCACGCTCATGCGGCGGCCGCTATCGCGCGCCAGCGCCGCGACCCAGTCGATGACGACCGGCGCACGCCGCCCATAAGCCTGCACGGCCAGCCCCAGACCCGGCCAGTGCGAGGTTTCCCCATCACGCGCCAGGGCTTCGATGACTTCCAGCGAGATCTCGAGGCGATCGGCTTCCTCCGCGTCCACCGTCAGGGCCAGGCCCTCGCTGGCCGCGAGCCGCGCCAGTTCGCGCGCGCGTGGAATCAGGCGTGCGCGCACGCGGTGTTTCTGGGTCAGCGAGTAGCGGGGATCGAGGGCCGAGAGCTTGATGGAGATCGAGGATCGTGCATGCGGATCGATGCCCGCTATCTTCCGGCCGTCGGCGCCGATGGCGAGGATGGCGCGCCGGTAGGAATCCAGATACCGGTCGGCGTCCTCGTCGGTACGTGCACCTTCGCCCAGCATGTCGAAGGAGCACAGGGAAAGCTCGGGCTCCCGGCCGCTGCGCGCCAGTGCCTCGCCGATGGTACGACCGACCACGAACTCGCCGCCGATGATGCGCATCCCTCGCCGTAAAGCCTGTCGCACGATCGGATCGCCGACGCGACGAGCCAGTCCGCGAAACCAGCCGCCGGTATCGCGCCGCAGCTCGGAAGGAAGATCAACCAGGCCTCCGGTGAGCATAAGCGCCCAGGTCGAGGCGTTGACGAACAATGAGTCCGAACGGCCCGCATGTGACGACCAGTCACCGCCGGCGAGCTTCTCGGCGATCAATCGATCTGCAGTCGCATCGTCCGGGATGCGCAGCAGCGCCTCGGCCAGGCACATGAGCGCAATGCCTTCCTGATTGGAAAGCCCAAATTCCTGCAGGAACGCGTCCAGGTAGGGTCGCTCGTCGGCGCGTGCACGGGCGCCGGCGACCAAGGCGCGTCCGACCTCCAGCGCGACCGAGCGCTGCGTCGGATCCATGGCGGGCAGCAGCGCGCGCATCGACGCCGCCTCGTCACGATCCGCTGCCTCGTAAAGTGACTGCAAGGGTATCATCGCGCCCTGAGCTTAGCGTGTCCGGTCCTGTGGGTGCACGCCCGGGCGCGTTTGCCCGCTTTCCCTACAGACAGGCTCTCGCGGGAAGGCGAATGATGGCGCGTGAGAAAGACTCCAATGAGGCGAACTTCATGCGCGGCTGGACTGGTTCACTGTTGCTTTCGGCGCTGGCTCTGACTTCGGCAGGGTGTATGTCGACGAGGCAGCCTTTGCAGACCGTTTCCCATGTAGATATTCCCAAGTACATGGGAGATTGGTATGTCATCGCCAATATTCCTTACTTTGCGGAAAAGAACTGCGTGGACTCCATCGAAAGCTACGCGCTGCGTCCCGATGGCGATATCGATAACTGGTTCAGCTGCCGCAAGAAGTCGTTCGATGCGCCTATGAAACGCAAAGCCACAGCCCTGGCCACCATAGAAGACAAGGCTTCGAATTCCACCTGGCGGGTACGGTTCTTCAAGGTGGTATCGGTCAAATATCTGATCATCGACCTGGATCCCGGCTACCAATGGGTCGCGGTGGGTCATCCATCACGCAACTACGGCTGGATCATGGCGCGCACGAAGACGCTGCCGGACTCGACTTACCGCAAGATATTGGACCGGCTCGGTACACAGGGGTACGACACCACCCGGTTTGAGAAAGTGCCGCAACAGACCGCGAGCGCCTCCAACCAGACCCCGTGACAGAAATCGTGACAAGGCGGCCGTGATAGTTCTCCTCGCAGCAGCGCTGGTCTCGATGCTGCTGCTATTCGCCGCGGTCTGGGCGATCTGCGTCCGGATCAATAACTACGGATATCTCGACGTTGTCTGGTCCCTGAGCATCGCGATTCTGGCTTCGCAATATGCCATTTGGGGCAATGGCGACCCTCATCGACGGATCGCCTTCGGCGCCATAGGCGTGGCATGGAGTCTGCGGTTGGGGCTTTACATACTGATCCGGGTGAGCAGGGCCCACCCAGCCGAGGATGCCCGCTACAAGACGCTGCGCAAAAAATGGCCGGGACCGTGGCGCTTCCTGTCGTTCTTCGAACTCCAGGCGCTGATCGCGGTGCTGTTCTCGCTGCCGTTCCTGCTCGCGTCCTTTAACAGCGCGCCGGATCTCGGAATCGTCGAGATCCTGGGCCTGGGGGTTGCTGCCTGTTCGACATTGGCGGAGTGGTGCGCCGACTGGCAGGCGCAACGATTCAAGCGCCTCCCCGCGAATCAGTCATCGGTCCTCAACGTGGGACTGTGGCGCTATTCGCGTCACCCCAATTACTTCTTCGAGTCCCTGGTCTGGTGGGGTTTCTTTATCGCGGCACTGGGTTCCCCGTGGGGATGGATCACTATGGTGTGCCCGCTGCTCATGCTTTATCTGCTGCTCAACGTCACGGGCATTCCCTTGACCGAGAAGCATTCGCTCGAAAAGCGCGGCGAGGCCTATCGGCAGTATCAACGAACCACCAGCCGCTTCGTGCCGTGGTTTCCGAAACCCGAAGTGGCTGTCCAGCGCCACTAAGCTCAGGCAGCGTCGGACCGCAAAGAGCATCCTGAGGCAGGGTCTGCGGCGCCGCTTTCGTCCGGCTTTGGCTCTGTCTGGTCATGCGTGAGTATCCCCTGTCGGAGCTTGCCTACCGCGCCGACGACCCAGCCGAAGGACTCAATGCAGCGTTCGAACGCAAAGATCAGAATGTCGCGCTGGCCTTGATCCGGAACAACCATTTGCGCCAGGGCGGACCTCTGTGCAATCAGGCCGGGCAGCAGATCGTTGAACCGCTCGCGGCCCGACGAGAGAGCATCGAAAACTTTGCCGGCAGGGTCGAGCAGGCACCCCGCGAGCACGGGATTCATCGAGATCTCTTCGGTAATGCTTTCGCAGCTCAGTGTCAGCGCCCGGGCGATCTGGTCCACCTCTTCGAGAGCACTGATCGTGCTGTCGATTGCCAGCACTATGTAGACACTGGAATTCTCGACACACCTGGCAAAGGCGGCAAGTTTATCGAGCAGCCCGTCCTTCCCGTCCCTAGCAGCAGCCATCCGGTGCTCCCGTCTACCCGGCAATTATCCACGGTTGTATATCCCAAGTTTGATCCACGGCCTACCAACGCCTGTCTTAATCGTTAAGAGGATCACACAACCTCCCACGGCCGTAGTCGAAGATAGTGTGACGACGGAGGCCGCACGCTGGTCTATGATTCCTATCGACTCATGGCAGAGGCTTCCCGCCAGGGCGATCTGGTTTGGATTGCTGTCGAGTCTGGCCGTGGCGCTGGTCCTGATCGGCGTAGCGATCCTGCTTCAGTCGGCGGGTAGCGCCGGCACTCTTAAGTGTCATGGTTCGCCGTGCGGCGGGATGTCCGGCAACCTGGTGGCCGGATTCATATACCTGTTCGCGATCTATCTGGTCGGTAGATCGGTTCTGCATTTCAAAACCTTTGCGTTCCTGCTGACGGACAGGACTCTCACTACCGTCGCGGGCTTCTTTTATCAAAGCTCGACTACCTGCCGATTCGATCGCATCCAGGACGTCGATACGGTGCGGGGCCCGATACATGCCCTGCTGGGGTTGAAAACAGTATCCGTCTGGACCGCTTCGCCGGACCAGTTTGCACGCAACAAGAGACAGCCGGACGCACGCATCGTGCTCGACGTCGAACGCGCCGGTTGGCTGCGTGATTACCTGTCGAATCCCCCAGTGGTCACTGGGAGCAATTCATCGCCGGGCGGCGTCGTCTCCCCATCGGCGCTGTTGCAGACAGCGCCTCGCGCCAATGCGGGACTGGTGCTGGTGCTCTGCGCTGTGGCGGCGCTCGCCGTGCCGGCGTTGTGGATCTGGAATGCGGCGACTGTCATGCGCCCTTCGCCGGCCTCCACCGCTGCGAGTCCGGCAGTTGGCGGTGCGAAATCCATGCCTCCGCAACGAGTGGTGCCCCCGGCGCAGCCGGTGCATTCCGATGTGCCCGTCCAGGCGGTTCCGGCCGACTACGCGATTGCCTGCGCCGTCCATGGTTCGGGCGCTATCGACCAGGTCATACCCTGTGCCAAGTTCAGCGAGGCACAGCGATGCCAGCATGAGGCTGATTTCCCCTCCAACCCCACTGCGGCACCGGCGGTACTGACCGTGGTGAATCGCAGTGGCGAGCCGATCAGGTTCTACTGGCTGGATCGATCTGGCACCCGGACGCTGTATGCCTCGCTGCCGCCCGGCGGCCATGTCAGCCAGCAAAGTCATATTGGTGCCCATTGGCTGCTATCGACGCGGGATGATCAATGCATCGCGATCTTTAACGCAGCGACCACGACCATCGGCATTTTCTAAGATCTCACAGTTGTCTAACCGATGGCACAACATCGCGGTCTATATCATTATCTACCGCCAAATGTTCTGACACTCCAGGGGAAAGACAGTCATGGGCCGCCGCATTGTTGCCGCTACAGCCGCAGTCCTTCTTGCCGGTACGGCCCTCTCCGACAGCACACCGCTGCAGGACATCCCGCTGAAGTGGAGCCCGACCGAGAATCTTGCGGAGATGGGACCGCTGGATATCAGTGGCCCGTTGCTGACGATGAGCATCCGCGTCGATGCCTTCGCGGACAGTCGTCCGAATCCGGCGAGCGTCGGCGAGAATCGCGAAAAGGCCGCCAACATACGGATCGTGACCACCTCGACCAACATCGCCTCCTATGTCACCGAGCACCTCAGGGACAGTATGAGAGGTGCAGGATTGAACATTGTGGACGGTGCCGCTGCCACTGACGTGAGCGTCAGCGGGGAAATCCGTGAATTCTTCGTCACCGAGACAGATCTCTACCGCGGCAATCTGTCGCTGCTGGTTAGTATCAAGAACAACGAGGGCAAGGAGCTCTGGAGTGGAGTGGTCGGCGGTGGGGCCGAGCACTTCGGCCGCTCATACCGGGCAAAGAATTATTACGAGACCATCTCCGACATGATGCTGCGCGCGAACTACAACCTGCTCGCCAATCCGGGATTTCATGAGTCGCTGAAGGCGCACTGACCAGGAGCGCATTCATCATGTGAGTGCTGTTCGCCGTTGCGTACGCCGCTGGCAGATGGAATTATCAGCACATCGGTAACGGGGGAGATTATGAGCGTCGAACCGGCGATTCCACCGCATTTGACCTGCCCACGCAGCCGGCCTAATCGCATGCCAGCGGGGTTCGAAGCTCCTTATCCGGCGTGGATGGCCCGGTATGAGGAAGGATCCGCCCCGTTGGTCATGGCGTACTTCGGGGCTCAGCAATTGGCCTTGTTAACGCCCGATGCGCTGGCACCGATCAAGGCGATGCTGCAGAAGCAGCCCGCGCCGGCTTACTGGCTCGAGGCGCAGTGTCACGATGGTGCCGGCTATGACACCCGTGTTGTCATTGCCTATTGGCCCAACGCGGAGATCTTTGCCGACTGGCGTCGCGCCAGCGGTTTTGACTCCTGGTGGCGAGATCCGGCGCGCGAGACCGAACCCCTGGGACGGTTTCTCGAGGTCGTCGCTCCGCCCATGGATCGACTTGAAGTGGCGTATTCACCGCCGCATCTTCCAGAGGGCGCAGCCCATCTGCAGAGCCGCGTGAGTACCTGTCCGGTCGCGGAACACGCCTACTGGGGCAGCGCCCGGGATCGCATCCCCGCGTCGCAGACGGATGCAATGGAGGGCGGTGCCGGCCGGCTCACAGCGGCGCGCCAGGGGGTTCGCGTGCGCATCCAGCCCGGCCGCAACGTTTGCATGATTCGCTCCGGACAGGACTGGAGCGATACCGTGGGTGAGGAGCGGCTCATCTATCTGGGACAGGTGCGGCCGAAGCTGATCGAAGGCATGACGTATCTGCGCGATCAGGGACTGCCCATCGGCTGCTTTTCCTGCCGCTTCATGCAGGTGCTCGATGGTAACGGCGCTGCGACCGAGCGGAGCTTCGGGCAGGCCTATTTCAGAAGCCTCGGCGATCTCGAACAGTGGGCCGAGCACCACCCGACGCACCTGGCGATTTTCGGCACGTTCATGCAGGTCATGGCCCCGCTGGGCGATGCGATGCAACTGCGCCTATGGCACGAAGTCATGGTTCTGCCCGACCAGGCACAGAGCTTCGAGTACGTCAATTGCCACGATCGGACCGGCCTCATGGCAGCGGCCGTCGCCTAGCGCACGCGCTGGCCGGCGGTCACTTCCCGCCGCGGGCGGCAAGCAGTTTGTTGCATAAATCCCCGAGCTTGGCGGTGATCGCAGCATCAGTTGTTTGAACGACCAGCTTCTCTCCGTCGCCCTTGGAGCGGTGCAACTGGGCGATGCATTGAAGATTGCCTTTGCGCACGTACGGGTCCGTTTCCTTGTAATTGGGAACATTCGAATCCGCCGTTGGAGTGGCAAATGCCTCATCGCCTATCCCGGCCACGGGTTTGCGCGATAACGCAAAGAAGAGCAGGGTCTTGAAGGACTGCGGGTCGCCCTGGCGTATGGATATGTCGACGAATGCCGTGCCGTTCCCGGCAACCCCTCGCGAGCAGCCTTCACCGGGATTCGACTCCGACATCGAATAGTGATTGATCGTGGGCTTTCCGTTCAGAATGCCCTGAACATCGCCGACCGATAGCTCCCCCTTAGTGGACGCATCCTCACCTCCGTGTCAGGACGGAATCCTTATCGCGTCCCCCGGAGCTTGCTAGAGTCGACCTATTCTAAGGAATAAGGGGGCTGACATGGCGAAGAAGATGAGGAAGATCGCCACCGAAGAAGCGTGGTCGATTCCGGAGGTCGCGGCAGCCCTGGGCGATGTCGCGCGCGGGCCGAGCTCGAGCCTCGACAAGCTTCTGGTTGCCGGCATCTACGATGACCGTGCCAAAAGCTCGGGATACGGCACGCTTAATTTCCTCGATGGCTTGCTCGATACCGAAGAGCGCCGCCTGAAGGAGATGGATGAGTTCGGGGTCGACATGCACCTGCTATCGCTGACGGCGCCGGGTGTGCAGATGTTCGATGCCGACACCGCCACCGAGCTGGCCGCCCTGGCCAACGACCGCATGGCACAGATCTGTGCCGCGCGACCGACCCGCTTCGCCGGTCTGGCTGCGTTCGCGCCGCAGAGTCCCAAGCGCGCGGCCAGGGAAATGGAGCGGGCTATACGAACGCTGAAGCTCAACGGCTTCATCCTGAATAGTCATACCCATGGCGAATACCTCGACGACCCGAAGTATTGGGCGATCCTGGAGGCAGCGGAGGGCCTGGACGCGTGCATCTACATTCACCCACGCGCGGCCTCGGACGGTCTCAAAGGTCCGCTGCAGGATTACGGCATGGATTCGGCCATGTGGGGTTACGGCGTGGAGGTGGGTACGCACGTAGTGCGGATGATGGCGGCCGGCGTGTTCGACCTTTTTCCGAAGCTCAAGGTCTGCATCGGGCACATGGGCGAAGCAATTCCCTTTTGGATCTGGCGCATTACGTTCATGAACAGCCGTGCGCAGGAGATTGGCCGCGCTCCGAAGACAAAGCTCTCGATGAAGCAATACCTGCTTCGCAACTTCGTCATCACCACCAGCGGCGTAGAGGATCCCCTGGCCCTCGACTACGCCATCAAGTGTGTCGGCATCGATAATGTACTTTGGGCCATCGACTATCCCTATCAGCCCATGAAACCGGCGGTACAGTTCATGGACGCAGCGCCGGTCACGGAGCAGCAGCGTCATAAGCTCTATCATGAAAATGCGGAGCGCATTTTCCATATCGCGCCGTCGTAACCGGCGATCCGGCAGCCGGAGTCATCCGAGTGCGGCCGCCCGCGCGATCAGCAGCAACGCGGCCGCGACCATGACGGCTCCTACGGCCCCTGCGACGCGCCGGCCGGCCGGTGCGAGACGTTCGGCCGTGATGGCTGCTGTCACCACCGCCATCGCGCGCACGTCCATGACCGCCCACCGGAAATACAGCCATTCCGAGCACGGCCCAGACCATGAAGTAACTGACGCCCACGATCGCGGTCAGCCGGCCCAGGCGCGCTGCGCCGACGCTGCCAACCGCCTGGCGGTAGCGCCCCAGCATGGGCACCAGCGATGGCAGCATCATCGCTACCATCATCATGACCCACATGCCGAGGAAGGCTGCCGCCGCGCCGAGCCAGGTCTGTCCCGGCATTGCCATCCAAGCCATCAAGGACTACCGCTGGTCGTACTCGTCGTGGCGTCGCCACCACGCGCCCTTCTGGTTGCGCCCCTGCGGGGCACGATCGAGCCACTGGTACATGCCCCAGAGGACGTCCAGTCCGCGCGCATAGGTGGAATAGGTGTGGTAGACGATGCCTTCTTCCAGAGCGAACGCGCTCATGCCGGGCCTATCGCGTGAGTACGTGGGCGGATCGGTTCCGCACGTGGCCGCAAACTGCGCGACCGGCTTCGGGACTGGGGTCGCGTCCATCACGTGACTGTTCTTTCGATAGTTGTATTCGATGCTGCCCCCGCGCTGCTGCTCCTCGGTGAACGACACATTGAAGTCGAAGTTGAAGTCGCTGCCGAGCGAGGAGGCCCACGGAAACGTCCACCCCATCCGCCGCTTGTACGCCTGCAGTTTTGTGAGCGGCGCCCGCGACACCGCCGACAGCGTGACATCGTGATTTGCCAGGTGGATGGCGAAGCCGTAGAAGCCATCCGCGATCGCCGAACAACTGGGGCATCCCGCCGTGTAGTCGGGTCCAAACATAAAGTGGTAGACGAGCAGCTGCGAGCGTCCCCGGAACAGCTCCGGCAGAGTAGCCGTCCCCTGTTCGGTGTCGAACCGGTACTCTTTGTCGATCCGAACCCACGGTAGCGCCTGCCGTTTCTGCGCCAGCTCGTCGCTGCGCCGCGTGTGCTCCTTTTCGGCCTTGAGCAGTTCCAGCCTCGCGGCGCGCCACTCATCGCGTGTTCCCGTTTTGTGCCCGATCATCGTTTCTCTCCTTTGGTTGGCAGGCCTATTCCCAGCTATCGAGTTTGAGATCAGTTGGGTGGGGAGAACCTTTACCGGTCTCGAGAAGCGATTTCAGGCTCAGTAGAAATACCGCCCACTTGGTGCTGCAGTGGTGCATGAACTCCACCGGTTCCTTCCACCCTTGGTGCTTGAAAAGGACGATCGTCCAGTCATCCCGCTGAAGAAGGTGAAAACTGATCTGGGTGCCGATCCATTCCTCAGGACCGTCGACTACTTCCCACCGCACATGGCTGTGCGGAACAAGCTCGAGCACCTTCATATCGAAACCGCCAGCGTGGAATCGGAACCGCAACACCCCTCCGACTTTGCTTTCACCTTGGGTGTCGCTCGTCCACCAGCCTGAGAGACCCTCGATCGTGGTCAATGCCTGGTAGACGTCCTTCAGCGTCGATGCCTCGATGCCGACTTTGTGCAAAATATCAACCGGCTGTGATTTTGCCGCCGGTACCGGCTTCCGTGTCGCTGTCGTCGGTGTCGTCATCGCGTTTCTCCGTAACTGAGGTGTGCCTCGTCGATAGTTGGCGGTCGTAAGATAGGGACCGGGCGTCGAACAGTGGGAGTGACAAGTTTGGCAGGATTCCGATGGACTCGCTGATCACGGCCGCGGCGCGCGCACTCGCGGCCGGCGATCCTGTCGGCGCATTGAAGCGGATCGCACTGCGCGAAGACGCCCCGGCGCTCGCGCTGCGAGGCATCGCGATGGCGCAGCTCGGCGATCTCGCGCGGGCAAAGGCCCTGCTGCGGCGAGCAGCGCATGCCTTTGGTCCAAGGGAGGTCGTGGCCCGCGCCAGGTGCATCGTCGCGGAGGCAGAAATTGCCCTGGTCTCGCGCGACTTGGGCCAGCCAGTGGAATTACTGGACGCCGCGCGGGCGACGCTTGAGCAGCACGGTGACCGGCTGAACGCCGCGCACGCGCGGCATCTCGGGATCCGACGCCTGCTTCTGATCGGGCGTCTCGATGAGGCAGAAGAATTGCTCGCCGAACTGGACCCCGCACCACTTCCGCCCGCGTCGCGAGCTGCCCACGAGCTGGTGGTCGCAGGCATCGCGCTTCGGCGTCTGAGGACCATCACAGCACGCGCAGCGCTCGCGCGGGCAGAGCGCGCAGCTCGGGCCGCAGGAATTCCTGCGCTGACGGTGGAGGTCGAAAGCGCATCCCGATTGCTGGACGCGCCCGCCGCGCGCCTGATTGCGCGTGGCGGAGAGCGACTGCTGGTGCTCGCGGAGGTCGAAGCGTTGCTGGCCTCACGGACGCTGGTCGTGGATGCCTGCCGCAATGTGGTGCGTGACGCGCGCGCCGTGGTGTCGCTCGTGAGACGCCCGGTGTTATTGGCGCTGGCACGCGCGCTGGCCGAAGCGTGGCCCGAGGATGTGCCGAGGGACGTGCTGGTGGCGCGGGCATTCAATGCCAGGCGTGCCGATGAATCGTACCGAGCGCGGTTGCGGGTTGAGATCGGGCGACTCCGCAAGCTGCTTCGCGGGCTGGCCAGCGTGAGCGCGACGAAGACTGGCTTTGCGCTGACGCCGAGCCGAGCACGCGAAGTCGTGGTGCTGGCGCTGCCCGTCGATGAGAGGCACGCGGCGGTACTCGCCTTCCTGGCCGACGGGGAGCCCTGGTCGAGCTCGGCCCTGGCGCTCGCACTGGGAACGAGTCAGCGCAGCGTGCAGCGCTCCCTCGACTCGCTTGCGGCAACCGGTAAGGCGCAGTCATTCGGCGGCGGTCGGTCGCGTCGATGGCTGACGCCGACAGTTCCGGGATTCACGACGACCTTGTTACTCCCGGTTGCTCTGCCGATTGACTAGGATGACCGCATGAGTCGAGCGACGGCCGAGATTGTGCGCGAGTACGGACCCTTTCCAGGGGCCGAGCGCGTGAACGGTGTCACCTACGATGGTCAGCAGGTCTGGTTCGCTGCCGGAGACAAGCTGAACGCCTTCGATCCGTGCAGTGGGAAGGCACTGCGCTCGATCGATATCGCCGCGCATGCGGGAACGGCCTTCGACGGCCGGCATCTGTTTCAGATTGCCGAGGATCGCATCCACAAGATCGATCCGAACACCGGTCGCGTGCTCGCCACCATCCCGGCGCCCGGCGGCGGAGGTGACTCGGGGCTCGCATGGGCCGAAGGCGCGCTCTGGGTGGGACACTATCGGGAGCGCAAGATCTATCAGATCGATCCCCAGACCGGAACAGTTCTGCGCACCATTGAATCCAACCGCTTCGTCACGGGGGTCACCTGGGTGGACGGAGAGCTTTGGCATGGCACCTGGGAAGGCGACAAAAGTGAATTGCGGCAAGTTGATTCCCGGACGGGCGAGGTGCTGCAGTGCCTCGAAATGCCGCCCGGGGTGGGCATTTCCGGGCTCGAGTCCGATGGCGGCGATCGATTCTTCTGCGGCGGTGGCAATAGCGGCAAGGTGAGGGCCGTCCGCCGGCCGAGGCGAGGTCCTGTCAGCAGATAACAGGCCTGAGTAGTGCCATACACATTCCGTTCGCCCGGCGCGTCATGGGCCAGCCTTGACGAAGCAGGTTAAGATTTCGACGCGATGCCCCCTTATGGATATCGAGGTCAGAGATGCCTGCTGCGCCGCTCAAACTGATTTCTTCGATGGCGACTCGCGAGGTGCTGGGCGAACTTGCGTCCCGGTATCAGCGAGCGACCGCACAAGCGGTCACTACTGAAGCCGCAGGTGGCGTCGACGTTGCCAAGCGCGTGCAGCTTGGCGAGGCGGTGGACCTGGTCGTTCTGGCCAGCAATGCCATCGACAAACTGCTTGCGGAAGGCAAGCTGTCGGCTGGCAGCCGCGTCGATCTCGTGAAGTCGGGCATAGCAGTTGCGGTGCGCGCGGGCGCACCCAGGCCCGACATCGCTACCGAGGAGGCAGTAAAGCGGGCAGTGCGCGCAGCCAGCAACCTGAGCTATTCGACGGGCCCGAGCGGCGCGTATCTGGAAAAGATGTTTGCGCGCTGGGGCCTCCTCGATGAGATCCGCGGCCGTATCGTTGTACCCCCTCCCGGCGTGCCAGTCGCGACGCTGATTGCCAGCGGAGCGGTACAGCTGGGATTTCAGCAGTTGAGTGAGCTGCTGAACCTGTCAGGCGTCGAGGTCATTGGACCGTTGCCGCCGGCGATCCAATCGCTCACGATTTTCGCCGGCGGGGTGTCCGCCAACTGTAGTCAGCCAGAAGCGGCCCGCGCGCTGCTGGATTACCTGGCATCTCCGGCCGCTGCGGAAGTCAAACAGCGATACGGCATGGACGCCATCTGAACAGGCGGCAGGAGTGGCGGGTTACGGCCGATCTGGTGGTTGCCGTCCCGCTATTGCAGCGCGCCGCGCACCGAAGTGATCCGACCCGTATTGAAGCCGAGCCAGTGCATTCTTCCCACGTAACGGGCGTGTTCGACCTTGATGCAGCGATCCATGATTACCGCGAGACCCGCTTGTTCGGCGATCCGTGCACCTTCCTCATTGATCACGCTGAATTGAGTCCAGAGACAGCCGGCACCGATGGCGGCCGCCTGTGCGGCAATTTCCGGTAGGGCGGACGGGGCCCTGAATACGTTGACGATGTCGATTTTTTCCGGCACCTCATGCAGGCTCGGATAGCAACGCTCCCCCAGAATTTCGGACTCCTTGGGATTGACCGGAATCACGCGGTACCCGTGGCGCTGCAGGTAAAAGCCCACAAAATAACTGGCACGCATCGCGTTGGCGGACAGCCCGACGACCGCGATGGTCTTGGCACTCAGCAACACGCGCTGAATCGTCAGGGGATCCTGGTAACGCTGCAGGTCGAACGTTGTCATAGCGCGCGCTCCGCCGGCAGCGACGCCCGGACTCGTGCAAAGCCCTGTTCGAGGTCCCAGAGCAGATCGTCGAGATTTTCAAGTCCGACCGAGAGCCGGATGGTTCCCGACCCGATGCCGGCTGCCGCCAGCTCGCTTTCACTGAGCTGCCGGTGCGTGGTGCTGGCCGGATGAATGACGAGACTTTTGGCATCACCGACGTTCGCCAGATGCGACCATAGCGTCAGCCCGCGGATGAATTCCTGTCCAGCCGTTCGGCCTCCCGCAAGGTCAAAGGAGAACACGGCGCCGGCGCCACGCGGCAGGTACTTGTCAGCCAGCGTTCGGTACTTGCTCGCGGGCAGGCCCGGGTAGGTCACCCGCGAGGCCAGTGGGTGAGTTTCCAGGTAGCGCGCGACTGCCGTTGCGTTTTCGACATGGCGGTTCATCCTCACAGAGAGCGTCTCGATCCCCTGCAGCAACAGGAAGGCATTGAACGGGCTCATGCAGGCCCCCAGATCGCGCAGTGTTTCTGCACGCAGCTTCATCAGGTAGCCGTATAGGCCGAAGGTCTCGTGAAACTGCAGGCCGTGATAGGCGGGTGAGGGTGCCGCGACGATCGGGAATCGGCCATTTGACCAGTCGAACTTGCCTGCGTCGACGACCATGCCGCCGATGCTGGTGCCGTGGCCGCCGAGGAATTTGGTCACCGAATGCAAGACAATGTCCGCGCCCCAATCGATCGGTCGACACAGGTACGGCGTCGCAAAGGTGTTGTCGACGAGCAACGGCAGTCCCGCTTCGTGCGCGATGCGGGCGATGGCCTCGATATCGAGCACATTGCCGCCCGGATTGCCAATGGTTTCGCCGAAGAATGCCTTTGTATTGTCGCGAATCGCGCCTTTCCATGCGCCCAGATCATCCGGGTCCACCCAGGTGAGTTCGACCGCGAGCTTGCGCAGGACGTGTTTGAACTGGTTGACCGTGCCACCGTACAGCGCCGATGAGGAGACGACATGGTCCCCGGGTTCCAGCAGCGTGAACAGCGCGGCGGCCTGCGCGGCCAGGCCGCTGGCAAATGCCACCGCCCCGCAGCCGTTCTCCAGGCTCGCGGTACGCTCTTCGAGTGCCGCCACGGTCGGATTCATGATCCGGGAGTAGGTATTGCCATACTCCTGGAGGTTGAAGTACGCGGCCGCCGACTCAGGATCCTCGAAGACGTAGCTCGTGGTCTGGAAAATCGGCACCGCGCGCGCGCCCGTGTTGGGATCCGGGCGCTGGCCGGCGTGCAATTGACGGGTTTCGAAGCCGAATCGTCTGGGCTGTTCCAAGGAAGCGCTCCCATCTACGCCAAAGGTGCGCCATCTTAGGCTGCCATTCCTGCACGTCCAACATCAGCTCTTAACCGGGCTGATGACGAAAGGTAGCCGGATTTAGGCTATGTTTGGAAGTTGGTCGCCGGCCTCAGCCCACCCCTCCGCCTGGGCGGAGCCGGTCGTCCCCCAGATATCAATCATCGATTAGAGGAGATAGCCAGATGGGTCACAGCGTCAATAACGGTGTCAATGTCGATGCGCTGCTTGCGGCGCGCGAAGCGCTGAAGAACGCGCCTGCGGCGGGCGAGTTCACCTGGCGGGCGTCGTGCAAATGGCTCAACGGCACGCATGCCCGGTCGACCGTGCAGGGATTCCGGGGTCTTGGAGAGGAGCAATCACACAAGTCCGAGTTCTCATTCGAGACGGATCATCCGGCAGTCTTCGCCTCTGAGGACAACGGCGCGACCCCGGTCGAGGTGGTCCTGGTCGGTCTCGCCAGTTGCCTCACAGCCGGCGTCGCGGCGGTGGCGCAGAATCGCGGCATTCAGCTGCGTTCGGTGGAGGCTCGGCTCGAAGGCAAGATGAATATCGCCGGTATCCTTGGTATCGACGCCGACGTCCGTAACGGCTATGACAGCATCAAGGTGACGTTTCATGTCGATGCCGATGCGTCGAAAAAGGAGATTGAAGCGCTCGTGGCGCAATCTCAAAAGCGTTCGGCGGTTTTCGACATCATCACCAATCCGACCAACGTGACAGTCGAGGTCGTCTGAGCCCGCTCCGGCGAGTGGGGCGGATACCGGCATAGAACGTTTCTCGACAGTCATCATCGGGGCTGGCCACGCCGGACTCTCGATGAGCCGTGTCCTCAGCGAGCACTCCATTGACCACGTCGTGCTCGAGCGCGGTGAGGTGGCGAACGCCTGGCGCCAGGAGCGCTGGGATTCTTTGCGCCTGCTCACACCCAACTGGCTGAGTCGGCTGCCCGGCTATGCCTACGTCGGTTCCGACCCGGACGGCTTCATGGGTCTGTCCGAAGTCGTGAATTTCATCGCTGGGTATGCCGCCGAGACTTCGGCACCGGTACGAACCCATACGGCTGTCACTTCCGCGCGGTCCGTCGAAGGCGGGTTTCAGCTCGCGACGGAACGAGGTGAGCTGCGTTGTCGCGCTCTGGTGCTCGCGACCGGTGCGAACAACGGTCCGCGTGTGCCGGATCTGCATCGAGCCGTGCCGCACGCGGTGCAGTGCCTGTCGACTTTCGAGTATCGCAATGCGGACCAACTGCCCTCCGGGGGCGTACTCGTCGTCGGCGCTGCGGCCACGGGCGTCCAGCTTGCCGATGAGATCCACCGTTCCGGAAGACCGGTCACTCTCTGTGTTGGCGAGCACGTGCGGTTACCAAGAACCTATCGGGGCCGCGACATACTGTGGTGGATGGAAAGCTCCGGGGTATGGAATCAGCGCTACGATCAGATCGAAGATCTCGAGCGCGCCCGGCGATTGCCCTCGCCGCAGCTGATCGGTTCGCCCGGCCATTGCACGCTTGATCTGAATACTTTGTGCGGCGCGGGCGTCGAGATCGTCGGCAAACTGGCAGCGGTACGCGACGGGCGCGCGCTCTTTTCGGGCGGCCTCGCGAATCAGCTGGCCCTTGCCGACCTGAAGATGGAACGGCTGCTGGATACCTTTGACGCCTGGGCGCTCGACAGTGGCGTCGACTCCAAAGCCAGTCCGGTCGAACGCTTTGCGCCCACGCGGGCACCGTCATCGACACGGCTTTCGCTGGACCTGCGCAGCGGCGAGATACGCACGATCGTGTGGGCCACCGGGTATCGCCCCGATTATCGCTGGCTGAATATTCCTGTACTCACTCCAAAAGGAGAGCTGCGCCACGACGGTGGCATCGTCACCGAGGCACCCGGCCTGTACGCCTTGGGACTACCGGTGCTACGGCGCCGCAAATCCACGTTCATCAACGGTGCAGAAGCCGATGCCCGGGACCTCGCCCGGCATCTGGCTGCTTACCTCGCTGGTTGCGCTCGCTAAATCGAAGGGTGGCGGACTAAGCCGATTATTGGCGCAATCTGGGCCTTACGGCAGCTCTGTGCGCTGCTTGCGGGTGTATGATTGAGCTCTCATCCCAATAATTCGAGACCCTTCTGTGTCCGATGATGTTCAAGCCGAACTAGAGCGACTGCGAGCCGAGAACGAGGCCCTGAAGAAGACGGGTAGGGGCAAGCTTTCGATGAAGGTCAGCGAGAAAGGGGCCCTGTCCGTTTACGGCATGGGCAGATTTCCGGTAACACTCTATAAAGAGCAATGGCTGCGATTGCTTACCGTGGCCGACGACATCAAGGCGTTCATCGAAGCCAACAACGAAAGTCTGAAAACCAAGGAATAACCCGCGGGCTCAATTGCCTGATCCGATATGCGGCAGGCTATCAAAGGGCGACCCAGCGAAGTCTGAGCGCATTACCGATCACGGACACGGAGCTCAGGCTCATCGCTGCGGCGGCGAGGATGGGACTCAATAGCAGGCCGAAGGCGGGGTACAGCGCGCCGGCGGCGATCGGAATACATAGCGCGTTGTAGACAAAGGCCAGCACGAGGTTCTGCCGGATGTTGCGCATCGTGGCGTGACTGAGCAGGCGAGCTCGTGCGATACCGGCCAGATCGCCCTTGACCAGCGTAACGCCGGCGCTTTGCATCGCGACTTCCGCGCCGGTGCCCATCGCGATGCCGACGTCCGCTTCAGCCAGGGCCGGCGCATCGTTGACGCCATCACCGGCCATGGCAACCACTCGGCCTTCACTTCGCAGCCGCCGCACCACGGCGTTTTTCTGCTCGGGCAATACCTCGGCTTCGATCTCGCTGATGCCCAGTTGTGTCGCGACCGCCTCGGCTGTCCTGCGATTGTCTCCGGTGAGCATCACGATCCGTATGCCCGCTGTCCTCAGGGTCTGCAGTGCGGCGCGTGTTGTTGCCTTGATTGGATCAGCGACCGCCAGCAATCCCGCCGCCTTGCCATCGACTTGGACGTACATGACCGTGGCCCCTTCGCTGCGCCACTGGTCGGCGCGGCTCTCGAGCGTTGCGCTGGTCGGGTCCGTTGCCTCCATCAGTTTGGCATTGCCGATGACAACCTTGCGTGTCCCAACCCGACCACTGACGCCCTGGCCAGTCAGGGAGCCGAACTCCGTGGTCTCCTGCAGCGCCACGCCGCGTTCGTGCGCCGATGCGACTATCGCCGCGGCCAGGGGATGCTCGCTTGAGCGTTCGACACTGGCTGCAAGCGCCATCAGCGTCGCGTCGTCGAAGCCGTCGGCAGCGCTGACCCCGACGACCCGCGGCTTGCCTTCGGTCAGGGTGCCGGTTTTGTCGACCACCAGCGTGTCAACTTTCTCGAATAGCTCCAGCGCCTGAGCATTCTTGATAAGCACGCCCGCCATGGCCCCTCGACCGATCCCAACCATGATCGACATCGGGGTGGCGAGCCCGAGTGCGCACGGGCAGGCGATGATGAGTACCGAGACCGAGGCAATCAGGGCGTAGGAAAACGCGGGAGCTGGGCCCCAGGCGAGCCAGACCACAAAGGCCGCGAGGGCTGCCAGGATCACCGCCGGCGCGAACCACGCCGAGACCACGTCCGCCAGACGCTGAATCGGAGCACGACTGCGCTGCGCCTCAGCGACCATGTGCACGATGCGTGCAAGCACGGTTTCCGCACCGATCCGCTCGGCGCGCATGATCAGCGCCCCGGTGGCGTTGATGGTGCCGCCAATCAATTTGGCGTTGGGCTCCTTTTCGACCGGCATCGATTCGCCGGTTACCATCGATTCATCGATCGCGCTGGTGCCTTCAAGCACGACCCCATCAACCGGTACGCTATCGCCTGGTCTTATCCTCAGTTGGTCTCCGACCTGCACCAGTTCGAGCGGCACATCCTCATCGCGGCCATCAATGATGCGGTGAGCGATCTTCGGCGCCAGGTTCAGCAGTGCGCGGATCGCGCCGCTGGTTTTCTCTCGAGCGCGCAACTCGAGCACTTGCCCAAGCAGCACCAGCACCGTGATGACAGCGGCCGCTTCGAAGTACACCGGGATGATGCCGTCTTGCCGTAGCCCTTCCGGAAAAAGTGAGGGCAGGAAAGTAGCGACGACGCTGTAGACATAGGCTGCACCGACTCCGAGCGCTATCAGGCTGAACATATTCAGGGATCGGTGGCGCAGCGAGGCCCAGCCACGTTCAAAGAACGGCCATCCAGCCCACAGCACGACAGGAGTACCAAGCACAAACTCAATCCACGAAGTGACCAATGGACTGATGTAATGGTGCAGGCCAAGGCCGCTGAGATGCCCGCCCATCTCGAGCATCAGGGTGGGTGCGGCCAGGGCCGCGCCCACCCAGAGGCGTCGCGTCATGTCGGCCAATTCCGCCGAGGTAACGACCTCGCTCGAGACGGCCACGGGCTCGAGAGCCATGCCGCAGATCGGACAACTGCCTGGCTGACTTCGCCGGATTTGCGGATGCATCGGGCAGGTATAGCTGACGCCTGTCCCCGCGGTGCTACCGCTACCGTCCGATGTATGGCCCGCGCTAGGTCGGTGCGTCTGCGCTTCGAGAGCGGTCATTGGCTGAGTTAGCGATGCGTTGTGGGCGGGAGCAAGCCGGATCGCGCGAAGATGAGCGAGTCCTGTCAGAGGCTGGGCGACCCGTAGGTCAAAGTCAACAGTACCTGCCGAGCGTGGCTCCGGTGTCGAACTCATTTTCCGCTGCAAGCCAATCTTCGAGCTCATGGCCAGGTTCGAAGCCGCGTCGCTCGGCGCGCAAGTAGGCGGCTTGGGCTATCTGCTCGTGGCGGACGTCGCGTTCCGGGATCACTTCCGCGATGCATGAATAGCGCGAGTTTCCATGTGCGGGTCCCGCGACCCGATCGTGGCGTCTGGATGGGCGCGAAAGCATGGCAGTCATAGCTCCTCCATTTCTGTGCAAGGAGTGTGCAACCCCATCGCTGGCATCGCTATCCGCAAAAGTCCCTACATCGTGCAACCGCCGCAGCTTCCGACGCGCGCTCCTATGTGGCAACTGCCTATGTTTGCCCGTCACACGGCCAGCTAGTCTGCGGCTTCATGATTTCGATCGTTCCACGGGCTCTACCATGATTCGGATTGCTGCCATGACCGTATTAGTGTTGGCACTGGCGGGGCCAGATCAACTGGAGCTCGAATCCCGGCATCTGCCGGAAACTCCGCCCATGGACGCGTCGGTGTCCATCGCCGGCGGTATCGTGGCGCTCGGGGTTGGCTTCCTGTGGGGTCATGGAACGCTTACATATCAGGGCCGGCAATTTGGCTTCAAGCTCCGGGGTATGGACTTGGGAGATGTGGGCGCCGTCCACATCAGGGCCGAGGGCCCCGTCTACAAGATGTCATGCCTGGATGATTTCTCCGGCACCTACACGGCCGTATCGACGGGCGCGGCCGTCGCGGTCGGCAAATCTGCCGCGCTCATGCAGAACGAACACGGGGTGGTGATCGAATTGACATCCAAGGTCGCAGGTATTCGCTTCAACCTGTCCGCGTCGCGTCTGCGCATCACGCTCGCGAAACACGACGCCTGTTCGGACAGCAACCCGCTAAGACCTTAGGACAGTTCGTTGCGCAGATTAATAGTCCTGAGCGTCGGTCGCGTGCGGTGATGCCAGTAATGTTGAATTCGGATGTGTGGGCACCAGCAGCACCGGCACCGGGCTTCGTCTGAATATCTGTTCAGCGTCGCTGCCAAGCACCACACGAAGGATTCCCTGACGCCCATGCGTGCCGCAGACGATCAGGTCAGCCGGCCATTCGGAGGCTTCCTGGTCGATGAATTCACTGATAGCGCCGGATGGGGCATTTAGAAGCTTCACATCGACCGGTATGCCGGCTTTGCGGACGCAAGCCTCGGCACGTGCAAGCATGAGCCGGCCATCATCACGAATCTGCTCGAATAGCGTGTCGAAGCGAGTACCCGTTATATCGGGGGAGGCCAGTGGCGCCCGATTGAGCACATGAACCAATCGGATCTGGCTGTCCTGCTGTCTGGCCAGATTAATGGCTTCCTCCAGTCCCTTTCCCGACTCGGCACTGCCATCGATAGGTACCAGAATGCGTTTATACATGGCCAATCCTGCCTGCGCGAACCGCCATTGAACGCGGCAACGCTACAAGATCACAAAAATGCGGGCACGTCAGTTCGGGGTTGTACCTATTTCAAAGAGGAACATTGTCCCCAAGTGGGATGGAACTGGCGGCTCGGGCAGTAAGCGGCGATGTCGCGAAAGTTGGGTTGGCCAAGAAGCGCTCAGGCGGCAGCCAGAAGGGCTCTGAGCAGAGTCAGCAGCTCGTCCGCGTCGATCGGTTTGCTGGCGATACGTAGCCGCGGATCCCGTGGAACATCCTTCATGACCGTCGACGTATCGCCAGTCATCAAGACCGCCTTTGGCGTAGCCCCGTGTATCTCTCTCATGGAATTGATGAGTTGAAGGCCGGTCTCACCGCCGCGCAGGTGGTAGTCCGTCACCAACAAATCGATTCCGCTGTCGGCATGCTCCAGCGCCTCTTTGACAGACTCCACGGCCGTCACCGTGTAGCCTTCGATTTTTAGCAACATGCGCGTCGCCTCGCGCACGGCCTCGTCGTCTTCAACCAGCAGGATGTGAACCTTGCCGATGTTGGAGCCGGGAGCCGGCGTGCGCCTGACGTTCGAGTCGGGGGCGACAGTGCGATGCTGACCCAAAGGCATCAGCAAAGAGAATGCGGAACCTTTGCCAACCACTGACTGAACGTCGAGCTTCAAGGTCAGAAGCTTGACCAACCGCAGCACGATGCTTAATCCGAGACCGTATCCGTCGCGAGAACTGTTGGCCGACACGCCGACCTGATAGAACTCATCGTAGATATAGGGAATTTGCTCGGGGGAAATTCCGATGCCAGTGTCCAGTACTTCGATTCGAACAAGTCCTGGCTCGTGCAGGCAACGCAGGCGCACCCAGCCCTCGCGGGTGTATTTAATGGCATTGGAGACCAGATTTCTGAGGATCTGTCCGACCAGCGAGCGATCACTATAGACGTAATCCGCGCAAGGCTCGACTTCCAGCCGCAGACCCTTATTTGCGGCAATGGCTGAAAACTCGCTGCGTAGCTCCTCAAAGATACTCGCGACCATGAAGTCGCTGGGCTCAGGCTTGATGGCGCCCGATTCCAGTTTGCTGATATCGAGCAAGGCGTTGAGCAGGCGCGACATGGCGCCTATGGCCTGGTCCTGTTGTGCAATTGCCTCTTTGGCATCCGGATCGGACACGATGCGTCGCAGAGTTCCGTTCAGCAGCGCCAGGGTCTGCAGAGGCTGTCGCAGGTCATGGCTCGCGGTGGCGAGAAAGCGGCCTTTACCCTGATTGGCGCGGTCGGCGCTGTCGCGCGCCTGATCGGCAAGGGCGCGGGCAGATTCTGCGGCCTCACGCGCGGTGATGAGTTGCGCCTCCACCTGTTTGCGGTCGGTGATGTCACGTATCGCTGCCGCCACTAGCTGGCGGTGGCCGTCATGAATTGGACTCAGGCTTATTTCGATCGGAAATTCGGAACCGTCCCGTCGTCGGCCGTAGAGATCGAGTCCCGCGCCCATTGGCCGCAAACGCAAATTACCGAAGTAGCCATTGCGATGCGCGATGTGTCGTGCGCGAAAGCGCTCGGGCATCAGTTCTTCGATGTGCCGTCCAATGATTTCATCATGGGGGTACTGAAAAAGCGCGGAAACCTGGCCATTCGTGAAACGGATGATGCCCGATGCATCGATCATCATCATGGCATCGGGAGCCGCTTCGAGCGCGCTCCGTGCGAGCTCTGGAGGGGCGGTTAACACGAACGTGCCGGTGCGAACATCGGCGACCCCTCCTGTCAGCCTGGTGGCAATATTACTACATATCGAACTCGGTCATCTAAATGGCAAAGCGCCGTACTTTGTCATCGGATGGCATAGGTATATATCCGAATGTTGCTCCAAGCTTTCGCGAATAAGATTCTTGACGTGCGACGCGCAGATTCCCGTCTTCTTACGTTGCAAACGACAATTCTTGAAGGGAGAAGGCTCGATGTTCGCCGTCCGTCGAATTCTGGTCGCCGTCAAGGATATGCACTCCGCCATTCGTCCAGTGGTGCGAAAGGCAGCTCAGATCGCCAGCGCCTGCAACGCACGTCTTGAAATCTATCATTGCCTTGCCGAGCCGTTGATGCTTGACATCACGTTCGATGGCGCGGAGGGGCTCGCGGGACTGCAGCATAACCTACGTCAACAGGCGCTCAACCGTCTTGAACGCATCGCCGTGGCGATTCGCAAAAGCCAACCAGGCGTTAAGGTGACCGTGGCAGCAGAGTGGGATGCACCGGCATACGACGCGATTGTCAGGCGCGCACACAAGATCAACGCCGATCTGATCGTGGCCGCGGGGCATTCAGGGACCCACGTTCTGCCGAGTCTGATGCGTCTCACGGACTGGGAACTGGTTCGCCTGAGCCCGGTACCCTTGCTGCTGGTCAAGAATCCAAGGCCCTATCGGCGACCCGCGATACTGGTGGCGGTAGACCCGGCTCATACATTCTCAAAGCCCATGGGGCTCGATAAGGCTCTGTTGAAGGCGGGTGGTGCGCTGACCCGCGGCCTGCGCGGCACGTTGCATGCCGTGCATGCGTACGCTCGTGTTCCGAATGGTGCGATTCCGCCGGATGATCTGGCCGTCACGGGCTACGGGCTGAAGAAGGTTGAAAGGGCAGCCAAGCGCGCCGCAGACGTGCGGTTTCAGCAGGCGCTCAAGGGAACGTCGGTCACTGCATCGCGCCGCTATCTTGTGGGGCAGCACCCGGTGGACGCCATTTCGGAGGCAGCTCGAAAGAGCCGCAGTGCGATTGTCGTCATGGGCGCGCTATCGCGCTCTGGTCTCAAGCGCCTGTTAATCGGCAATACGGCCGAGAGGATTCTGGATGAGCTGCGCTGCGACGTCCTGGTAGTCAAGCCGAGCCGTTTCAAGAGCCGCGTGCCGCGAGCCGTGCAGGGACCTCAGATCGTGATACCGTCGGTTGGCCCCTGGGGCGGCAGTTACTGATCGATACGTGATGGCTTTACATGCCTACCAAGGCATTGTCTTGGCCGGCTGGAAAGTGTGCAATTCGCACAATCACGTAAGTCATTACGAGTGCTTTCCCCGAATGATCTGATTCCGATGAATGACGCCGCTACACCTTCTTTCGAATTGCAGGCTCTCCTGGATGCGGCCGTCGATGCCGTGGTTCTTATCGACCATCATGGTCGGGTAGAGGTGTTCAATCGTGCCGCTGAACGTCTCTTCGGCTACAGCGCGCCGGAGACACTCGGCAAGAACGTCAATATGCTGATGACTGAGATCGATCGTGATACGCACGACGGCTACCTGGAGCGCTACGAGCGGACCGGCGTGCCGCATATTATCGGCATCGGGCGCGAGGTTCGAGCTCGTCGCAAGGACGGCAGCACGTTCTGCGCCCTCCTGTCGGTAGGCCGGATCGCCAAGGCGACGCCGCCGCGTTACGTCGGCTTCCTGCAGGATCAGACCATGCGCGAGCAGGCGCTGGCCGCGGCGGTAAGAGAACGCGACCGGGCGAACGGCTATCTCGAAGCAGTGCAGACGATCCTGCTGGCGCTGGATCCGGAAGGTCGAGTTACGCTGATCAATCGCAAGGGCTGCGAGGTGCTTGGCCTCGAAGAGAGCGATCTGCTCGGAAAGAATTGGTTCGACTATGCGCTGCCGCCGGAGGAACGCGCCGGCAGCAGCGCCCGATTCAAGCAGTTCCTGGCGAGCGGTACCGAGAAGCCCTATTACAGCGAATCACACATTCAAATCAGCAACGGACGGCGACGCCTCATTGCCTGGCGCTACGTCGCGGTGGCGGATCAAGGGAGCGGGATCACAGACATTCTGTGCTCAGGTGATGACGTCACCGATGCCCGGCGAGCGGAGGCGGAAGCGCGGGATTCGCGCGAGCGCATGATGCATGTGTCGCGGCTCGCCACCATGGGAGAAATGGCCGCAGGTATAGCCCACGAGCTCAATCAGCCTTTGGCTGCGATCACCACCTACGCTCAGGCGGCGCGCCGCCTGCTGGCGGGCGAAGCTGACGCAGATGAGGATATCGGCGATGCGCTTGAGCAGATTGCGGGGCAGGCTTTGCGCGCCGGTGAGATCATTCAACGCCTGCGCAATCTGGTCCGTAACCGCGAAACCCGGCGGGAATCGATCCAGATCAATGCCATTATCCAGGAGCTCGGTACGCTCACGCGGGCGGATGCGCGTCTGCACGACGTGCGCGTGAGGCTTGAGCTACTTGAGGGTCTCCCCGAGCTTGAGTTGGACTCGATACAGATCCAGCAGGTGGTATTGAATCTCGTGCGCAATGCGGTCCAATCCTTGCAACACTCCGATTCGGTCGAACGCGAGGTGGTCATCAGCTCTGGTCTGGCAGCCGACGGCGATGTAGAGGTGACAGTGCGCGACACTGGCAGCGGCGTCGCGGACGATATGCTCGATCGGCTCTTTCTGCCCTTCGCAACCACCAAAAGCGATGGCACCGGACTGGGCCTGGCAATCAGCCGGGGTATCATTGAAGCGCACCAGGGAACTCTGAACTATGAACCAAACGCTCCGCGTGGCGCCTGCTTCAGAATTCGCTTGCCGATTCTGAAGGAGCCCGGTTGATGAGAGAACTGGTGGCGACGGCGATCGTGATCGACGATGACGACGCGGTGCGCAGCTCGCTCAAGCTGCTGCTGCGATCGGTCAAACTGCCGGTTGCGGTATATGCATCGGCCCAGGAGTTTCTGCCGAAATACTCGGTGGATCAGCCCGGATGCCTGATTGTCGATGTTCGCATGCCGGGGATGAGCGGCTTGGAGCTGCAGCAGCAGCTCAATCTGCGTGGCGCGATGATACCGGTCATATTCATCACAGGTCATGGTGATATCTCCATGGCTGTCGAAGCGATGCGGCACGGTGCATTCGACTTCCTGCCAAAGCCGTTTCGGGATCAGGATTTGCTCGATCGGATCCAGAAGGCGCTCGAGAAGGACGCCAGGAACCGGCGCGAAGTCGCGCAAGTGGAGCGTATTCGGCAGCAGTTCGAATCTCTGACCCCGCGCGAGCGCGAAGTGCTGGAGCTGGTGACGAGTGGTAAAGCCAATAAGGTCATGGCCGCGGATCTGGGGGTGAGTCAGCGCACAATTGAGATTCACCGCGCGCGCGTCATGGAGAAGATGCAGGCGAATTCGCTGGCGCAGCTGGTGCGAATGGTGCTGAATCTCAATGAGTCGGGCGCTGCTCATAGCAGCGGCTAGCACAGCGATTCCGCTCCGGCCTGCTACGTCATCGGATGGGGTTTGAGATGCATGCGATGGTGCTCAAGGAGCTTAAGGCGCCGCTCGAATGGGCCGAAATGCCTGACCGTCAGCCGGGGCCCGACGAAATACGGGTGAGGGTGCTGGCCTGTGGGGTCTGTCGCACTGATCTGCATGTCGTCGACGGGGAACTTCCCTATCCGAAATTACCCATCATTCCAGGACATGAGATCGTCGGCCGAATCGATGCGATCGGGAATAAGGTCAAAACCTTGCAGGTCGGCGAGCGTGTCGGAATCCCCTGGCTCGGTCACACGGACGGAACCTGTCCTTTTTGCCTGATGCATCGCGAGAATCTTTGCGATCACGCGCTGTTCACCGGCTTTACGCGTGACGGCGGCTACGCGACGGCAGCCATCGCTGACGCGCGTTTCGCATTTCCATTGGGCGAGACGGGTAGCGACAGCTCGCTCGCCCCGTTGCTCTGCGCGGGTCTTATCGGTTGGCGCTCACTCGTGATCGCGGGCGAGGCCAGGAAGCTCGGCTTCTACGGGTTTGGGGCCGCCGCACATATTCTGACCCAGGTGGCGAGGTGGCAGGGCCGCTCGATCTACGCCTTCACACGGTCCGGCGACGTGCAAACGCAGGCATTCGCCAGGAGCCTCGGTGCAATTTGGGCCGGCGCATCCGACGAGGAGGCACCGGAGTTGCTCGATGCGGCGATCATCTTTGCGCCGGTTGGAGATTTGGTGCCCTTGGCGCTCAAGGCGGTGCGAAAAGGCGGCCGGGTGGTCTGCGCCGGCATCCACATGAGCGATATCCCCCGCTTTTCATACAGTTTATTGTGGGAAGAGCGGGAGTTGGTTTCGGTGGCGAATCTCACGCGTCAGGACGGACTCGATTTCCTGCGCATCGTTCCGCAAATCGGTATCAACGTAAAGACGACGCAGTACCCGCTGAATCAAGCCAATCAGGCTCTGGCGGACCTGCGTGCCGGACGCTTTGAAGGCGCTGCGGTGCTGGTGCCTTAGCTTAATAGCGGCGCCCAGAAAGCCAGCATGACGCTCGGTTTAATAGTATCCAAGCATGTTCGCGGAAGAGGCTACTCTCATAGCGCCGCGCTGCACCAGCGACATCGAACTTCGAAATGAGGACGGCTTTATCACCAGAATATCGCAGGTCAGCTCATCCAGGATCCGCTCTGCTGTATTGCCGATCAGTAGCCGTGATAGGCCGGAGCGCGAGAGCGCCCCCATTACCACGATAGCGATCCGGTTTCGGCGCGCCGTGTCAGCGATGGCCTCAATCGGTCGGGCCGCCACCAAATAACGCCGTGACTGTGCGATATTGACAGCTCGAAGCGTTCGTTCGAGCCTCGTGGACGCCTGCCGTCTGGCCTGCTGCGCCATCGTGTCGATGAGATCGACGGTGGCTGTGGGTGAAATGCCAAACAGTGGTAAAGCATGATAGGCGTGCACGGCATGAAGTTTACCTCCAAGCCTCTGGCTCAGGGTGCTGCCGGCCAGCAGGATCGATCGGTCAAGCTCGAACGTTTTGCCAAACCGGTGGCTCGGATCTACCGCAGCCAGCACCCCAGGATGGCGGTACGGTCGTGGATTCTTAACCAGCAGGATTGGCACGGGACTGATCTTCACAAGCTCCCAGTCCGTGAGCTGCATTAGGGCTGGCGCCTTGTGCGTGCCGCCGTAACGCTGAACAACAACTAAATCAGCCTTACTCCTCAGAGCCCGCCGGACGATTGCTTCGTAAACCGGGAAGTCCCAGCTGACTGATACCGTGACGCGGATGCTATGAATGCGAAGCCGATCGGCAATGGCTTCCAGTTTCCGCCTCGCAGCAGTGACCAACTGATTCTCCAGCTTGCCTCCGCCGATCTGATCGACCTCGTAGAGGTCCAAGTAGACTGGCTCGGAGAGCGCGTGGAAGAGTTCGATTTCGGCCCCAAAGGCGCGTGCGATCTGGGCCGCCTTGAGCACCGCCGGTAGCGAATTCGCTTCCAACCGCTTTACGGCCACCAGAATTTTACGCAGCGGCATGATCTTTACCATCGAAGCGCTCCTTGCTGCCTCGCCGCCACTCTACGGCAACAGCAGCGCCAATCTATAGGGACTTGCACGTAGAGATCCCTCCCCGGAGTTAGTATTTGAGCGTATTCAGTCGGCTGATTTCCGATGTCATTCTCAAGTGCGAAGGGCGTTCATTTTGAAACCGCGGGAACTATGGTGGACATGAGCGTTAGCCGCATCGAATGTGCGGTCCTGGCACCGGAGGGTGTCGTTCGGTATCTGGAGGGGGCGGCACTGAGGCGGCCGTCGCCCGACGTCTGGGCGCTCGCCTGATTGTGCCGAATCCGAAGGCGCAACTGCTCTCAGAACTGCTAGCCGCAGATCTTCTCCTAGGAGGCCCGGGCATTCCAACCGGTAACGCAATCCATCAGGCGCGCGTGCACATCAAAAAAGCGCGGGCCGTGCTTCAGCTGCTGTCTGCATCGGTGCCATCAAGACGATACAGGAAAGTGAAACTGCCATTGCAGCTTGCCAATGAGATCCTTCGGCGCGCGCGCGACAGCACTGTCGTCAGGGAGACGCTCGCATCGATTGCCTCCCGCGCGCTTTATATAAACCCAGCGATCCAGTCCCTGGAGCAATCCTGGCGGCGCCATCAGGATCCCGGTCACGCTCCGCTAAGCCCACGCGACTGCCGGCGAGTTCGCGTTGAACTGCGCCGCGCGGCGAAGTTGATAGATGAAGGATTTGCACACCAAAATCGAGACGACGAGCTTCGGTCGGCGGTCGCCAGGACATACCGCAAGGCGTACCGCGCCTTTCGGCACGCGGCGCGAACACAATCCAGGCAGGAATGGCATAAATGCCGCAAGATGACCAAGTGTCTTTACTACCAATTGGCCTTTACAGACGCATCGCGGAGCCTTCCGGGAATAGTCCAGCAGGCGCATGTTCTGGAATCGACGCTGGGAAGGCAGCGAGATCTCGCTCTGCTGGCCAGATACATTCGTCGCAGGACTGTTGACGCAAGTGCGGGTGCCCCCGGCGTTCTAGTCTATCTACGCAAGGCCGGTGAGCGACTACAACGCCGGATCGATCGCGATGCAGTCGCGCTCTTTAGCGTCCATCCATCAGCCTTTGCGAAACGACTGCAGGGCGTGGCCGCGCGTAGCGCGGGGGCGCCTCGCTGGCGCTAGGCCCAGGAGCGGACTTAGCCACCCGGATATTTTGCCCATCACTCTGCGCACGCGGGCGAATCGCACTCCCGATCATCCCCTCACGAAAACTCTGCCGATTTGTGTCATCGCAAAGGCCACCAGGCCCGCGCGCGCGGTATTGATCTCAATGAGTTCCGCCCCTTCGCGCGAGTCCATGGGCTCGTACCTCTGTAACTGCCAATCGAGGATGCTGTCGTCGGCCTCGGAAGCGTCCGAACCGCCCCGCAGGCGCTCGGCAAGTCGCGCGCGTAGGATCGGCAGCTCAGCCCCGCAATGAATCATGGCAATGTGAACACCGAGCCGCACAGCCAGCGCTATGAAGTTCTGGCGCACCGCGCGCTGGAGAAAGGTCGCATCGATTATGGCGCTATGACCACCGCAGAGAACCGCCTGGGCGCATTCTACGAGCCGGGCGTACACGGCGTCGGTCATTGCGGGCGCGTAAAGATTCTGCCCGGGCCCCGAATTCGAGCGCGCCGCGAGATCGAGGCCGCCCAGCCGCTTGCGCTCCACATCAGATCGCACGTGGGTCATCTGCAGTGCCGGCGCCAATTGCCGCGCGAGCCAGGTCTTGCCAGAGCCTGACACGCCCCCGATCAAAAGCAGCAATACATCACGGGGTGCCAGTGCCTGGCCAGCTTTGTGCAGCAGCGCGCGGTGCTCTTGGAGCAGCACCTGAGCTTCTGGCGCGGTAGAGCGGGTCATCGTCAACGCCGCGATCTTGGCTCGCACTAATGCGCGGTGTGCCCTATACAGGTCAAGCACCCGGTGCCCGCCGTAATCACCACTCTGCTCCAGGTAGCCGCTCCAAAAGGCATGCGCATGCAGCGGCCAGCCTCGCGCCTCAAGATCCACCAGCAACAACGATGTCTCATCAACGCTGTCTATCCAGCGAAAGGAAGGCTTGAACTCAAGGCAATCGAAGGCCAGAAGCTCGCCGTCCACTCGTGCGACATTGCGACTGTGCAGGTCGCCATGAGCTTCACGCACGTGCCCTTGCTCGCGACGTAACAACAGCGACGCTTCGGTCGACCGGAGCTTCTGCAGCAGCGGCGCGCGCAAAACCTCGACTTGCCCGGCGCTACCGACCGGGGCTGCGGCCCGCAATGTTTCCTCGAAGTTGTCGAGCAATAGCTCTCGAACGGCTTCCGGGCGGCCCCATGAATCCTTCGGACAAGCCTGCGGCAGCCCGGCATGCAGCTCCGCCACACGGCGGCCGAACAGTGCGAGTTCCTCTGGTTCGATGCCCCGGTCAGCGAGCAGTCGATCAAGCTCCTGCGCGCGATCAAAGCGACGCATGCGCACTGCGTATTCAACCGCGCGGCCCTCCCCGCCGATGCGGGCCTCTCCATTCTGGAGGGTGATGCGGACCACCTCGAGATAGAGCGTCGGCGCGAATCGACGATTCAGCCGGAGTTCTTCCAGGCAGAAAAAATGGCGACGCTGGAGAGAACGCTGATCGACGAACTCGAGGCATACAGGGCGCTTGATCTTATAGGCAAACTCTCCTGCAAGCAGCACCCAGGAGATATGAGTTTCGATCAGCGTGACGGGTTCGGCCGAATGCGGGTAGGCAGGCGCTTTGAGCAGGGCCCTCAATCTGTTCGGCAAGACGTCGGACATGCGCTCTCCTCAGTGAGTATTGTACGCGCCGCACAACCGGCGGCATTGTCGCCGGGATGCCCCATCGCGGACGCCGCCCCGTAGCGGAATCTGCGTATATACGAGCCGCCAACCGGCACACGATACTGGAGCCCATGAATAACATGGTGCAGGGTCGGTTTCTGCTGACGGCGGTCTTCGGCGCACTGCTGCTGAGTCCGCAGTCGTTCGCTTCATCGGAGACCGAGGATGAATATCGCGCTGTGCTTAAAGCGGATGTTGACGTCTCCCACGGCGCGGTCCTGTTCGAGACTTGCGCCCGTTGCCACGGATCTACCGGCGCAGGCCAGAGCGATGGGAGTGTGCCGGCGATTGCTGGACAGCACTTCCGTGTGATCGTGCGGCAACTGATAGACTACCGCCATGATGAGCGTTGGGACGTGTACATGGAGCATTTCGCCGACTTCCCATCGCTTATCTTTGCTCAGGATGTCGCTGATGTGGCCGGGTATATAACGGCGCTCGAGCGCGCCGGGCCTCGGGCGCAGGGGGAGGGGGACTATCTCGATCACGGCGCCTCACTTTACGTCCGTCGCTGTGCATCCTGTCATGGCCCCCGTGGCGAGGGCAGCGATCGCAAGGTCTATCCACGCCTGGCAGGCCAGCATTACCCCTACCTCGTGCGACAGATGCACGACGCCCTGGAGGGGCGCCGGCCCAACTTCTCGCACGCGCATGTTCGGCTGTTGTCGCGCTTCGATCGCGACGATATTGATGGCGTGGCGGACTATCTCTCGCGGCTGCCTCCATGACCGCGCTTCGACGTCGCCGGAGGTACATATGAGCGGAGGCTCGGGCTTTACTGCCGGGAGAAAATGACATGGTTGACGCCGTTCATGACGAGATAACCCACCTCTCCGCATCTATTCGCGCTCTCGAACGACAGCTTGAAGTGGCGCTCGCCAGGCGGCGCATCGAGCTCAACTATGAGGTGCACGAAGGCGTCGCCCACTTCGAACAGACAGTCATTGCGAGGCATCGTCTGCTGAAGAAGCGTCTTCTCAACTATGTCATGGGTGCCCGGCTGACAATGATCCTCAGTGCACCAGCAATATATGCATTGATCATTCCGCTGGTGTTACTCGACCTGTTTGTCTGGATTTACCAGGTGGCATGCTTCCCGGTCTACGGAATACCTCGCGTGCGTCGGGGTGATTATCTGGCGTTTGACCGGGCGCAGCTTGCATATCTGAATGCGCTGGAGAAGCTCAACTGCGAATATTGCGCCTACGCCAATGGCATCCTGGCGTACGTTCGCGAGGTCGCTTCCCGCACGGAGGAATATTGGTGCCCCATCAAGCATGCGCGGCGCGTGCTTGGGGTGCATTCGCGCTATGGCAGCTTCGTGGACTTCGGTGACGGCGACGCCTATCGGCACGATCTGGAGCAACTACGGGAGGAAGCGCGCTTACCGGGGCCGCCGTAAGCGGTGATCCGCGCCGTTGACCAGGTGACGACGATCAGGTTGCCGTCGTCGCCGGGAGCAGACGATCGTATTCCTTCTTCACCACGCCGTAGCATTCACAGGTGCGCCTTTCAAGGCCGAGGCGATCAAGCACGGTGATGTGACCGCGTCGATAGTCAATGAGCCTGGCGGTGTGCAGTCTCCCGGCTGCTTCCGTGACGCCTTCCCGGCGTACGCCGAGCATATTGGCGATGAGCTCCTGAGTCATCACGAGCTCATTGGATTCCAATCGGTCCAGACTGAGCAGCAACCAACGGCATAGCTGCTGATCCAGGGAGTGGTGACGATTGCATACCGCGGTCTGCGCCATCTGCGTGATGAGCGCCTGCGTGTAGCGCAGCAGTAAGTGCAGCACGGGCCCGGCACGGTTGAACTCGCCCATCACCACGTTCGCCCTGAGTCGCAGACCCGCTCCGCCGCTTTGTACTACGGCGCGGCTGGGGGTCGACTTGCCGCCCATGAAGAGTGAGATTCCGACCAGGCCTTCGTTGCCCACGACGGCGATCTCGGCCGACGCGCCGCTTTCCATGACATACAGCAACGAGACAATCGAGGTCGTGGGAAAATATGCGTGAGAGAGCTTGTCGCCAGCCTCATAGAGGACTTTGCCAAGCGGCAGATCCACGCGCTCTAAATGCTTCAGCCATGGCGACTGCTCGAGGCCGGGTACTGCCGCCAGC
Organism: uncultured Gammaproteobacteria bacterium; assembly: GCA_963819195.1. Classification (GTDB taxonomy): domain Bacteria; phylum Pseudomonadota; class Gammaproteobacteria; order Steroidobacterales; family Steroidobacteraceae; genus FEN-1191. The sequence goes on from CAWFVL010000002.1 coordinate 124,141, forward strand.
AGATGATTCGCCCTGGCCTGTGGCTGCAGAACCAACGCAGTATTCCCCTGATCACGCCGCAAGGGCGGATTGACGCCACGTATATGACGATCGGATTGCATTGAGGCGTCCCTGTGTACGGCAGCGTACACAGATGTAATGGCATCTGCTTCGGATTTGGAGTAATCGGGAAGGACGTTTGCCCCTCCGTGCTGCACCATTGGCGCGGGCTTCTGGTGTGTACGACAGCGCACAGACTTGGCGCAGATCTTGGCTCTACTGTGCGCCGCCGGGGCTGTGCGCCGACCCGGTGTCTTTCGCCCCAGCCTGGCGTCAACATACCTGCAGGAGAATACCTCTGTGACTATCAAGAAAGGAGGGCGGCTATGGTTCGTTTTCGCGACGGCAAGTGCGCTCCTGGGGACTGCATTGGTTTCCCTTATGTTCGTCCAGCCCGCAGCGGCGACCGTACAATTCGCCACCGAAACGGGGAAAACTTGCGGCGACTGCCACACGAATGCTGCAGGCGGCGGTCCGCTCACGCCATTCGGTGAGAAATTCAAGGCAAACGGCAACAAGCTGCCGAAATAAGAGTTATCGTCAGCCCAGCTGACTGAGCGCTGGATCGAACGTCGCCGGGCAGGTTATGGAATCATCCGCTCACTAAGCAGCGCGGAGATAATGGCAAGGCAGCCGATGATGTGCGTTAGCAGGGTCAGCTCGATGCTCTGCTTGAGCCGTCGCCGCCTACCCGGATTGAACGATATGCCGGCTAACGCTGCGACACCAACGGCGGTGAGCAGCAGGGCCGGGAAGACGTACCAGACCGGCAAGTCGTGGCGCAGGATGGCGATTGCCGAAGCCGCCACGGCCACGGCCGTAAGACCACCATAAATCCATTGTGCACCGCGTGCACCCCACCGGACTACGAGGGTGCGCTTACCTACGCGCCGATCCGAGTCGACGTCGGGTACTTCGTTGATGATCAGGATCGCGGCCGCCCATGCACTCACCGGCACGCAGATCAGTGCAACGCCGAGATCGAATCGCCCGGTCTGCAACCAGGCGGCGCCGATAACAGGAAGGGCGCCAAAGCCGATGGCCACAGCTGCCTCGCCAATACCACGTGCAGACAGCTGGGCTCCGGGCAGCGAATAAAGTAGTCCGAGCCCCAGGCCTGCGAGGCCGAACAGGATCACGCCCGGGCCGCGAAGCAAAGACAGGACCAGGCCGAGTGCTAATGCGCCGGTCGCCAAACCCACCGCCAGCCACACCATCTCGCGGCGCGATAGGAGGCCCGATTGAATGAATCGCGAACCACCGGTGTAGGGATAGATATGGCTCGTATTGTCCGCGTCGGCGCCGATCTGATCATCGCCGACGTCGTTGTAGACGTTGGCGGCGGCATGGGCGAGGACCATGGCTGCCAGGGCAAGCGCCAACAGCACCCCGTCAAAGTGATGCAGGTTCGCGACGGCCCATGCGGTGCCCACCAGTACCGGTAGCACCGCGGCGGTAAAAAAGGCGGGCCGGGTGGCTAGGAAGGCGCGGCGTGCGGCCGCCGCCAGGCCAGGTCCGGCCAGTGAAGGCGATGGCCGATCGAGTGGGCGATGAGAATGGAGCATATGGTTCACTCGTTGGACAGGCACATGGAGATCGGGGCGAGTATGCTTTGTTGGTGGCAGTCGCAGCAGAGCGCGTGTTTGAGCCCGATGAGGCCTGGTGGCAGCGGTTGTTTGCGGCCGTCGATGCTCGCGACGCCGCAGCATTCGTCGACCTTCTGACCCCCGACGCGCAATTCACATTCGGCAATGCCCCGACGGTCGTAGGCGCCGAGGCGATCGGTATCGCAGCGGGACAGTTTTTTGCAGCAATCGCTTCCTGCCGCCACCGCTTGCGGCACACGCTGACGGGGACAGGTAGCGCGGCGATAGCGTGCGAGGGAATCGTGACCTACATGCGCCACGACAGCTCCTCCATCTCGGTGCCGTTCGCCAATGTGTTCGAGTTGCGGGGAGAAAAGATCGCTGCATACCGCGTCTACATCGATAACTCGCAGCTCTTCCGCCCATCGCCTTGAGGCCGCGTTCATGGCGGCTGGCTGCCCTTCTCACCGCTGCGCCCGCATTGATAGCGCACGGTAATACCAATCAAATTCACGTTGTCGCGATAGGGCTGGATTCCCATGGCCAATAGATTTGGCACCGTGGCAGGGCCCACCCCGTCCAGGGCCCAGTCATTGCTGTTGTAGCTTTCGTGTTCATAGCGCAGGTGTAGTTGCAGCGCAGCAGTCAGCCGATAAGTGACTCCCAGGCGCGCGGAATCGAATTTCGTCCAGTTTTGCGGAAACCCCTGGGACAGGCCGCCAAGTACGGAGTTGGTATCCGAATAGGAGGGGGCATGCGCGTAATCGAAAGTGACGGCCCAGCGCTGGCTGGGAGTCCACTGTCCACCCAGGCTCATGTTCCAATATCGCTCCGTGTCCGAGATGGCCCAGGGCGCCGTGGTGGCATCGGTGAAGCCGTTCTGCGCGCTGTACAGGCGCTGGTAACCAATATCGAGATACGCACTGAGCGTTGCGCGCGGGATCCAGGTCAGCGTCGTGGACCCACGCTGTTCGTGCGAAGCCTGCAGACCCAGGAGCGAGGAGCGATAGTCGTCCTTCGCCAGATAGCCCTCTAGCGCCCAGGTGACCGTTGGCGTAATGACCCATGAGCCGGTGAACGTCGAGAAAACGCGATCCCGCGGTGCGTAGTTGTAATCGAGCACCAGCGGATTTTCGCCGACCGGCAACGCCGCTATGTCCAGCGATGAGGACTTTCGCAACCCATCGCCATATTTCAGCGCGAAGCTCAGGCTCTCGATCGGATTGATCACCAGGCGTCCCCAGCTCTCGACATCTTGCGTATGTGTGAACGCCTGGCCGGGCGAGTAGCGCACCTCGAGGAATTGCCCGCCGATACCCACCCGCAGCCAGCGCAGCAGCGCATAGTCGGCACCGCCATCGAGGCGCGCGCGATCCTCGCCGTAGCGGGGTGTCACCGCGGTGCCTCCCGGGAAGGTGTCGGTGACGACGTAAGCGATGGCGAGCGGCGTGGTTTGATCGTTGCGGCCGTCATAGCTGGCATTGCCCCGCAGGCTGAGCTTCGGCAGCGGTCTTGAGGCGAGACCCAGCGCGTAGTGCGACAGCCGCACATCGCCATCAAGCGAACCCGGCGCAGGGATCATTGCGTCCGGCAAGGTACTGACAGGGAGGAAGGGCGCGTTTTGCCGCAGGCTGCCGAGCGAGGCTGTGTAGGTAAGGCTGGTGGCGAACCACGGCAGCTGAACGTTTCCCGTAGCCGCGAACTGCTGCAGGGTATTGCTCGGCGGAACGCCGAGGCGTCCCTCTGTAGAGCCGGCGACCAGCGGCGAGTAAGGGTTCGAAAAACTCAGCGAATCATTGTTGTCTTCGAACCAGGAGCCGGTATAGGTCAATCTCAGGCTCGCCTTGCTGCCGGCCCAGGCGGCCCCGGCGCTGAAGGAGTTAGTGACGTAATCGATTGGCTGCGCCAGTTGCACCGCGTCGGTCAGAAAGCTCGCGCTGGTGAGATCGGTGCCGCTTTTCTCCTGGCGACGGAACTCGCTGAATATCGTCCAGCTGGGACTAGCGAAGAATTGGCCAAGCAAAGCCACGGTACGGCGCTGATAGCCGATATTGACTGGTGCGAGACTGGAACTGAGCGCGCTCATACCGCCGGTCGAGCCGGCTGCCACCCAATCGGACGGTAATCCGAGACGGCCGCCGTCGTTCCGGAATGGTGTAGCCGCCGTGTCGTACAAGTCGCTCGGCTGGCCGTCGTAACTCAGCCGCAGCTCGTAGCGACCGTCGCGGCCACCTTCCACGATGCCCTCCCGCGACGCCAGGCCGAGGCGCTCGAACTCATAGTTCGTATAGGAGCCGTCATCGCTGTGCCATTGTCCGTCGGCCCCGGCATCGACATACGCGGCACTGCGGTCTATCCCGGTGTAGCGACCATAGTTAGCGTTCGCGCCGCTGGCTGCCAGTGCGCCGACATCCGCCTCGCCCTGGTAGCCTTCAAAGAACGGGCATTGCGTGCAAGTCCAGCCACTGGTGTCCGGACTGGCAACTCCAGCTTCGGCTCCGGCCGCGGTCGCAGCGGCCAGGGTGCCGGCGAGACCCAGAGCCGACAGTGCGAAAGAGTGGCGATCAATCCGTGTCATCGGTACTGCCTAGCGCATCAACGCCCGGCCCGAGGGTGAGTTCGACCCGTGCACCTGGGAGTGGCAGTTGGTGCAGCCCCCGCCGAGCAGGTACGCGCTCGGCGTGCCACCGGCCAGCCCCTTGGGCGTATTGGCAATGGACGGATGGCCGGCGCCTTCGTGGCAGGTCTGGCACAGGAATGGCGCCCGCAGCTTCAGCAACGCCGGCTGCGCGGATCCGTGCGGTTCGTGACAGGTGCTGCAGTCCTCCGTCACCGGCTGGTGTTCCCAAAGAAACGGGCCGCGATACTCGGCATGGCAACTCGTGCAGGTCTCATTCACGGTGTTCTTGACCAGCTGGGCCGGAGCTGTCGAACCGTGAGGCGTATGACAGTCTGTGCAGGCCATCTGGCCCTCGCGCATTGGATGGTGCGAAGGCTTGAACAGATCGGTGTGCTGCGCCTGATGACAACTCGTGCAGACTTCGATCTGGGTGGTCTTTGCCTGCACCGGATCCTTCTCCGCGTGCAGCGTATGACAGCCCGCGCACGGCACATCGCTGGCGGCGTGTGCGCTCGTGGGCCAGTCGTGCGCCGCGTTTGATTGGTGGCAGCCCAGGCACTGGACGTTCTGCCGGGTCGACGCCGTGACGGTTTTGGAGCCGAAGACGATGAGACCCGCGGGCGGGCCGCCGCCTGCGCGTACGTGTGCACCGCCCGGCCCGTGGCAGGCCTCGCATTGCAGCCCGCCATGACCGAAGGGACCGCGCGGATCATTGGGACGCGCATGTTTGGTATGGAAAATGCCGGTGATTGCGGGGTTGTTATGGCAGCCGAGACAGCTATCAGCGCCCTGCGGGCTGTAGGCCGACGTACCGGGTACGAGCGTGCTCGCTGGAGCCGCTGCGGGTGCGTCAGGCGCGGGCGCTGCGTACGCCGGCACCGTGATACTCGACATCAAGGCGATGGCGATGGCGGCCAGTCCAGCGCGCGCACGGCGGTTCACTCAGGTGCCTGAGGCCGGGATTTTATGTTCGACCATGACATCGGCTACGCCACCGGGCCCGTGGCAGACGGTGCAGGTTTCGACGGGCAGCGGGCCTGGTCCGAGGACCGTGCGGCCCTCGGCGTCCTTTGTCACGGTGGTCGAGCCGCCGTTCTGCATCATGTGTGAACTGCTCAGCGCATCAACATGGCAAGCCGAGCACACGGCCATGTTGGCCGAAGTGGCAATCGGATTGCCGGCGGTCGTCGGGTTCGGCACTTGCTTCGATAGGCCGGTCAGAAAAGTAGTCGCCTGTACCGCGGTATCATCCACCGGGTAGTAACTGGTGCCGACATGACAGGCATCGCAGCGATTGAGCTGGCCCGGATAGACGACATCAGTGAAATTGTTCACCGAGCCGCCGAAACCGTAGATCACAAAGGGTGATCCGGCGGCGCCGCGAACACTGCCGTCATGGATCGCATGGATCATGTGCTTGAAGTCGATGGTCTGTTCCCACAAACCATCGGTTCCCGGCGCAGTCAGTGTCTGACGTTGGCTGACGTCGGTGGATGCGGGGTTGTGACAGGCGACGCAGACCTGTGGATTGTCATTGCGGTTGTCACCATGCAGAGCCAGCACGCTGTGGCAAACATCGCACTTGGCGATATCCACGACGATGCGCCGCGCGGCAGGCATCGCGCCCGCGACATTGGCGTAGGCGACGACACTGGTCACGGCGATGGCAGTCGCCCCCGGTCCGGTCGTGACCACTCCCGGATGACCTTCGATGGCAACCGCGATGTTCTGGATGGCGGGGCAGGCGGCGATACCGGCCGGCGGACAATTGGCCGTTGGCGCGGGCGGCAGCGGTGTGGGCGATGTCAGCGTGAAGGCGCCGTTCGCGTCGGGTCCCGTGATCGCACCCGGCGGTACTGCCGCGGCACAACCAGCCACCGCGAGCGGATTCAGCGAAAGCGGCTGTCCCCAAGTGGCCGCGGTCGCACCGCTACCCCAGTTGGTGTAATCGCTGGTCTCCCAGGCGATGTCAATCGCGAGACGTGCTTTGCCGCCGTTGGCGCAAACGGGTTGACCGGTGCCCGGATCGGCGCCGGCAAAGGCTGCTGCGGTCAGGATGTCGTAGGGCGCATTGCCGTTGGTCGGATCCACGACCGAGAAATTGATGACTGGAAACATCTGATTGGCGGTGCCAGCCGCGAACGTCACGCTGTTGACGACGTACTTGAACTTGGTCGCCGCGACGACCTCCGGAATCACGTGGGCCGCGACCACCTGCAACTGACCGTTGTCGATGGTGGAGTTGGCGCCGTGGCAGGTGGCGCACTGAGTGTCGTTGGCGACGATGCCGGAACTGTGATTCGCGCCGGTGGCGAAGTTCACGTTGTCATGGCAGGCACCGCAGGCCTCCATGGTCGGCACATTCTTGAAGTTTGCGGCCTGGGGGAGATTGGCGTGAGTTTGCGCGTGACAGGTCGTGCAGTTGCGCGTGTCCTGCGGATAAAGAAGGGTATTGAAGTTTGACAGCGCCGCTCCGTGCCCGACGATCCAATAACCTATCCCCAGGGTCGGGGTCGTGTTCGGCACCGTGGTGGTCTGAATGCTCGGCAGGGTGTTACCGGAGTGGATCTTATGGGCCATCACCTTCATGTCGAGCGTATTACCGCTGTTTGGATCGCTGGTGCCGGGGTTGTGGCACATCACGCAGTACTGCACCTCGACGCGGGCGCCGCCGTGCGCGGTAAGTGAGGTGTGGCAGGTATCGCAGGTGGCGGTGTCGACGATCTCGCGGCTGAAAATCCCGGTGATGGCACCACTGGACGGTTGAAAGGTGTAGGCGGCGTTGTTGGCCTGTGCAAGGCCCCGGATCTCGAAGCCCACCCGATGAGTCAACGTCGCGTCATAGATAACGATCGGATCCTTGGTGATGTCCTTGGCGAAGGTGTACTGGTAGCTGCCGTCTCCGTGGTCGACCAGCGTGCCGCTGGAGGCAGCTTCTACCATCGCCTGCGTTTTCGGCGCTGTAGCGCACGCCGTGACTCCCGTCGGGCAGGCTTGCGGCGATACGGTGCCGTAGATGTAGGAATTCCACTGGCTCGCTGAGCCATTTTCACCGGGCACCAGTTGCGCGATTGCGAAGCCCAGGTCGCCAGGCGGCAAACCCTGAACGGGCGCACCGGTCTGATCGACCAGCTCGAATTTCACCACCGGCGGCCCATCGATCGCGACGTTCGTGATCGTGCCGGTGATCGTGGTCGCGGCGCTGATGTTGAGTGCAGCCCCGCTTGCAGGTGGACCCTGGGAACCGGTCGTGCCCGTTGAACCCGCCGGGCCGGCCGGACCCGTGGTGCCGCTGCAGCCTGTCAGGAGGACACTGATTATTACAGCGCGGGCTATGACACTGCGCCAACTGCCAGGCTGCCACTCGCGACGGCTGATCGCGCAGGCCATGGAACTCTCCCTGAATGGACTCGACGATCAAGAGACGGTCGGAATCAGGCCGCAGGCTCTGCCCGAACAGTAGGTAATCGATGCTAGGTGATCGCCCACGCACTCTCTGTTCGGTATCGCACAGAGGGGCACGGTGCCAGCGGATAGCTTCGCCGGGTGCGATGCTGACCGAAAAAACAGGGCGCGTGCTGCCCTTTACTCCCGTGCAAGTCTTTGACGTCGTGGCCGATATCGAGCGCTATCCCGACTTTCTTCCCTGGTGGATCTCGGTGTCGGTAACCGAACGGGGCTTGGGCAACTGCGATGTCGAGCAAGTCCTGGGCCGGGGACCGGTGCGGGCTCAGTTCTCATCGCGGGCGGTGCTGATGCGCCCGGAGCGCCTCGACATCACCTCATCGGATCCGCTGTTCCGGCAGTTCACGCTCTGCATTCGAGTCGAGCCCAGTCTCCCCGCAGGCAGTAGCCTCAGCATTTCAGCCCGCGTGGAGCTGCGTTCGTTCGTGCTTCAGCAGATCCTGCGACGGGTGCTGGCTACTTCGATCGATGACATCCTCGCGGCCTTCGAGGCGCGTGCTCGCAGCCTCTACGGGCACGGCACATCCTGACGGTTGGTATGCCAGCGCACAGAGCTCCGCACCTCCGAGCGGTTATCTTGCGGCTTATGGCCGATCTCAAGATCCACCGTGAACTCGACTGAGCCGCCGCATCGGCGGTTCGGCCAGTGGCTTTGGCGGCGCCCGCAGCGCTGGTACCTGCTGGGCATACCGGCGGGTGCGCTGCTCGCCTTCATCATCGGAATCGGCTTCTCGGGTAGCTTCGTCGCCGGGCTCAAATATGCTGAGACCGACAAGTTCTGCACCTCCTGCCACGAAATGGACACTCCATTCCAGGAGTACACGCATAGCGTGCATTACTCGAACCCGTTCGGTATTCAAGCCAGTTGCGGCAACTGCCACGTGCCGCCGGCATTCCTGCCCGGCCTGGTGCGGCACATTCAGGCCTATTCCGAAGTATTGGGACATGTGGCAGGGGAGCTCAACACGCCGGCGAAGTATGAAGCTCATCGCCTGCAATTGGCGCAGAAAATCTGGGCGGAACTGAAGGCGAACGACTCGGCCGAATGCCGTAGCTGTCATACGCCTGCCGCCATGGCATTCGCCAGTCAACCGGCGGCGGCGGCCAGTGCGCACCAGTCTCTGGCCAAGAGCGGCGCGACCTGCATCGACTGCCACAAGGGCGTGGCGCATTCACTGCCCGGGGGCAGCTAAGCAGTCGCCCTGACGATGCGAGCGCGGCCGCGCAGGTATCGAATCAGTATGCGGGCAATCTCGGCGATCCTGAAATTGAACAGTCGGCGCGGCCAGAATAGCTCGCGTTTGTCGCACACGGTGGAGATGCTGAAGCGGGAGATTTCACCTTTGAGCGTCGCGGCGACCAGTTGTGCATCGCCGCGCTCAATCCCGGCATCGAGCCGCGAGCGCAGCGAGCGAGCGGCGGCGATGTTGCTTGCGACCCGGCGGCCGCGCCGCCCCGACAAGCGCCCATGTTGCATTTTCAGCTCGTTGAGCCGCTCGGCAGCATCGTAGGTGGCATCGACCAGCTGGCGGCGAGTCATCCACTTTGTCTCATAGTTCAGTATCTGCTCCCAGCTCGGCTGGATCAGAAGCTGCCGATGCTCCTCGAGCGTGCGTGCAAACAGGCGGTAACCGAATCGCTCGGGCTCCTCGAATCCCCGGCTGCCAGGATCGATAAAGGGACCCATCGGAGAGATGAAGCAAGAGAGCCGCTTATCACCAAGTCCAAACAGATGCCCGCAATACTCGACGGTGTCGCGCACCGATGCACTGGTCTGTCCCGGCAGACCTATCATGAAAAAGACATCGATTCGCTGGCAGCGCAGCCGCAGCGCCTCCCTGAAGAGCGATTCCATGTCCTCGGTGGTGTAACCCGATTCGCCTTCCTGGGCGTCGCGGACATGCTGCTCATGACTTTCGGGGCTGAACTCCATGCTCCAATTGCGCAGGCTGCGATCAATTGCCTGCAGGAAGGTTGCCGGCGGCAAGGCGAAGAACTCGAACACGATCATGTTCGGAAGGTTCGCCTTGCGCAGCAGTTCGAGCACCTCTGATGCGTGCTCCGCACCCGCCATGAGAAGGTCGCCGACCAGGATGATGGGGCCGTGCGACAGCCGGCAGATTGCCTGCATGTTGGCAACCAGGCTGGCGGGACTTCGATACACGGGCCGCTGCCGCTTGGTCAGCTGCGTGCAGCTGGTATGCGAGCTGCCGCAGGTGACACATTCGAAGGCACAGCCTTTGACCGTGAAGACAGTCGTGATCGGATTGTTCCACCAGCCATTGAAAGGCAGCGTGCTTTCCAGATCGCCGTACCGCATCACCATTTCGACCATGAGGTCGGGTCGAAGATCGACGTAATCCAGGCTCATCGGCACGAACGTCAGCGGATTGACGTGCACGCCGAGAGCATCCTTCCAGGTCAGATTGGGGATGTTGCTGACGGGGGTGCCGGTCCGCAGCGCCAGCAGCAGTTGATGCAGCGGCAGCTCGGTACTGTCGCCGCGCAGCACGAAGTCTACCTGCGGATAGCCGATCAGTTCGCGGTGGAAATACGAGGACGACAAGCCGCCCATGATCACCGGCACATCCGGGTATAACTCCTTGGCAATTCGGGCGATTTCCAATGCGCCGTGAGCGTGCGGCAGCCAATGCAAGTCGATGCCGATTGCCTTCGGCCTGCAGCGCGCGAGGAAGCGCGGCACATCGAAGCGGCGGCTATTGATCATGCGCAGCGCCAGATTGACGATCCGTACCTTCATGCCCCGATCGTGCAGGAAGCTGGCGATGGTCAGGAATCCCAGTGGGTACATCTCGAACACGGTCGAGGAGGGGACCATGTCACTCACCGGGCCGTAGAGGATGGCACGCTCGCGGAAATCGTAGACGCTGGGGGGATGCAGCAGCAGAAGATCCGTCATTGCACCCGAACCCGAATCAACTCCTCGCCGTCCGGATCGATGACGTGAACCGCGCATGCCAGGCAGGGATCAAAGCTGTGGATCGTGCGCAGGATTTCCAGCGGCTGCTTGGGATCCAGGAGGTGGTGGCCTCTTAACGCCGCTTCATACGGGCCTTCAGTTCCGGCGGCGTCTCGCGGACCGGCATTCCAGGTGGTCGGCACCACTGCCTGGTAGTTGGAGATCTTGCCATCCTCGATCACGATCCAGTGAGCCAGCGAGCCTCGTGGCGCCTCGAGAAAGCCCACGCCCTGGCTATGCCGTGGCCAGGTGGAGGGATCCCAGAGTTTCGAATTGAAGGTGCTGACGTCGCCTGCCGCTATGTTGGCCATCAGGCTTCCATACCACTGCGGCATGGTATCGGCGAATATCTTGCATTCCAGCGCCCTGGCCGCCGTGCGGCCCATCGTGGAGAACAGGGCCTCCAGCGGAAGCTCCAGTTGCGCCAGTGCCTTATTGGCCAGGTCTCGGGTCGGCTCGTGACCACTGGCATACAGCATGAGAACCCGCGCCAGCGGGCCCGTCTCCATCGCGTGGCCCTTCCAGCGCGGCGACTTGAGCCAGGAGTAACTGGCCGAGGTGTCCAGATGCTGATAGGGAGGCGCGGGCCCTGAATAGTTCAAACGGGTCTCGCCCTGGTACGGATGCAAGCCCACATCCTTGCCGCCGGCGTAGTCGTACCACGAGTGCGAGACGAATTCCTGAATGTCCGCCGCTGCGGTGAGGTCGACCTCGTGGATATGGGAGAGGTCACGGTTGAGAATGGCGCCTCGCGGCACCAGAAAACTCTTCGGATCCTGAGTACCCTTCGCTGGAAAATCCCCGTAGGTCAGGAAATTGCCGGTCCCTTCTCCGTAGCCGGTCTTGAACCAATCCTTGTAGAAGGATGCGATGGCCAGCACGTCCGGCACGTAGACCTGATCGACGAACTCGCGCATCTGATCGACGATCTCGGCCACCTTCTGTAGACCAACTTCATTGACCGCGGTGGACCCGGTGCCCGCACCGGTGTGAACGCTGATGGCAGAAGGCGTGCCGCCAACGAGTACATTCGGGTGTGGATTCTTGCCGCCGAAGATCGTCTGCAATTGCACGATCTGCCGCTGCCACGCAAGCGCATCGAGATAATGGGCCACCGCCATCAGGTTCGCCTCTGGGGGTAGCTTGTAGAGAGCATTGCCCCAGTAGGCATTGGCAAATATGCCAAGTTGCCCGGATTCAACCAGTTTCCTGATGCGAGTCTGCACATCGGAGAAATAGCCGGGCGAGGATCGCGCGTAGGCGGAAATCGACTGCGCAAGCGCCGACGTGGCCTTCGGATCGGCCTTCAGTGCGGAGACGACGTCCACCCAATCGAGTGCATGCAGGTGATAGAAATGCATGACATGGTCGTGCACGAACTGTGTGCCAATCATCAGATTGCGTATCAGCTGCGCATTGGCGGGAATCTCGTATTGCAGTGCATCTTCAACCGCGCGCACGGAGGCGATCCCATGGACCAGCGTGCAGACGCCGCAGATGCGTTGCGCGAAGGCCCAGGCGTCACGTGGATCACGACCCTGCAGGATGATCTCGATGCCGCGCACCATGGTGCCGGAGCTGGACGCCCGTGTGATCACGGAACCGTCGAATTCAGCCTCGATGCGCAGGTGCCCTTCGATCCGGGTAACCGGGTCGACGACGATGGTCTGCGCACTCATTCAGCGCTCCCCGCTCCGGTCAGGTTGGCGGCCACCAGTTCCAGCAGACTTTGCGGCCTTTTTTGCCAGTTGAAGTGAGCCTGCGCATCATCGAAGGTTCGGCGGCAGTCCGAGCAGCTGGTCACAAAGGTCTGTGCCCCGGTGGCGTCGATCTCTCGCAACTTATTTTCCATCGTGCGATATCGCAGCGGCGCCGCACGCTCGATGTCCAGCACACCACCACCGCCGCCGCAACAGAAGCTGAAGCCGCCGTGATTCTTCATTTCGCGCAAATCGACTCCCATGGCCTTCATAAGCAGCCGCGGAGCATGGTTGATCCCGCCCTTGCGCACGGATTCGCAGGGATCCTGGAAGGTTGTCGCGCCCGTGACGGCGGCCGTCAGGCGCAGTCGTCCCTGCTGGAGCTGCTCTGCGAGGTATTCGGTCACCTGGAGAACCCTGAAGGGGAGCGGTTTGCCATAAAGATCAGCGGCCTCCCAGCGCAGCGCGGCATACGCATGACCGCACTCCGGGACCAGCAGTGTCTTGGCGTTACAGGCAATAGCCTGATCGATGAGACGCCGGCTGATCTGGCGTTGCCACTCCTTGCCACCCGCGTAATAGCCGTAATTCTCAGCCACCAACCCGTCGCTGCGAAAGGTGCAGGACACGCCCAGATGCTTCATGACGCGCGCCAATGCCGCCACCGCGCCGGGATAATGCTCAATGTCGGTCCGCGGCAGGCATAACATGACTTCTGCTTCCGGCTGGTCGAGAGGTATCTCGACACCGAAACGCTCGCCAATCGCAATCAGTTTGACGCTATAGGGCTCAGCGCTCGGCTCGGGCTGGCCGGTGAGATTTTGGTGTGCAGCCTTCTGATAGAGCTCCTTCGGCGCGAGCCCCGCCTCGAACATCGCACGGCGCGCCTGCTCGATAAGCGCGGCGACGTCGATACCCATCGGACAGATCAGGCTGCACCGACCGCACATGTTGCAGCTGTCGAACAGCAGGTGCTGCCATTGGGCCAGCTGGTCTGCCGTCACTTCGCGCTTCAGGCCGAGCAGCCGGATCAACGGGGCGAATGGACTCGATTCGCGCTTGTAGGCTTGCTTGAATGGTTCGACTTTCCAGATCGGCGTGTATTGAGGATCCTCGGTGGCGATATAGAAGTGGCAGGCATCCGCGCAGATGCCGCAGTGAATGCAGGATTCCAGGCGGAAGGCGCTGAGAGCTCCGACTTCGCGCGCGAACCCGCTCATGGCCCCGGCCACGCGTGCTTCGCCGCTGCGCTGCTCCGCAGGTGCCAGGCTGGCGCCGTGCATGCCGGCCGGAGCGCTCATGATGTGGCTCCCTTGCGGGCGAGCAGGGCGCCGTTTATGGCGCGGGACGGAAAGATATAAAACGCGTGCATCAGTTTGCCGAAGGGAAACCACACCAGCAGCGCATCGAAGCTCAGGATGTGTAGCGCCAGCAGCGTCTGATAAGGTGCGCCAATGTGAGCAGTGGCGGCCAGTCCGGTCCCCAACACCAGCATGGTAATGAACCAGCTGAAGTAGTCGTCGAAGTTGGACAGCATACGCATCACCGGGTTGGTGACACGCCGGAACAGCACCGCCAGGAACAAGGCCAGGGTCAATACCGAAATGACGGTGATCAGGCTGCTCGGCAATCCCGGCCAGCTGATCCCAAACAAGCTGCCGAGAAATGCGATGTGCGGCCCGAACAGCAGCACCAGCGCAAACAATCCCAGGTGATAACTGTAGCCCAGGGCTTCGCCCGCGCCAGTTCGTCCAATGAATTCCGGATGAGGCCAGGAGCGCGTACCGACCGCGATCAAGCCTTCGGTCAGGAATTTAGCGGGCGATGCGCGCGGCCTATTAAGATCCCGTCGTATGCGCAGCAGCGCGAAGCCGGCGATGCGCCAGGCCACACCCAGACAGAACACCGCCAGGGCGACCTTGAGCGCCGGTCCGCGCGCGAATCCCAAAAGGTCCATGGTTATTTGTCTCCGTTGGATTCGCGTTGGTCGGCATCTTGCGCGCTGCGGTGCTGGCGTAGCCGGCTGACTCCGGCAGAGGCGGCTCCGATCACGGCACCTGCCGCCACCGCGGACGCGGTGAGCTCCAGTACCTCGCGCGGCGAGCTCTCCCCCGCCTTGCCCCAGAGGGCGGTGGACTGTGCGGCGTAGAAGCTGCCCTTGTCCCAGAATCCCGGTTCCGAGCAGCCAAGGCACCCGTGTCCCGATTCGATCGGAAAGCTCGTGCCGCCATTCCACTTCAAGGTGGCGCAGGCGTTGTAGGTAGTCGGCCCTTTGCAACCGAGCTCATACAGGCACCAGCCGTTGCGGGCACCTTCGTCATCGAAGGACTTGGCGAACTTGCCCTGGTCGTAGAACGGTCGTCGATAGCAGCGATCATGAATGGTGTTGCCGAAGAAGACCTTTGGACGCCGATGCTCATCCAGGTCCGGCACCTTCCCTGTGGTGACGAACTGCAACAACACCCCGGTGATCACTTCCGGGATGGGCGGGCAGCCGGAGACGTTGATGATCGGCTTGTCACCGACGATGGCCATGACCGGCCAAGCCTCGGTGGGATTCGGATCGGCAAGCGGGATTCCCCCGAATGCCGCGCATGTTCCAACGCAGACGACGGCGGCCGCGCCTTTCGCCGCCTCGCGCAAGGTGTCGACCGCGCTGCGACCGCCGGCGGTGCAGTAGGCGCCGCCGGCCCCGGTGGGTACCGAGCCGTCCACGATCAATACATATTTGCCGAAGTTGTCCTGCATGGCCCGCGTGCGCGCCGACTCGGCGGCCTCGCCGGCCGCAGCCATCAGGGTATCGTCATAGTCGAGAGAGATGACGTTGAAGATCAGGTTCTCGATGGTAGGAGCAAAGGAACGGGTCAGGGATTCCAGGCAACCGGTACATTCCTGGAATGACAGGTACAAGACCGACGGCCTCGGCGCGTGCGCCAATTGATCGGCCATCGCAAATCCCATGGAAGGGGGCAGCGCCATTGCCGATGCTGCGGCCGTGCAGAACTTGATGAAGCCCCGCCGGCTGATGCCGTGCCGGCGCAACATCTCGCCCACCGTCACGTCTACGTCACCGTGCAGCATCGTTCAGGCCGTTAACGGGCACGAGGAATCGGGTGTCGCGCGAGCTGCTCACGGAGCAGGCTCGCTCCCGTGGCAATTTCGTCCGGCGCAGTCATGAGGATTTGCGGCACGCGGGTCACTTCGATCAACTCGGCGATCAATTCTCCCTGCCGGTCCCGGTGCTCCACCCACCACACCCCCGGCACCTTTGTCTCACGAATAGCCGACAGGCCTTCGGCGTCCAGAGTTGCCCGTACTTCGCCGTCTCCCAACGCCCGCCGCAATTGGGCCAGGTCATCGACGCTCATCGGCAGGCTTCGCAAGTCGATGGCGGCCGACTCCTCGCTGGCGGTAAGCCGATCCAGCAGGGTGACCAGCTCGCTGAGAATGGCCGTGACGCCCCCGCCCAGCCCACCAACCGCGGGTGGCGGCTCGATCCGGATCGGGATGTCGCGGAGCCCGCTCACAGCAGCGCCCAGCGTTGCAAAAGCAGTCGCGCCTGCCGTGCTGCCTCGGGTAAGGCCTCGGCCACGGACGTCGACAGGGTCTCGCTCCAGTCGATGCGACGGGGCTGGATGCACAGCAGGGCGCGCCGGGGCGGCAGGCAGCCCTGGAGCCGCGCCATGTCTAGTAAATCGATCAGCCCCACTTCGTGCACGCTGCGCCGACGCGTGCTGGCCAGGAACTCATCCATGGCGGAGCCTTCAAACAGCCCCACGGCGCCCGCTGGACGATTGAGATCGGCGGCATCGATCACCAGCATCGACTCTGCTGCCTCAACATAGGGCAACAAACTGAAGCTCAACGTGCCGCCGTCAACGAAGTCCGCGGCATCAGGGCCGAGTTCGCTGCGCAATCGTTCGAATCAACTTCACGCCTGCGCCGTCGTCGCAGAGCAGCACATTGCCGAATCCGAGCACCAGCGCGAGTGGTCCCGAGCACAAGTTCGGTGCAATCACGCTCGCGCCGCACCCGATCGGGCTGCATTCATTCGCGTCTTGCCCTGACCGTGCTGTCACTCTCAACCTCGCCGCATTTTTTTGATGACAGCACCCGGTCGGCGGTTAGTCTGTGCGGCAGCGTACATAAAGCGCCTGTGCCGATGCGCTAGGCTCGGCCTGTGCACGAGCTGTCCGTCTGCCAAGCCCTGCTGAGACAGGTCACCGACATCGCGATGGCGCGCGGAGCTGCCGTGGTGGTACACATCACCATCGAAGCGGGGCCGCTCTGTGGCGTTGAGCCCGCCTTGTTCGACCGCGCCTTCGCGATTCTGCGCGCCAGCAGCAGCATGACCGCTGAGGCATTGCTGTCCATCGAATCCCCCGCGGTGATCATCCGCTGCAACAGTTGCGGCAAGGAATCGCCCACCGCGCCGAATCGCCTCGTGTGCCTCCGTTGCGGCGACTTTCGCACGCACGTGGTGGCAGGGGATGAGCTGCGACTGCGCCGCGTTGAGCTGCGAGTACCTGAGTCACCGAATAGGGAAACGCCATGTGCCAACTCTGTGGTTGCAGCCTGAAAGCCGACGTTGCGCGGACGACTGTGGTCGAGGTACTTCAGGATCTGCTGGCCGCCAACGATCGCGTTGCGGCTCATAACCGAGAGCATTTCGATGAGCATGGGGTGTTCGCCATCAATCTCATGTCTTCACCGGGTGCCGGCAAAACGGCTTTGCTGGAGGCAACGATCACCGCGCTCCGGGAACGCTATCGCATCGCCGTGATCGAAGGAGACCTCGAAACCGACAACGATGCCGCGCGCATCCGCGCGTTGGGTGTGCCGGCCTTGCAGATCACGACCGGAACCGCCTGCCATCTCGATGCGCAGCTGGTGCATCGGGCACTGCACGACCTGCCGCTGTCGGGACTGGATCTGCTATTCATCGAAAACGTCGGTAATCTGGTGTGTCCCGCGAGCTTCGATCTCGGCCAGCATCGCAACGTTACCCTGCTCAGCGTCACGGAAGGCGACGACAAGCCGGAAAAGTACCCCGTGATGTTTCGCGCCTCCGATCTGGTGGTGCTGAGCAAGGCTGATCTGCTCGGCGTATTGGACGATTTCGATCCTGCGCGGGCGGCGGCGGCATTGCGAGGGCTCGGACGCGACACCCCGATGATCCAAACGGCGGCCAGGCGCGTCCTGGCGCTTGCCCCCTGGCTCAACTGGATCGAGGAGCAGCTCGCCGAACGTCGGACGGTCGTGCCTGCGGCGCCGGCGCGCACGACCGCAACGATGGGAGCCTGACCGATGTGCCTGGCCGTGCCGGTACGTGTCGCGGCGCTACTGGACAACCAATGGGCCGAGATCGAAGTGGGCGGGGTGCACACTCGTGTGTCGACCGCGCTGATTGACGAGGTCGTGGTCGGCGACTATGTCATCGTGCACGCGGGCTTCGCGATCGCGCGGCTCGACGTCGAGGAGGCAGAACGCACGCTGGCGCTGTTTGATGAGATTGTCGCGCGGTTACGTCAGTCCGGCGATGCGCTACATCCGCGGCTTCCGTGACGGCGAGGCCGCGGGCGCGCTGGCGGCAGTGCTCGCTGAACGGGTAGACCCATCGCGGGAATATCACCTGATGGAATTTTGCGGTGGCCATACCCACGCCATTTTTCGCTACGGAGTGGAGGATCTGCTGCCGGATAACATTCACCTGGTACACGGTCCCGGCTGCCCGGTGTGTGTGATGGCGGTTCCGCGGCTAGATACGGCGATAGAGCTCGCGCGTCGACCGAACGTGACGCTCGTGAGCTACGGCGATATGCTGCGGGTGCCGGGATCTCGTAGGCGCAGTCTGCTCAAGGCGCGCGCGCAGGGTGCGGATGTGCGCATGGCATACTCGGCGCTCGAGGCCGTGGAGATCGCCGCAGCGCACCCCGAGCGGCACGTCGTTTTTTTTGCCATTGGCTTCGAAACGACGACGCCCGCGACCGCGCACATCATTATCGAAGCGCGACGCCGGGGTTTAGGCAACTTCAGCGTCTACTGCAACCACGTGGTTACTCCGGCTGCGATTCAAAGCATCCTCGACTCACCCGAGGTTCGCGAATGGGGACAGGTGCGGGTCGACGGCTTCATAGGGCCCTCGCACGTGAGTGCGGTGATCGGCAGCCGTCCTTACGAGTTTTTCGCGGAGGAATACCAACGTCCGGTAGTCATCGCGGGCTTCGAACCTCTCGATGTGATGCAGGCCATCGACATGCTGGTGCAGCAATTGAACACCGGCCGCGCCTGCGTCGAAAATCAGTTCACGCGCGGCGTTACCAGGGAGGGCAATCGCAAGGCTCAGGAGCTGGTGGCAGAGGTCTTCGAGCTGCGGCCGAGCCTCGAGTGGCGCGGGCTCGGCGAACTGCCGTATAGCGGACTGCGAATCAAATCCACGTACGCTGAATTTGACGCCGAACGCCGCTTCTCGCTGGAGGTCCGGCCGGTGACGGAGAACGCTGCGTGCCAGTGCCCGGCGATCATTCGCGGCGTCAAGAAGCCCACCGACTGCGCGATCTTCGGCACCGTGTGCACGCCCCGTGACCCGATCGGCTCCTGCATGGTGTCTGCGGAAGGTGCCTGCGCGGCATACTACAAGTACCGCCGGGGAATTACCCCGCAGGTGCTCTGATGCGCATCCTGTTGCTCGTACACTCCTTCAATAGCTTGTCGCAGCGGTTATATGTGGAGTTGCAGCAGGACGGCCACGAGCTGTCGGTCGAGATCGACATCCACGAACAAGTTACGCGCCAGGCGGTCGATCTGTTCCAGCCGGACTTGATTCTGGCTCCGTTTTTGAAGCGCGCCATTCCGCCGTCGATCTGGCGCCACTGTCCGTGCCTCATCGTACACCCCGGTCCGCCCGGTGATCGTGGCCCAGCCGCGCTCGACTGGGCGATTCTGCGTGGAGTGGGCGAGTGGGGTGTCACCATACTGCAGGCAACTTCCGACCTGGATGCCGGGCCGATCTGGGCGCACGCCTCGTTTCCCATGCGTGTCGCGCGTAAGAGCAGCCTATACCGGTACGAGGTCACCGAGGCGGCCATCTTCGCGGCCCGGGCGGCACTCGTCCGGATCGCGGCGGGCTTAGGACCGCTGTTCAGCATCCCGGACGGGCCTGAAATCAACTGCCAGCCGCCCCTGTCACAGGCGCGGCGCGCGATCGACTGGGACCAGGACGATACTGCAACGGTGCTGCGCAAGATTCACTGCAGCGACGGTTTCCCGGGTGTGGAGGATGTGCTGTTCGATCGTTCCTTTCGACTGTTCGACGCCCACCTGGCCACGGGGATGACCGGTCAGCCTGGCGTGCTCATAGCCCGCCGCCACGAGGCGGTCTGTCGCGCCACGCGCGACGGTGCGGTATGGATCGGCCAACTACAGCCGTCGGATGGCGGCCCGCGCAGCTTCAAGCGTCCGGCGATGCTTGCTCTGGGCGTGCTGGCGGTATCATTGCCCCGCCACGATGCCGAGGTTGTCGATGCAGGGGATCTGCTTCGGGACGACGAAATCCGATACGAGGAGCGCGGCGCGGTTGGCTTCCTGTACTTCGATTTCTACAACGGCGCACTAGGCCCAGTACAGTCTGAGCGTCTGCGTGCCGCCTATGCGCATGCGCGCGGACGGCCGACGCGGGTCATTGTGCTGATGGGCGGTTCCGACTTCTGGTGCAACGGGATGCACCTGCACTGCATCGAGGCATCCGACAGCCCCGCCGATGCCTCATGGGACAACATCAACTGCATCGACGACCTGGTTCAGGACATCCTGACCACCGACACCCATCACACGATCGCGGCATTACGCGGCAACGCGGCGGCCGGCGGAGTATTTCTGGCACTTGCGGCCGATCGCGTGCTGGCGCGAACCGGCGTCGTGCTCAATCCGCACTATCGCAATATGGGAAATCTATACGGCTCGGAATATTGGACCTACACGCTGCCAAGGAGGGTAGGCGCAGAGCGGGCGCGTGCGATTGCAAGCGGACGGCTGCCGCTGGGGACAGCGGCGGCTCTCGCGCTCGGATTGATCGATGGGCATGCGGGGCCGGATGCCGCTGGATTCCTGGCGCTGGTGGACGCCCAGGCCGCCGAGCTCGCCTCGAGCGAGCATTTTAAGCTAACGCTCGGTGAGAAACGTTCGCGGCGTGCGAGCGATGAGGCTCGGCGCCCGCTTGCGCTGTTCAGGAGCGATGAGTTGACGCGGATGCGCATGAACTTCTACGGTTTTGACCCGAGTTACCACATCGCGCGCCATCGGTTCGTGTACCGCACGTCACACGCCTGGACGCCGTTGCATCTGGCCCGACACCGGCGCCCGAGTGGACCAAGGCGGTTGGATTCGGCAAGTGCATGAGCGCCGAAGCCGCCCGAAGTGCGCCGTTAATCACCGCATCCGCCATCGGGGCTCGACGATGGCGTGTTGGCGGCCGGGTGCAGGGCGTCGGATTCAGGCCTTTCGTGTTCCGGCTCGCCCATCAGTGGAATCTCAGCGGCTGGGTGCGCAATAACGGCGGCGAGGTCGAGATCCGGGCACAAGGCTCCGCGGAAGCACTGCACGCGTTCGGAGAGGCACTGCTGGTGCGTGCGCCACCCGCTGCGCGTCCGCGGTTGATTGAGATGAAACCGGACCTTGTCGGCTCGAGCGAGGCCTTTCGCATCCTCGCCAGCGGTGCCGGTGCGGGAACGCATATACACGTCCCATCAGACCTATTCACCTGCAATGAATGCCTGGCCGAATTGCGAGACCCTGGCACGCGGCGCTACCGCTACCCATTCATCAACTGTACGCAGTGCGGACCACGCTACACGCTGATTCGTCGTCTCCCGTACGATCGATCGAACACCACACTGGATAGTTTCACGCTCTGCGCAGAGTGTGCCGCCGAGTATGCCGATCCGCTCGATCGGCGCTTTCATGCCGAGCCGTTGGCCTGTGCCGCGTGTGGCCCAAGTCTAAGCTGGCGCGATGCAACGCGCCTGATCCACGGTGACGAAGAGTCACTGGCCGCTGCGATTGCCGCATTGCGCGATGGCAGGATCGTCGCCCTGCGCGGCGTCGGTGGGTATCACCTTGTTTGCGATGCCTCGAATGAATGCGCGGTGGACCGGTTGCGGTTACGCAAGGGCCGGCCGCGCAAGCCGCTGGCGGTCATGGTCCCGTGGTGCGGCGCCGACGGACTGGACCTGGTTCGCCGCCTGGCGGAATTGTCCTCGTTGCAGGCGAGCGCGTTGCGTGACCCCGTGCGACCAATCGTGCTGCTGCGACGGCGCCGGAACAGCATCATTGCCACCGCTGTTGCCCCCGGTATGCGCGAGCTCGGGGTAATGCTCCCTTACAGTCCGTTACATCACTTGTTGCTCGAGGACTTCGGCGCTGCGCTGGTCGCGACATCCGGCAATGTGAGCGGGGAACCCGTTCTGACGGAACCGGAGGAGGTTCAGGAGCGTCTCGGGCAGGTAGCTGACGGTTTCCTGCATCACGATCGCCCGATTGCGCGCCCGGCAGACGATCCTGTCGTTCGAGTTGTCGCGGGTGTCGTGCGGCCAGTAAGGCTTGGACGCGGGACTGCGCCGCAGGAATTTGACCTGCCGCAGCGCATTCGGGTGCCGACTCTCGCCGTGGGGGCATACATGAAGAACACCGTCGCACTGGCGTGGGACAACCGAGCCGTGGTGTCTGCGCACATTGGCGATCTGGCGAGCCCTCGGGGACGGGCGGTCTTCGGCAAGGTCATTTCCGATCTACAGGAGCTCTACGGCGTCCGCGCCCAGTACATTGCGCACGATGCGCATCCAGACTTTCCGAATACGCGCTGGGCGCTCGAAACCGGGCTGCCGACCCGGCAGATCTGGCATCACCATGCGCACGCGGCGGCGGTCGCCGGCGAGTATCCGAGCGACGAGCCGCTATTGTGCTTTACCTGGGATGGAGTCGGCCTGGGCCCGGATAAGACGCTGTGGGGTGGCGAGGGCATCCTCGGACGCCCCGGCGCCTGGGATCGGGTGGCGAGTTTCCGGCCCTTCCGGCTGCCGGGCGGAGAGCGCGCCGCGCGCAGTCCATGGCGCTCGGCACTGGCGCTATGCTGGGAGTCCGGCCACGCGTGGCCGGCGGGCGAGAGTCTCGGCGGCCCGTTCCTGCGTGCCGCCTTCGAAAGCGATGTAAATGCGCCGGCAACGACGGCAGTGGGCCGCCTGTTCGATGCCGCGGCGGCGCTGGTGGGTATTTCCCTGCACGCGAGTTACGAAGCCGAAGCTGCGATGTGCCTGGAGGCGCTCTGCGATGAGGACGCCCAACCGCTCCCGATGCCGCTGGCGCGCGATGCGCTGGGGGTGTGGCGCAGCGACTGGGAGCCGCTGCTGTGTGCGATGCTGGATGAACGCTGCGACCCCGCAGCGCGTGCCGCAATGTTTCACGCGAGCCTGGCTCAGACCCTTTGCGAACAAGCTCTTGCTGTCCGTAATGACAGCGGCGTGCGGCGCGTTGGCCTCAGCGGCGGGGTTTTCCAGAATCGGGTCCTGTCCGAACGCGCACAGGCGCTGTTGAACGCCGAGGGCTTTGAGGTCCTGATACCCCAGCGCCTTCCGGTCAACGACGCCGGTATCAGCTACGGCCAACTGATCGAAGCCGCCGCCATCCATGGCGCATTCATCTAAGCTCCGCGACACCCATATCAGCCTGGCGCACGGCAACGGCGGCCGCCTGATGCGTGAGCTGATCGAAGAGCTGTTCGTCCCAGCGCTCGCCAACGCTCAACTCGACGTCAGCGCTGACGCTGTGTCTTTACCCATGCCCGACGACCGAGAGCTTGTCGTGACGACGGATGGGTTTACAGTCAAGCCACTGGAATTCCCCGGTGGGAATATCGGCTCACTCGCCGTCCACGGCACGGTAAATGATCTTGCGGTCAGCGGTGCCTTGCCGAGGTTCCTGACTCTGAGTGTATTCCTGGAAGAGGGGCTCGAGATCGCGCTGCTTCGGCGCGTGATCGACGCGCTGGCCAGGGCAGCTCGCGACTGTGGCGTGGCGGTGGTTGCCGGCGACACCAAGGTCGTTGGCCGAGGCGACTGCGATGGGATGTATATCGCCACTACCGGAGTTGGCTTCCGCGTTCACGGTATATGTCCTGCCATTGACCGGGTAATGGTCGGCGATTGCATCCTCGTCAGCGGTCCGATCGGCGATCACGGTGCAGCGGTGCTGCTGGCGCGTCAGGAATTCGGCCTGCGCGGCGATTTGGCATCCGACGCTGCCAGCGTTCTGCCGCAGGCCCAGGCTTTGATGACGACAGCAGGTCTGCGGTTTATGCGTGATCCGACACGAGGTGGACTCGCGACGGTTGCACATGAACTTGCCCGCGCCACGGGCCTGACGGTCCGGCTCTCGGAACGGCAGATACCGGTAAGCGATCCCGTTCAATCCGTATGCGAGCTGCTGGGCTTCGATCCAATGTATCTGGCGTGCGAAGGTCGAATCGTCGCTGTGGTTGCGCCGGAAACCGTCGGGGAGGCTCTGGCTGAGCTCCGCAAAGTAGCGCCCTTGGCTGCCCTGATTGGCAAGCTCAGCGTGGGCTCACCGCAGGTGATCCTGGAGACAGCCTTCGGCGGCGAACGTGTGCTCGATGAGCTCGAAGATGACCCGCTGCCGCGCATTTGTTGAATCAAGACGGTGTCAGTATGGACGTTCGAGCCATTCAGGGCCACGGCGAGGAGTCGATAGTCCCTAGCGTTTGCGCAAGCTCATGACGTAGCGTGAAAGAGCCACGATTTGTTGTTTCGTCAGGTCGGGCTTGGGCATCGTCATCGGAAGCGTCTCGCCATCCCAATGAGTAGTCAGGATGAATTTTTGCAAGCTGATCTCGGTAGTGCCGGGACGGTTTGCGATATCGTCAAACCGCGGCGCCGACTCGTTCAGCATGGGAAGAGGAGATTCCGAATCGCCTTCGACGAGGTGACAATTCGAACACGCTATTCGTGCCAATTGCTTGCCCTTCAGGACATCCGCGGATTCGGACGCGCGGGCGTCCACACTGCACAATGCATTGAAGGCGAGGTAAAGCAGTGCGGACACCGAGATACGCCTGATGGGCGGCAGGTCGAAAGCTCTGACGGTTGCAGGCTTTGAGTCCATCTCCCTGCCGCGCCCCATCATTCGTTGCTCAGTCCTTGATCTTGGTGATCTTCGACCCCTCGAAGGATAGGTCTCCGAGCAGGCCCTTTTCGTGGAAGATGAAGCCCAGAATAGGCTTACCCAGCGTGGCGGTGTCGTACTGGCCGCCGCCACCCTGCTTTACCAGGGCGAAAGAGCTGTCCGCGCCTGCAGACCAATCCTCACTCCTCTGGAACTTGTCGAGCGAGTCGGGCGTCATGAACAGGATGACCGCGCTGTGATGCGCAACGCCCAGGGTGAGGCCAACCGAGGCAGACGTCACACTATAGTAGTTGACTGTCTTGCCATTGATCTGCAGCACGCCCTCTCCGAATTCACCCGCAACCCCCGCACCGCCCTTGGTTACTCGCCCGAAGATCAAAATGCCAGCGGCCTTGTCGGCCAGTTCCTTGTTCTGCGGATTGAGCGCATAGAAGTGGGTTATAGCCGCATTGGCGCTGGCATCAATTTGCGCTTTGGTGCGTGCGAAAGATGGTGTGCTCGCGATCAGAGCAAATAATGCCAGGCCGGTGACGGCCATTATGGATTTCAGTTTCATGATGATTCTCTGTGATTGCAAGGTAATGCGAGAAGCCGCTTAGCTTGTCTGCCGGGATAATCAGGTGTCGGTACGGTAGCGCACACTGCGGGGTCAGTGTGACGGGCCTGCCCAGAGCCGGCTCGACCTTGCTGTGCCAGTTGCTGGCACAGCATCCTGAGATTCACTGCGAGGGTCACAGTTCGCCGCTGGGCAACGCGCTGCTGGGCATTCGGCGGATGGTCAGCGATGACTCCTTCTTTCTTTCGCGGATGGTACGAGGATGTGCAGCACAAGATCGTCGTTGATAAGAACCGCGTGCGGCTGCATGCGGGAGCTGGGCCAGATCTAGGGCTTCTATGCGCTCGCCGTCAACAACAGCGGGGTAAGTCTCGTCAGTGATTTGCGTTCCACGTTTCCCGATTATTATGCTGTGATCCATTACTGCTTTCAGGCTGCCATGCCAAACCGCGGTCCGCCCGAGCTCGCAAGCATCCCGTCATCCCCCAGGGATGGCGCTGCGGCGCGCCATCTCATGCAGTTCAGGGCCGTCCGAATCGAGATCCTTGATCAGTACGGCCAGCCGGTGATAGTCACGCCGCGCAACGGGGAGCGCCGGGGTCCTGTGGTCGCCAGCGGATTTCTGTTGCGGGATGAGGCGCAGCTCTATCTATATACATGCTGGCACGTCGTGACGGGGATTGAGCTCGCGAATCCGGTGCTGCCCGGCACCAACCAGCGACGAAGCCGATTGAAAGTCTCCATGCAACGGAGCGAGAAATTCAACGGAGCCGTCGGGTTAGTCGGCGTCGCGGATTCGTTCGAAGTGGAACTCTATGAGACAGGGGGCGAGGATGTGTTTCTGCCGCTGTGGGAGCAGGACGAACAGTCGGTGTCGAATTCAAGTCTCGCGATGGCAAACCTCGTGCAACCCTATTGGCACGACATCGTCCGCATCCGCTTGCCCTCCAGCATCATCGCTTCGACCGTACCGGTCTTGAGCCGGTTCGACCTATGGCCCGACCTGATTGCGCCGGCGGATCCGCTGATGTTGGTAGGGTACCCCTACGGATTCAGCACCAGGCAGTTGACTCCGACGCCGATCGTGCTGAAGAGGCACGTTGCGGCCATCTCGCGGGAGGGCGCCCGCCGCGAAATCCTGATCGATGGGGTCGGTGCGCCTGGGATGTCAGGCGGCCCGGTATTCTATGAGCGCGATAACCAGCTTTACTTGTTTGGGATGTATGTGGGAGTGATCTTTCCGGATGCCGCGCCGGAAAGCGACCCAGAGCGCAGCGGCGCCTTGGGCATCGTCTGTCCGATGAACCTGCTATCGCATCGTTTGAAGCTGGCCCGGGCGTGTCCGCCAGCTCATTCATAAGAATCCGTACACGCCCGCGCCCAGCCTGGAGGTTATGCCGCGCTGCTGCGCGCTTTGTTTACCTCTTCAATCACTTCCTCGGCGACTTGCCGCGGTACCGGGTCATAGTGCGAAAACTCCATCGTGTACGAAGCCCGGCCGCTGGTCATGCTGCGTAACTGTCCGATGTAGCCGAACATTTCCGACAAGGGCACCACCGCAACCACGGCAATGTTGGCGCCGCGTTCGATCTGGTCCTGGATCGTCCCGCGCCGGCGGTTGAGATCCCCGATCACATCCCCGAGGTGATCCTCGGGCGTCACCGTCTCAACCTTCATCACTGGCTCGAGCAGTATCGGCCCAGCTTTGCGAATGCCTTCCCGAAAGGCCGCCTTGGCTGCGATTTCGAAGGTCAGCGCGTTGGAGTCGACATCGTGATAGCTGCCGTCGGTCAGCGTTGCCCTAAAATCCACGGTCGGATAGTGCGCGAGCACGCCGTCCTCCATCTGCATGCGCAAGCCCTTCTCCACCGACGGCACAAACTCCTTGGGCACTGAACCGCCGGAGGTGTCATCGACGAACTCAAAGCCCGCGCCGCGCTCCAGCGGCTCGAAGGTGATCCAGACTTCGGCGAACTGGCCCGAACCGCCGGTCTGCTTCTTGTGGGTGTATTTCTCTTCGATGGTCCGGGTGAAGGTCTCGCGAAACGCGACCTGCGGCTCGCCCATGACACCCTCGACTCCGAATTCCGTGCGCATGCGATCGAGCGTGACTTCCAGGTGCAGCTCGCCCATGCCGCGCAGGATGGTCTGGCCGGTCTCACGATCGGTTTCCAGATGCAGCGACGGATCGGCACGAACCATCTTGCCCAGTGCCGCGCCGAACTTCTCCTGTTCAGCCTTAACTTTCGCCTTCACCGAGACGCTGATGACCGGGTCGGGAAAGCGCATGCGCTCCAGGATCACCGGGTTCGCGCTGTCACACAATGTATCGCCGGTTTCGGTGTCGGCCAGGGACACCAGCGCCACGATGTCGCCGGCGCGCGCCTCTTCGATAGGGTTGGCTTCCTTGGCGAACATCTCCACCATGCGGCCGATCTTCTCGCGCTTGCCGCGGGTGGAGTTCTGCACCGAGGCGCCCTTGGTCAGTACGCCGGAGTAGACGCGGATGAAGGTCAGGGCGCCGTAAACGTCGTTGATGACCTTGAACGCCAACGCCGAAAACGGCTCATCGTCGCTGGTCTTGCGCTCACCGGTCGGCTCGCCATCGGCATCGACCGTCTTGATGGCAGGCACATCGGTGGGGGCCGGCAGATAGTCGACCACCGCATCCAGCACCTGCTGTACGCCCTTGTTCTTGTATGAAGAGCCGCACAGCACCGGCGTGAACGCGGAGTTCAGCGTGCCCTTACGCAGCGCCTTGCGCAGTACATCGGCGGAGGGAACGGTCCCATGGGTCAGAAACGCCTCCATGGCCTCATCGTCCTGTTCGAGGCAGGTGTCGACGAGCTCGGTGCGGTATTTGCCGATCTCCGACAGGATCTTGCGGTCACTGGGTACGGTGATCTTCAGCGTGTCGGCCAGGTCCGGGGTCACATCCAGACTCTGCCACTCAGCGTCCTTGTCGTCTGAATCCCAGACCAGGGCCTTCATCTCGACCAGGTCGACCATACCCTTGAAGTCTTCTTCCGAGCCGATCGGCAGCTGCACCGGCAGCGGGCGGGCGCCGAGCCGCTTCTTGATCATGTCGACGCAGCGCAGGAAATTGGCCCCTTTACGGTCCATCTTGTTCACGTAACACAGTCGCGGCACATCGTAGTTGTTAGCCAGGCGCCAGTTGGTCTCCGACTGGGGCTCAACGCCGGCCACGCCATCGAACACCACCACGGCGCCATCGAGTACGCGCAGCGAGCGGTTGACCTCGATGGTGAAGTCCACGTGCCCGGGGGTGTCGATCAGATTGATTTTCTTTTCGCGCCAGAAGGCGGACACCGCGGCACTCTGAATCGTGATACCGCGCTTCTGCTCCTGTTCCAGATAGTCGGTGGTCGTCGATGTCTTCAGGTCTTTGGTGTCATGAATATCGATGATCGTGTGCTTGCGTCCCGTGTAGTACAGGATCCGCTCGGTAGTGGTGGTTTTACCCGCATCAACGTGGGCGATGATGCCGATGTTGCGGATATCAGAAAGAGCAGTTGTGCGAGGCATTAGAGATTCCTGGGCGCCTTCAGAGCGCGACACAAAGTCCTAAAAAATATGAGTGGTCGGGGTGACAGGATTTGAACCTGCGACTCCTACGTCCCGAACGTAGTGCTCTACCAGGCTGAGCTACACCCCGAACTTAATCATCGACGCTGGAGCTAGTGCTTGCGCGCCACCGCGAAGCGCACCAGCGCCGCCAGAGCTTCCCGGTAAGGCGTGTCGGGCAGGACCGCCAGGGCGGCAAGCGCCTGATCGGCCTCGGTTTGCGCGAGCCGCGCAGTGTACTCAAGGCCCCCCGACGATTCAATTGTGCGCATCACCGACTCGGTGCCCTCCCGGCCGCCGCTTTTGATGATTTCCCGGATCTTGCTGGCCTGTTCCGCGTCGCTGTGGCGGAGCGCATATATAAGAGGCAGCGTGGGCTTGCCTTCGGCCAGGTCGTCGCCGAGGTTCTTGCCGCGAAGGGCCGGATCGGACTGGTAGTCGAGCACGTCGTCGATGAGCTGGTAGGCAATGCCGAGGTGCCGGCCATAGTCGGAAAGGGCGCGTTGCAGCACGGTATTGGCCCCGCTGAGCACTGCGGCGACTTCGGCCCCGGCCTGGAAAAGCTGCGCGGTCTTACGGTAAATGACCTCCAGGTACCGGGTCTCGGTGGTATCCGGGTCGCGGGCATTGATGAGCTGCAGCACCTCGCCTTCGGCGATCAGATTGGTGGCATCGGCCATGATTTCGATGACGCGCTGGGAGCGGGAGGCGGCCATCAGCTGAAAGGCCCGGGAATAGACGAAATCCCCGACCAGCACGCTGGCCTGGTTGCCATAGATCTCATTGGCCGTGTCGCGGCCGCGGCGGCGGGCCGACATATCGACTACATCGTCGTGCAGCAGGGTGGCGGTATGGATGAATTCGATGAAGGCCGCAGCGTGGATGCAGGCCGGTTCGGTACTGCTGCAGGCCCGCCCGGCCAGGACCACCAGCAGCGGGCGCAGGCGCTTGCCGCCCCCGCCGATAATGTGCTCGGCTACCTGGTCGACCAGGGGTACGGTGCTATGAAAACCCCGCCGGATAGCCTCATCGACTGCCAGCAGCTCCTTGTGCACCAGGGTGCGGATGCTCTGGAGCGCCTCACGGCTGCCGGGATCGCTGCTCAACACTCTGTTTCTCCAAGAGAATGCGCCGTTTGACCCGCCGTTCCAGCATCGCTAGAATGCGCGACCTTTGCGCACTCTCAGCAGGTCCCGGCGGTATCTCTCTGACCGTCCGGTGCTCAACCCCTGGAGAGTCAATACACACGGAGCTTGGGACAATGTACGCGGTCATCGCCACAGGCGGCAAACAGTATAGGGTCGAGAAGGGTGGCGTGCTGCGCATCGAAAAGCTCAGCGCGGAACCCGGCTCGACGGTTGAATTCAATGAGGTTCTGATGGTGGCGGACGGAGACGTCGTGCGCCTGGGCAAGCCGCTGCTGGCCGGTGGCAAGGTCACTGCCACGGTCGAGAAGCACGCCAAGGGCGACAAGGTCGTCATCGTGAAATTCCGGCGCCGCAAGCACTACATGCGGCAGAAGACTCATCGTCAGCACTTCACTCAGGTGCGGGTCACCGAGATCAGCGCACCCTAAGGCGCAGGAGCACTCAAATGGCACATAAGAAAGCAGGCGGCAGCACTCGTAACGGCCGCGATTCACACAGCAAGCGCCTGGGCGTGAAGCGCTTCGGCGGCGAACAGGTGCTGTCGGGCAACATCATTATCCGTCAGCGCGGCACCAAGGTGCGCGCGGGCGACAATGTTGGCATCGGCACGGATCACACGCTGTTTGCGACCGCCACGGGCCGCGTCGAATTTCACGTCAAGGGCGCCGATCAGCGCATGTACGTGCGCGTGCTGACGGATGCCCCGCCGTCGCCGTCCACCAAAGTCAACTGAAGCGATCGTGCCGGCAGGCGATGTTTGTAAAGGAAACCCCGGCCGTCCGGGGTTTTTCTTTGGGCCAGTCGCCGGTGCGTAACTTATGAAATTCGTCGATGAAGCCAAGCTCAAAGTGCAGGCCGGCAATGGCGGCCGCGGCTCGGTAAGCTTTCGTCGCGAAAAATCAATTCCCTTCGGCGGGCCAGATGGTGGTGATGGCGGCCTGGGGGGCAGCGTTTGGCTGCGCGCCGGCGAAGGCATCAATACGCTGGCCGATTTTCGGATCCAGCGCACCTTCAAGGCCCGATCGGGCGAGGGCGGTTCCGGCAACGGCTGTACCGGCCGCGGCGGTGAGGATCTCTACATCGCCGTCCCGGTGGGCACGATCGTCGCCGACGCCGACACCGGCGAGCAGCTCGGGGACCTGACGGCTGCGGGTGTTGAGCTCAAGGTCGCGCAGGGCGGCAAGGGCGGGTGGGGCAACACGCGCTTCAAATCCAGCACCAACCGCGCGCCGCGTCAGTTTGGAACCGGCCTGCCGGGCGAGCGTCGCACCCTCACCCTCGAGATGAAGGTCATTGCCGATGTCGGCCTGCTCGGGCTGCCCAATGCGGGCAAATCCACGCTGATCCGGGCGATCTCATCGGCGCGTCCGAAGGTGGCCGATTATCCCTTCACGACGCTGTATCCGAATCTGGGCGTGGTGTATTGCGGCCAGCACCGCAGCTTCGTGATGGCCGATATCCCGGGCCTGATCGAAGGCGCGGCCGAAGGAGCCGGATTGGGCATTCGCTTCCTCAAGCACTTGCAGCGCACCGGGGTGCTGCTGCACCTGGTCGACATGCTGCCGTCGGATCCGGACGCCGACCCGGTGCGTGATGCACGCGCGATCGCCAATGAACTTAAGACATTCGACAAGGACTTGGCGAAGAAGCCGCGCTGGCTCGTGATCAATAAGCGTGACCTGCTGCCGGATGAGGAGGCGGAGGCCCTGGCTGCTGACATCGCACGCCGGCTGCGCTACCGCGGGCCGCGATTCCTGATTTCGGCCGCCACCGGCCGCGGCACCAGGGAGCTGGCCGAGGCGCTGATGAGCTTCCTCGAGCAGCGGAAGAAAGCAGCCGCCACGGCGCGCTAAGATGGTCGGATGCGCAATAGCAAGGTCCGGGCGCGGATCGCCGCCGGCAAGCTGCGGCTGCGCGTGCGCGACCTGCGCAATCTCGGGACGCGCACGGAACAGATGCTGGCCCAGATCGGCGTCCACGATGTAGCCGAGTTGCGCCGGCGCGGGGCGGTACGGGCTTTTGCCCAACTGCGACGCGAGGGGGTTACTTCCTCATTGAACATGTTCTGGGCACTGGCAGGCGCACTCGAGCCATGGCCGGAGGGGCGACACTGGCGGGAGGTCGCGCGCGGCGATTCACGGCTGTCGCTGCTGCTGTCACTCGAGGACTATGAGGCGCCGCAGGGGTAACATGTCGGCTTCGGCCGAGGCGACACAAAACAGGGAGGACACACTGTGAGTTTGTTCGGCAACAATAAAGGCGGCGGCGATCTGAATCGCCAGTTCATCGCGCGGCCGGATTCGGCCAAGGACGACATCCTCTACAAGTGGCCGGACATGACCATCCGCATGCTCACGCAGGTGACCGTGCAGCCGGATGAGACCGCGCTTTTCATCAAGGAAGGCAAGGTGGCGGGCGTGGTGCCGCAGGGCCGCTCGACGCTCGACGGCAAGCTGATCCCCTTCCTCGGCGACATCGTCGACTGGGCCAGCGGCGGCAACATGTATCGCGCCGAGCTGTACTTCATCGGTACGCGGGAGTTCGTCAGCCTCCCGTTTGGCGGAACGGTCGACAACATCGAAGATCCCGAGACCGGTCTGGCGGTTGGACTGCGCGTCTTTGGCGAGTACGCACTCATCGTCACCGATCCTGCCACCCTGATCACGAAGCTGGTCGGCACCCGCCAGGGTACCAACGACATGATTACCGACTGGTCGCGCGAGCAGGTCCTCAAGGCTCTGCGCACGGGCCTGGTCAAACAGCTGACCAAACAGAAGTGGCCGGTGCTGGGACTGGCAGCCCGCACTGATGAAATTGAGACTGCACTGCTGGCCGATGTGCAGGCCCCGCTGGCCCCTTATGGCATCAAGATCACGCGGCTGGGCAATGTCACCATCACGCTCAGCCCCGAGGACGAGGCGACCCTGAAGGGCCTGCGCAAAGACACCGCCTACAGCCGCCTCGCGGGTGGCTTTCGCGAATATGGCGTCGGCGCAGCGCTCAAGGGCATCGGCGAGGGCGCGGCAGCGGGCGGCAACGCCGGGCCGGCGGCGCTCGGCATCGGCATGGGGCTTGGCGGCATCGTCGCCGGCATCGGCTCGGTGCCCAGTGCACCGCCGCCGGGATTCAATGCGGGCGGTGGTGGCGGCGGCGGCGCGGCGCCCGGCGGCGGCGGTTCAGGTCCGGCAGCCGGTGGCGCGACCGTGACCTGCGGCTCGTGCCAGACCTCCAATGCCGCGGGGGCCAAATTCTGCTCGAACTGCGGCACTACCCTGGCTCCACCCAAGGCGGCGCATTGCACCCAGTGCGGCAATACCATCGCGCCAAATTCGAAGTTTTGTGGCAATTGCGGTACCGCGGTGGCCTGAGGGGCGGCGCGTGAAGAGGCTGTCCGCTCGCATGGCGAGGCGTTGCGCGCTCGCGCTATGGGCGCTGTGCGAGGCCACGGCCGCATTCGGTCGTGCCGGCGGCGGTGGCCATGGCGGCGGTGGCGGCGGTGGTCACAGCGGCGGCGGCTTTTCGGGAGGCGGGCACTCGGGTGGCGGCGGGGGCGGTTCGATCGGCGGCGTGATCACGCTGATCATCATCGCGCTGATCATCTGGTACATCGTGCGGCGCGTGCAGCAGCGCGGAAACTCCGGGGCGCCTCCGAATACGGGTTCGGCCTCGCGCGAGGCCATGGGGGCGGCGCTCGGGGCCGCGGTGCTCGGTGCACTCAATGCCTCGCAGGCACGGCGTCCAGGAGGCCCGGCCGGGTCGGCGGCGGTTGCATCGGCCATTGCGAGCGTGCGCGAGCACGACCCGAATTTCGAGATGGAGAGTTTCCTGCAGCGCGTGGAGATGACCTTTTATCTCGTCAAGCGCGCCATCCGGAACAACGACACGGGCGCCTTGCGGCCGTATCTGAACGATGCGCTGTTTGGACAGATCTCGCAGAGCCTGGCGCAGGCCAAGGCGCAGCATCGGCATGAGCTGCTCGAGAGTCTCAACGTGCGCGCGGTGCACGTGATGAATGCCCAGCTCGGCGAGCAACAGCAGAGCGTGCTGGTGCACTTCGACCTGGTCTATCGCGGCAAAATGCTCGACGACGCCAACCGCGTGGTGGCCGATGAAGGTGCCGACACGCGTCATGGCGAGCAGTGGACCTTCGTGCGCGCCGCCAGCGCCAAGACCCCGGCGGCCGGCGGCGTCACTGCTTCGCGCTGCCCCGCCTGTGGCGCGGAATTGCGGCTCAACCTGGATGGCACCTGTACGCACTGCCGCGCCAGCGTTACCAATGGCACCGTGGATTGGGTGGTGTCCGCCGTGCAGCCCGCGCCCTTCCTGGGTCATGGGTTCGATCTGCTGGCGGGCGCACCGGCGCCCACGGTCGATGAGGGGCTGGCAACACTCAAGGCGGCGGATGCCAATTTTGCGCTGGACGCGTTCTGCGGGCGCGTGCGCACCGGGTTTACGGCATTACAGGACGCCTGGTGCAAGCAGAATCTCGATGCGGGCCGGAATTTCCTGAGTCCGGGCGCGTACTTCGCCTGGCGCAGCCAGCTCGAGGCCATGGCCTCCGAGGGGCGGCGCAACGTCATGGAGAATCTGCAGATCCAGCGCATCCTGCCCATACGCGTGGTGCATGGCCAGGTGTTCGATGACCTGACCGTGCGCATCACGGCAAGTTGCGCCGACTACGAGGTCGATCAGGCAGGGCGCGTGGTGTTTGGCGATCGCACGGCGCGGGCTTTCAGCGAGGAGTGGACCTTCCAGCGTTCCGTGGGAGTCGCGACCTCCGGCAAGCCGGGGCCGCTGGAGAACACCTGCCCGCGCTGTGGTGCGCCGCTGCAGCTCACGGCCATCGGTGAGTGCCGCTACTGCAAGGCCGCGGTGACCAGCGGCAAATTCGATTGGGTGGTTTCCCGCATCGAGCAGGAAGACGACGAGGGCGGGGCAGGGGGCGATGGGCCGGATCTCGGCTCCATGATCGCGCGCCAGGTGGGCGGCGCGGTCATCGGCGGTCTGCTGGGCAGTCTGCTCGCGGGCGGTTCGCGCCGCGATGACAGTTAGCGGGCGCTAGAGCCCAGCGACACAGCCTTCACGCGTGCGGCCAGGCGGCTCTTGTGCCGGTTAGCCTGATTGCGATGAATGATGCG
The DNA here is from genome assembly GCA_963819195.1 of uncultured Gammaproteobacteria bacterium. Classification (GTDB taxonomy): domain Bacteria; phylum Pseudomonadota; class Gammaproteobacteria; order Steroidobacterales; family Steroidobacteraceae; genus FEN-1191. The sequence continues at coordinate 159,150 of CAWFVL010000002.1, forward strand.
CTTGTTGACGAGCGTATCGATCAGAGGCACCGCGGCCTTGTAGCTGGCCTGCGCCCCGGTCTTGTCACCCTTGGCGACCGCGTCGGCCACTTTGCGGATGGCCGTGCGCATGCGCGACCGCAGGGTCACGTTATGAGCGCGGTGTTTCTCCGCCTGCCGAGCCGCCTTTTCCGCCGATTTCGTATTCGCCACGCCAAGCTCCTTTGATCAGCCGCGCAGTTTGGGGAAGGCCCCGGAGCTTGTCAATCTTCGGTGCCTTCGGCGGGCGCGCCGGCGCACGCAATCCGGCTATAATTCAGCGCTTTGACTTCGAGGCCCATGCAGCTCATCCGCCGGCTAGAAACCGCCCACCCGCGCGATTGCGTCCTCACCATCGGCAGTTTCGACGGCTTGCACCTGGGCCATCGGGCCCTGATCGAGCGGGCGCTCGAGCATGCTGCGCAGCGGCAGCTGCCCGCCATGATGGTGAGTTTCGAGCCCCTGCCGCGCGAGTATCTGCAGGCGGCCGACCCGCCGGCACGGCTGACTAATTTTCGAGAGCGCTGGCGCCTGCTCGAGCACAGCGGCCTTGAGCGGCTGTGCCTGCTGCACTTCGCCGAGCCGCTGCGGTCACAGACGGCCGAGCAGTTCATGCAGCATCTGCAGGCGGCGCGCGCGCGGGTGATCGTGATCGGTCACGACTTCCGCTTCGGGCGTCACGGTGCCGCCAATGCGCAGTGGTGCGTGGAGAATGCGGCGCGCTTCGGATTAATGTTCGATGTCATCGAATCGATTCAATGCGACGGTGAGCGCGTCAGCAGCGGCCGGGTTCGTGCCGCAGTGGGCGCCGGGGATTTTGCCACCGCGCAGCGCCTGCTCGGACGCGCCTACTCGATGCGCGGCCGCGTGCGGCATGGCAATCAGCTCGGGCGCAAGCTCGGCTTTCCGACCGCGAATATTCCGGTCAAGCGCCGACGTGTGCCGCTGGCCGGGGTCTATGCGGTCTGGGTGCGCGGCGCGGGTACCGTGAGCGAGCCGTGGCCCGCGGTGGCGAGCCTTGGCACTCGGCCGATGGCGGGCGGCGGCCTGCCGCTGCTCGAGGCGTGTCTTTTTGACTTCGATGGCGATCTCTACGATCGCGAACTCGAAGTGGAGTTTGTTGCGCTACTGCGCGGTGAAGGTACGTTTGCCTTCGCTTCAATGGAGGCGATGGTGGACCAGATGCATCGCGATGCGGCCGAGGCGCGCCGCATCCTGGGCGTCGGGATTTGAAGGCTTCAAGGTGTCGTGAGTGACTGACTACAAGCAAACCGTCAATCTGCCGCAGACCGATTTCCCGATGAAGGCGGATCTTGCGAACCGCGAGCCGCGGCAGCTGGAAAGCTGGGCTGCGCTCGATATCTATCAGCGCATCCGCGAAGTTTCGGCGGGCCGACCGCAGTTCGTGCTGCATGATGGGCCGCCCTACGCTAACGGTCCGCTGCATCTGGGCCATGTCGTCAACAAGGTGCTCAAGGATATCGTGGTGAAGTCCCACACCATGGACGGCTTCGATGCGCCGTATGTGCCGGGCTGGGATTGTCATGGACTGCCGATCGAGCTGGCCGTGGAAAAGAAGCATGGCAAGCCCGGCCATAAACTCGACGCCACGGCATTCCGCGCGGCCTGCCGCGCCTTCGCCACCTCGCAGATCGATCTGCAGCGCACCGGGTTCAAGCGGCTCGGGATCTTCGGCGATTGGGAGAATCCGTACCTGACCATGGACTCGCGCTACGAGGCGCAGCAGATTCGCGCCATCGGCAAGATCATCGCCAACGGTCATCTGTACCGCGGTGCCAAGCCGGTGCACTGGTGCCTGGACTGCCGCTCGGCGCTGGCCGAGGCGGAAGTCGAATACGAGGATCGCACTTCCACTGCCATCGATGTCGCCTTCCGCGTGGTCGATGCGGCGGATTTCGCGCGCCGCACCGGACTTGATCCGGTGGCCGTCGGGCACCACGTCTCGATCGTCATCTGGACCACCACGCCCTGGACGCTGCCCGCCAATGAGGCGGTCGCACTGCGCGATGAATTTACCTACGTCGCAGTGCGTGTGGAACGCGCCGGGATCAGTGAAGTGCTGGTGCTGGCAGCGGACCTGGCACACGCCTCGCTTGAGCGGTATGGCTTGGGCGCCGGGGTCGAGCTCGGCCGCTTTCCCGGCCGCGCCCTCGAAGGCCTGAAGCTCAATCATCCCTGGCTGGAACGCCAGGTGCCGGTGATTCTCGGCGAGCACGTCACGCTCGAGGCCGGCACGGGCGCCGTGCATACCGCGCCGGCGCATGGCCAGGAAGACTATGTGGTGGGGGTCAGTTACCAGTTGCCGGTGGTCAATCCCGTCGGGCCGGATGGGCGCTTCGTGGCGGGCACGCCGCTGGTGGCGGGGCTGCGTGTCGATGAGGCGAACCCCGTGGTGGTGCAGGAACTGGAACGTCGCGGTGTGCTGCTGCGAGCCGAGCCGTTGCGGCACAGCTACCCGCACTGCTGGCGGCACAAGACCCCGCTGATTTTTCGCGCTACCCCGCAATGGTTCATCAGCATGGACCAGAAGGGACTGCGTGCACACGCGCTCGATGACATCACGCGCGTGCGCTGGACACCGGCGTGGGGCGAGCAGCGCATCACGGCCATGATCGCCAACCGTCCCGACTGGTGCATTTCCCGCCAGCGCGTCTGGGGTTTGCCGCTGGCGCTGTTCGTGCACAAACAGACCGCGGCCCTGCATCCGCGTACGCAGGAACTGTTGCTCGAGGTGGCCGCGCGCGTGCAGCAGCGCGGCATTGATGCCTGGTTCGAACTGGATCCGAAAGAGCTGATCGGCGCGGATGCCGCCGACTACGACAAGCTCGTGGACGTCATGGATGTCTGGGCCGACTCAGGGCTCTCGTTCGAATGCGTGCCGGCCATGCGTTCGGACTTTCACGCGCCGGTGGATCTGTACCTGGAAGGCTCGGATCAGCACCGCGGCTGGTTTCACAGTTCATTGCTGATGTCGGAGGCACTGTACCAGCGCGCGCCGTATCGGGGCGTGCTGACGCATGGCTTCACGGTGGATGACAAAGGCCGCAAGATGTCCAAGTCGTTGGGCAACGGCATCGAGCCGCAGGACATCTGGAAGACGCTGGGTGCGGACATGCTGCGTCTGTGGGTGGCGGCGACCGACTACGCCAACGAGATGAGCCTGTCGCAGGAGATCTTGAAGCGCATGAGCGATTCCTATCGCCGCATGCGCAACACGGTGCGTTTCCTGCTCGGCAACCTGCATGATTTCGAGCCAGGCGAGGCGTTGCCCGCGCATGCGCTGGTGGCGCTCGATCGCTGGGCGATTGCACGCACGGCGGCGCTGCAGCAGGAGATCGCCCAGGCCTATCGCGACTATGCCTTCCATCTGATCTATCAGAAGGTGCACAACTTCTGCGTCGTGGATCTGGGCGGCCTGTATCTCGATATCCTGAAGGATCGTCTCTACACCCTGCCGGTCGCGAGCACGGCGCGGCGCTCGGCGCAGACCGCCATGTGGCACATTGCAGAAAGCATCGTGCGCTGGCTGGCCCCGATCCTGTCCTTTACCGCCGAAGAAATGTGGCGTCACCTGCGCGGTGAGCGCGCGGCCTCGGTGTTCCTGACCACCTGGCACACGCTGCCCGAACTGCCCGCCGACACTATCGACTGGAGCGCGCTGATCGCACTGCGAACCGCAGCCGCACGCGAACTCGAGCGGCTGCGCATGGGTGGTGAAATCGGCGCGCCGCTCGATGCCGTGCTCGAGATCTGGTGCACGGCCGCGCAGTTCGGACGTGTCAGCGCGCTCGGCGAGGAGCTGCGATTCTTCATGATCACCTCGCGTGCCATTGTGCATCCGCCCAGCCAGTCAGCGCCGGCCGATGCCGTGGCCGCAGCGGGGCTCGAAGGCGTGTGGCTGCGTGTGAGTGTCGCCAGCGATTCCAAGTGCGTGCGCTGCTGGCATCATCGGCCCGACGTGGGCGAGTCGGCAGAGCACCCGGAGCTGTGCGCACGGTGCGTCGGCAATCTATCGTTGCCCGGCGAATCGCGCCGCTTCAGCTGACAGGGCGTGCAATGAACAGCACAGCATCGAACACTGCTACTTCCAACCGCGGCAGCCTGCCTTTCCTGGCGCTATCGGCGGCGGTGGTGGCGCTCGATCAACTGACCAAGTTCCTGATTGAGCGGCACCTGGCCCTGTTCGAGTCGGTGAGTGTGCTGCCGGTACTGGAAATCACGCGGCTGCACAACACCGGCGCTGCGTTCAGTTTTCTGGCGGATGAAGCCGGCTGGCAGCGCTGGTTCTTCACCGCCCTCGCGGTCATCGTCAGTGTCGTGCTGGCCCTGTGGCTGCGGCGCATCCCGGCGCAGGCGCGCGTGCTGGCCACCGCTGTGGCGTTGATCCTCGGCGGTGCAGTCGGCAACGTGATCGATCGGGTACGCTTAGGTCATGTCATCGATTTCATCTATGCCCACTGGGATCGGCACTATTTCCCGGCCTTCAATGTCGCCGATTCCGCCATTTGCGTCGGAGCGGGGCTATTGCTGCTCGATACCTGGCTGTCGAGCCGCCGGGGCGGGTAAGATCGCGCCATGAGAATCGTGCTTGCCAACCCCCGGGGATTCTGTGCGGGCGTGGATCGCGCCATCGACATTGTCGAGCGGGCGCTGCGCATGTTTGGCTCACCGATCTATGTGCGGCACGAGGTGGTCCACAACCGCCACGTGGTCGACGGCCTGCGCGCCAAGGGGGCCGTGTTCGTCGAGGAGCTCAACGAGGTACCCGACGGGGCCACCGTGGTGTTCTCGGCCCATGGGGTGTCGATTGCGGTCGAGCAGGAGGCGGCGCGCCGCGGACTGCAGGTGTTTGATGCCACCTGTCCGCTGGTCACCAAGGTGCATATGGAAGTCAGCCGCTTCGCGCGGGAAGGGCGGGAAGTCATTCTGATCGGCCATGCAGGTCACCCGGAAGTCGAGGGTACCATCGGCCGTTTCGATACACGCCACGGCGGCACGATCAAGCTGCTGCAAAGCCTCGAGGATGTGGCACAGCTCGAGGTTCGCGATCCCGAACGCCTGGCGTTCGTGACCCAGACCACGCTCTCGGTCGACGACACGGCCAACATCGTCGCGGCGCTGCGCCAGCGCTTTCCGTCGCTCGAGGCGCCAAAGCGGGAAGACATCTGCTACGCCACCCAGAACCGCCAGGATGCGGTCAAGAAACTGCTCGCGGAATGCGACCTGCTGATCGTGGTCGGCTCGCGCAGCAGCTCCAATTCCAACCGCCTGCGCGAGCTGGCCGGGCGCAACGGGGTTACCGGCTACCTGGTGGATGGACCGGATGAGCTGCAGCGGGAGTGGTTAACCGGGGTATCAACCGTTGGCGTAACCGCGGGAGCGTCGGCGCCGGAGGTGCTGGTGCAGCAGGTTGTCGAGCGTCTGCGCACCTGGGGCGGGGAGCTGCCCCTGGAGCTCAAAGGCATCGAGGAGACCGTGGTATTCGGGTTGCCCAAGGCGCTGCGCGCCCGCGAAGCGGTCTGAACCGTCCAGCCATTATGTTCATTGGCTGCGCTGGCTGACCCTTCCCGGGGTGGCGCTATACTGTGCTCATGGGCATGGAAATTGCCAAATCCGCATCGAGTCGCACCGAGGTTACTTCCCGATTGTCGGCCTGCGGCATCCGGATAACCGAGCAACGGCTGCGTATCGCCAGCATTCTGCTGTCGGCACCGCAGCACCTCTCCGCCGAGCAGATCGCGGAGGCGCTGCGCCATCAGGGTGCGCAGGTTTCCAAGGCCACGGTCTATAACACGCTGAATCTTTTTGCAGCGCATGGGCTGATCCGACAGCTCAGCGTCGATGGTGACTGTGCCTGGTTCGACTCCAACATCGGCCCGCACTACCATTTTCGCGACGAGCAGACCGGGGCGTTGCACGATGTGGAGCTGCAGGATGTGCAGTTCAGCCGCCTGCCGGAGCCGCCGGAAGGCATGGAAGTATCCGGCATTGATCTGGTGATTCGGTTGCGGCGCCGGAGCGACGCCTGAGCTGGTCGGCGCTGCCCGCGCCTCGACAACCCTTAGGGCCTAACTGAAAATGCCGGTTGTCAAAGACCCGGCGGGGGAAGCAATTTGGCTGGCAGCGAGAAGGTGCTCATCGTCGGCGGCGGCATCGGCGGGATGTCCTGCGCGATCTCGTTGCGCCGGGCCGGGATTTCGGTTGATCTGGTCGAGATCGATCCGGCCTGGAAGATCTATGGCGCCGGAATCACAATTACCGGCCCAACACTTCGCGCACTGCAGACCCTCGGCGTGCTCGATGAGATGAAGCAGCACGGGGCCACCTGGGAAGGGGCCCACGTGTTCACGCAGAACGGGCAGTTGATCGAAGAGATGCACTTCCCGCCAATCGCCGCGGACCTGCCCAGCACCGGCGGCATCATGCGGCCGGAACTGCACCGGATCCTATCCACCCGCACCCTGGCTTCCGGTGCGCATGTGCGTCTGGGAACGACCATCGAGACCCTGGCCCAGGTGCCTGGTGGTGTCGAGGTCAAACTCACCAACGGCCATCGCGAGCACTACGCGCTCGTGGTCGGGGCGGATGGCATCTACTCGAAGATGCGCGAGCGCGTATTTCCCGAGGCGCCGCGGCCCAAATTCACCGGTCAGGTCATCTATCGCATCGTGGCGGAGCGACCCGTCGGTTTCGACCGCACCCATTTCTACATGGGACCGGACTCGAAGCTCGGCTTCAATCCGGTCTCCCGCACGCACATGTACATGTTCCTGCTGCAGCGTTCGCCCTCCAATCCCTGGATAGCGGTCGAGGATCAGCCGCGCCGGCTGTATGAGGCGATGGCGGGATGGGGCGGCATCACCCCCGAAGTGCGGCAGACCGTGCTGACCACCAATGCGCATACCATCAACTACCGGCCTCTCGAGGCGGTGCTGCTGCCCAATCCCTGGTACCGCGGCCGCGTGGTGCTGATCGGGGATGCCGCCCACGCGACCACACCGCATCTGGCCTCAGGGGCGGGCATGGCGGTCGAGGATGGCATCGTGCTGGCCGAAGAGATCGCCCGCGACGGAGATATCGATGCCGCGCTGCCTCGCTTCATGCAGCGCCGGTTCGAACGCGGCAAGCTCGTGGTCGAGAACTCGCTGCGGTTGGGCGAGCTGGAGATGACGCATGGATCGCCGATTGAGCACACCCGGGTGATGATGGCCGCGGTGGCGGCCCTGGCGCAGCCGGCGTAGCCAGCGAAGCTGACGCTGCCTCCGCGAGTCCGCTTGACCTTCGGAGGGGTGCATTAACTGGAGAGTTTTACTTTGGTGATGAAAGTAAAACTCTCCAGTTCAAAGCACATCAGCGCGACCCGCTGGCGCCCCTGAGGCTCCGCGGTCACGCCGCCACAGCGGCCGCCCCTCCCGCCAGGCTACCGCCCATTGCCGATGGCCTTCGGCCTGTTAACATAGCCGCCCTCGACGCCGGGGTAGCTCAGCTGGTAGAGCAGCGCATTCGTAATGCGCGGGTCGGAGGTTCGAGTCCTCTCCCCGGCACCAATCCAGACAGCAAGTGATACCCCGAATCGTTCGCCTTATTCAGGTAGCGTCCGACAGGAATGGGTGGATGTCCCCGGTAAGCTGCATAGCCGCTGACTCGACTATCGCAACCCCAGAGGATCCAAGATGACGACCATTGAGATGGCCCCGAATGGCATTGAGTCTGTCAAAGTGGCTCCCGAGCACGGGCAGCTGCGTGTGCAAGTTCAATTTCGCGCCCTTGGAGAAGGGGCCGCGGAGTCGATAGCGCTCGATGTCGTTCTCCCCAAGGGCGATCGATCGATTTCAGACCTGGAATATGAGTCTGTGACCCGAGCCATGTGGCTCCTGGATCAGTATCTCGAGTGGAAGAACAAACAAACGGAAAAGGCTCGAGCTGCGGTGGATCCCTCAGAAACGACCGCATCACTACCTCAGCCGCGCGAAAAGCACCGGAAAGCACAGTAGAAGCGGAGATAACAGCTTGGATTGCCTCGTGCTTCGAACCGCATCGCTGCTCTTGATGTTGAGCGGCAGCGCCAACGTTGCGTCGGCGCAGGAGTTTCCCTTGTGGGAGCGCCTGCTCAGCCACTACGGCGGCAAGACGGATGAGACGCCAGTGCCATCAATGAAGATGGGCGGGCACATGCAGATGTCGCTCAAGGCTGATGCGGCCCACGGCGATGCAGCGCGCGCAGCGCAAATCCTTGCTGACGCGGACGCGGTCTTATCCCACTACAGCGACGTTAAGACAGCGACGCGCGACGGCTATAAGCCTTTCTACCCTACAGGCCGCATGGGAGAAGAGATTCACTACACCAACTATCGCTATCGGCGTAAGGAGCAGCAGCATGTCGACTACGGCCGGCCGGGCTCGATCCTCTACAAGCGCACGACGGATGGGTTGAAAGCGGTCGGTGTCATGTACACGGCACCAGCCGATGCATCGCCGCAGCAACTGAATGCGATCGCTCCGCTAAGCATTGCAACTTGGCACCGACACGTGGACTTCTGCGCTGGCCCGAAAAATTTGCCGGCAAGCGAACAGTTCGGGTCGACCGCGCGATTCGGGCCGCAAGGCAGTATCCACACGGAAGAGGCGTGCCGTGCGGCGCAAGGCTTGTGGATCCCGGTAGTGTTCGGCTGGATGACTCACATCTATCCACATGAGCAGGAACAATGGGGTGGCATGGACATGGATATGCAGGCCGCCGCGCCGTAGCGAATGAACCTCCCATCCTATTCGTAAGGCCGGAGTATCAATGCTTGCCCTTGACGGTATTTATGGGTTGGCGCCGTCCTTCGGTGTCACTCGCGATACGCTGCGGGCAACTTCATCAGCGCCGCCAGTCTGGGCCACTGTGGACTGGCGCGGAGCGGCTCGCCCGCGGCGCTCTGCAGATAGACCGCCGCCGTGGAGTCGCGGTTTTCGATGGCCTGCTCAAACCAGTCCGCGGAGTCTGCAAGCTCACCAGATCTCAGATAGAACATCGCCAGGCCCATTGCCGCGCCATATCGCTCGCCACTGCCCAATGTCTGTGCCACCTCCCGACCCTTTTCTATCTGGCCAACGCGAACCAATAGGCCAGCGTACTGGCCGACGCCCAGGCCGAACCAGGGCCCCAACGTAGCCATTGTTTTTGCGAACGGCAGAGCCTGCTCGAACAGCCCACGGTCCGCATAGTTGCTGCTGATGTAAAGATTGGTCATCAGGAAATTTGGATCCAGGCTCCGGGTCTCCAGCAGCAGTTTCTCTGCTTCGGCATACCGGCCCACCGCACTCAGGCACATCGACAGCATATGCCGGGAAGTCATGTGCAGCGGGTCCGCCTGGACGGCGAGCTGGAGCTGCGGCACGGCAGCCTCGCGCTGGCCGGACCCCAAAAGATACATCCACCCGCATCCCATGTGATTTCGAGGTGACCCGTGACCATCTGGGGTCGCCAGCGCGAACTGGCGCGCGGCTTCCCCCCATTCATAATCGTAGGTTGCAGCGAGTATGCAAAGCGGTCCGTGCGCATCTACGAGCGACGGATCCAGCTCCAATGATCTGTGCGCCAGGGCGCGAATGACCGGCGCCATCTCGTGCGCGGGCGACAAAGCCATCGCTGTGCGACCGATCAGATAGATCGCATATTCAGTCTGGGCCAGCGCGTATTGCGGGTCGAGCCTGATCGCCTGCTCATAGTACTCCCTGGCCTGATGCATTGATTCCGCGGTGACCTGCCAATGGAAGTGCCGCGCTTTTAGCAGGGCTTCGTAGGCGGGGAGCAGGGGCGTGTGACGCATCCTGTCGGCCACCTGCGGCGCGAGCCTGACCTTCAGAGAATCAAAGATCGCTGCGGAAATCTCGTCCTGCACGGCAAACACATCGGCCAGCTCGCGGTCGAAGCGTCCCGACCACAGATGAGTCCCGTCTGTCGCCGTGATCAACTGCGCGGTCACGCGGATTCGGTTGCCGGAGCGGCGCACGCTGCCCTCCAGAATATTGGCCACGCCCAAAGTTTCGGCGATTCTGCGGATGTCGGTATTCTGGCCCTTGAACGCAAAGGCCGAAGTGCGCGCGATCACCTTGAGTCCAGGTATCTGCGTCAGTGCATTAATGATCTCTTCCGCCAGGCCGTCGCTGAAATACTCCTGCTCCTTGTCACCACTCATATTGGCGAATGGCAGCACTGCGATAGATGGTATGCCCTCTATCCCCGAGCGAGCGTTGCCAGTCGGGGCGGCCAGCAGGACATTGGGTAGCGCCGTAGCATCTTTCTCAATGAATCGACGCAGGCCACCCAGATAATTCAACCATGCATGGTCGGTCGGATCTCCCGTCCAGCGCGACAGATCCGCCGTATGCGTCAGCTCGAAGATGATCGGTCGCTCGCAGGGCTCGATCATCACGGGAACCAAAGTCCTGAGCCGGTCGGCCAAAGTCGCCTCCGCTCTCACCCAACGTGACTGTACCGAGGCCTTCGACCATAGGACGATGACCGCCTCCGCGCCCCTCAGCGCCTTTTCAATAGCCACATCAAAGGGATCGCCCGAGCGCAACGACGCGTCCCACCAGACAGTGAAGCCTTCGCGTTCGAGGCCCTCGGCAAACCGCCTGGCAGTTGTCAGATCATCATGGCAATAGGAGATGAAAAGATTAGCCAAGCAATGATGCCGTCTCGTACATCGAAGGGCGGTCCGAACTGAATTCGATTATATGGCGCCCCGCGAATTTGGCGGGGCTCTTATAAATTGTTGGTGAATTCCTACTCTATCGCAAGCCGGCGTTCATTGGCCAACTTCGCCGAAGTCAGTAGACCCCCATGTAGTCTTTCTTGCCGATCGCCAGCCCGTTGTGCCGCAGGATGGCATAGGCCGTAGTGGCGTGAAAGGCAAATTGCGGCAGGCCGTAGTTGGCGAGGTATGCCTGGCCGCTGAGCTTCTTTTCTTTCGGCGTACCCGGACGCAATACGATGGACTTCGCTTCGCTGCCTTCAAACTTGGAAGCGTCCAGCCCATCGATGAAGTTCAATGTCCGGTTCAATAAAGCATCGAGATCGGCAAAGCTTTTCTCAGTGCCTTCATAGCTGGGAACTTCCACGGCTGCCAGCCGGGCCGAGACCCCACGCGCAAAGTCGGCGGCGATTTGCACCTGCTTTACCAGCGGAAACATGTCCGGAAACAGCCGTGCCTGCAGCAACGCCTCGGGCGCTATTGAATTGGCCGCGGCATGGGCGTCGGCCTTTGCGAGTATGGCCTTCAGTGCCGTCAGCAACTGCTTAAAGACCGGGACAGAGTTGATATACATATGACTGGTCATGTCGTTCCTCGGTTGGTGAGAAGGGTCGAGCGCCGGCTCAGCGCTCATTCGTCAGTGGTTCATCTTGCGCCGTCTCCGCGCTTCTCGCCAACAGCCAGTCGTCGCGGTACGATTCGGCCAAATGACATTTCGCCAACAGATGGAACGGCAGACCAAAAGGTTCAAGTGGCTCATGTGGGGCGGAATGCTGATCGCGGCGGTAGCGTCCTCGACGCTTCACCATGTGAAGCCGGGCGCGCAGCCCTTGGTGTGGTTGGCCGTAGCGTGGCTGGTTGTGATCGGTGTTGTGCTCCTGAGGACCCGATGCCCGCGTTGCTCCGCCAGGCTCCCCTGGACGATTCAGCAAATCGCCCGGCGCAAGGAAATCGCCTCCTGTCCCCAATGTGCTTTGAACTTCGACGATCCGTCGCTGCCACTTTCGAGTCATGTGGCGCTCTGATACGACCCGCTTGTAACCGTTGCTACATGGCCGCGATCAGTTCGGGAATTTCGATCGTCGCAAAGTTGCAATGAGTGTCGGACACCGCGTAGGGCAGAATGATGCGATCATTGTGGCGCAGGGCGCCGCAGGAATAGACGACGTTCGGTACGTAACCTTCGCGCTCGGATAATTCCGGTCTGAGCAGCGGCTCGGAGCAACGACCCAGCACCTTCGAGGGATCGCGCTTGTCGAGCAGCGCGGCGCCGATCGAATATCGTCTGACCGGCCCCACGCCATGCGTGAGCAGCAACCAGCCCTGGTCCAGCTCGATCGGTGCTCCACAGTTGCCTATCTGCACGAATTCCCAGGGGAAATGCGGCTTGAGTAATGGGACGCCCTCGTTCCAGGAGTACAGATCATCCGAATGAATGAGGTAGAGGCTTTCATTGTCCTGCCGCCCGATCATCGCGTACTTGCCCTTGAACTTCTTGGGGAAGAGGGCCATGCCCTTGTTGCGCGCCGCGGTACCTTTGAGCGGGGTCATGCGAAATGAGGTGAAGTCCCTGGTCTCAATCAACTCTGATCTAATGGCCTTGCCGCTGTAGGCGGTGTACGTCGCGTAGAAAGTCCTGCGGCCACCTTCATGGAATTCCACGAAGCGGGCATCTTCGATGCCATTCGATTGCGATTCGGTGACGGGGAAGATCACCCGCTCACTGATGTCCACTTCTGACTTGAACGCGACGTCGACGCAATCCGCCGGTGCATCCGCCTCATGCGGCAGCAGCTGCGGGATTGACGCCTGACGCGCGGTGGCATCCAGAGAAACCTTGCCGTCCGCTGCGATGAGTCCCGATCGGAACGTCAGCGAGGATATATGACCTTCGCCGACCGCCCGGACGCTCAGGATGAATCTCAGCGCGCCCTGAGACACACCCGTCTGATCCGGGTGCGCAACGATGCTCGGATTGAACAGCGCGGCGGCTTCGAAGGAATATTCGTGCAGGAAGTATGCGCCGACCAGTTGTCGCTGGGTGTGGCTGAAGGAGACGTGCGCGGCGAAGACATCATTCATATCGTCAGCGCGGGCCTCGAAAGTCGCCACCAGATCCCGATGGCGCTCCTGAAAACTCTCCAGCACATCGGCCAATTGGCGACCCGCGCTCTCCGGGTCGAGTGCCAGCACGCGGTCGACGATGTGATTGGCGCGCCGCCTGTCGGTCAGGTTCAGTTCCCGCGGCTCCGTGGCAGGCTTGAAGGGACGCAGCACTACGCGCGCGGGATTCGGGCGCAACTGCAGCGCCTGGCGGGTTACAAACATGGGCGGTAAGAAATTCCTTGGTTTATCAGGCGTTGACGGCCCGAATCGTTGCAGGCCTGGCTTGCTCATCATTGAGACTCGCAAGCTCACGCATCTGCGCAAGACTGAGCAGGTAGGAAACAGCGGATTCGCCGCCTCGGTTCTCGTTGGCACGATCCGGATGCAGCCCATCGCGGCAGCTGCCTGTCTCCACGTCCACCAGCGGTGCTGACAGGTCATTGCTGCCGAGGAACCATGCGAATGCCCGGGCAGCTTCGACTCGCCACGCAGGGTCGCCATCGGCTCGCCACGCGGCCACGCAGGCGGCGATCGCGGCGGCAGCTTCCAGCGGTTGCTGATCGAAGGCCCGTGGCGGCAGCCGCTTGGCGCCGAAGCTTTGCGAACCTACGGGCCTGAAGATACCCGCTGCGGAGGTTTGCAGGCGCATGAGCCACCGCAGCGACCGCAATCCAGCGTTGACATAGGAGGGTGTGTGGGTCGCATATCCCGTGGCGATCAAGGCCTGTGACAGACGCGCATTGTCATAGGAGAGACTGTCCTCGAACCATTCCCAGCCCCGGGTTTCGGCCGCGGTCAGCAAAGCCACCAACCTATTGGCGAGCAGGCCGCGTAATCGGCTCGCGGCACAGTCTTCCGCCACCGAGGCGCAATAGGCGTCCAGCCCGAGCAGGGCAAAGCTCCATGCGCGCGGCGAACTGAAGCTTTCCACCGTCGGCAGCGCTTCCACGAACAATGCCACTGCCCATCGACGCAGCGATGGGGTGCGGCCCTTGTGCGCGCATTCGCCCAGGGCCCAGAGCGCGCGCCCGTGACTGTCCTCCGAACCCATCTCCTCGAGCCAGCGTCGATCGAAGCTCAAGAAGTTGCGGAACCGCCTCCGATCGATGTTCCAGGCGTGCTGGATGAAGGCGGCAAATCGGCTGGTCAATGAATCGGGCAGCTGATGATCGCCAAGTTTGTAGAGGTAGCAGGCCAGCAGCAAGGCGCGCGCATTGTCGTCGGTGCAATAGCCATGCGAGCGATCGGCTACGCAGTGCAGCGCGTGTTGCAACAGGCCGGTGTCGTCGCAGAGGGTAAGAAAATGCGCCACTCGCATGGGCGGCAGCTGTTGGCTGTCGCGCGACGGTGCGATCGCCGGAGCGCGCGTGATCAACCGGGGCCGATGGCCGTACCGCAGAGACTCAAATGTCGCCAGATAGCGCTCCGCAATGCGCGGCCATGTCATCGATCGGCCGCTCGCATAGACGCGCCGGCGCATGGTGGAACGCCTGGCATCATCGGTGAGCAAGGACGCAATCTCCTCACCGATTGCCGTGGAATCGCCGAACGGCACGAAGACGCCGCAATCGTTGGCCAGCAACTCGCGCGCGTGCCAGTAAGGCGTTGAGACGATGGCTTTGCCCAATCCAAAGCTATAGGCCAGTGTGCCCGAGGTCATTTGTGCCTCGTTGAGATAGGGCGTGGCGTATACATCACACATGGAGATGAAACCGATCAGCGTAGCCTGGTCGACGAATCGATCCAGAAACACCACGTGCTCTTCGATGCCGAGCGCACGTACGCGCGCTACCAGTTCTTCCCGATAGGCCTCGCCCTGGTCGCGAACCAGGTTGGGGTGAGTCGCTCCGAGCACCACGTAGACGGCATCGGCGCGCCGCTTGAGGATCGCCGGCATCGCATCGATCATGACTTCGATGCCCTTGCTGCGCGATAGCAGCCCGAAGGTCAGGATGACCGATCGCCCGGCGAAGCCGAAGGCGGCCTTTGCCTCGTCGGGTTCGACGAACGGGACATCGGGGGTCCCGTGCGGAATGACTTCAATCTTTTCGGACGGCGCGCCATAGATGCTGCGCAGCAGCTCGCTGCCTTTCTCGGCCATGACGATCACTTTCGACGACACCGCGATGATCTGATCGAGCACAGCCCGCTGCGCAGGCGTCGGCCTCGAGAGCACGGTATGCAAGGTCGTGACGATTGGCATGCTAAGTCGCGTCAGAAGCGCCATCACGTGGCTGCCGGCTTCGCCGCCAAAGATTCCAAATTCGTGCTGCAGCGAAACGACCTCGTAACCGCCCGCATTCAGAAAGTTGGCAGCACGCTCGTAGTCAGCCAGCCTGGCATCGTTGATCTGGATGCGAACACTGGGAGGGTAATCGTAGCTATGCTCATGATCGGTCATCGCCACGATGCAGGTGTCTGTCGAGGGCGACGACTTGGCGACGGCCTGCTGCAGGTCGGTCGTAAACGTAGCGATTCCACAGCGGCGCGGCAGCGAATTGCCGATGAATGCCAGCCGCTCGGGTATCGTCACGCTGTCGATTGGGTCAGGGCGCGCAAGCGCACGACAAATTCGCTGCCTTGGCCAAGGCCGCCGCTGAGTGCCGTTACGCTGCCATCGTGCATTTCGACAAGCTTTCGCACCAGCGCGAGACCAAGACCTACACCGGATCTCGGGCGAGCCGCTGCCGCAGGCACTTGCATGAAAAGGTCGAAGACGTGCGCGAGCACGTGCGGGGCTATGCCTATTCCCGAGTCCTTGACCCGAACCTCGGCATAGCCGTCTTGCGCCAACAGGGATATCGAGATTTGTCCACCCTCATCGGTGTATTTCGATGCATTGGTAAGCAGGTTTACGAATACCTGTTCCAGCCGGTTCGGGTCTGCGAGTACCCATACGCTGGAGCGAGGCCAGACCGCCGATAGTACCTGCCCGCGGCGGTTGATGTCGGATTGAATTGTCTCCATCGCCCTGATCAGCACTGTCACCAGATCGATCCGTGCGTGCTGGAGCTGAAGCTGGCCGCGCTCAATCCCACCGACATCCAGCAGTCCATTGGCGAGCAGCGACATCTGCCGCACTTGCCGGTCGATGAGTTCGTACATGCCGCCCTGTACGGTCGCATCAGAGCCCTGGGAGCTGCGCAATATGGATATCGCATTTTGGATCGCAGACAGCGGGCTGCGCAGTTCATGCGACAGCATGGCGAGGAATTCGTCCTTGCGCCGATCCGCCAGCACCAGCCTTTCAAGTTCAATGGTGAGAGGATTCGAAGGGCTGCGCCCGACCGCCGTCCTGACTTCCGCATGCAGGCCTTGTACCGGCGGACGCGCGCTGGAACGATCATCGTCTTCGGTCAAGTCGAACTGCGCTACCTGCATTGTAGTCCTTCGGTCTGGTCGCCGTCGGCAGAAGACTACTTCAGCCTTCGAACGGGTCTCTGTGCGCCAGCGGACACAAGGGGGAAATGTACGTTCCTTGTGCGATATCCGTGCGGTACGTCAACGAGTGGCCACCTGGAGGCCCGCTGGGTACGCCAGCGCACAGACCCGAGGCGTTTGCTCTGGAACACTTCGTACTCAATCGCGGCGCAACTCGTGCCGAGCAGCGCCTTTCTGTGCCCAGGAGTAGCCAAATGACATGGATATGTGAAATGACCCGTCGCTTGCGAAGAGAGTCGGGGATCTTCTTAGGCCTGGGAAGCGTGCTGATGCTTGCCGCCTGTGCCTCCACCCCGCCGCCGCCCACTCTGGAGCTCAGTTCAGCCAAGCAGGCCATCGCCGTGGCTGACCAGACACGAGTGGCCGATGCAGCCTCTCCGGAACTCAGCGAAGCGCGCGACAAGCTGGCTGCTGCCCAAACGGCCGTGCAGGACAAGCACATGGTTGAGGCCCAACGCCTGGCAGTCGAGTCGCGTGCAGACGCGGAACTTGCGAGCGCGCGTATTGCGTCGTCCAAGGAACAGGCCGTCAACCACGAGATGATCCAAAGCACCGATACGCTATCGCAGGAAATGCAGCGCAATTCAGGAGCCAAGCAGTGAACACACCCGTACCAAGTCGTTGCGCTCTGATCGCCGCCGCTGTCGCCACGATGCTGCTGAGCGCTTGCGCCAGCGCACCGGTTGAATCCGATAAAGCACGCAGTCTGCGTGCCGAGCTAACGCAGCTGCAGGCCGATCCGCAGTTGGGCAGCCGGGCGCCTCTGGCCATGGAACAGGCCAATGTCGCCGTCACGGCGGCCGAGAAGCCGCAGCCCGACCCGGTCCTGGCCACCCATCTTGAATTCATGGCAGATCGGAAGATCTCCATAGCCCGCGCCGAAGCGGAAAGTAAGTTGGCCATCGATCAGCGAAAGGGTCTTGCGGAGCAGCGCGAAGCCATGCGGTTGCAGTCGCGCACGCAGGAGGCCGATACCGCCAATCGACGTGCCGATATGGCCCAGGGCCGAGCCGATATGGCCCAGGCCAATGCCGATGATCAGCAGCGGCAGGCCGAAGCAGCGCGCCTTGCGACTGCAGATGCGCAGCGCGCGGCGGATGAGTTGCAAAGACAGATCGATGACATGCAGGCCAAAGTCACCGACCGAGGCCTGGTGCTGACCCTCGGCGATGTGCTTTTTGCCAGCGGTACCGCGGACCTGAACTCCGGTGGCAGCAACAATCTCGGCAAACTGGCGGCCTTTCTCAATAAGTATCCGGATCGCACTGCGCTGATCGAGGGTCACACCGACAGCATTGGGGGCGAAGACTACAATTTAGGTCTCTCGCAGCGACGTGCTGACTCGGTCAAATCCTACCTGGTGAATCAGGGCATCAACTCAGGCCGGCTGAGTGCTTCGGGCAAAGGTAAGGGATCGCCGATAGCGGACAACAGCTCCGCAACCGGGCGCCAGCAAAACCGCCGCGTCGAAGTCATCATTGAGAACAATCGGGTGAGCGCCCGGTAACACCAGAGGGCGGGGAGAACCCGCCCTTCGGAGCCGTTTCCGCGTCTGCGGTCGCCGATGCGCTGGTTGGTCGACAGCCGCACTCGCCGGACTATGCGCGAAAGCGTACACAGGCGCGCTGCGCACGTGTACAGTGAATAAATGGCAACCGGCAAGCGGACCCGTATAAAAAAGGCGCCGCCCGCCGCCGGCAGACCAGTCAATGCAGCTGCCTCGCGCCATAGCCCCCGCCAGAACCATTTGCTCGATGCATTGCCGTTAGTTGATCACGAGCGCATTGCAGCACGCCTGGAACTGGTATCCCTGAAGCTCGGCGATGTTCTGTACGAGCCGGATATTCCGCTGCGATACGTATACTTCCCGACCACTGCGATCGTTTCACTGCTCTACGTGATGGAAGACGGGGCATCGGCGGAAATAGCGATCGTCGGCAACGAGGGCATTCTCGGCATCGCCCTTTTTATGGGCGGTGAGACCACGCCCAGCCGCGCGGTGGTTCAAAGCGCCGGGCATGGGTATCGCATGAAGGCCCAGCTGCTAAAAGATGAGTTCGGCCGATTCGGCCCTTTTCTGCACCTTTTGCTGCGCTACACCCAGGCGCTGATCACGCAGATGGCGCAGACCGCAGTCTGCAATCGGCACCATTCAGTCGATCAGCAATTGTGTCGCTGGCTGCTTTTGAGCCTGGATCGCCTGGCATCCAGGGAGCTGTCAATGACGCAGGAGTTGATCGCCAATATGCTGGGGGTGCGCCGCGAGGGCGTGACCGAAGCTGCCGGCAAACTGCAGCTGGCAGGGCTGATTCATTACCGTCGGGGAAAGATCACCGTGCTCGATCGTCCGCGCCTGGAAGCGCGAGCCTGCGAGTGTTATCAGGTCGTCAAAACGGAGTTCGATCGCCTCCTGCCGTACATCGCCGCCTGACTCCGGGAAGCCTCGGTGCTACCAATGTGCGCTGGCGTCCAGACAGGTCGCCGGCGCCGCCGTAACGTGGCTGATCGAACTTCCCGAGTCGCGTTTTGACGTTACCCCGAGCCATGGACAATCGCTTGCTTGCGGCACTGCCGACTTCTGACCGGCGGCGCATTGTGAGTGGCTGCGAGATGGTTGAACTCGCTCATGCCGAGCCGCTGTACGCACCCTGGAAGCCTCTCGGCTTCGTTTATTTCCCGGTCAGCAGTTTCGTCTCGCTGATCATGCCAACCGGCGATTCGGCCGTATTCGAAGTGGGGCTGGTGGGAAACGAAGGTATGCTGGGAACTGCGCTCGCGCTCAGTACCGACATGTCGGGAGAGCGAGCCACCGTGCAGGGCGCCGGTTCAGCGCTGCGAATGGACGTTCCGGTCCTGCACCGCGAGCTGAAGCGCAGCGGAGCCTTCCGGGGCGCGATCAACCGCTACGTACATGTTCGCATGGGGCAGCTCGCCCAGGCGGCAATCTGTGCGCAGTTTCATTTGCTCGAAGCACGGGTAGCGTGCCGGCTGCTAGTAACCCAGGACCGCGCCGGGGCCAATGCGCTCAAAATCACTCAGGAAGTCCTGGCATCGAAACTCGGGGTTCGCCGAGCCGGCATCACCCAGGCGGCCACTTCACTGAAGCGGCGTCGGCTGATCCGCTATAGCCGCGGCGTCATCACGGTTATGGATCGACGGGGACTCATGAACGCCTCCTGTACCTGCTACCAGATGGATCGAGATTCCCACGATCGCATCCTGGGCCGCGGCTGAGATCCTGCGTTACTGAGACGCCGCGCGCGCGTGACGGTTGGCGGCTCCCAAATCCTGCGCGAACAGGTTGGGGATTTTCGCCAGTAGTACTGGCGGCTCAATCTCTTCGAATGTGGGCAGGGGGCGTCGGGACAGTTCCGCCACTTCGAACTTGCGCTCCCATTTGAGGTGCCAGAGGTACAGCTGAGCGCCGAACATCTGTTCCAGGTAGATACTGAAACTCCACGCGAGTCCGATGTAGATAATCGCCGCGGCCCACACGGATTCCGGAAAGTGAATCAGCGGCGGTCGGCCGTGACGCCCGGTTCCAAGCATGAACAGGATCGAAGGCGGCAGAAATGCCACGGCACTGGCCGCGTAAGTCAGCGCGTATCCTCGTGCAAAGTGGCCTTTGTGCGCTTTCAACACCGCCAATCCCTTGCGGGTGGCATTCACGAAGTTCATGTCTTCCCAGGCGATCCCCGGCAGGATCAGGAATACCACCATGCGGACGCCTTTTTTGAGGGCTTCGAAGAATGCGCTACTGAGCGAGAACGAGCCGAAGCCCGCGAGTGCCTCGGCGGCGCCCTGGGCATCGAGTTCGGCATCGCCGCCGTCCTCGTCGTTCTCCCTGGAAAGCACCGCTTCGATCAGTGATAAGACGAACCATATGGTTGCCCAGGCGAATGCCAGTGGCAGAAGATTTGCCAGGTCCTTGCGAAAGGTGGCGGCTATCGCGCTTCGCAGTGAAGGCTCGTCGCCCTCCAGCTGCTGTATCAATTCGAGCAGAACATCACATGCCAGCAGAATGCAGAATGAAAACGCGACAATGAAGAAGTAGACGATGATGGCCGACTCGGCCGCGTTGTGGCGGTTCCACTGCAGGCCATACTTCAAATACAGAACGCCGGGGGCGTAGATGAGCCAGACCATCAGAATAGGCGTGATGAACCAGGGATACTGCCGCAATACGCCCAGACCCTGGTCTATGAGCTGCCAGCCGCGGCGCCATTGGATGCCGTCCATCAGAGTCTCCGATTTCGCTCGCCGGACACCGTAGCCCCCAATTCAAAGTCCCGAAGTGTCGCGAGTCACAGTGCAGACAGCTTGCGCTGTGAGTCGAGAATCGGCCGCGGCGCGGGGGTATCTATAGGAGTATCGTCGGCGACGCAACAGTCTGAATTGCGGGGGAAAACGATGGCATACACGCTCTACACGGCCGCAACACCGAACGGCTGGAAGGTTTCCGTTGCGCTGGAGGAGATGGGGCTGCCTTATGAGGTTCGGGTCATCGACTTCGCCACCAACGAACAGAAGTCCGACTGGTACCTTAAGATCAACCCCAACGGCCGCATCCCCTCGCTGGTCGACGATGGCTATTCGCTGTTCGAATCAGGAGCCATCCTGATCTATCTTGCCGAGAAGACCGGTAAGTTCCTGCCCAAGGACCCAAAGGGCCGCAGCGTCGTGCTGCAGTGGTTGATGTTCCAGATGTCGGCGGTCGGGCCGATGATGGGGCAGGCAAATGTGTTTCTGCGCTACTTCCCCGAAAAGATACCGGCCGCCATCGATCGCTATCAGCGGGAAGTCACGCGCCTATTTGGTGTGCTCGACCGCCAGCTCGCAACGCACGCCTATGTCGCCGGCGAATATTCAATCGCCGACATGGCATTGTGGCCTTGGGTGTCGGGGCACGAGTGGTCGGGGGTGGCGATAGACGGCTTTCCCCATCTGCAGCGTTGGCTGGAGCAGGTTGGCGCCAGGCCCGCGGTGCAGGCAGGACGCGACGTGCCGATCAAGCGGGACCGGGCGGCGGAAATAGAAGCGGCCAAGAAGACCGGACCCAAGATGCTCGCCTGAGCCGCGCACCGGTATGAGCGAATTCCAGGGGCGGCATATCGTGATCACCGGTGCGTCCACCGGTATCGGATTAGCGACGGCGACGCTGCTCGCGCGCCGGGGCGCGAAAGTCTTCCTCATTGCGCGTACCGAATCGAAGCTCGCGGAAGCGGCTGGCGGCATTCTCGCCGACGGCGCAACGGCGGCGTATGGAGCGGCAGATGTTTCGGATCGAGAGGCATTGCGCGAGACGATCGATCGGGCGGAGCGCACTTTCGGTCCTATCGACGGCCTGTTTGCCAATGCCGCCTTTGGTGGGCACTTCGCACCACTGGGCTCTTATGATGATGACACCTTCGATGCAGTCATTCGCACCAACCTCAGCAGTGCTTTTTGGGCGATCAAGCGCGTATTGCCGGGCATGATCGAGCGGCGGCGGGGCAGCATCGTCGTGACCGGAAGTCTTGCCAGCGAGCGCGGCATGCCCAACAACGCCGCCTATGTGGCCTCCAAGCACGGCGTGCTGGGTCTTGCCCGAGCCGCCGCGAGCGAAGCTGCACCACATCAGGTGCGCGTCAACTGCGTGCTCCCCGGCCTGATCGAGACGCCGATGCTGCTGCAGCTGGATCCTAAAGCCCCGCCACAGGTTATCCGCGACATGCTGGGCAAGGGCGTGCCCATGGGGCATATCGGTACCGCAGAGGAACTGGCTGAAACCGCCTGTTTTCTGTTGTCCGACCGTGCCAGCCACATCACAGCGCAAGCCATCGCCGTGGATGGCGGAATCCTCGGCACTCACTCCACCCGATAGGACAGCCATGGCACTCAAGTACTATCATGCCGAGCCGCTCGCGAATTCACTCAAATCGATGGCGCCGCTGTTCGAAAAGCAGCTCGCCTTCGAGAGTGTGTACGTCGACCTGCACAAGTTCGAACAGCATTCCGACTGGTTCGTGGCCATCAATCCCGAGGGGCAGGTGCCGGTGCTCGATCATGACGGCACCATCATCACGCACACGACGGTCATCAACGAGTATCTGGAGGATGTCTTTCCCGACATTCCGCTCCGTCCGCGCGATCCCGTGGGTGCTGCGCGCATGCGCTATTGGAACAAGTTCGTTGATGAGCACGTGATGAACTACGTCTCGATGCACGGCTGGCACCGCATGGTTGGCATCATCGCGCGCAAGATCGAAAGCGGTGAATTCGAAAAGCTGATGGAGCGCATTCCGCTGCCCGATCAGCGCAAGAAGTGGAAGACGGCACGGTCCGGCTTCAGCGAAGCCGATCTTGCCCAGGCGACCGACAAGATCATTTATGCGGTCGACAAAGTGGAAAAACAGCTCGCTAAATTCCCATGGCTTGCGGGCCACGACTATACGCTCGCCGACATCAACTTCTATTCGATGTGCGGCATGATGGTGGAGCGGATGTTTCCGGAATTGGAGATTGCCAAGCGCTGCCCACGCCTGGTCGACTGGCGGGAACGCGTGACGGCCCGTCCGGGGATGGCCAAAGCCCTATCGCAGGAAGACCGCACGGCACCAGGACTACGCACCTGGTCGGGCCACGATCGCTAAGGCCGCGGTCCAACGCGTGAGAGCTGCAGCGTCAGTAACTGGAGAAAGACCCTAGTTTGGCCGCCTCTGAAAGCGGGCGTCTATTTGCTGAAATGGTGTCCTAGTCAACTGATTGCAGGAACCGATGCCATGCAGCGCCGGATCGAACGGGCCAACGCCCTTGAGTCATATCTCGCCTATTGGGTCCATTACGTCGGCTACCGCCTCTCGCACGAGCTTTACCGGCGGATGCAGAAATTCGGCGTCACGGCAGCCGAATGGGTGGTCCTGCGCAAACTCTATGAGGATGTTGAGAATGGCGCGATGCCGAGCCATCTGGCGCGGCGGTTGGGGCTGACCCGCAGTGCTATCTCGAAGCTGGCGAAGAGGCTGGAAGCCAAGCAATTGATCCTTCGCACCAAATCTCTCTCCGATCGGCGGGCGAAGCTGCTCACCCTGACCGCACTGGGGCGCTTCCTGGTGCCCAGGCTCGCGGCACTGGCGGATGAGACCAATGCGCGCAATTTCCGCGGTGCCGGCCTTGCGTGGCGCGAGCGGATCGAGCAGGTGATGAAGTGGATCGTCCGGCGTGATCGATTGAGATTCGTGCCACCGGGTCAGTGCAGCGTCATCCCCGAATTTCCATTGCTGGGCGTTGATTGGAACGGGAAGGCCGCAGGATACGCCAAGGGGTAGGGCGCCGGTGGCGCGAATCAATCGGCGAAGAAATTAAGCTCCAGCAGCACACCGTTGGGATCTTGAGTGAACACCTGCCGCAGGCCAATGGCCTGCACAAGGTTCAGGCGGTAATCGAGACCGCGGGCATTCAGCCGTGCGATGGTGTCGTCATAGCCGCGGCAGTTAAATGCGACGTGATGCAACGCACCGGTCGGGCCGGGGGTGACCTCGCGTTCGTAGGCTCGCGGACAGTCAAGGCTGTTGATATGAACGATGGCCCGGCCGCCCGCGTCATACATCCACTGGGCGTTGTCGGCCGTCAGCGGTGGCGGGGGATTACGTCTTTCCAGATCGAATAGCTCGGCATAGAAGCGCGTCGTACCGGGCAAATCGGCCGTGATGATGTTGACGTGGTCGAGTGCGTTGACGGGCATGGTTCAGGGTGCCTTCAATCCCAGTCGCTGACGCCGATAACTCTCGCGCCGGGTCTTTTCGAACCCGGTCCGCTGGTCGAATCCGGGATCCTGCGGATAGTCGCGAAAGTCCGCCAGAATCTCGTCGAATAGCTCCCGCAATTCTTCCTTGAATTCCGGATGCGTGAAGATGTGGTAGCGATCTTCGCGGATCGCGTCAAGCACGCGGGCCGCAATTATATCCGGTTCCATGCCGAACTCATGCAGGCCGGCCAGGCGCTCCACATTCTTTCGATCGACCGGCTTGGCGTTGCCCTTGAGACGATCGGGACGAATGTCATCGCTGGCGTAGATATAGGATTTGACCAGCCCGGGGCAGAGCACGGAAACCCCAATGCCGTGCGGCGCCAGGCTTGCGCGCAGCGATCCGGACATGCCGTGCAGTGCAAATTTGGTGGTGTTATAGATTCCAGGTGCCCCTGCGGCCAAGAGAGCTGCCATCGACGCGGTGTTGACGATGTAGCCGCCCTTGCCGGCGGCAATCATGCGGGGCGCAAAGGTCTTCACGCCGTTGATGGGCCCATGCAGATTGACACCCATGACCCAGTCCCAGTCATCGTAGCTCGAGTCCTCGATCGTCTGGAACAGGTTGATGCCGGCGTTGTTGAACAGCAGGCTCACCGGGCCGAATTTCGCCTCCACCTCATCGGCGGCTCGCGCCATGGCATTGCGCGAGGCGACATCGACCTCCACTCCCATCAGAAGTGGATTGTTCAGCGCGCTCACTGCCCGGTCGATGGCGTCTTTGCGAATATCGGCAAGAGCCACATTGCAGCCTTGCGCCAGCAGCGCACGTACCAGGCCGATGCCGATCCCGTGGGCGCCGCCGGTGACGAAGGCGGTGCGGCCTGCAAAGTCTTTCATGACTTCAATCCTTTCTGTCGCGCGACTTCGGCCGCGTGGATGGGGTTGCGAAACAGGACGCTGAAGGTGCGCTTGTATTCCTCGTTCTCGGGCAGCTCGGGCACTGCTGTGCGAATTGCCTCAATGCGGTCCTCGAGGCCCTGGCGGAATTCGCTGTGGGTCATGATATACAGCTCGTCGTTGAGGATGCCTCGCAGCACCCGTTCGCCGACTTCCTCTTTGGTCTGATAGAGGTGAAAGAACTGCTGGCCCAGCGAACGGCGCTTGTCGGACTCGCCGTAGCCGGTCTCGGCCAGTTCAGCCGGCCGGGTCTTGGCAGCCTCGGCGATATTCGATTGCACGGCACCGGGGCAGAAAGCCGAACAGATGATCCCCTGCGGCTCGAGCTCGGCGCGCATGCATTCCATCATCGACACGATGGCACCCTTGGAGGTGCCGTAGATGGTGGCACCGGGATGCGGCAGCAGACCCGACATGGAAGCCGTGCTGACGATATGCCCGCCTTCGCCGTGCTTCTGAATGCGCGGAAGTATGGTGACGATGCCGTTAATCGTGCCGCCAAGGTTGACGCCCATAACCCAGTCCCAGTCGGCATAGGTCGCGAGTATGGTCGGGCCAACCACTGCCACGCCGGCATTGTTGCAGAGAATATGGAGCTTGCCGAAACGCGCCTCCGCGGCATCCGCCGCCCTCGCATAGTCGGCCCGGTTGGTGATGTCGAGCCGGATCGCGAGGACGCGATCCGTCGACCCAAGCTCTGCCTGCGCACACCGCAGATGATCGTCGCGAATATCGGCGATCACCACGCGCATCCCGGCGCCAAGCAATGCCTTGGCAATGCCGAGCCCGATGCCACTGGCACCGCCGGTCACGAACGCAGTCTTGCCGGTGAGATTCTTCATGGAGCCTTAACCCTCATGCCAGCGGATGGCCGGACAAAAGGCTGGACAAGCCGCGGCAATTGCGATTTTATCTAACGTATAACAAAGCCTAGCAGAGCAGCGGGGGATTGAATCAACTATGAGTGCAACCGTGCCTGCGCTCGAGCCGCAATCAGCTCGTCAGCCCTGGCCCTCGAGCGGCGCCGCTTATTACGGCCTTACCGTGATCATTCTTGCGACCATGCTGAATTTCTTCGATGCGCAGGTGTTCGCGATGATGTCGCAGCGGATCAAGATCGATCTGCACCTGAGCGATGAGGAATTGGGGTTCCTGATCGGCCCGGCGAACGTCATCTTCTATGTACTGGTCGGCATCCCAATGGCGCGGCTGGTGGATGTTTACTCACGCAAGATCGTGCTGGCGTGCGGAATTGCGGCCATCGGCGGCATCACCGCGCTCGGTGGGCTGGCGCAGAGTTTCAGGCAGCTGTTCGCGAGTCGCATGCTGGTGGGTGCCGGCGGTTCGGCGCATGCTCCTGGCGCCTATTCGATGCTGTCCGACTACTTCCCGCCCGAGCGTCTGCCGCGGGCGATCGGATTTCTACAGCTTGGCTTCATAGGCGGCAGCTCCCTCGGCATTTTTTTGGGCGGCCACCTGATCAGCGCTGCGGCCGCGTGGCCGGTCAGCCAGTGGATGGGACTGAACATGCATGGCTGGCAGTGGATCCTGATGATGGTCGGTGCGCCGGGACTGCTGATCAGTGTGCTGCTACTGCTGGCAAAAGAGCCTGCGCGCCGCGGCGCCGCCGGGCCTGCCAAGTCGTTACCGGTGTCGGAAGTGCTGCGGGAGATCTGGGCGCGTAAGGCCATTTATCTGCCGCTGTTCATCGGCCTGGCCTTCAGTGCCACACAGGCGATCGGCATGCAGCCCTGGCGCGCGCCGTTTCTGATCCGCACCTACGGCTGGAGCGAAGCGCGGATCGGCAACTGGTTCGGCGCCATATTCCTGATCTCATCGCTGCTGGGTGCAGCGTTCGGCACGGTGCTGGTGGAGTGGCTCGGCAAACGCTACAAAGATGCGCATGTACGTGCGGCGACCATCCTGTTCGCAGTGGCAGCGCCATTCGAGATAATCGCCCCGCTGATGCCGACAGGGGAACTTTCGCTGCTGTGCATCGGTGTGGCGGGCCTGTGCGGAATGGCCTCCGCGGTGCCGCAGAATTCTGCGATCCAGCGCATTACGCCGAACCGGATGCGGGGGCAGATCACGGCCATCTATCTTTTCATGTTCATCGTGTTCGGTGCGCTCGGTAGCCAGCTGATCGGGTCCATCACGCAGCGTGTGTTTCACTCCGACGCGGATCTGTGGAAGACCATCGTGCTGACGGCCTCGGTGCTCATGCCGCTGGCCGCTTTTGCGATTTCGCGGGGCATAAAGCCCTATGGCCGGGAGGTCGTACGACTCGAGGCCATCGAGGCCCAGGAGGCCCGCGCGGGTTGAGTGCCGTTAAGCGCTGGCCCGCAGCCCGATATCGCCGGCGTCGACCCAGTTGCCGTGCAATCCGAAACGCATGCGGAAGGGAATCTTGATCGTCGCGATCGGGCCCTTGGCAATCTCGAGCGCTTCGAAAATCAGCAGCTCGCTGCTGTGTTCCTCGAGCCGATTGCAGATCTGAACCACCCAACCGTCGCCCTCGGGTGCACCCCTGTGGCGCGGAATGAAACAGGCTTCCTGCAGGCTCGAGATCGGCCCGCACCACCAGTGCTGTTCCTGCCCGGTGGCAAGGTCTTTGTGGAACAGGCAGTTCATGAGCAGCCCGCCGGCACTGCCGCCGCGCAGTTCGACCGGGCGACGCATATCCATTTCGAGCAGCCAGCCGTGGCGATGGCGCAGCCCCGCGAAGCGATCATCCATGCGCGGAAACTCGGCAGCGGTTTCGGTTAACCGCTCCACGCTTTTGAATTGATCGGAGTTGGAAGCCAAATCGACCGTCCAGCGCGTGAGGTGGCTCATGGCCTCCTGGCCGTTGAAGGGTGCGCCATGCACGTCGGGGAAGAACGGGAACATATTGTTCTTCGCTTCCGGTGTGTCGAAGTGAATGGTCTTGCCTTCCTGGAAGGCATTGAGCACATGGCTGGCAAAGCAATTGTCACGCTTGAACCAGCGGATGTCCTCAGCGCGCGCGCCCTCGCGCCGCGGCAGTACGCCCAGGTACACGGGCAGCGTGGTATCGAAGCCGAAATGCGGCAGCCCCTTCCGCAAGCGCTCCCAGCTGCCGATCGATGGCACGATATGGAACAGGGCGTAGTCTTCGGTGATCGCCCAGTCGTGCATCATGCAGTAGTAGGGCACTTTGAACCAAAGCTCGCGGATCAGTTCACCCTGGGGTGTTACTTCGTAAAAAGTAACATCGTCTGTGCACAGCCCGGAGGCCGCATACCCGAACGCCATCATGTTGCCTGTCCTGGGGTCCACCTTGGGATGGGCGGTAAACGTGCGGCCGGTCATCTTGCCGTTAAACCAGGTGTAGCCCTCCGTCTGCATCGTCACCGGATCCATGACCAGTGCAGGCGAGTCTTCTTTGAGCGCATACAGCTTGCCGCCGTGAATCCAGGCGTTGGTATTGGCCGTGCCGCGAATCCTGTCTTTGACTACTTCGTCATCGGTCAGCGGATTGCGATAAGCCCCGAACAAGGCCTTGCCGGCGGCGTGTTCGAGCTTCCATTTGTCGGTGCGCGCCCAGCGCTGCCTGAAATCGCACTGACCATCATGAAAGTGGAAGCGCGCAATCATCCCATCGCCGTTGAACGAGATGTCATCACCGAGCCGCGGGGGAAATTGCGGATCCGGCTGCACCCGGTAAAACGCGCCGTTGAGCTCCGGGGGGATCGTACCCTCGTGCACCAGGTCAAAGACGTCGGCCTCAATGCGTGATGGAGTATTGAAGCCCGTGAAGCTGAGTGATTGAGGGAAGTGGGCCATGTCGCTGATCTCCGCACGCGGCCTTGAGTTTGCTGGGGCGATTATATCAAGCTTATCCGAGATCCCGCGCAGTGCCGCGGCGAGGTAGGGTTATCCCATGAATTCATTGCACCAGAATGCTGTAACACGGGCGCCGATTGCCTACGTCGATCGCAGTGTCGCGCGGCCCCGCTATTACGCCAATGATCATAGTCGCGATCAGGTCCCGATCGCGGCGGTTGAGATGGATATCATCGATGCCAGGGCCAATCGCACCACGCTCGATGAGGCAGGCTTCATGCTGCTGCCGCATCAAAGCTCAGTTGCTGACTTCACTGATCGGGCCGCGATCGAGGCGGTTCATCGTGGTGAGATCGTCGAACTGGTGGAGGCGCTGTGCGGCGCTGATCTGGTGCTGGTCAACAGCCCCGGCGTGCTGCGTTTCAGCGAGAAATCAGCCGATTCCGGCGCGCTGGACAATTCCCGTCCGGCGCGGTTTGCGCATGTCGATATCAGCGACGCCACCGCCGTGGCCTTTGCGCAGCGGGCCGCGCCAGCCGGCCGGCGGCTGGCGCGCTTCGCGCATTTCAATGTCTGGCGAGCCATCTCGAGACCTCCGCAGGACGTGCCACTGGCGGTCTGTGATGCGCGCAGTGTTTCGGCGCGCGATCTGATACTGGCCGATGCCGTGTTCGATACGCCGGGCAAACCTGAGTGGTCGTTTGAAGGCCTGGTGCTGGCGCACAGCCCAGCGCATCGCTGGCATTGGTTCTCGGACATGGGACGTGACGAGGCGCTGGTCTTCAAGACCCATGACAGCGATCGGTCGCGCGCGCATTGCGTACCGCATGTGGCCTTCGATGATCCGAACTGCAGCCCCGACGCACCGCCGCGCGCGAGCATCGAGATGCGCGCCATCGCATTGTGGTTCGACTGAGGTCAGCTTGCCAAGGCGCCATCTCAGGCGCATGATATTGCTAACAATTGTTAGAGTCTGCGGAGGCCCATGAGCGGCTTTCCGAATACCCCCGAATTCTCCGGCCTGAATGCCCCGCTAGGCCAGGAATACGAGCTGCGCGATCTGAGCGTCGAGGGCCGAATTCCGGCCGACGTCGAGGGAAGCTTTTTTCGGGCCGTGCCGGATCCGGCGTTTCCGCCCTTCGTGCAGGATGGCGGGGCAGTACTGTCCGGCGACGGCATGATTTCCGCCATTCGCTTCGCCGGCGGCAAAGTCCATTTCGCGATCCGCTACGTGCAGACCGCGCGCCATGCGGCGGAGGTGGCAGCCGGACGCGCGCTGTTTGGCAAATACCGCAATCCCTTTACCGACCGTGCGGCAGCCGCGGGCATGGATCGCACCGTCTCGAACACGACTCCGGTCTGGCATGCGGGACGGTTGCTGATGACCAAAGAGGATGGGCGCCCCTATCGCGTCGATCCGCACACGCTCGCGACCCTGGGCAGGCACGATTTCGACGGCCAGCTGAAATCGCAAACCGTGACGGCCCATGTGCGCATCGATCCGGAGTCGGGCGAGATGTTCTTCTATGGCTATGAGGCCGATGCACTCGGTTCCACCAAGGTCGCTTACTGCATCGCGGACCGTCATGGCCGATTGACCAGCGAACAATGGTTCGATGCGCCGTATTGCGCAATGATGCATGACTTTGCGATCACGCAGAACCATGCGTTGTTTCCGGTCTATCCGACCACCTGCGATGCCGCCCGCGTAGCCGCGGGCGGCGATCACTGGGTGCACGAGATGGATCGCGACAGCTGGCTTGGCGTCATGCCGCGATACGGCTCGGTCTCGCAGATGCGCTGGTTTCGCGGTCCCAAGGGCGTCTCCTGCTATCACATGATGAACGCGTTCGAGGACGCACGGGGACGCATTCATCTCGATCAGTGCCTGTCGAATGTGAACGCGTTTCCGTTCATTCAGCGCGCATCGGGCTTGATTCCGCCGCCGGAACTCGGCGGTCGGCTGGCGCGCTGGTCGGTCGACCTCAACCACGGCAGCGATGTGGTTACTGAAACCGTGGTCGGCCCCCCGGGCGACTTGCCGATCATTGCCGCCGCCGATCAGGGGCGTTGCTATACGCGTGCCTGGATGCTCACCATGAATCCGGAGATGCGGGCCCCACCGGTGGCCGGCGGCCCCGTCGGTGTGATGTTCAATGTGCTGTTGCGCCTCGACATGACGGGACAGCCGCCGCAGGGGTTGGCGCTGCCGCCAGGGCAGTGCTTTAGTGAGCCCGCCCACGTCCCTTCATCGCAGCCATCGCACGACGGATGGTTGCTCACGGTGGTCGATCAGCAAACCGGGCCTGCTGATTTCAGCCACTCCCTCTGGGTTCTCGAGGCGCGCAATCCCGCTGCGGGACCGGTGGCCAAGGTGGCGATTCCGCATCGCTTGCGGCCGCAGGTCCACGGTTGGTGGGTGAGCGCTGCTCAGCTCGAAAAGTAGGCGATCCCCCGAAACTCCATCGAACGGCGCGGCTTTGCATTCGGTTGACTGTGATCGCGAAAGGCGGTGTGAGGGCAGCGCCAGGCCTTGCTGTGGTCGGAATCGTAAAATTTGATGAGCACCACTTCATCGGGTGTCATATCCCGGAAGTACCACCAGCGATGGTCGGGCGAGTGATGAAAGATCGTTGCGGCGGTCATATCCTCCTCCCCCTTGATGGGAGCGAAAAGAGCGTCCCCCGTCGGAATCTCATCGACATCGATCTTGGTGTTGTGCGTGCCTTCATCGTCCCGCACCGAGCGGCCGTCGCACAGGGCCAGCGGCATGTCCTGCGGCGGCGCCGATAGCGCGCGCCAGAGACTGAAGGCGAGGAAGCGGCGATAACCGCTGCCCTGAGGACGCTGCCGTCGATAGAGCCTGTCGGCGATGCGTTCCGCCGATCGCTGCGTGAAGTCCACGTGCGCCTCCGCCGCTGGCGGCTGTACCGAGCTGCTGGTCTGCCGCGAGTCCCGCATCATGCCGCCCATCGGCACGACCAGATCGGCCCCAGTCAGGTTCATTGCCGCCTGGCACACCTCTGCAGCGTAAGGGCTGTCCGGCCCATAGTTCTTCTCCCATTCGGTGATCTGCGTGTTGTGTCGTGACAGGCAGAAGCCGTGTTCGTCGAGCCGGAAAGGTCCGGCCTGCCGTGCATTACGGATGGTGACTTCGTAGGCGGCATACGTGCCGGTATTCATTTCCTTGCCGGGCGCCCAGAAGCGGCGATTGACGCGCGACGTCGGCACCAGGTAGTCGATCATGGTGCGAACGGCGTCGGCGCCGGCCTCAGCCATTGGCGAATCCCTCGCGCGCGCGGCTGTTGTCGAGCACGATCGGCTTTCCAGTGACAGGGTGCGGATAGTGGAATGCCACGGTATCCGTGGCCGGCCACAATCGCGGCTGCGGATCGATGAGCGCGTCCGGTCCGAGCGGATCTTCAGGATACAAAGTCTTGGCCATCGGTATGAAGTCGATTGGCGTCTTCGCCCAGCCTTCGGCGAAGCTGCCGTGCCAGAACGGGAAATAGCGCAGGGCCTTGATTTTCCATACCCCGTGTTCGCGCACGTAGTCGTTCTCGTAGAGTCCGCCTTCCCACCAGGCCCGTTGCACACCCTTGGCCGTTTCGTGGAGGCCGGCCTGCATCGTCGATCGACCGCGCACCTGTGCGCTGCCGCGGTGCGGTGCCACATCGATCACCATCTGCAACTGCGGGTGATCCAGCAGCCAGCCGTAGCGGGGTCCGTTATGGCCCTGGGTGAACTGCGTCTGGAAGCGCTCGATGTAGAGGCGTCGCACCCCGGCCTTGCCCTTGTAGATTCCGCCCAGGAACCAGACGTCGCCTTCGTCAGAGAATAAATCGACCACCTCGTTGTACTGGGACTTGTCTATGAAATAGCCGTAGGTGTATTGAAGGCGGCGAATCTGATGGATGTCCTGCTGCACGGCGAGCTCGTGTTCGAGCTTTGAGATCCGTGCTTCGAGAGCGGCGATATCGGCCATGGCGTTCTCCTGTGGGTGCCGTCGGGCTTCGTGCGAACTGCCGGGTATCATAGCAAGCTAACAATTGTTAGATTACAGCACTGATCCGCAAGGAGAAATATATGCAACTGCGCCTCCGATACGCGCTGCTGGCGACGGCTCTCGCGTTGGCCGCCGCGCACTCCGGCGCCGCCACTGCTGCCACTGCCGCCGACACCGCCAAGTGCCGGCTCAGCCCCAAGCAGGTGGTCACGCGGTTCATGACCGCCTTGTACATCGACAAGCAGGTGCGCACGGCCTTTGAGACCTGGGTCGATCCGGGCTACATCCAGCACAATCCGATGGCGCAGACCGGACGGCAGGCAGCCATCGATTTCCTGGAGCCTTTTTTCGCGCAGCATCCCGACATCCACTACTCGATCAAGCGCGTCATAGCCGACGGCAAGCTGGTCGCCGTGCACTCTCACGGCAGCTTCTCCGCCGAGGACCGCGGCATCGCGGTGGTCGACATCCTGCGTGTCGAGGGCTGCAAGGTCGCCGAGCACTGGGACGTGGTGCAGCCGGTACCGGAAAAGGCCGCCAATTCCAACGGCATGTTCTGAAGGAGGCTGTGATGTCTGATCTCGAAATACGGCTGGCCGCACTGGAGCATCGCGTTGGTGAGCTCGAGGACATCAACGCCATTCGTCGGCTGCACTGGGCTTATGGTTACTACATCGACTTCAACCGTGCCGATGACGTGGTGGAGCTATTCGCGCGCGACGGGGCGGTCGTGTTCCTCTCGGGCGAATATCGCGGTCATGAAGGCGTGCGCAGGCTCTATGGAACCTGGTTCCAGAATTTTTTCACCAAGGGGGTCAACGGCCCCGTTTACGGCTTCCTGCTCGATCATTTCCAGATGCAGGACATCATCACCGTCGCGCCGGATCGACAGACCGCCAAGGGCCGGTTCAGGGGATTGCTGATGGGGGGTTGCCACGAATCCCGTGACTACAAGCCCGAAGGTCTGCCATTGCAGTTCTACGAAGCCGGCATCTACGAGAACGACTATGTGCGCGAAGAGGGTGCGTGGAAGATCAAGCGGCTCGACTACATGATGCAATGGCAGGCTGATTTTGAGCGCGGCTGGTCAAAGACGGTCGCTCACCTGCAGCCGGCCTCGCGTGTCTATCCCGAGAATCCGCTGGGTCCGGATGTGTTGCTACCGGCCGGCGAGATTCGCCAGACCTGGCCGCACCGGCAGGATGTGCCCATGCACTTTGCACACCCACGCTTCGGCGCGGTACTGGCGAAGCGCTGAGCCCTGGGCTGACGGCTTCGGCGTCTG
The DNA here is from genome assembly GCA_963819195.1 of uncultured Gammaproteobacteria bacterium. GTDB lineage: Bacteria > Pseudomonadota > Gammaproteobacteria > Steroidobacterales > Steroidobacteraceae > FEN-1191. The sequence continues at coordinate 193,262 of CAWFVL010000002.1, forward strand.
CGCCTCAGGCACGGGGTACGTGCGGGCGCCGCACGCGAGGCTGCCACTGCAGGACCCTGGCATCGAGCTTCATCAACAACTTGCGCAGGCTGGCGCGTTCGCGCTCCGACAGGATACCGAACAGATATTTTGACACCTGGGCGATGTCGGGCTTCATGGACGTGTAGGTCGCCGCGCCACGGGCGCTGATGCGATAGGGCTTGCGGCGGCGGTTCCCGGAATTCTCGACCGGCTCGACCAACCCCATTGCAGACAGGGAGGCGAGGGCGCGACTGACGTTCATGGCCTGCATGCCCATCAGTTCCGCCAGATCGTGCCCGGCCGATTCGCCGCTATCCGACAGTGCCATCAGGATGCGCAGCTCGTTTGAGCTGAAGCCGGCCAGATCGGCAACGCCATCCCGCATCGGGCGGCTGATCAGCGATGCGAATCGCAACATCGCTACCAGCAGTGCGATCTGCCGGTCCATGGGTCTGGTCTTGGTCTTTCGAGTCGTCATCATTCTGGTACCTGTCATTTTCCTGTCGAATTCTCACGCAGTTTGGACAAAAGATCCGCCGCGGCGGGCGACGCTAACATTTGTTTGCTTTCGCCGATTGTGTTTGTTTTACTTATGAAAATCGGAATGCCGCGCGGCGATCACGCATGTGCCGGTGGCGTTCGGACATATAAGTCCGGGAACAAGCCGGCCAAGGAATGGGGTGCTCGTTGTGGCTTTTAGGCCTCGATTTATCGGCGTAGCTCGACTTTTTGTTCACGATTAGGAGAGTTTAGCGGTTGGATGCGACTAGGCTTACGCGAAAGCGCGTGGCTGTGGTGGAAACGCATCAGACCGCACACGACGACGACCGAAGAATGTAGAAACATATCAAGGGCCATTCGGGGGGCGATTCTCATGAGCTCGAGAGTTCAAGCTGCTGTGTATCGGTTATCAAAGCCCTGGCTGCTAGCGGGGCTGGGCGTCATTGCGATTACCGGGCAGGCGATGGCAGCTGATCAGAGCACGGCGGCTGATCAGGGGTCGAGCGGCAATACTCTCGAGGAAGTGATCGTCACCGCGCAGTTTCGGCAGCAGAACCTCCAGGACACGCCGGTGGCCATCACCGCGGTGACCGCCGATATGATGGAGCAGCGCGGCCAGACCTCGCTGCATGATCTGGCGCAGCAGGCTCCCGGGGCGACCCTGGTGGAAACCGGCGGCGCCTTCGGTCCCGGCATGACTGCCACGATTCGCGGCATCGGCCAGGCCGACTTCGACCCGGCGTTCGCGCCTGGCGTTGGCCTTTATATCGACGACGTGTACTACACCAGCCTCACGGGTTCGAATTTCAACCTGCTGGATCTGGATCGGGTCGAGATTCTGCGCGGACCGCAGGGAACTCTGTCGGGCGCCAATTCCGAGGGTGGATCGATCAAGCTCTACTCGGTCAAACCCCAGGGCGATAACACCGGCTCCTTTCAGGCAGCCTATGGCGAGCGCAATCTGCTCGAATTCAAGGGCATGGCCGATGTCTCGATCATCAATGACTTTCTGTTCATGCGCGTGTCGGCGGTATCCCATCAGCAGGATGGCTATGTAACCCGCATCGATTATGGCTGCGCATTTCCGGCGTCCGGTGTCCCTTCGGTCGGTGCACTGCAATCCGATTGCAAGGCCGGTACGGAAGGTGGCAAGGACTACCATGGCGGGCGCGTGGCGTTCCGTTGGCTGCCGGCTGAGAACTTCGAAGCCAATCTGGCTGCCGACATGACGATCGACAAGTCCGAGACTGCGGCGGTCACGTTGTTCGGCGTCAACCCTGCTTCGGGCGGCGCCATCGCCACAAACATCAATACCGGCTTCCCCGGTGTCGCGTATGACAGCCGCTTCGTACCCAGTAATCCCTACGTCAGCTATGCCTCCTTCTGTGCCAAGGGTCTGGCCGGTAATACCTATTGCTATTCACCCGATACCTATAACAAGAACTGGGGTACGAATCTGACTCTCGATTGGAAACTGGCGCCGGATCTGGCAGTCAAGTCGATTACCGGCTACCGCGAGTTCAACACCTCGTGGACCGAAGATAACGACGTCTCGCCGATGTACGGATCCCTCGGCGCCGAGCACCTGCTCAACCACACGCTGACTCAGGAGCTACGCCTGAACGGCAAGGTCGGCAGCCTGATCGACTACACGGTCGGCGGTTTCTATCTCAACCAAACCACGACCTATCCGACACATCAGATTCTGGACTACGTCATTCCGGGACTTGATTTCGAATTCCTGGGCAACGATCCGATCCAGGAGACAGACTATGCCGCCTTCGGAAACCTCACCTGGCACATCCTCGAAGGTCTGGATTTCAACGGTGGCGTGCGTTACACGCACCAGGAAAAAACCTACACCTATAATCGATACAACCCGGCCACCATTCAGCCGGGAAGTCCCTTCTATGTGCCCGGCGGTGGCAGTTTCTTCTTCCCCCCGGGTTTCTCCGGCACTGCAGGTACCTTCTCCGGCGGCAAGACCGACTATCGCGCCAACCTGGAGTACCGCTGGAATCCGGAACTCATGACCTACGTCAGCGTGTCGACGGGCTTCAAGGGCGGCGGCACGAACCCGCGTCCGTTCGTCGCCACGCAGGTTGTGCCATTCGGGGATGAAACCCTGACCGCCTACGAGCTCGGCGCCAAGACTGACTTGTTCGACCACAGCCTGCGCTTCAACCTGTCCGCGTTCTATAACAAGTACAAGGATATCCAGGTTGTGCTGCTGACCTGCCCGCAGTTCTCCGGGGGCAGCACCGCGGAGCCCTGCGCGGCGCCGGTCAACGGCGGCAATGCCAACATTTATGGCATAGAGGCAGAGAGTCAGTATCGGATTGGAGGGCTGTCGCTCGAGGCCAGCGGCAGCTGGCAGCACTTCGAATACACCTCCATCGTGGCGGCCTCAGGCATCCCGATCGGTGCCCCGGAACCGGGCTTCCAGCCACTCAAGTGGAGTCTGGCGGCGCAGTACGACATCCACGTGCCAAACGGCGCGTCGCTTACCCCGCGCATCGATTTCATCTACTCGGGCGGCTACCAGACCGTGGCGATTCCGGATGCCAACAGTTATCTGCCCGGCTATCACGACCTGAATGCGCGCCTCACGTATCGGCCGGAATCGAATGGCTGGGAAGCGGCGGTGGTCGGCTCGAACCTGTCGAACAAGCTCTGGTACACGCAGATATTTGACCTATCGGGGCAATCGGGCGCGGATTACGGCATTCCGTCAGAGCCGCGCACGGTCTGGGTGCAGTTCAAGAAGAAGTTCTAGACCCGCGAAGCCATCATCGAACAGCGTCACAGCCCGCAAGGTGCTATGATGCTCGTGGATCGTCGACGTCCCTGTGCCAATCCTGCGTCATCTGACGCAATCGAGATTGGACCGAGCCACCTGCGATCAGGTGACAGGATTTCGGTTTGATGTCTCGCGAGACGATCTCTCCCTGACTTCATCGCTGTGCCTGCCGTGTAGAGCGGCTCTCTGGCTACTTAACGTTCTCTGCCAGGAGCGCCGTTCCAGTTAATGGAGTCTTTTTCAGTCATGGCTAAAATTTATGTTGGGAATCTGCCGTTTTCCGCTACGGATGCGGAGATTCGCACCCTTTTCTCGGAATTCGGCACCGTCGAACTCGTCACCCTGCCGATCGACCGCGATAGCGGCCGTCCGCGCGGCTTCGGTTTCGTCGAGATGAACCAGGCCGATGCGGCGCGCGCAATCCAGAGCCTTAATGGCAAGGATATGGGCGGTCGTCCGTTGCGCGTCAACGAGGCGCAGGATAAGCCCCGCACTGGCGGCGGCGGTGGTCGTCCGGGCGGCGGTGGCGGCGGCGGTGGTGGCTACCGCGGCGGTGGCGGCGGCGGCGGTGGTGGCGGGCGCTATTGAACGCCACTGAACTAAGGAGCTGCGGTGCACGATAAATCAGCCGATGGCGTCGGCTACGCCCTCTCGCTGCATATCGGTGAGAGCACCGCGGATCGTCGCGAACGCATGGCGCGCCTCCAGACGGAGGCGCTCGAGCGACGCCAGCAGTTGTTGCGCGACCAGTCATCGCCGCTCAACACGCCGTCGGCGCGAATCAAGCTATGGGAAAATCTGCACCAGCTGGAGCTGCCGCGTAACCCCGAACATCGACTGATCGCGGTTATTGCGGAGAACACCAGCCTGAGCCTGGAAGAGGTGCGTGCAGAGCAGCGGCTACGGGTCGAGGCGCCCAGCGCCTCGCTCGCCGTGGAGCCTCTGCTGTGAGGATGGCTGCGCGCAAGAGTCCGGGCGTCAGCCTGCTGCGTCGCGATCAGATGCTGCGTGAACGCATGCAGTCTCCGGCGCTACGGCAGGTGTTTCCGGACGTGGGCCATCTGCGCATCGAGTTGGTATTCGACGATCCGAACGCTCACAAGCCTTCGCCCCAGCAACACACGCTGTTCCCGGCGGCGGCGGCTTTCTTTCGCTTCGTCTGTCCCTGCACGGACTGCGACGGCGATTTTGATCTCAAGCCTGCGGTGACGGCGCTGCTCAAGAACGCGACCTGGCGCAAGCAGGACAGCATCAGCTCCACGGGGAAGCTCTCCTGCGATGGAGTGCGGATCCGGGATCGGGCCACCGAGCACAAAGCCTGCTCCGTCCAACTCAATTTCAAGCTGATCGCGACGCCACCGGCCTCTGGCTGAGGTTTCATCAGCGGTCACGCCGCTGCTCAATCGTCCGCTTCCAGATGCGCGGTTTCATTCATGCGCAGCAGCGTGGCGCCGTCTTCGCCGATCGTGAACTCGCTGATGTTGCAGGGAGTCTGTTGCAGGCGCCAATAGGCTGAGAGCGGCAGGCCCATTACATGCAGCAGCAGGCTGCGATTGCCGCTGTCGTGACCGACCAGAACGATGGTGCTGTCAGGATGCGTGGCCACTACATAACGCAGCGCATCGGCGACGCGCATGGCCACATCCTGCAGCGATATACCGCCCGGAAAGCGCATCAGGTGCGGCTGCGTCTTCCACAGGCGGTACTGCGCCGGATGCGCCGCTCGAATCTCCTCGTGCGTGCGGTCCGTCCACTCGCCGTAATCCAGATCGAACAGATCCTCGAGCACGCGAGTCGGTGCCGCGCATTGCTCCGCGATCAAGCGGCCGGTATCGATGCATCGCTGCCGCGGGCTCGTATAGACCATCGCCGGCTGCCAATGCTGCGCAATGCGGCGCGCCGTGCGCCGCGCTTCCTCGATTCCGCGCTCGGTGAGCTGAAAAGCCGAGCCGCCACGAAATCGTTCGGGCTCTATGCCGGGGACGCTGCCATGTCGGACCAGAACGATACGAACCATGATGCCTGGGTGGCGGCCTCAGCCGGCGTGCTCGGGATCGGCCTTGAGCACTTCGCCCCTGACACGGAAGTCGGCAAAGGTCACTTCATGCGGCGTACAGCTGGTGCTGTAGTCGAGTGCGCGCAAGCTGAAGTTGGCCGTCAACATGGGCTTCATGGCCTCGATCAGCTCGCAATCGCCTGCGTCCATGAAGAACGGACGCTGCGCCGTGAGTTTGAACTCGGTCCACTGCGCGGGCACCAGATCTGCGCTCGCGACTCCGGCGGCCGCGGGCGACAGCGTGTCGAATTCAAGCGTGACCCACACCATGTGTGAAGGCGAGTTCGGCCCGCGCGGACAGCCGTTGGCGTTGACCGTCATGTCCTTGCGCGCACCCAGGAACTGCATGATTTCCCGGACTTTCCCTTCCATGCCGTCGCATGTATAGGCGGAAGTGAACCCGGAGAAATTGAATTTTGCGCTGTGATGTTGCCAGGCCGTGGCCTGCGGCGCCGGTGCCGCGGCGGCTGTTGATGCCAGGCTCAAGGAGGCGCCACAAGCCAGCGAGGCTGCGGCCGCGGTGGCGGGAATCCATGTGGGAATGTGTTTCATACAGGTAGCCTCATCGGTTAGGAGGGGACGACATAATCGCGGGTCGCCATGGGAACAACGCGGGAAACACCCGGATAGAGTACGCCAGCAGAGCGAACAATCAATCGCCCGGACGCTCGCGGCGGGCGCAGTGATTGGGGTAGGCTCTCCCGCCGGAATCGGCACATCACTTAAGGAATGAGGGAGTTTCAGAATGCCGTTAAGTCGCGTTGCGGGGAAATGCATGGCGGCCCTGGTAGCCGCCGGCCTGGCCGGAATGGTGCAGGCCGATATTACAATCGAACAGCAGATCAACACTGATGGCTTCGGACCCAGTAAGTTCGGCGCCATGGAGGGCCGCTCGAGCACGGCCATTTCCGGTAACAAGTCCCGCACCGAACAGCAGACTCAATTCAAGTCGCGGCTGCTGCGCGCGCTCGCCAAGAGCGCCAACACCAACACCGTCCGCATCGTCCGACTGGATGCGGAAGTGATTGACGAGATCGATGTCCCCGGCAAGCAATACAGTGAGACGACCTTTCAGCAGATGCGCGATGCCACGGCCAAGGCCCTGCAGGACGCCCAGTCGCAGCCGGCCAGGCAGCAGCAGCAGCAGGAGGCACCCTCGGGTGCGCCGGTCGATGACAGCAAATGCCAATGGTCGCCGCCGCGCGCGGAGCTCAAGCAGAGCGGCGAGCACGCCAGCATCGCGGGCACCGATACCAGCCGCGCCACCATCACCGTGACCACCACCTGTACCGATCCCACCAAGGGCACCAGCTGCGACTTTGTGTTCGTCATGGACGAATGGCTGGCAGCCGATGTGCCGGGCACTGCGGAAACGCGTGAGTTCTGGCACAACTACGCCCGCAAGCTCAATCTCACGGGCGAGTTCAACGGCATGCAGGGCAGCGGCTCCCAGCCGGTGTTCGACCGTTACAAGAACGGCTGGGGCGAGGCCGCGAAGCAGGCCGCCAACCTCAAGGGCTTTCCGTTGAAAACGATCGCGGCCATGCAGTTCGGCGGCCCGCAATGCAAGGACGACAGCAGCGCTGGCGGCAGCGGCAGCAACGGTGGTGGCAGCGACTCCTCGAACGCCAGCAGTGTGCCAACTTCGCCCAGTGCCGCGATCGGCAGCGCTGCGCTCGGACTGTTCAGCAAGATGCACAAGAAGGATGACTCGCAGCAGACCGCCGCGACCGCGCCGGTGGCGCCGGGCATGGTGCAGATGTTCCAGATGGTGACCGAGACCGTGGCGATCCGAACCGATTCGATCCCGGGCAGCAGCTTCGAAGTGCCCGCCGGCTTCAAGCGGGTGGACAAGACGCCCTAGACGTTGCTGATGATCTTGGCCTTCAGGGCCTCGTACTCGGAATCGGTGATGAGGCCTGATTCGAGCATCGATTTGGCGCTGCGCAGGCGGCTGGCGGCGTCGCCGTCAGCCGTCGATGGCGATGCGGTGGCGCTGCCGCCGGCGCCGAACTGGATGCCGCCTGAGCGCGCGCGCAGCTCCTCCAGGTCCCGCACGCGGCGCTTTTCCCGCCAGGCCTGGTCGTGCGCCTGGCAGATCCGATACAGCGCCTGCGCCTGCTCCTTGCACAGCCCTTCATAGACCAAGGTGCGTGTGGGGCCTGCGGCCGATGCCAGATCGGAACCCACCAGCGCCGTGAGCTGCAGGGTGGCGCCGAGAATGCCGACACGCAGGTGGACCTCCTTGAGGTCCTGCCAGCGCACATCGGCCAGGTCGAATCCGCCAAATAACGGGCGCGTCACGGCCAGGAACCGGCCGCTGGTGGCGCCCAGCGCCACCCGCCGGTGGTTCAGCGCGAACAGACGCCGCTGGATGGCCCATGCCTCGAGCTTCTCATCCGCCGTCAGTACCGACTGGAGGTTCTGCAGCGCGGCTTGGCTGCCGCGGTCATCGGTGCCTGCCTGGTCCATGGGCCGATGATGGCATAACGGGGCAGGCCGAACACCCCGCATTCGGGGCCGAAATTGCGATATGCACTGGCAATTTTGGCGCCGGCCGTGACACGGCCATGACACAGCCGAACCCCGGATCGCTAGCCTTGGCGACCATGGATTTGCGCCTCCTGAACATCCTGCATTCGCGGGTCGCTCCAGCCGCAGCGACCCATGGATTCGAGATCCGCACCTGCCAGCGCAGTGTTGTGATCCTGTACGGATTCGAGGCCCTGGCCGCCGCGCGTGCGCAGTTTCCCGCTGATGGCGCGCTCGAGCAATTCGAGGGCGCCGCAGCCTACGCGTTCCTGCTGCGAATCTGCTGCGGGCTCGAGAGCAAGCTGGTTGCCGAGACCGAGATTTTTGGGCAGATCAAGCAGGCCTGGCGGGATTTCTCCTGCCGCGGCTCGCGCCTGTCCCAGCAGCTTTCGCCCTGGATGCAGCACCTGTTTTGCGATGCCAAGGAGATCCGCGCGCAGTACCTCGGCAGCCTCGGCAGCGCATCCTATGGATCCCAGGTGCGCCGCCTGCTGGGTGACGATGCGGCCGCCGGCCCGACGCTGCTGATCGGTGCGGGTCAACTGGCGCAGGCGGTTGCGCCCTGGCTCACGGGATCGGAATTGTGGCTAGCCAATCGGACGGCGGCCCGGGCGCGCGAACTTGCGCGTGAGCTGAGCAAGCGCAGCCCCGAACGTCCCGTGCGCGTGCTCGGGGAAGGCGTCGAAGGCGAACTGGCGGCCTGGCGCGGCGCGCATCAGATCGTGATCTGCGTGCCACCGGATGCGGAGTCGGATCGGTTGCGAATCGCCGCCTGGCGAGAACGCACCGGCGGCGGCGGCAGAATCATTCATCTGGGCGCGGGAGCCGAGGGCACGGCGCCCTGGAAGGACCTGCCCGAATTCGTCAGCCTCGGCGCCCTGTTCGATATGTTGCAGGCGCACTCCGATGTGCGGCGGCGCCAGATCGAGCGTGCGCGCGCGGCATGCCGGGAAAAGGCCCTCTTGCGGGGACTCGGCGCCAATGCCTCCCACCCCCATAGCTGGGAAGATCTGGCGGCCTTCAACGTCGCCTGACGCATGACGGTTTGACGCATGTCGTCGCGTGTACTGAAACTCGGCACGCGCCGCTCGGCGCTGGCACGCGCACAAAGCGCCGCTGTAGCGCGCCATCTCGAGCGCCTGCACGCCGGCGCAGGCCTTACCGTCGAGCTTGTGGGTATCGAGACCCAGGGCGATCGCATCCAGGATCGGCCGCTGTCCTCGGTTGACGGCAAGGAATTCTTCACCGCTGAAATAGACCGCGCCTTGCTCGAGGGCCAGATCGATTTCACGGTGCACTCGTATAAGGACCTGAGTCTCGATCGAACGCCCCGCCTGAAGCTCGCCGCAGTGCCGCCTCGCGAGCAGCCGCACGACATCGCCATCTTCGCGCGCGACGTCCCCGAGCGCCTGGCGGCCGGCCTGCCGTTGACCATCGGCACCTCATCCCCGCGACGCATGAGCCTGGTACCGGACTTTCTGCGTCAGGCGCTGCCGGCGGGCCAGCGCACCGATGGGATCGATATCCGCCTGGCGGAGCTGCGCGGCAATGTCGACTCGCGGCTGCGGCGGCTGCACGAACCGCGCGGCTCGGCGCGGCATCTGGACGGCATCGTGCTGGCCTTTGCCGGCCTGGCGCGCCTCTGGGCGGATGAAGCCGGGCGCGGCCTGCTGGAGCGACTGTTCTCGCCATTGCCGCGAATGATTCTGCCGCTGTCGAGTTGCCCCGCGGCGCCCGCCCAGGGGGCGCTGGGCATCGAGTGCCGTGCCGAGGATGAGGTGACCGCGCGCCTGTTGGCCGAAATCGACCACCAGCCCACGCGGCGTGCGATCGACGCCGAGCGGACGCTGCTGGGCGCGCGCGGCGGCGGCTGCCATCAGCGCTTCGGCGCAACGCAGATCGAGGTGCCGGACTTAGGCACGCTGCTATACGTGCGCGAGGACGGCCAGGAAGGGCAGCTGCGCTGGACGCCTCCCGTGGCGCTGCCAATACCGGCTGGACCGATACGGGCATGGGACGGCAGCCGGGCGGAGCGCGCCGCCATCGAGCCGATTGCCGAAGGTATCGCCGCCAGCTCGCGGCGGCTTGCGGCCAGCGAGGCGGTCTTCATCGCGCACGCCCGCGCATTGCCGGCGGCGGCGCGCGCGGCACTCCGTCCGGGCAGCCGGGTATACGTGCCAGGACTGGCGACCTGGAAGGCGCTCGCGGCCCAAGGCTTGTGGATCGAGGGCTGTGCCGACGGATTGGGATTCGGACAGCTCGGGGCGATGCTGCACGAGCCGTTGCTGCAGCTTCCGCCCCTGGCGGGCTGGACCGTGCTCACCCATGCGGAGGCCGTGGAGCGCTGGGCACCCGCCCAGGCCATCGCCACCTACCATCATGTGGAGGCCGCTTCGGCGCAGGAGGCCGCCGCCGCGCCGCCCGCGGACGCGACGCATTGCTACTGGCACAGCAGCGCACAATTCGATCGCTGGCAGCGTTCGGTGAATGCCTCGGCGCAGCACGCCTGCGGCCCTGGCAAGACCTTTGCGCACCTGCGGCAGGCGGGGGTGCAGAATCTGCGCATGTTTCCCGGAGCGGTGCAGTGGCGTAGCTGGCTTGAGTCCGCGAGTGCGGACTCGTGAAGGACAATGCCGGCAAAGGCGGCCTGAGCCGGGCACCGATGCGCCGCGCGCGCTGGCTGGCCATTGCCGCGGCGCTGTGGTTGTCGCTGCAGCTGGCGCTGGTGGTGTGGTGGGCCACCGTCATCGAGCGCCAGGCGGAACAGATCGCGGCACTCGGGGCGCTGCAGGGCGGCAACGCGGATCAGGCCGCGGCGCAGTGGTCGCGGACGCGGCTCATGCTCGTGGGCGAATCCAGCACCTCGCTGGCACTGCTGGCGGTGGTGTCGTTGCTGCTCGCCTGGCTCTACTGGCGCGAGCATCGGCGCGCACGCGCCATGCAGGCGTTCTTTGCTTCGGTCACGCACGAGTTGCGCACGCCGCTCACCAGCATCCGCCTGCAGGCCGAAGCGATCGCGGAAGGCGAGCAGCGCGCGGAGCTTGCAACGCGCCTGCTCGAGGACTCTCATCGCCTGGAATCGCAGATCGACAAGACACTCGAGCTCGCGCGCATCGAGGGCGGCGGCCCGCTGCGCGAACAGTCGATCCCGCTGCAGGCCTGGATCGCTCGCTCGCTCGATGACATCGCGCAGGCGCACGGCGCGGCACTCGATCTGCGTGCGCACCTGGATCCGGGACTGCCGCCCATACAGGCCGACAGCGGCGCGCTGCAGATGATCCTGCGCAACCTGGTGGAGAACTCGGTGCGTCACGCGCGCGCCAATCCGGTCAACGTGCGTCTCACGGCGGCGGCGCGCGGCACGCAGCTGGTACTGGAATACCAGGACAACGGCCGGGGTGTCGATGCCGGCGCCGGGCGCCTTGGACGGCTGTTCGGGCGCGGCCCGCACTCCAGCGGCGCGGGGGTGGGTCTGTATCTGGTGCGCCGTCTCATGCAGCGCATGGGCGGCCAGGCAAAATTCAATACCGCACCGGGCGAGGGATTTCGCGCCGAGCTGTGGTTTCCGGTCAGCACATGAGCACGCCGGCCAAACTGCTGCTGCTGGAAGATGAGCGCAACGTTGCCCAGACGCTGATCGAGCGGCTCGGTGCCGCCGGGTTCGCGGTCACGCGCGCCGACTCGCTGGCCAGTGCACGCCGCGCCATCGCGGAGAGCGGCTTTCAGCTGGCGATTCTCGACGTCGGGCTTCCCGATGGCAGCGGCTTCGATCTGGCGCGCCAGCTGCGCGCGCGCGCGCCCACCACTGCGATCCTGTTCCTGACCGCGCATGCGAACGCCGAGGATCGCATTCGCGGGCTCGAGATCGGCGCCGACGATTACGTCGCCAAGCCGTTTCACTTCCGCGAGCTGTTGCTGCGGATCCAGAATTGCCTCAAGCGCGCGCAGGACCTGGCGCAGGTGCCCGGAGAGATGCGCGGCCAGGTGCATATCGGCCGCGCGCGCGTAGATTTCGAACGCTTCATCGCTACCGTCGATGGCGAGACCCAGTCGCTGACGCACAAGGAATGCGCGGTGCTGCGACTGCTGGCCGAGCGCGCCGGCAAGGCGGTGAGCCGCGATGAGATTCTCGATCGCGCCTGGTCGGCGGATGAATTCCCGACCTCGCGTACGGTGGACAATTTCATCGTGCGGCTGCGCAAGCTGGTGGAAATCGACGCTGCCGACCCGCGTGTGATCCGCAGCATCCGCGGTGTCGGTTATCTGCTCACGGAGATGCACCGTGACTGAGCCGCTGCTGCTGGCCGCGCTCGCCTGCCGCAATGCCGGCCGGCCGCCGGTATGGTTCATGCGCCAGGCCGGCCGCTACCATCGGCACTACCAGGCGTTACGCGCACGGCACGACTTCATCGATCTGTGCCGGATCCCGGAACTGGCGACTGAAGTGACGCTGGGGCCGATCGAGGATTTCGGTTTCGACGCGGCCATTCTTTTTTCCGACCTGCTGTTTCCTCTGGAAGCCATGGGAATGGGGCTGCGCTACGCACCCGGACCCAAGCTCGACTGGCACCTGCGCGAGCTCGCGGATCTGGCGCGGCTCAAGGGCGGCGCCGAGCAGGCCGGGCACATGGATTTTCAGGCGCGGGCACTGGAGCGATTGCGCGCGCGGTTGCCCGCCGAGACCGGCCTCATCGGCTTCGTCGGCGGCCCCTTTACGCTCTACGCCTATGCCACTGCCGGGTCGCACGAGGGATTCGCGCGCGGTGGTCTCAGCGGCCTCGACAGCGGTCTCTACCAGGGATTCAATGAACGTCTGTGCGACCTGCTGGCCGGAAATATGGCATTGCAGGCGCGCGCCGGCGCGGACTGCGTGGCGGTATTCGACACCGCCGCCGGCACTCTGAATCCGGCGCAGTTCGCGTTGCATGCCGCCGCGCCGCTGGCCGCGGTGCTGCACCGCTTCCGCGCGCAGTGCCCGCAAACACCGGTGATCTACTACTCGCGCGATACCGGACCGGCGCATTGGGAGGCGTTGCGCGGGCTTGACGTGCAATGCTTAGGGGTGGACTGGCGCCATGATCCGGTCGAGGTGCTGCGCGAACAGCGGACCGGCGGCATGCAGAACCGCGGTGCGCCCCGCAGCGTGCAGGGAAATATCGATCCGCAATGGCTGCTGCTCGAGCCAGCGCAACTCGAGGCGCGTCTGCGGGAGTATTTCTCGCGTCTGCTGGCGGCACCCGCATCGCTGCGTTCGGGCTGGGTCTGCGGGCTCGGTCACGGCGTGCTGCAGACCACGCCGGAATCCAATGTCAGGCTGGCTCTGAAAGTGCAGCGGGAGATGTTCGCGTGAGCACGGCGATCGCCGATTCACTCGTGGCCAAATACGACGTACCGGGGCCGCGGTACACCAGCTATCCGACCGTGCCGTACTGGGAGGCAACTCCCGACGAGGCACAATGGCTCGGGCACATTGCGCGCGCGCTCGATCGGCGCGGCGGCCAGGGCGCAGCGCTCTACGTGCATATTCCGTTCTGTCACGATTTGTGCACGTTCTGCGGCTGCAACACCCGCATCACGCGCAGCCACAGCTTCGTGGCGCCCTACGTGGAAGCGGTGCTGTCGGAATTGGATCTGTACCTGCGCGCACTGGGTCGCGAACGCATCGAGCTTGCCGAATTGCACCTGGGTGGGGGAACGCCCACTTTCCTGACCGCGCAGGAGCTCGATGCGCTGCTGATCGGACTGTCGCAGCGGATCTCGCGCCGCGAGCGCGCCAGTTGCTCCATCGAAGTCGATCCGCGCGTCACCGATGACGGCCAGCTCGAGGTGCTCCGCCGCCATGGCTTTCGTCGATTGAGCCTGGGTGTGCAGGACTTCGATCCGCGTGTGCAGCATATCGTCAACCGAGTGCAGAGCGTGGCATGCGTCGAAGAGCTCACGCGCGCAGCGCGTGCGCGCGGCTTCGACAGCATCAATTTCGATCTCATCTATGGCTTGCCGCTGCAGACGCTCTCGAGCATCGATGCGACCATGGACGCGGTCTGCCGGCTGCAGCCGGACCGCATCGCCCTCTATGGCTACGCGCACGTGCCCTGGATCAGGCCTGGCCAGCGGCGCTTCACCGAACTTGGATGTGCCGCAGGGCCACGAGAAGCGCCAGCTCTATGAGCGCGGGCGTGAGCGGCTGGAGGGATGCGGTTACCGCGAGATCGGGCTCGATCATTTCGCGCTCGAATCCGATGCGCTCTGGACGGCGCAGCGGACCGGCGAGCTGCATCGCAATTTCATGGGCTACACGACCGCGCATGCCGAACCCCTGATCGGACTGGGCGTGAGCTCCATTGGCGATGCGGGCGACGGCTACGTGCAGAATGAAAAGGATCTGCGTCTCTACCAGCAGCGCGTGCAGGCAGGCGAGCTGCCGATACATCGCGGCCATGTGCTCGATGAGGAAGACCAGGTGCTGCGCCGGCACATCCTGCGCCTGATGACGCAGCTGCAGACACAGTGGGATGCGCCGGCCGATTTCACCGACTACCTGGCGACGATCCCCGAGCGGCTCGCGGCACCCGCGGCCGATGGACTCGTGCAGCTCGACGCCACTGGCTGTCGTGTCACGCCGAGAGGGCGCGCATTCCTGCGCAATATCTGCATGGCGTTCGATGCCCGGCTGTCGCGCCGCGCTCCCGGCCAGGGGCTCTTCAGCCGCACCGCGTAGCGTTCAGACGGGTTTGACGACCGCCAGCAGAATGATGGGTACGACCAGCAGCAGTGCCGCCTCATTGAAGAGGCGCAGCCTCAGACCGCTCGGCATCGGCGACCCGCGCCGCATCCGGCCGAGCAGCACCCGGCAGGCCACGTGATAGCCAATCAGGCCGAGCACGAACAGCAGCTTGATCATCAGCCAGAGGCCGGCGTCGTTAAACCCGAGCCATAGCCACAGCCCCAGAATCAGCGCCAGCGTGCCCATGATGGTCATGAAGCCGAACAGCCGCGAGCCCATGATCACCAGTCGCCGGACATCTTCGCCGCGTGCATGGCCCTCGGCGTAGTGCACGAAGATGCGCGGCAGATAGAACAGTCCCGCAAGCCAGGCGATGACGGCGATCAGGTGAAACGCTTTGATCCACAGCATGCGAAGTTTTCGTTGGCAGGTCCGTCGTTTGGCGCTGCGCGCGCGACATCCTACACTTGCAGGCATGCCGGACGCACATGAGAACGCCATCGCTCCCCCGCCGCCCGCCGCCGCGCTGCCGCTCTGGCTGCGGCTGATTGCGCAGCTGCCCTTTGGGCTGCTCTATGCCCTGGGCGCGCTGGGATCGTTCCTGCTGCGCTATGTGCTGCGTCACCGGGTCGCGATCGCGACCTCGAATCTGAGCAACAGCTTTCCGGAACTGTCGCCGGCGCAGATTCGCCCGATCCTGAATCAGTACTTCCGGCGGCTGGGGGAAGTCGCGGTTGAATGCCTGAAGATTCCAGCCCTGTCCGCGGCGGAGATGGGCCGCCGCGTCAGCATGCCGAATATAGCCGCCCTGCGAGCCGAAACGGATGCGGGCCGTTCGATCATCCTGCTGGCCGCACACCTGGGTAACTGGGAGTGGCAGCTGCAGGGCGCGGTGACGCAGCTGCGCGTGCCGTTCGATGCGGCCTACAAGCCGTTGCATCTGGCCAGCGCGGATCGCGCAGTGCTGTTGCTGCGCTCGCGCTTTGGCGCCCGCATGGTCGCGGCCAAGAAGCTGCTGCGGGCGGTGGCACGGCACCGGAACCAGGTGCATGCCATCGCCCTGATGGCCGACCAGATTCCGATGTCGAGCGGCAGCGCGCGCCATTGGCTGACCTTCCTGGGCCAGCCGACCGCGTTCTACCCGGGACCCGCCGAAATCGCGCACGCCACGGGCTACGCGACCTTCTTCGCGGATATGCATCGCGTCTCGCGCGGACAGTACGTGCTCAATTTCCAGCCGATGACCGCGGCAGGAGAGCGCCTGGAACCGGAAGCCTTCACGGCGCGCTATGCGCAATTGCTGGAGGCCAGCATTCGGTCCGATCCGTCCAACTGGATGTGGTCGCATCGGCGCTGGAAGCTGGCGCCTCCGGCGCACATGAGCGTCACCCCAGCGGCGGCGCCCTAGCCGGGTCGTTTGGCGAGAATGGTTTTCGCCGGTGGCCTGGTGCCGCCCAGAGGCTTGACCACGCGCCGATTGCCGATGGGCGCTATCGTGCGCCGGGTGCCGGCGGTGACGGTCTTGCCGGGCTGACGGCCCTTGTTGAGCGGGAAGATCAACGGCGCCTGCGCGGCAGTGGCTGCAACCGGGGTGAGCGTGCCAGGCAGCGCCACGATGAGCGCTGCGGCCAATGCTGCGCTTGCGCGCGGGATCCAGTTCATGCGTCGATTCTATCGGAGGCTAGATCATGCCGCCATTGATCGACACCACCTGGCCCGTGATGTAGGCGGCAGAATCACTACAAAGGAAGTCGACCAGGCTTGCCACCTCTTCGGCCTCACCCGCGCGCTGCATCGGTACCAGCCGCCCGATCCTCGCCGCATCGAAATGCCTGTCGCTCATCTCGCTGCGGATGATGCCTGGCGCCACGGCGTTGACCGTTATTCCGCGACTGGCAAGCTCGATCGCCAGCGCGCGCGTGGCGGAATTCAGCGCGCCTTTGGCAGCGGCATAGTTGACCTGGCCGCGGTTGCCGGTGAGCGCCGCGACCGAGGAAATGTTGACGATGCGACCCCAGCGCGTGCGGATCATCGGCATCAGCAGAGGATGCGTGACGTGGTAGAAGCCATTGAGCGTAACGTCGATCACCCGATGCCACTGGTGTGCGCTCATGCCGGGAAATACCGCGTCATCGTGGATACCCGCGTTGTTGACCAGCACCTGGATCGGGCCCGCCTCGAGCACTGCCTCGAGCGCGCTCTGGACGGCCGCGCCATCCGTGACATCGAAGCGCAGCAGCTGCGCGCAGTCCCGCGCGGCGTTGAGCTCCTGCGCCAGTGCCTCGATGCGCTCGCCGCCGCGATGCGCGTGCAGATACATCTGAAAGCCCGAGCGCGCGAGCCGGCGCGCGATCGCGGCGCCGATCCCGCCGCTGGCACCGGTCACCAGCGCCCGGCGCACGGCGGTGGTCACGGCGCCGGACCCAATGCGGCACCGAACAGTACCGCCGCGCGGCCCTGGGCCAGCAGCGTGGCCGCGGCGCTGATGCGAAACTCATAGAGCGCTCCGCGCTCGTCGCTGTGGTGGCGCTCGGCACGGATCAGCAGCTCCTCGGCGATATTGTCCAGGTCGGCTACCAGCAGCTCGACGCTGCGCGCGCTGGCCAGTACTCCTATCGCGCCGATGCCCGGGAACCGCAGTGCACCGTGCACCGCCATGGCCTGTGCAGCGTATTCGAGCAGGCAGGCCGACCCGAGCCGCCCGTGGGCCCGCAGGGGATGGTCCGGTGCGCGATGCGTACGGCTGGCACATTCAACGCTGGCGTGGTCCCATGCGCGCACTTCATCCAGCAGGCACATGCGTCCCTGGTGCGGAATGTGCGCCTCGATCCAGCGGCGATCGAACCTCATGCGCCGATCTCCACTGCCAGCCGCGCCGTGTCCAGGTACTCCAGCGCGATTGCAGCGGCGCCTCCTCGGGCCACATGTTCGAGCAGCGGCAGGCCCCGCGCGGCCGGAATGGCGAGCCTCAGGGCCTCGAGCGCCGGGTGCTCCAGGTGACTAGGCGGCTGCGTGGACAGTCCTGCACGCACAGTAGCCAGCGCGCGCGGCGAATCCAGGGGAGCGAGCAGCAGGCTCACACCAAAGGCATCCGGAATGCGCCGGTGCAGCTGCAGCGGCGCGGGATAATCGGAATCATAGGCTACCAGCAGTACCGGCCCGCGCGATTGCGCCACCTGCGAGAGCGCTTCGAGCAGTCCTGCGGCAAAACTGCCGTCATAGGCGCACAGCGTCACCGACGCTTCCGTGCAGCTGTTGGCGATACTCCAGTAACCGGCCGCGGCATTGTGGACGGAGTTGTGAAAACGGGTGGGTGAGATCGATCGCTCCGGTGTGGTCAGCGCGGCGCAGATCTCATGACAGTTATCGCCATCGCCGCCGGAAGAGGCGAAAACGCTGGGCAGGGATTGCGCGGGGCGTCCGGACTGCGCGACCGCCTCGGCGCCGACCGCAAGTGCCAGCTTGATGACGCGCCCGGCGCGGCGCCGCTCGGCGGCCGGCAGCGCACTGGGTACGGGCAGTACCGTGCGGCCCGGTTCGTAGTCACGCGTGCCGGCGAATACTGCGGCGGTAGTCAGCCAGCTGTCGAGTCCCGGGCCCAGTACGCCGATGCCTTCGATGGCGGCTGCGAGGCTGCTCATGCCTAAGTGCCGCGCCCGAACAGCAGCGCGCAGTTGACGCCGCCGAAGCCGAAGGAATTGCTCAGCGCCGTGCGCGGCGATGTGCGGCGCGAACGCGTCAGGTAATTGATCGCGCATTGCGGGTCGAGTTCGGACAGATTCAATCCCGCCGGCAGCACGCCGTGTCGGAGCACCAGCAGGCAGATGACCGCTTCAAGCGCCCCGGCTGCCCCGAGCGTATGGCCGGTGGCGGCCTTGGTGGAGCTGCAGGGCGTGTCCTGCGCGAACAGTGAACGTACCGCCAGTGCCTCCGCGGCGTCATTGCTGGGCGTGCCGGTGCCGTGCAGGTTGATGTAATCGATATCCGCCGGAGCCAGTCCCGCGGCATCGAGCGCCCGCTGCATGGCCATGCGCGCGCCCGCGCCTTCGGGGTGCGGGGCGGACATGTGATGCGCATCGCTCGATTCGCCGGCTCCAAGCAGGAAGATCGCATCATCGTCCGGTTCGCGCACCGCATGTCCCGACGGCGACGCGCGCTCGATGAGCGCGAAGGCGGCCGCTTCCCCGATCGACAGACCCTCGCGGCGGCGATCAAAAGGACGGCAGGCGTTACGCGCCATGAGCTGCAGCGCGTGAAATCCATACAGCGTTGTCAGGCACAGCGAGTCGACGCCTCCCACCACGGCCGCATCGATCAGGTTGGCTTCGATCAGCCGTTGTGCGACGGCGAATGCCTTGGCGCTGGAGGAGCAGGCGGTGCACAGCGAGGCAGCCGGGCCGGTCAGTTCGAGCCTGCGACGCACGTAGTCGCTGACCGAGAATGAATTCTGGCGATGCTCGTAGTCGAAGCCCGCTGGCAACGCGCCGCCCAGGGAATCGCGCGCGCGGAAGGCGATCTCGGTTTCGAGAATGCCCGAGGTGCTGGTGCCGATGAATACGCCGAGGCGTTCGTGACCCCAGTGTGCGGCGCTGGCCTCGACCGCGGCGAGAAAGCCATCCTGCTCGAGTCCGAGCTGTGCGAGTCGATTGTTGCGGCAGTCGAAGGCACGTAGCTGAGACGGCAACGCCACGGCATCGACGCCGGCGACCTTGCCGATCTGCGTCTCGAGCGACACGGTTTCGAAGTCGCAGGCCGCCAGTCCGCTGCGCTCGTCTTCGAGCGCCGCCTGCGTCGGTGCCAGGCCCGCCCCAAGGCAACTGGTGGCCGTGTAGTGTGATATGCGCAGCGGCGCTATCGCGCTCACGCCAATGCCTCCGGCAATGTAACGGTGTGGAGCCCGCGCTGTTCGATGGCCTCGAGCAGGGACGGCAACACTTCCAGCACGACCGGCGTGCCGTCGCTGGTGCGGGCGGCGTGCCCGTCGTGCAGCAACAGGATGTCGCCAGCGCGCAGCTTGCTCACCAGCCGCGCCAATACCACGCCGCCGTCGCGCTCGACGGTGTCGAAACCGCGGCGCGTCCAGCTTGCCAGCTGCAGGCCGAGCCGCTGCAGCACCGGATCGAGCAGCGGATTGCGCAAGCCCGCGGGCGCGCGGAAGAAGCGCGGCGCGACGCCGCAGGCGCCCTCGATGGTTTGCTGCGCGCGTTGCACGTCATTGCGCAGGGCGCGCAGACCCAGCAGTGGAAAGACGTACCGGTGTCGATCGCTGTGGTTCTCGACCGCATGACCCTGCGCGACGCAGTCGTGCGCCAGCTGCGGAAATCGCGCGACCCGCTCCCCAATGCAGAAGAAGGTGGCGCGTGCACGGTGCGCGGCCAGAATCGTCAGCACCTGCGGTGTGATTTCCGGATCCGGCCCATCGTCGATCGAGATGGCTACCTCGCCGCGTCCGGCCGCGCGCGCCGGCAGCCGCGTCCAGTTCGAACCGAGCGCCCGACTGCGCGGCCACAGGCCAATCCCTGTCAGGAGCAGGTGGTCGGCGATGACCGTGCCGAGGATCCACGGCCACCAGTGTGGCCGCAGCAGCAGCAGCACCAGCGCGATGACGTGTCCCGCCAACGAGACCCGCAGCAGCGGTGTCGCCTGCCAGGATCGCAGCGTCGGAAGGATGGCGGAGGAATCGGTAGTCATGAATGTATTGGGCCCGTCGATTGTGCGCCAGCCGTCACGTGGCGCTCGAGGAAATTGTCCCAGAGTCGGCGCCACACCGGCCACTCATGACCGCCCTCGAGTATCAGGCAGCAGGCAGGAGGCAGGGAGCGCGCCAGCAGCCGTTGAGTATCCGCAAAGCGATCTTCGCGGCCGAGCCCCAGGAACAGCTGGGGCGGTGGGGTATGCAGGCCGCGTACGTAACGCCAGACGATGCGCTCGTCATCCTCTTCAGACAGCTCCCCGGGCGTCCAGGCACGCAGATCGGCATGGCGCGCAATGTCCGCCGCAACGATGCGGCTGCCCAGATAGGGCGCGAGCAGGCACAGTCCGTCAATGGTCTGCGGTGCCGAAGCCGCGAACCGCAAGGCCATGAATGCGCCCAGCGAGATGCCGCCCAGCCACAGGGTTCGGCCGCCGGCGCGGGCGGGCGCCACGATTTCATCGCGCAATTGGCTCATCCAGCTGCGATCGTTCAGATGTGACGGCATGGGATCGACCAGGATCAATTCGAAGTCCGCGCCGCAGGCGTGCAGTGCCCGATCGAAGCCGGCGTCGATGAAATCCTCGAGCCGTTGCCGCGCGGCGGGCAGCAGCACGATGCAGCCGGCGCAGCGGCCATCGCGGGCAGGCGCGGGCGACCCGATGCGCAGTGTCCGCATATCAGGCAAACAGTCCACGTGGGGCAAGCCAGGCCGAAAACCACAGCGCCAGCAGGGTGCCCGGCGCCACAGTGGTGCCGAGCGCACTGAGCACGGGCAGGTTGGACAGGCCCAGCACGCCGAAGCCGATGACGGTGCAGGCGTTGGCGATCAGCAGCGAGGCGAGCGTCAGGGGCAGATCGGCGGTATCGGCTGTCGTGCGCCGGTCGAAGAACAGCGCGTAGTTCGATCCGACCGCGACGATCAGCAGCAGTCCGATCAGGTGCAGGATCGTCAGCTCCACGCCGCCGGCGACCAGCGCCGCGCCGACCACGAGTACGGCCAGCACCAGCGGCGCGATCACGCGGGCGATACGGGTCGCGCTGCGCAGCGTAAGGCTCAGCAGCAGAACGATCGCGCCAAGACCCCATAGCGAAAGACGCACGGCCTCGTGCAGGTAGCCGGCGTAGAGGGCATCGGTTTCCTGTTTCATGTTGAATGCCAGCACGGTGCCGGGCGGATTGTCGGCAACCGCGGCCCGCACCCGGCCGATGTCGATGTCGCCGGTGCCCGGTCCGTGGTCAGCGGCACCGCTGCGATCGGCGCGCAGCGGCAGCAGTCCAAACCACAGGTCGCCGTGATGCCAGAGCAGCGCATCGAGCGCCAGCGCCATGGAGGTGTGGGCCAATGCATCACGTTCAAGCGGCGCAGCGTCGCGGGCTGCGTCGATACCTTGAATGAAGTCCCCAAGCGCCTCCGGCCGCAGCGACAGCGTTGCGGTTGCGGCCCGCACACGCTCGCGCAAGGTCGCGGCATCCGGCAGGCTTGCCAGACGCAGGCTCTGCGTCCGCCGGCTGGGCAGGTAGCGGGCCGGGCTGTCGTAGCCGGCGATATCGCCGCGCGTCTTGAGCGTATCGAGCTGGCTTCCAACTATCTCTGCCCGCTGCAGCACCGATTCCTGGTCGGCGCCGCTGACGACCACGAGATTACTGATATCGGGCGCGCCGAGCTCGCTGCGTAGCTGTCCGTCCAGTGCCTGCGCAGCCGCGGCCACAGGACTGAGCGCGGCAAGATCACGATTCCAGAGGGTGGCCCGGTGCGCATACAGGAAGGCGGCACACAACACACCCAGCACAATGGCTGCGGCGCCGAAGCCGCGCATTCGCGACAGCATTCGCATTGAGGCGGCACCGAAGGGCCGCAGATCGCGCAGGTGTAGCCGCTGCGGGATCAGCTGCGGCAGTACCCAACGTGTGGTGGCCGCTGCCGCGGACAGTCCGCAGATCGAGAACAGTCCCAACTGCGAGAGGCCGGGGAAACTCGATGGCAGCAGCGAAGCGAAGCCGCAGATGGAAGTCAGTACGCCCAACCCGATCGTGCGCCACAGCCGCGCGGGAACCTGCAGCGAGCCTCGAGGATCGCGGCGCGCCTGGACGAGAAGATAGACGGAATAATCCACCGACTCGCCAATCAGCGTAATGCCGAACCCGAGGGTGATGCCATGCACGATGCCGGCGCCCAGCGCCACGGCGGCGACGCCGGTCAGTGCGCCCGAGACTACCGGCAGCAGGCCCAGCAGCAGCATCGTGGCCGAGCGATACACGAGCAGCAACAGGCTCGCGATCAACACGCTGCTGAGCAGCGAGAGCCGGGTCACCTGTCGTTTGATGGTGTCGCGTGCATCGACCGTGAAGACCGCCGGACCGCTCAGCAACAGACGCAAGGCGGAAGGTGGCGGCGTCGAGAGGGCAAAAGCGGCACGTATGGCGGTCAACGCCGCGGCCTGGGCATCGGTGTCGGAACCTGCGGCGCGAGTCTCGACTAAGAGCAGCGCACGCTGGCCATCCGCGGAACTCCACACGCCCTGTTCGCGATGCGGAGCACCGCCCGAATCCAGCTGATCGATCACTTGCAGCGTCTCGCCAGTAGGATCGGCACGCAGCAGCGGCTGCGCCAGCGCGCCGGCCGGGGAGTCGAGCAGTTCCAGGCTCGTCGCCATGGCCGAGCGCAGGCCGGCGATACTGAATCGGTCCGGCGTCACG
This sequence comes from uncultured Gammaproteobacteria bacterium, assembly GCA_963819195.1. Classification (GTDB taxonomy): domain Bacteria; phylum Pseudomonadota; class Gammaproteobacteria; order Steroidobacterales; family Steroidobacteraceae; genus FEN-1191. The sequence goes on from CAWFVL010000002.1 coordinate 216,288, forward strand.
GCAGTGCTGAGCAGGTAGCGGTGTTCGAACACGAAGGCGCGATCGCGCTGCTCGATCGAATTCTCGCCGTCATTGACGCTTACGAAGGCACTTTGCGCCGCCAGTTGCGCGGTCATCGCAGTGGCGGCACGCGCGCGCTCGGTCGAATCGCCGCCTTCGATGCCTACCAGGATCAGATGAGCCGCAAGGCCGTTCTGCAATTGATCGACCAGCAGGCGTTGCGCAGGTGAGGGCAGGCGTGGCAGGAAGGCCGACAGGTCGGCGCTGAAGCGCGCGCGAGCCACGATGAGCACGACCGCCGCCACGCCGAGCAGCCACACACCCACGATGAGCGCGCGCGCCGGTTTCATTCGCGCGGCTTGATGGTCATCAGCGAGTGATCGCCGCCGGCCTGCGTTACCTCGACCTGCAAAATCCTGTCGCGCTCGCCGCTGAGCTGGATTTGCTGCACACCCAGGGCGAGCCCGGATTCGCGCGGCGTCAGCTCGAGCTGCCAGTGCTCGAGATCGCCCCGCAGGCGAAGCTCGAAGCGCCGCTCGAGCGCCTGCCTGTCGCCAGCCAGGGTCGCGCGCACGCTATCGATCAGCGGGGCAAGCTGGGGATACTCATCTAGGCGCACGGTCCGCTGGTGTGATCCCCGGGTCAGCGTCAGCATCCCGTGGTCCAGCACCGCGGTCTGGGGGTGCGGCTTGAGCGTGCGCTGCTCGAGATGGTCCGGCGCGTCGTAGCTGAGCACCCCCTCGGAACGCTGCGGCTGTTTGAGCACGGCCAGGTACTGGGTCTGGGAAAAGTCGGCAACGCCGTGCCGGCGCTGCGCCAGCAGGGCCATGAGACTTCCAAGCGGATCGTCGGTGTCGGCGAACGCCTGCCCGGTGGTGAAGGCCATCAAGGCAATGACCGGGAGTGCCCGCCTGCGCAAGCTCAGCCGCATGTGGAGTCCGTGCTGCCCGGCTCGGCCCAGAAATCGAAGAAGTTGAACCAGTTGTAGGGATCGCTGCGGCAGTAGCGTTCCAGCAGGCTGGCGTATCGCGCGACGGCGGTTTCGACGGCCACGGCGCGTTCGGCTCGGCCGACATGCGTGAAGTCCGCGAGCGGTGCGAACACGATGTGGTAGCGGCGGCCGCCGCGATACAGTCCCAGCATGAACAGCACGCGTCGCCGCAACAATGCCGCAGCGCGCATGGGACCCAGCGGCAATCGCGCCGTCGCGCCCAGAAAGCTGACCTGCAACGACGCCTCATCGCCAAGGGTCCGGTCGGCCAGCACGCCAACCAGCGCGCCCTCATCGAGGCGTTCCCGAACTTTGAGCATGGCGTCCAGGTGGCCAAGCGCGATGATCTCGGGTGGATCGCGGAGGCGCGCGGAAGCCATGATGGCGTTGACCTTGCGCGCATTGTCCTCATACATCGCCATCGCGATCGCCAGTCCCGGCTGCCGATCGCCCAGGGTGCGCATCACCTCGAAGCTGCCCATGTGCGCTCCGAACAGCAGCGCCCCGCCGCCACTGCCGGCGACCTCGCGTATCAATTCTTCGCCCTCGAGCGACACCTGGAACTGGTCCTGGCGGCCCGCCAGCAGCAGCAGGCGGTCCAGGACCGAGGTGGCGAACCATAGAATCAGTTGATAACGATCGGCGGCGTAAGGTTCGCGTCCGAGCGCACGCCGCAGAAAGCAGCGCATGTGGCGCCGCATCGCGGGCGCAAACAGAAAGAAATAGGCGGCGATGACATGTACCAGCGGATACACGACCACGCGGCCGCAGTGCAGTGCCAGCCACGCCATCGTGCGCAGCAGTGCCGGGCTGCCGCGCTCGCGCTGACGGCGCCACGCCGCTGCCTGGGTTTCGGCGTTCATGCCCGGCCAGGCTCGAGCAGGCCGCTCATGACGAGGGTGTCATCGACACGCAGTTCGATGCGCAGCGCACCGCCGGGTTGCGTGCTGCATTCGAGCCGCAGTGCCTCTTCGGGGCGCACGATGCGGTGAAACTTCAGGCTGGCGATGTGCCAGCAGGTCTCGGCCGCATCGATGGCGTGCAGCGCCTCATCGAGCAGCAGGGCGCCCGGCACGATCGGGTGGCCGGGAAAATGTCCGGCCAGCGCCGGATGATCGGACGCCACGCGCAGCCACGTGCTGCGCGCGTTCATGCAAACAAATGCGGTTCGCGAACCGCCGCCTGCGCCACCAGGGCGTGCAGTGTTTGCCGCGGCAGCTTGCCGGTCTCGTTGCGTGGCAGGGATTCCACCTGCAGCAGCGGGCGCGGCAGGAACACAGGGTCGATACGATCGCGCAGCTGCAGCAGGATCTGCGCAGGATCGAGCCCCGGCGCCACCACCAGGGCGGCGAGCCGCGACACGCCGGCCACCGAGCTGTGCTCGTCCTCGCGTACGAAGAAGGCGCCGTCGATGACGCCCGGAATGTCGTTGAGCTGATGGTTCAGATAGCTGAGGGAGCTGCGTTTGCCCGCAATATTTACCAGGTCGGCGGTCCGTCCGAGCAGCACGAAGCGGTCCGGGCCACGCAACTCGATCTCATCGGCAAGCGCTATCGCCTGCTCCACGTGCCCGCCCTGAGCCCAGCAGCGTCCCTCGATGATTTCCAGCCGCACTTCGGGCCACAGCCGCCACTGCTCCTCCACTGCCGTGCGTCGCGCCGCGATTTCGCCAGTCTCGGTGGAGCCGTAGATCTCCAGCAGCGGCACGGCGAAACGCCGCTCCACCTCGCGCGCCAGATTGGCAGGCAGCATCGCCGTGGCCGAAACGATCAGATCGAGCGCCGGCAGAGCGATCTCGGCGGCAACCAGCGAGCGCAGGTGCACGGGGGTGGTGATCAGCACGCGCGGTCGCGGCAACCGTTCGAGCTCGGTAGCGATGTCGGCGGGAAAGAATGGGCGCGCTGTGCACAGCGCCGCGCCGCTTTGCAGCGGCAGCATTACGGTGGACTCGAAACCGTACATATGTTGTGGCGGTACGGTGCCGAGAATCGCGCAGCCCCGCTGTTGCAGCGGCGCCAGTTGCGCCGCCTCGAGCTGCACGCAGCGCACCAGCCGGCCCCAGGTCTTGCGATGGGGTACCGGAAGTCCGGTCGAGCCTGATGTGAAGATGTAGGCCGCCAATTGCGCCGCATCGACGCGCGGCACGACCCAATCGCCGTTGCCAATATCCGCGACCCCATCGCGATAGAACAGCAGCGGCAACTCGAGTGTGCAGTCGGCATCATCGGTAAGACAGAAGGCGTCGGGCGCGAACGCATGCAGCTGGCGGATCACCTCCGGCGCGTGCGCCGGGGGCAGCAGGCTGCACTTGCCTGTCAGCAGGCTGGCGGCAAAGCCGACCGTGAAACGGTAGCGATCGTTGCACAGGTTGAGCATGTGCCGGCCGGCAGGCAGTCGTTGCGCGAGTTCGCCCACGTCGGCAAGGAATCGCCGCGCATTGATGGGCTGCTGATCACGCCAGGCCACGATCGAATCGGGCCCCTCGTGCGCGAACAGGGGCAGCGATTCGGGTTTCACTTGGTTCGATGGGCCGCGACGTAGTGTGCGAAGTGTCGCAGCGAGCGGAAGATGCGCTCGTTCTCCTGGTTGTCCGCGCGCAATACCACGCCGTACTGCTTGGAGACGATCAGCGCGATTTCCAGGATATCGATCGAGTCGAGTCCGAGGCCTTCGCCATACAACGGTGCTTCCGGATCGATTGTCTCCGGAGCATTGGGGAGATTCAGCCCCTGAACGATCAACTGCGCGATCTCTCGCTCGAGAGCGAGCGGATCGGCGCGTTCCGCGGTGGATTGTGACAGTGTTTCGGACATACCGGATGTACTTGTGTGGCCTTGCGTGTCCTTGGCCGATTGCGGATCATTATATCTACATTGTTCGGCGCGCGAGCGGTGCGTAGGCGCAGGCTTCAATCCGGCGTCGGCGGCCGCCGACACAGCTGCCAGAGCAGCCAAGGCAGGCGCAGCAGGAAGCCGATCAGCAGCCGCGCGTGCATCCAGGTGAGCAGCGCGTTGTCGCGCCAATAATGGAAGTGTGAAACCCCTCCCTCGTCGACCCGGAAATAGCGTACGGGGGCGACGATGTTCAGCGGCATAAGTCCAAGCCAGCACAGGCGCACTGCGACTTCGACATCGAAGTCGAAGCGGCGCATCCAGGGCTGGCGGCTCATGACCCGTATCAGAGGCGCGATCGGGTAGACGCGGAAACCGAAGAGTGAGTCGTGAATCCCGGCCCAGAGCGTCCACAGGTTGGCAAAACCGTTGGAGATCTTTCGCCCCTGCACGCGCACAGACGGTGCGCTCGAGTCGAATCGAGGCTCGCCGAGCACCAGGGCCTCGGGCGCAGCGAGCGATGCCGACATAAAGCTGCCGATCAGGCCGGCCGGATGCTGGCCATCCGAGTCCATGGTGAGCATGTGCGTAAAGCCGGCCCCGAGTGCCAATCGCGCACCGTGCAGTACCGCGGCGCCCTTGCCGCGATTGCGCGGCAGGACTTCCACCCGCAGTCCCGGGTCCTCGCGGGCCATGGCGGCGAGGCGCTGTCCGCTGTCGTCGGTACTGCCGTCGACTACGACCCAGACAGGATCCCATTGCGCGCGCGCGGCGCGCACGGTGTCGTACACCTTGGATCCAGGGTTGTAGCTTGGAATGAGAACCAGGTGCGTCGTCGAGGGGACGATCAGCGACACGTGTCCGGCTGCAATTCGCTGCGGAAGTAACGTTCGAGCTCGAGGCTGAATGCCGCGGCGTCGGCCGGGGGCTCGAACCGGCGCCCGAGCCGGACGCGGTAGGCAATGGGAAGCGCGGCTCGCGCCCACGGCGAGGAGCCCTTGCCGAGATAATTAGAATCGGTCTCAATCAGCAGCGTCTGGACTGCAACCCCCGCGCGACGCGCGATCACGCCGACGCTCTTGCTGAGCGGACCGATCGGTGAACGCGCCGAGCGCGTGCCTTCCGGAAATAGCAGCAGCGTGCCGCCCTCGCGCAGATCAGCCACCGCCTCGCGCACCATCTGACGCGGTGAGCCATTGCGGATGTAACGGGCCAGTCGCGCGCCTGGCCCCAGCAGGATGTTGCCCATGAGTTGGGACTTCATGATGCAGGAAACATTGGAATGGCGTCCCGCGACCAATACCGCATCGATCAGCGAGGGGTGATTCGGTGCGAGGATCAGGGGCATGCTGTCCGGTAACGCGTCGAGCGCGCTCAGGTCGAAGCGGTAGACACCCGCAAACCCAAGCCAGTGCGCATAAAGGCGAAATCCAGCCATGATGCCCCGGCGGCCAAGCCGCATTCCGAGCCCACGCGGCAGCAGCGCATGCAGCGGCACCGCGAGCATCGACCAGACAAGGCAGAGCAGCGCGAAGATCACCAGCGAGCTGTAGGTGGCGCTGTACTCGTAGGCTGCCCGCGCCACGCTCTTCATCGCGGAGCCGCTATCGATGGCGCGCAGTTCAGTCACCGACGGGAACCGATCAGCCGGCGAGGTTGAGCTGACGTAGTCGGCGCGCGCGGACGCTACGGCGCGGATGCAGCATCGCGAAGATGCGATAGGCTGCCTTGAAGGCGCGCAGCGAGCCCCAGATCGGCGTGGCGCCAAAAATATCGCCCGCCAGCAAGGACAGCAGAGCCTCCTTCATCCGCAGCATGTTACGCGGCGCCATGAACATCTCGCGCATGGTCGGGGTGGTGATCCGATAGATGAACCAGGAGAACTCGCGCGGCCCGTGTCGCATCACGCGATCGAATTTACGCAGCGCCGCGCGCGTGCGTTCGGGTGTTCGCAGGCAGGACTCGATGGCGGTGACACCGGCGAATGCGCTGTGCATCGCCAGCATCACGCCCGAGGAGAACACCGGATCGATAAAGGCGTAGGCGTCGCCGAGCAGCAGGTAGTTGCGGCCGTGCGACTGCGTGCAGGAATAAGAATAGTTGCCCGTCGCCTCGACTTCGCTGATGAGCTGCGCCTCGCGCATGCGCTCCGCCAGTGGCGGGCACAGCGCGATGGTATCGAGCAGGAAATCGTTGACCGGGCGGGTGCGGGTCTTGAGGTAGTAGGGCCAGACCACGGCGCCGACGCTGGTGGCGCCGTCGCTCAAGGGGATGAACCAGAACCAGCCATGATCAAACCAATAGATCGATATGTGTCCGGCGCGGTCCCCCTCGTTGCGCAGGGCACCGCTGAAGTGTCCGAAGATCGCGGCGCTGTTATGCCGGGTGTTGCGTCGCTTGAACTGCAGGCGATTACCGAGAAAAGTGTCGCGGCCAGACGCGTCGACCAGGAAGCGCGCGCGCCATTGGGACGTTGTCCCGTCCTCGTGCTGCACCTCCGCCTGGACCTCCGAATCGCCCTTGCCCTTGGTTTGGCCCAGGTCGACCGCCGTGACGCGGGCGCCTTCGATGACCTCTGCACCCGAGCGCTCGGCGTGGCGGATCAGGATGCGATCAAATTCGGATCGTCGCACCTGGTAGGCGTAGGGCATGGATTTGTCCCAGGCCTCACTGAAACGAAAATCCTGCTGTCTGCCGTCCCACGGCGAGATGAACTCCGCGCCCCACTTCTGCATGCCGATGGCACGCACTTCATCGGCCACCCCCAGCTGCTCGAGCAGCGGCAGATTCGCGGGCAGCAGGGACTCGCCGATGTGAAAGCGAGGGTGGCGCGCCTTCTCGATCAATGTTACGCGGTGGCCGTTGCGCGCCAGCAGCGCCGCGGCAGTTGACCCGGCCGGACCGCCGCCGATGATAAGAACGTCGGTGTCGCGCATGGACGCGAGTCTAGCTTATCTTGGCGTCGCTTATCTTGGCCTCGATGAACTTGCTGAGCGTGCGAATGGTGGGATATTCGAAGATATCGGTAATCTCGACGGCACCCGGCCAGCGCTGCCCGATGCGCTCGTGGATGGAAATCAGCTTCAGCGAGCTTGCCCCCAGATCGAACAGGCTCTGCTCCGGATCGACGCGGCGGCCATCGAGCTCGCCCTCGCAGAGGGTTTGTAATTGTTGCTCGATCGCGCCCCCGATCTGTGCGGCCGCAGGCCGGGTACCGCCGAGCCGTTCCAGCTCTGCCAGCTCGGCGTCGAATAGTCCCTCGAGGTAGTCCTTCTCGAGCAGGTGCCGCTGCACCTTGCCGCTCGTGGTCTTCGGTATGCGGCGCACGGGTACCACTGCATCCAGTTCGAGTCCCGCCTGGGCGCTCAGGGCGCGCGTCAAAAGGCGCGCGAGCGGCAGGAAGCCATTCATGTCGCCCCGGTGCAGCACGAAGGCCAGCAATCGCTCCCCATCGGCTGACGACGACCGGACGCCGGCGATGACGACCCGGCCAGGGCCCAGCTCCGGCAGGTTTTCGGTTATTCGCTCCAGATCATGTGGGTAGTAGTTCTGGCCATTGACGAACAGGATCTCCTTTTGCCGTCCGGTAATGAACAGGTCGCCGTCGAGCGTTAACCCGAGATCTCCGGTCCGGAGCCAGCCATCGGCGGTGAAGGCGAGGGCATTCGACTCCGGATCCTCGAGGTAACCGCGCGTCACGTTGTCGCCGCGAATCTGGATGTGGCCGACGCGCCGTTCCGGCAACGGCAGGTCCTGATCATCGACTATGCGCAGTTCACAGCGCGGGACGGCGCGGCCGACACTGATGAGCTGCAGCGCATCGCGCGAACCCGGGGCTACCTCGCGGGCTTCGCTGCCCACCCCGAGGTGGTGCCGGTCCAGGCGTGCCGAGCGCCGGGGCTTCTCCGGCGGGGGAAAGCTCACGGCCAGCGATGCTTCGGCCAGCCCGTAAACCGGAAACATGGTGGTGCGTTTAAGTCCCGAGGGCTCGAGACGCGCCAGGAACTCATCGCACAACTCGACGCTGATCGGTTCTGCGCCGTTGAAGATCAGGCGCACAGCCGAGAGATCCAGGTCGGGCGCTGCGCGCTTGCCCAGGGCCCTGAGGTAGTGCCGGTATCCGAAGTTGGGCGAGCACAGCAGCGTGGCACGCTCACTGGCTGCGAGCTTCAGCCACAGCAATGGACGGCGGACGAACAGCTCCGTGGACATCAGGTGCGACTGCATGCAATTGGCAAACATAGTCAGGTGGAAACCGATCAGCCCCATGTCATGGGTGAGCGGCATCCACGACAGGCCGACATCGTCGGGGCGAAGTTGGGCAGCCGCGGTGATGCCGTGAATGTTTGCGATCAGATTCTCGTGCGTGAGCACCACTCCCTTGGGCGAGCTGGTGGAGCCGGACGAGAACTGAATAAAGGCCGGGTCCTCGGATCGGGCGCGATGCACCTTGCCGCTGCGCCCGATGGACTCGAGTTCATCGACCAGGAACGCGCGCGCCCGCAGCTGCTCGAACAAGTCCGTGGCCTCGTGCGCGGCGGCGAAGCTGCCGATGCGCTCGAGCAGGCGCCGCTCGGTGTAGACGAACGGTGCCTTGAGCTGGCGCGCAATCCGCAGCAGCTTGTGCCGGTGCTCGTCGCTGATGCCCGGTGCCACCGGCACGGGAATGATGCCGCCGAGTACCGCCGCCCAGAACGCGTCGACGAAGGGCTCATTGGCCGACAGCAGCAGGATCAAACGGTCGCCGGGCCGTGCACCGAGTTCCTGCAGGTGATAGAGAATGCCCAGTGCGCGCTCGTACAGCGCCGCAAAGGCGACCGGTCGCGCGTCACCTTCCCCCTCGAGGTAGACCACGCTGCGCGCCGCTCCGCGGTTGGCCTCCATCAGCGCAGTCAGCGTAATCGAGTTCATGCGAGCGCGGAATTGTAACTGACATGGGCGATGACGAAGTGCAGAGTGAGACGGCGGATGGCGGCGGCGCGCTGCGCAATACCATCTATCGGCGCCAGACACGATCGCAGCGACGCATGGGGCCGATGCGCCGCGTACTCTATGCAATTGCCGCGCCCGTGCTGGTGGCGCTGGTGCGTCTGGGCTGGCGCAGCTGTCGCGTCGTCGCCGTTGTGGGCGAGGAGCATCTGGATGCCGCGCTGGCCCGCGCGCCCTCGTTTCTGCCCTGCTATTGGCACCAGCACCAGCTGTTCTGCGCACATTATCTGTTGCGGGCGCAGGCCCGCCGGCGCCTGCGTGCCGGGTTTCTGATCAGCCCCTCGGTGGATGGCGAGCTGGCTGCCATGATCATTCGCCGACTGGGCGGGGCGGTGATCCGCGGTTCCTCCTCAAACACCGGCGCCCAGGCGCTCAAGGGCTACTTCCAGGCCCTCATGCGCGAGCAGGTCTCCCCCGTCATCAATCCCGATGGGCCGCGCGGTCCGCGCTTTAAATTCAAACCCGGCGCGGTACTGCTGTCGCAGCTGTCCGGAAGACCCATGCTGCCGCTGGCGTACGCCGCCTCGCGTGCCTGGCTGATTCACTGGGACCGGTTCGTGCTGCCGATGCCCTTCAGCCGCATCGCGATCGCCATCGGACCGCCCTGCGATACGCCGCGAACCCTCGATGCCGAGGGGGTCCAGGGTATCGCCGATGCTATGGAGCAAGCCCTCCACCAGACTTACCGCAGTGCCCGGGCCGCACTCTCCGGAAACTCTCTCTAGGGAAAATCAGGGGTTAGCTTGTAATCCTGCGCGTCTGTGCGAGAATCTGTGCAGTCATGTCCACACAGAAGCCGCCGGGCACCCCCGCCGATTTTACGGCGTCCGATGTCCTCGCCCCTCAATTCTGGGTCGGCAAGGCCGAGCGGCCTATGCCCGGTCTCGACGTCGCCTGTACCAAAATCGCGGTCGATCTGCAGAATATGCGGAACGAGGGCGCCGAGGAGTCGATTCGGCGCAGCCTCGAGACGCTGCGCGAAGCCACCTCGGCCGATGCCGCCTTTGCAGTGTTCTTCGATGCAGCCGCCCGTCATGTCGAATCGGTGGTGTGCGCCCGTGGTCATTTCGCCCAATGCCATCCCGAGGCGCTGCGGGGCGCGGCTGTCGAGTCGCTACCCTGGCTCAGTGGCCGGGTCGATCACCTGAAGCTATCCGAATTCCGCGATACCGCATCGCCGCGACGCGAGCAGGCCGAAGATGCCGGCACCCTGGCGGAACTGGCCATTGGGGCGGCATTGATGGTGTCGTTCCGTATCAAGGAGAAGCCGGCGGGCTTCCTCGGGCTGGCCTACGGGCTGCCGCGCGGCGGCTTCGACGTCAATCTGCAGCTGCTCATGAAGCTATTGGGCACGAGCCTGGCGACCGGCCTGGAGCGTATACGGCTGTCCGTGGCGCTCAGCCGCGTCGAGGAACGCAATGCGCTGGCTGAGCTGGCCGCGAATGATGGCCTGTGGGATTTCGACGTCGAAGGCAACGATGTGTATTTCTCGCCCCGGTGGCGGGCGATGCTCGGCTACGACGAGGCCGATCTCAAGGGCGGTTTCGACTGGCGGAGCCTGGTGCATCCTGACGATTCCTCGCGCGTGCAGGCTGCCATTCGCGAACACGTCGCCAGCAAGACCCCGATCTTCGAGAGCGTGCACCGCATGCGCCACCGCAGCGGCGACTGGCGCTGGGTCATCAGCCGCGCCAAGGCGCAGCTCGATGCGCACGGCCGGCTGCTGCGCCTGGTCGGCGTCGAACTCGACATCACCGAGCGCAAGCTCTACGAGGAAGCCCTCTTTCGCGAGAAGGAGAGCGCGCAGATCACCTTGCAGTCGATTGGCGATGGTGTCATCACGACCGATGCCGTGTCGACCATCGACTACATCAACCCGGTGGCCGAACAGCTCACGGGCTGGCGCCTCGAAGACGCGATGGGGCGGCCGGTCGAGGAGATTTTTCGCGCCTTCCACGAGGAGACCTGCGAGCCGCTGGAGAACCCGCTGACGGTATCGATCCGGCGGGCACGCCCGATCAAGTCGGTGCGACCCATGCTGCTGATCCGGCGCGATGGCAATGAGCTCTACGTCGAGAGCACCGCCTCGCCGATCCGGGCCGGCAATGGCAAGGTTGGCGGCGGCGTACTTGTGTTCCACGACGTCAGCGAGTCGCGCGAGCTCAATCGCCGCCTCAGTTACCACGCCAGCCACGATCTGCTGACCGGCCTGGTCAATCGCCGCGAATTCGAGAATCGCGTGGAGCGCGCGCTCAAGAGCGCCAAGGCACGCGAAGCCTCCTACGCGCTCTGCTACCTGGATATCGACCAGTTCAAGATCGTCAACGATACCTGCGGCCACAGCGCGGGCGATGCGCTGCTCGGCCAGATGGGCGCGCTGCTGAAGTCCAAGGTGCGCTGGCGTGACACGCTGTCGCGCCTGGGCGGCGACGAATTCGGCATCCTGCTGGAGAGCTGCACCCTCGACGAGGCCATGCGCATGGCCGAATCCGTGCGCGAGTCGGTGCGCAATTTCCGCTTCAGCTGGGAGGAGCGCGTGTTCCGCCTGGGCGCGAGCATCGGCGTGGTGCCCATCACGGCCGACAACGAGGATGTCGCCTCGATCATCTCGGCGGCCGACAGTGCCTGCGCCGCGGCCAAAGAGCTCGGCCGCAACCGCGTGCACAGCTTTGCGGAGAACGACATCGAGCTCATGCGCCGTCGGCGCGAGATGCAGTGGGCTGCGCGCATCAATGCGGCGCTGGAAGAGGGACGCTTCGAGCTGTTCCGGATGCCGATCATGCCGCTGCAGAAGCCCGAGACCGGCGCGCATTACGAACTGCTGCTGCGCATGCGTGATGAGAACGGGCGCATCGTGGCACCCGACAACTTCATCGCCGCGGCCGAGCGCTACGGCATCACGCCGAGCATCGACCGCTGGGTAGTCGAGAATGCACTGCGCTGGCTGGTGTCCGAGGCCGACGAGCGCGAGCGGCTGGCGATGTGTTCGATCAACCTGTCGGGCCAGAGTCTGGGCGATGACAAGTTCCTGCCCTACGTGATTGACCAGTTCCACAAGAGTGGGCTGGATGCCTCCAAGATCTGCTTCGAGATCACGGAAACCGCGGCCGTGGCGAGTTTCTCGCAGGCCAACCGCTTCATTCAGGCGCTCAAGCAGCTCGGCTGCAAGTTCGCGCTCGATGACTTCGGCACCGGCCTGTCATCGTTCGGCTATCTGAAACATTTCCCGGTGGATTATCTCAAGATCGACGGCAGCTTCGTGCGCGAGATCCTGCACGATCCGATCGACCGCGAGATGGTCCGATCGATCAACGAGATCGGCCACCTGACCGGTAAGCAGACCATCGCCGAGTTTGCCGAAAACGCCGAAATCATCCAGATGCTCAGGAACATCGGCGTCGACTTTGCACAGGGCTACGGCGTTGCCCAGCCCCAACGGGTGTTGAAGGCCATCACCAGCGGCGGCAACACCGCCGGAAACTAGGCGAGCTTCCGCGGCCACTCACTCCGGCAGCGCATAGGGCAGCGGCAGCGCCCGCACGCGCAGCGGCTCCTCCGCGACGCTGGCGACCGGGGGCGAGTCGGACGAGGCGCTGGACTCGGCAGCAGCCGTCGGCAATGGCGCTACTGCCAGAAATTCGCAGCTTCCGTCCGGGCGCTGCAACGCTTCGACGACGCGATAGGCGCGGCCGTCTGCCAGCTGACCCGAATCGCCCGGATTCAGTTCGCAGCGATGCACGCTTTCAAAGCGCTGCATGCGCCGTTTGACCCGGCCGCGATAGTGCGCGCGTGCGATCACTTCCTGTCCCGTGTAGCAGCCCTTGGTGAAGGACACGGCATTGATGCAGTCAAGATTGAGCATCTGTGCCACGAATTGCGCCGAGGTGGCCGCGTAGACCTGCGGCTGCCCGGCGGCGATATCGAGCGCGCGCCAGTGCTGGCGGGTCATGCGGGCGGTCCCGGATGCGCTCACGGGCGCCGCTCCAATCAGCAGCGCGCGGTCATCGGCCAGCGCCCAGCTGTCCGGCAGTGACAGCCGTGCGCCGTGCGCCCAGGCGCCGAACAGCGGCGTGCGGGCGCTCTCATCGCTGATGAGAGCTTTGGAGCGCAGCAGGTACTTGCGCAGCTGGGACGCCACCGGGTCGGCCAGTTCCCGCGGCAGCACTGCGAGAATCTCGTTCTCGGCGTGTGCGGCCAGCCAGAGCAGGGCGACCGTGCGGCCCTGGGGGTTGTGCAAACCGGCGCGCAGGATGGCGCCAGGCGAGAGCAGCCCAAGATCGTTTGACAATTGACCCTGCAGGAATTTCCTTGCGTCCGCGCCCTCGAAGCGCAGCACGCCGAAGTCGTCCAGCGGGCAAAGGGCCAGTGATCCTGGCGTGGCGTGGTGGTCGGTCTGGGTCGATTCTGGCACACTTGTGATTATGCCGGTTCTGACCGACGACCCGCTCGAATCGGGGATTTCCACCGCGAGCGCCGCAACAGCGCCCCTGCGTGCTCCAGACCCTAAGGCTGCGCCGCGGGAGATCGGTGGCCCGCCCTTGCCCGAACCGACGCGCTACGGAGACTGGGAAGTGCGCGGCCGCTGTATCGACTTCTGAACAGGAGTAGTCATGGCTGAGCGCCCGCTGTCACCGCATGTGACGGTTTACAAATGGGCCTACACGATGACGCTGTCGATACTGCACCGGATCAGCGGTATCGCCCTGTTCGGTGCGCTGATCGTCATGATCGTCTGGCTGATGGCCGTCGCACGGGGACCGCTCTCGTACGCTGAGGCCATGTCCACGCTGGGCTCGGCCCCATTCAAATGCCTCATTGCCATCGCGCTGCTGGCCTTGTGTTTTCACTTTTGCAATGGGCTGCGGCACCTGGCGTGGGACATCGGCTGGGGCTTCGAGCGCGCGCAGGCACGCCGCAGCGCCGTGATCGTCGTGATCGTGACGCTGCTGGCGTTCGCGATCTGCATCTACTACCTGGCGCAGTCGGGTGTGGGGCCCGCATGAGCCTTCGCAGCCCGCTCTCGCTGGCACTCAACCATGGCGCAGCCCATGATGGGGTGGGCCATTGGTGGATCCAGCGCGTCAGCGCGGTGGCGCTGGCGCCATTGTGCCTGTGGCTGGCAGCGTCCTTGCTGCTGCTGCCGACCCGCAATCATGTCATCGTGGTGCACTGGATCGGCGTGGGGCTGCACCCGGTGCTGCTGGTATTGACCGTACTGCTGGCGACCTGGCACGCCTGGCTCGGACTGCAGGTCGTCATCGAAGATTACATGCCGCGGGCCGGACCTCGCATCGCACTGCTGCTGCTTTCCACCTTTACCAATGCACTGCTGGCCGCCGCCGGCGTTTATGCGGTGCTGCGCATTGCGCTGCATGGTGCCGCATGAGATTCGGTCCATGAGCGCCTACGAAATCATCGATCACACCTACGATGTCGTGGTCGTCGGTGCCGGCGGCGCGGGCCTGCGCGCGACGCTCGGTCTGGCCGAGGCCGGGCTCTCCACGGCCTGCGTCACCAAGGTGTTCCCGACGCGCAGCCACACCGTCGCGGCCCAGGGCGGCATCAGCGCCGCGCTCGCCAATATGGGCGAGGATGACTGGCGCTGGCACATGTATGACACGGTCAAGGGCTCGGACTGGCTCGGCGATCAGGATGCCATCGAGTTCATGTGCAAGCAGGCGCCGGCCGCGGTGATCGAACTCGAACACTACGGCGTGCCGTTTTCGCGCACCAACGACGGGCGAATCTATCAACGGCCCTTTGGCGGCATGACGACTCACTACGGCCAGGGAATTGCGCAGCGCACCTGCGCGGCGGCCGATCGCACCGGCCACGCGATGCTCCACACGCTCTATCAGCAGTCGATCCGTCACGAGGCACAGTTCTACGTCGAATATTTCGCCATCGATCTGCTTATGGAAGGGGATGAATGCCGCGGCGTAGTCGCGATCGACCTGGCCACCGGCAAGCTGCATCGCTTCCGCGCGCAGGTGACAATCCTGGCGACCGGGGGCTACGGACGGGCCTATTTCTCCTGTACCTCGGCCCACACCTGCACTGGCGATGGTGGCGGCATGGTGCTGCGCGCCGGGTTGCCGCTGCAGGATATGGAGTTCGTGCAGTTTCATCCCACGGGCATCTACGGCTCAGGCTGCCTGATCACCGAGGGGTCACGCGGTGAGGGGGGCTATCTCACCAACGCCGACGGCGAGCGCTTCATGGAGCGCTATGCTCCCAATGCCAAGGATCTGGCCTCGCGCGATGTCGTAAGCCGCGCGATGACCATCGAGATCCGCGACGGCCGCGGTGTCGGTGCCCTCAGGGACCACATCCATCTGCATCTCGAGCATCTTGGTCCGGCCGTGATCCAGGAGCGCCTGCCAGGTATCGCCGAGACCGCGCGCATCTTCGCCGGCATCGATGTCACGCGCGAACCCATACCCATCCTGCCGACCGTGCACTACAACATGGGCGGAATTCCCTGCAGCATGCAGGGGGAGGTCGTGACCCTGAAGGGCTCCGATCCCAACCACGTCGTGCAGGGGCTGATGGCGGTCGGCGAAGCCGCATGCGTCTCGGTGCACGGCGCCAATCGACTGGGTTCGAACTCGCTGCTGGATCTGATCGTGTTCGGTCGCGAAGCGGCGCGGCACTGCGCGGCGGTGGCGCAGCCCGGCGCCAAGCAGCGAGCGCTGCCCAAGGACGCCCACGAGCCGGCGGTGGCGCGCCTGGACCGACTGCGGCATGCGAAGGGCTCACGCCCCACGGCCACGATCCGGCTCGAGATGCAGAAGATCATGCAGTCCGATGCGGCGGTGTTTCGTACCGGCGAGACGCTGGCGGAGGGCATGGAGAAGCTGGCGCACACTTACGAATCATTCGCCGATGTGGGCATCTCGGATCGCGGCCTGATCTGGAATACCGACCTGATCGAGACGCTGGAACTGGAGAACCTGTTGCTGCAGGCCATCGCGACCATACAGTCGGCAGGCAATCGGCAGGAGAGCCGCGGCGCACACGCGCGCGAGGATTTCCCTCAGCGCGATGACGCCAACTGGCTCAAGCACAGCCTGTGCTGGGTGGATGAGCGCGGACATGCCGCGCTCGACTATCGACCGGTGCATCTGAACACGCTGACCGACGAGGTCGAAGTCATCGCGCCGAAGGCGCGTACCTATTGATGATCCTCTGATCCTGGAGAGTTACCGATCATGGTCGAACTGTCGCTGCCGAAGAACTCAAGGATTGATGCGCGTGCCGGTAAGCACTACCCGGCGCCCGCTGACGCCCGCAGCGTGCGGCGACTGCGGATCTATCGCTTCGACCCGGAGCAGGGCGGCCGCCCGCGCATCGATACCTACGAGATCGATATGGCCAGCTGCGGGCCCATGGTGCTCGACGCGCTGCTGAAGATAAAAAACGAGATCGATACCACGCTGTCGCTGCGACGCTCCTGCCGCGAGGGTATCTGCGGCTCCTGCGCCATGAACATCAACGGCCAGAACACCCTGGCCTGTACCAAGGCCTGTGACGAGCTTGGCGATGGCGACATACGGATCTATCCGCTGCCGCATATGGAAGTGGTCAAGGATCTGGTTACGGACCTGACGCATTTCTATGCGCAATACGCGGCCGTGAAGCCGTGGCTGCAAACCCGGACCCCGGCGCCGCCCGATCGGGAACGTCTGCAGTCGAAGGAGGACCAGGAACGCATCGACCGCCCCTCGGCGTGCATCCTGTGCGCCTGCTGCTCGACTGCGTGTCCGAGCTATTGGTGGAATTCCGAGCGCTATCTGGGACCCGCGGCACTGCTGGCGGCGTACCGCTGGATCGTCGACAGCCGCGACGAAGCCACCGGCGAGCGCCTCGATGAGCTCGAGGATCCGTTCCGGCTCTATCGGTGCCACACCATCATGAACTGCACCGAGGCCTGCCCCAAGGACCTGAATCCGGCCAAGGCGATTGGTGCAATCAAGCAACTGCTGGCGGATCGGCGCTACTGAGGCCGTGGACGAGGGGGTCAATCCGGCGGCACAGAACCGCTCCCGGCTGTCCTGGCGCTGCCGCCGCGGCCGGAGGGAGTGGGACGTGCTGCTGCTGAGCTGGCTGGAACGCCATTTCGATACCGCCACGGCGCGCCAGCGGGCGGCCTTTGAGGCGCTCCTGGAGCTGCCGGACCCCGAGCTCGAGCTCTTCCTGGCCACGGCTGAGCACCCGCTCCAGGCTGAGCTGTCGCTGCCGGTGCCGGGGCCCGCCACGGAACCTTCCCGCCGGCCGCCGCTCTAACTGCGGATACCATTACGTTAAATCAGACCGCGACGGGGCTTGGGTTTCATGAGCGGTTCAGCCGATACTCTGGATACTTCGAACTTTCAGGACCATTCCCGGTCCATGCAGACAGTATTACCGATGGTCCCAGATGCGAGTGATTTGAGCCTGGTGCAGCGGGTGCAGCGCGGTGAACGCGGCGCCTACGACCTGCTGGTTCTGAAGTATCAGCACAAGGTCGTGAAGCTGGTGATGCGGTACCTGCGGGACCCGGCGGATGCCGAGGATGTGGCCCAGGAAGCATTCATCAAAGCCTACCGCGCACTGCCGCAGTTTCGTGGCGACAGCGCCTTCTATACCTGGCTGTATCGCATCGCCATCAATACGGCCAAAAACGCGCTGGCGGCCCGTGATCGCAACCCCGTGAGCTACGACTTCGACATGCAAAGCGGCGACGAATCCACCGACATGGTCAACCGGCTCAAAGACCCGGAGACACCGGAGGGGCTGGCGCTGACCGAGGAAATCCGCAACACGGTTAACGGTGCCATCGAGGCCCTGCCCGAGGACCTGCGGACGGCGATCGTCCTGCGCGAGCTGGAAGGGCTGAGCTACGAGGAGATTGCGGCGTCGATGGATTGCCCGGTCGGCACGGTGCGCTCGCGCATCTTCCGAGCCCGCGAGGCCATCGACCGTCGCCTGCGTGAGGTTTTCGATGGCGGTCTGGGCCGGGCGGAGGAGCTTGTCTGATGCAGGATGAAGTGGAAAGCCAGTTGTCGGCTATGTTCGACGGCGAGTTGCCCGCGGCGGAATGCGAGCTGTTGTCGCGGCGATTGGATCGGGACGAGACCCTGCGTGGGCGCTGGTCGCGTTACGCACTGATCGGCGCGGCGATGCGCTCGGAGCCGGTGGCCACGGCGCGCAGTGGTTTTGCGCAGCGGGTCAGCGCGGCCATCGATTCCGGCCCGCCACAGCAGCCCGAGGCATCACGGCGGCGCCTGCGTCGCGGCAACCTGCTCTGGAGCGGCGCGCTGGCCGCGACGCTGGTCGCAGGAGTCGCGGGGCTCGGTGTTTCCATGCTGCGGGATGCGGCACTCAATGGCAGCACCCCGGCGCCCCTGGCCGCGACGCTGGCCTCGACCGTGGCGGAAAGCACGTTCGCGGAGCCGGTTAAAGTTTCCAGCCACGGATCCGATAGTTACGTAACGCCAAAGGGGACCCCGGGCGTATCGACCATTTTGCGCAGCCAGCTGGCCGACTACATCGTCGCGCACAGCGCGTACTCCACGCCGCTGCTGCGGCGGAACGTACTGTCTGAACTCGCCAGCAGCGAAGGCACTTTGGGCATCGCATCGAGCTTTGCGGGCGCGGCCCAAGGCACTGTAGCCGGTGGGGGCGATGCAAACAGGTCCAGTTCAGACGTCAGCCACTGACGTTCCCGTGCTCTCCGGCCTGCTGCGTGCCGCGGGCGGCGGCGCGGCGCTGTGCCTGGCGGCGCAGGTATGGGCCGCAGGCGCCGCCATCCAGGACGATCCTCGCGATTGGCTGGCGCGTACCGATGAGGCGCTGTCGAATCGCAATTACGAGGGCGTGTTCGTGCACGAACACGCGGGAGAATCCGAAACCCTGCGCGTGATTCATCGCGTCGATGGCGAAGGCGTCTCCGAGCGACTGTTGTCGATGGACGGCTCGGGTCGCGAATTCATCCGCAAGGGCGCACAGCTCATCTGCTATCTGCCCGATCAGCACATGGTGCTGGTGGAGAAAACACCCGACGCGGCGCTGCTGTTGACGGGACTGCCGCGCATCGATGCCAGTTCGGCCGGACAGTACGGGATCACCGAACTGGCGCGCACTCGCGTCTCGGGCCGCGATGCGCGCGTGATCGCCATCGCGCCCACCGATCAGCTGCGCTACGGCTATCGAGTCTGGATCGACGAGGGCACCGCGATGCCCCTGAAGACACAACTGCGCGACAGCCATGGCGGGGTGCTCGAGCAGATCATCTTCACCAGCCTGCACATGATGGCGCGCATACCCAAGGCGGAGCTCGAGCCGGCGGTCGATGCGCGCGGTTATCGATGGGTCAGCCGGGAGTCGGAGCCGGTCGATTCCAGTGCCCTGACGGTATCGTGGGAAGCCAATACCCTGCCCGCGGGGTTCCATATGACCGCAAGCGCGCGCCAGATTCTGCCTTCGGGTCCGGTGGAGCACCTGGTGTTCAGCGACGGGCTGGCATCGGTGTCGGTGTTCGTTGAATTGGGCCGTGCCGGCGACAGCGCGGCACACGAGGATGACGCCGCCACCCTGGGAACTTCTTCGGCCTACTCGACCGTGGCGGAAGGCTACCGGGTGACCGCGGTCGGCGAGGTACCTCCAGAGACCGTTCGGGTCATCGCCCGGGCGATACATAACGCCGCACCGGATGGCGGCGTCGAGTCGGTTGCGGGTAGCTCGGCCGCGACCGCGGCCATGCCCCGCGGATTGTCCCCCACGCCCATCTCCACCGGCCCAGCGGCCGCAGCCGGTCCGGCGCACGGTCTGGGAGCGGGGTCCGAGACGCCGGGCTTCGGCGCGATCGCGGCGCCAATTTTCGGCCCTCCCGGCAGGCCCGCCGCGGGCGGGCCCGGCAGGCGTTGAATCCCGCCGCCCCCGCCGCACTGACGCTGCTGACGCGTCCGGAATGCGGTCTGTGCGAGGAAATGCTGGCCGAGCTGCGGGCCTTGGGCCAGCGGGTATCACTGCCCGAGCTGGCGATTATCGATGTGGATTCCGATGCCGAGCTGCAGCGGCGCTACGGTCTGAAAATACCTGTGCTATTGCTCGATTCGGTGCCGGTTTGCAGTCATCGGCTGGATGCGGCTGAGCTGCAGCGGCTGCTCCGGCGGCCTTGAGGCTATAATCCGCGCGCCCCGCTCCTGGGGCATCCAAGTCCGCTGATGCAACGCATACGTAATTTTTCCATTATCGCGCACGTCGACCATGGCAAATCAACCCTGGCGGATCGCCTGATCCAGCTTTGCGGCGGGCTTGAAGCCCGGGAGATGCAGGCCCAGGTGCTTGACTCGATGGACCTGGAGCGCGAACGCGGCATCACCATCAAGGCGCAGAGCGTCACCCTGCAGTACCTGGCCCATGACGGCGAGCGCTATCAGCTCAATCTGATCGATACCCCGGGCCATGTGGATTTTTCCTACGAAGTGTCGCGCAGCCTCGCCGCCTGCGATGGCGCGCTGCTGGTCGTGGATGCTTCGCAGGGTGTCGAGGCGCAAAGCGTCGCCAACTGCTACACCGCCATCGAGCAGGGTCTCGAGGTGCTGCCGGTCATCAATAAGATCGACCTGCCCTCGGCCGATCCTGACCGTGTGATGGTGGAAATCGAGGAGATCATCGGCATCGATGCCACCGATGCGGTGCGAGTCAGCGCCAAGACCGGTGAGGGCGTGCCGGAACTGCTCGAGGAGATTGTGCGCCGCTTTCCGCCGCCCAAGGGCGACTTGGAGGCACCCCTGCAGGCGCTGATCGTGGATTCGTGGTTCGACAATTACGTCGGCGTAGTCTCGCTGGTGCGCGTGGTCAATGGCAGGCTGGCGCGCGGCGAAAAAATCCGCGTCATGTCCACCGGCCGCAGCCACTACGTCGACAAGCTCGGGCGCTTCACCCCCAAGTCGATCGCGCTCGAGGCGCTGAGCGCCGGGGAAGTGGGATTCATCGTGGCGGGCATCCGCGAGATCGACGGCGCCCCCGTCGGCGACACCATCACGCTCGATGCGCGTCCCTGCGAGGCGCCGCTGCCCGGCTTCAAGCAGATCCAGCCGCGCGTATTCGCCGGCGTGTTCCCGGTCAACTCCGAGGATTACGAGAACTTTCGCGATGCGCTCGCCAAACTCAAGCTCAACGATTCGGCGCTGCATTACGAGCCGGAAGTATCCACGGCGCTGGGCTTCGGCTTCCGTTGCGGCTTCCTCGGCCTGCTGCACATGGATATCGTCCAGGAGCGGCTGGAGCGCGAGTACTCGCTCGAGCTGATCACCAGCGCGCCGACCGTGATCTACGAGGTCGCGCGCACCGACGGCAAGCTCATATACGTCGATAACCCGGCCAAGCTGCCGGTCTCGAATGAGATCAGTGAAATCCGCGAACCCATCATCACCGCCAGCATCCTGGTACCGCCCGACTATGTCGGGGCGGTCCTGGGGCTATGCAGCGAGAAGCGCGGCGTGCAGAAGAAAATGCAGTTTCTCGCCAGCGCCGTGTCGCTGCAATACGATCTGCCGCTGGCCGAGGTGGTGCTGGATTTCTTCGATCGTCTCAAGTCAGCCAGCCGCGGCTATGCCTCCTTCGACTATGAATTCAGCCATTTTCAGGCCGCCCCGCTGGTGAAGCTTGATATCCTGATCAACGGCGACACGGTCGATGCGCTCTCGATCATCGTTCACAAGGACAGCGCCTACAGCCGCGGGCGCGAACTGGTCGACAAGATGCAGGAGCTGATCCCGCGCCAGATGTTCGAGGTGGCCGTGCAGGCGGCCATCGGCAGCCATATCATCGCGCGCCAGACGGTGAAGGCTTTGCGTAAAAATGTACTGGCCAAGTGCTACGGCGGCGACATCACGCGCAAGAAGAAGCTGCTGGAGAAGCAGAAGGAAGGCAAGAAGCGTATGAAGCAGGTGGGGCAGGTCGAGATTCCGCAGGAAGCATTCCTGGCGGTACTCAAAGTAGGTCGCAAATGACGCAGTTGCTGTCGACTCTGTTGCCGGTCCTGGCATGGGCGGCGATCCCGGTGACGCTGATAGCGGTCATCGACGACTGGTTCCTGCGGCCGCGACGGCGGCTGGCCCAGGGCGGCGCTACGCCGCCGGATCCTGCCCTCATGCGGGGCTTTTATCTGCTGCTGCCGGTGGTGCTGATCGCCGTGGTGCTGGAACTGCTCGGTTCCGAGAAGCTCGACTTCAGCCTGGTGCTCATCATCGTCGTGGCGGCCGCCGGGGTAGTCTGGCTGATCGATCACTTGCTGTTTGCGCCGTTGCGCCGCCGGGCAGCGCAGGCTGCCGGACGCGATCCCGCACAGCAGCCGGTTCCGGTGACCGTGGACTACGCGCGCAGTTTCTTTCCAGTGGCCGTGGTCGTGCTGCTGGTGCGAGCCTTCGTGTTCGAACCGTTCCGCATCCCTTCCGATTCGATGATGCCGACGCTGCTCGACGGCGATTTCATCGTGGTCAACAAATTCGCCTATGGCCTGCGGCTGCCGGTGCTGGGGACCAAGTTTGCCGATACCGGCGAGCCTCATCGCGGTGACGTCGTGGTATTCCACTATCCGCCTGAGCCGTCCATCAACTACATCAAGCGGCTGGTGGGACTACCCGGCGATCACATCGAGATCGTGTCGGATCAGATCATCGTCAACGGCACGCCTGTGCCGCTGCAGGCCAACGGCCGCTACGATGACGGCTGCTATCACAACATGCGACTCTCGACCGAGGAGCTCGGCACCCATTCACATCAGACGCTATCGTGCCTGACGCCAGGGGACCTGATGGTCCCGCCGGGTCCCACCTGCAACCGTCGCCTCGAGCGCAACTACGTGTGCGAGGAGCCCGCCGCGCCTGGGCAGCACGATCGCAATGACATGCACGAGATCGAGGTTCCGCCAGGGCACTACCTGATGATCGGCGATAACCGGGACAACAGCTCGGATGGGCGCATCTGGGGATTTGTGCCCGAAGATCACCTGGTCGGCAAGGCGACGCGAATCTGGTTCAATTGGGACCTGCAGCGTTCCGGCGGACCCAAATGGAGCCGTATCGGCCGGCGCATCGATTGACGAACCGTTCGAAGCCATAGGTCACAGGGAGTGTTCAAAATGCGTCACTCACAGCGCGGGGTAACCTTCATAGGCTGGTTATTCCTGCTCATCCCGATTGCCATCCTTCTCTATTGCGGCATTCGTGTCACGCCCATGTATTTGAATTTCCTGAACGTGTCGAAGGCGCTCAGCCAGGTGGCGACGCAGGCCAAGAGCGGCTCGTCGCTCAGTGCCGGGGAATTGAAAACCTCATTGGAGAAAAATTTCGATGTCCAGGCCATCGAACGTCCCTCTCCGAAGGACATCGAAGTGCGCCGGGAAGGTGAACATCTGACTGCCATCGCCGACTACGAAGATGTGGCGCCGATCTTCGGCAACATTTCGTTACTGCTGCATTTCCACAAGGAAGTCGAGGTGCAGTGACCCGCACCGAACGGCTGCGTCTCTGGCTCAGGGAGACGCTGGGATACGAGCCTTCCGATCTGACATGGTTCGAGGTGGCCCTGACACACCGCAGCGCGGATGGCGCCAACAATGAGCGGCTGGAATTCCTCGGCGATGCGGTGCTGAGCCTTATCAGCGCGCAATATCTCTACGAACGCTTTCCGGAAGCCGACGAGGGCGCCCTGAGCCGGCTGCGCGCACGCATGGTCAGCGGTGAATTCCTGGCGCGGCAGGCTGCCACGGCGCAGCTCGGTGAACTACTGGTGCTCGGCCCCGGAGAGCTCAAGAGCGGCGGATTTCGCCGCGAATCCATTCTCGCCGATGCCCTCGAGGCGCTGTGCGGTGCGCTTTACCTGGACGGCGGCCTCGAGGCCGCGCGCGGCGGCATTCTGCGCTGGCTTGAACGCGGTTTGCCCGACGAAGGCCTGCTCAGCGAACTCAAGGATCCCAAGACCCGGCTGCAGGAGCTGCTGCAGGCGCGCGGGTTGCCGCTGCCCCGCTACAGTATCGATAGCGTCGAGGGGGAACTGCATGCGCAGCTGTTCCGGGTCACCTGCGAAGTCGAGCCCATGGCCGCCC
Organism: uncultured Gammaproteobacteria bacterium; assembly: GCA_963819195.1. Classification (GTDB taxonomy): domain Bacteria; phylum Pseudomonadota; class Gammaproteobacteria; order Steroidobacterales; family Steroidobacteraceae; genus FEN-1191. The sequence goes on from CAWFVL010000002.1 coordinate 240,196, forward strand.
GCGCCGAGGGACGGGGCTCGAGCCGCCGGCGCGCGGAGCAGGCGGCGGCGGCACGGGTGCTCGAGCAGATCGGAATGGCCTCATGAGCGGATTTCGCAGCGGCTTCGTCGCGCTGGTGGGCAGGCCCAACGTCGGCAAATCGACCTTGCTGAACGCTTTCGTGGGTCAGAAGCTCAGCATCGTCACGCCGCGCCCCCAGACCACGCGCAATCGCCTGATCGGCCTGCTGCAATTGCCGGACGCACAGATCGCGTTCGTGGATACCCCCGGCCTGCACCTGGGCCAGAAGCGGGCCCTGAATCGCGCCATGAATCGCACCGCGGCGGCGGCCCTCGGCGATGCCGATCTGGCGCTGCTGGTGCTCGAAGCGCTCCGGTGGACCGATGAGGATGAACATGTGCTCGAGCGTATTCGTGATACGCACCGGCCCGTGATCGCGGTGGTCAACAAGGTGGATCGCGTGCATCCGCGCGAGCGGCTGTTGCCCTACATGGCGGAGCTGGCCACGCGGCACGACTTTCGCCAGATCGTGCCGATTTCGGCGCGCCGCGGCAGCAACCTGGATGATCTGAAGCGTGTGATTGTCGCGGAACTGCCGCTCGGGGAGGCGATGTTTCCGGCCGACCAAGTGACGGATCGCAGCCGCGATTTCCGCATCACCGAGACCATCCGCGAAAAACTCACTCTGGAACTGGTCGAGGAACTGCCGTATGGCATCGCCGTCGAGATCGAACAGATCGAGACGCGTGAAGACGGGCAGCTGCGGGTCGCGGCAGTGATCTGGGTTGATCGGGAGGGACACAAGCCCATCGTCATCGGTGCCGATGGCTCGCGCCTCAAACGCGTCGGGCGTGCCGCGCGCCTGGAGCTCAACCATCTGCTTGGCGGCCGATTTCACCTGACGTTGTGGGTCAAGGTGCGCGAGGACTGGGCTGATGATGTGCGCGCTCTGCAGCAGCTGGGCCTGGAATGAACCGCTCTTCGCATCGCGTGCAATTGACGCGCGCCTATGTGCTGCACCAGCGGCCGTTTCGGGACAGCAGCCTGATCGTGGAGATTTTCGCGCGCGAGTTCGGCCGCATGACGCTGTTTGCGCGCGCCGCCCGCGGGCCGCGCTCGCGCTTCGTGGCGCTGCAGCCATTCCAGTCGCTGCTGCTGTCCTGGAGCGGCCGCGGCGAGGCGCCGCAGCTCACCGGTGCCGAGCTTGCCGATGGCGGCCCCGCGGCCATGCCGTCCCGTCAGCTCATGAGTGCCTTTTACCTCAATGAGCTGCTGCTGACGCTGACCACCCGTCATGACCCGCATCCGGAATTGTTCGATCACTACGGATCCGCGCTGGCGCGTCTGGGACAGGAGCAGCCGGCCGATGTGCTTCTGAGACACTTCGAGGCCCGGCTGCTGGAGTTCATCGGCTACGGCCTGAATCTTGGCGCTGAGGCCGATACCGGGCGGCCGGTACGCGCCGAGGGCCACTATCGCTTCCGTCCCGGCGTCCACGGCGTGGTGCTTGCGGGCGCCGCGGACGATGGCGTGATCGCGGGGCATGTGCTGCAGCGGCTGTCCGATGCCGGCGATCTCGAAAGTGAATCGGACCTGCGCCAGGCGCGTGCGCTGATGCGTGCCGCGATCGATCATTGTCTGGAAGGGCGAGAATTGCGCACGCGTGCTGTGGCGCGCTCGCTGGCGAGCTATCCGCGCAAGGAGCACAGAGTCTGATGGCCTCCGCAATCGACCTCGGCGTCAACATCGACCATGTGGCCACGCTGCGGCAACAGCGCCATACACAGTATCCCGAGCCGGTGCAGGCCGCGCTGGTCGCCGAGCAGGCCGGTGCCGACAACATCACGCTGCATCTGCGCGAGGATCGTCGCCACATCCAGGAGCGTGACGTGCGCCTGTTGCGCGAGCTGCTTTCGACCCGCATGAACCTGGAGATGGCGGTCACGGCCGAGATGGTCGAGTTCGCCTGCGCCATTCGTCCGCAGGATTGCTGCCTGGTGCCGGAACGTCGCGCCGAGCTGACCACCGAGGGCGGCCTGGACGTCATCGGCGGCGGCGAGGCCCTGCGCGCCCGCTGCCTGCAGCTGGCGCAGGCGGGCATTCGCGTGGCGCTCTTCATAGATCCGGAGGAAGCGCAGATCACCGCCGCCGAGCGCGCCCGCGCGCCCATGATCGAGCTGCATACCGGCGCTTACGCCGACGCCAGCGGCGGTGAGCAGGCGCGCGAGCTCGAGCGGTTGCGCCGTGCAGCGCGCTTTGCGGCCAATCTTGGACTGACGGTGCATGCCGGTCACGGGCTCCATTACGGTAACGTTGCTCCGATCGCGGCCATTCGCGAGATCGTCGAGCTCAACATCGGCCATTCGATCGTCGCGCGCGCCCTGTTCGATGGCCTCGCCACCGCGGTGCGGGATATGAAGGCTGTCATGCTCGCCGCGCGCGCATGATCTTCGGCATCGGCATCGACGTGCTGGAGGCGAAGCGCATGCATGGCGTCTTCGAGCGCTACGGCAATCACCTGGTCGATCGGCTGCTGATGCCGCAGGAGCGGGCGCAATTCGAGCTGACCCGCCGCCCCGAACGATTTCTGGCGACCCGGTTTGCGGCCAAGGAGGCCATCGTCAAAGCCATGGGAACCGGATTCGCGCACGGCGTCTGGATTCGCGATGTCGGCGTGGTGCAGAACCAGTGGGGGAAACCCGAGGTCGTCTATTCCGGGCGCGGCCAGCAGGTGCGGCAACGCCTGGGGGTGGGCGAAGGTCACGTGACGCTCACCGACGAGGCGGGTCTGGTGGTCGCCGTGGCCGTGCTGCTGCGTGCCGCATGAACGTCCTGGTGTTCGATATCGAGACCGTGCCGGATGTGGAACTCGGGCGCGCGCTCTACGGTCTGCAGGGCCTGGAAGATGCCGCTGTGGCCAAGGCCATGTTCTCGCAGCAGCGCGCCGCCAGCGGTGCGGAGTTCCTGCCGCACGTGCAGCAGCGCGTGGTGGCGATCTCCTGCGTGCTGCGCACGCGCGATCAACTGCGGCTCTGGAGCCTGGGGGATCTGGATTCCACAGAGCCGGAGCTGCTGGCGCGCTTCTTCGATGGCCTCGAGAAATACCTGCCCGAACTGGTATCGTGGAATGGCGGCGGGTTTGATCTGCCGGTGCTGCACTACCGCTCGCTCAAGGCCGGAGTGCAGGCACCCCGCTACTGGGAGACGGGTGATGAAGACACCTCGTTTCGCTACAACAATTACCTGAGCCGTTATCACTGGCGGCACCTGGACCTCATGGACGTGCTGTCCGGATTCCAGCCGCGCGCCCGCGCCAAGCTGGCCGATGTCGCAGCATTGCTGGGGTTCCCGGGAAAACTCGGGTTCTCCGGTGATCAGGTCTGGGACGCCTACCTTGCGGGCGAGCTGCAGGCGGTGCGCCGCTACTGCGAGACCGACGCGCTCAACACCTATCTCATCTACCTGCGTTTCCAGTTCCTGCGCGCGCGCCTGGACCGGCCTAAGCTTGACGCTGAGTTCGAGCGCGTGCGCGCCTTGCTGCGCGGCTCGAATGAGCCGCATCACGCCCAATTCCTCGAAGCCTGGAATCCGGCGACGTGAGCCGGCGTGCGGCGCTGGCCGCGGACGTCGAGGAAACCGGTGTCGTCGTGGGACTGAGCCACGAAGGCGCCGGCATCGTCCGCGAGGGCAAGACCGCGCTGGTGGCCGGGGCCCTGCCCGGAGAGACCGTCCGCTTTCGAAGGTGGCGTCGCCATCGTCAGTACGATGAGGCGCGGCTCGAGGCGGTGCTCACGCCCGCCGCCGATCGCGTGCAGCCGCGCTGCGCGCACTTTGAGATCTGTGGCGGCTGCGCCTTGCAGCACCTCGATACGGCTTCGCAGCTGGCGCTCAAGCAGCAGCAGCTGACCGAGAACCTGGAACGGATCGCGCGACTAAGCCCCTCGCGCTGGCTTGCGCCCATTCGCAGTCCCGCCTGGGGCTATCGGCGGCGCGCCCGCCTGGGCGTCAAATATGTTCCGCGCAAAGGGCGGGTGCTGGTCGGGTTTCGCGAGCGTGCATCACATCTGATCGCGCAGCTCGAACGCTGCGAGGTGCTGGCCGCGCCGGTCGGCGAGCTGATCACGCCGCTGGCATCGCTCATCGGCGAGCTGTCGATACGCGAGCAGCTGCCGCAGATCGAAGTGGCCGTCGGCGATCAGGCCGCAGCGCTGGTGCTGCGGGTGCTGGCAACGCCGTCCGAAGCGGATCTCGGGCGGCTGCGTGCGTTCGAGGCGCAGCACGGCGTGCGGTTGTTTCTGCAGACCGGCGGCGTCGACACCGTACGGTCACTGTCCGAGCCCTCCGCATCGCTCTCCTATGCGCTGCCCGAGGCCGGCATCGAGCTGGAATTCACGCCGACCGATTTTATCCAGGTCAATGCGCAGGCCAATCGCGCGCTGGTGGCTGCCGCCGGAGACCTGCTGGAATTGGGCGCCGGGTCTGATGTGCTGGATCTCTATTGCGGGCTGGGCAACTTCTCGCTGGCGCTGGCAAGGCGTGCGCGATCGGTGGTCGGCGTCGAGGGCGATGCCAAGCTCATCGAACGCGCCCGGGCTAATGCGCGCCGCAACGGCATCGCCAACGCCGAATTCCACCAGGCCGATCTCGCCGCGCAGGATCTGTCGCAATCGCCATGGCTGAAGCGCACCTACTCGCACCTGTTGCTCGATCCACCCCGGATCGGCGCGCGCGAAATGCTGCCCGCGATCGCACGGCTCGCGCCGCGGCGGCTGCTGTATGTGTCCTGTCACCCGGGGACCCTGGCCCGGGATCTGGGAATACTGGTGCATGAGCACGGATTTGAATTGCTCGCGGCTGGCGTCGTCGATATGTTTGCGCACACGGCGCATGTGGAGTCGCTGGCCCTGCTGGCCCCGCCGCGCGACTGAGGCTCATGATGGCGATCGAGATCGAACGCAAGTTCCGGGTCATCGATGACGGCTGGCGTGCCGCCGTCGGCAGCAGCACCTTGCTGCGCCAGGGCTATCTGGCCAATACGACGCGCGCCTCGGTCCGTGTGCGCCTGGGCGGCGAATCTGCGTGTTTGTCCGTCAAGGCCATGACCCCCGGCCGCGCGCGCGCGGAGTTCGAAGCCGATATATCCGCGGCCGATGCGCAGCAGATGCTCTCGCACCTGTGCGAGGGCGCGCTCATCGAGAAGTGGCGCCACATCGTGGTTCATGCCGGCGATCGCTGGGAAATTGACGAATTCCTCGGCGACAACGCCGGCCTGGTGATCGCGGAACTGGAGCTGGATTCGGAGGAGCAGGATTTTGCCCGGCCGGCCTGGCTCGGCGAGGAAGTTACCGAGGACCAGCGCTACTACAATTTTCGTCTGTCACAGCATCCTTATCGAGAGTGGCCATGACCCTGGGTCCGCTGATGATCGACGTTGCCGGAACCGAGCTGACTGCGGCCGACCGGGAAATATTGGCCCATCCGCTGGTGGGCAGTGTGATCCTGTTCACGCGCAACTATGTCGATCCGCCGCAATTGCGCGCGCTGGTCGGGCAGATCCATGCGGTGCGAAACCCGACGCTGCTGATTGCCGTGGATCACGAAGGCGGCCGGGTGCAGCGCTTCCGCGCCGGTTTCTCGGCGCTGCCGCCGCTGCGCCGCATCGGCCATGCCTACGAGACCGATCCACAGGCCGGTCTCGCCATGGCGCGAGCCATGGGCTGGCTAATGGCTGCGGAACTACTCGCCTGCGGGCTGGACTTTTCGTTCGCTCCCTGTGTCGATCTTGACTACGGCCTGTCGGAGATCATCGGCGATCGCGCGTTTCACGCCCGGGCGCGGATCGTCTCGCCGCTGGCAGTGGCCTACATGCACGGCATGCGCGATGCCGGCATGGGTGCAACGGCCAAGCACTATCCGGGACACGGCGCGGTGGTCGCCGATTCGCACCTGGCGCTGCCGGTAGATCGGCGCGAACTGGTGGATATGGAAGAGGACCTTCAGCCCTATCGCCGCCTGATCGCCAATGGCCTGCCCGCCGTCATGGTGGCGCATGTGCTGTTTCCGGCGGTCGATCCTCTGCCCGCCAGCTTCTCGCAACGCTGGATCACGGGCGAGCTGCGACAGGGGCTTGGCTTCGGCGGGCTGGTATTTGCCGATGATCTGACGATGGCCGGGGCGGCCTCCGTCGGCGATCTGCCTGAACGCGCCGGGCGGGCGCTGGCGGCCGGGTGTGATGTACTTCCGGTCTGCAACGACCGGCGAGGCGTCGAGACATTGCTGGAGCAATTCAAACCCCGGATTGATCCGGCTTCGCAGCTTCGTCTGATACGTATGCGTGGCCGCAAACAGCTTGATTTTGAGACCCTGGAGGCTTCCGCCGCCTGGCGAAGCGCGCGAGAATGGCTGGAACGCAGTGCGGCAAAGCCGGAACTTCGTTTCGAGCCCGGTGATGCGGGTACGGGAGCCGATTGACAGCGAACGGGCAATGGACGGCCGATTTTCTGCGGGGGGTGCTGGACGCATCGCCCGAAGGCATTGTCGTGTGCGAATCGGGCGCCGAGCATCAGCCGGTGGTATACGCCAACAATGCATTTGAACGCATGACCGGCTATAGCGCCGAGGAACTGATCGGCCAGGATTTGCGCCGCCTGCAGTCCTGGGACCGCGACCAGGAAGGGCGCAACCAGATGCGGGCCGCGATCGGGCAGGGTGAGTCCTGCCGGGCGCTGCTGCGCAACTACCGCAAGGACGGCAGCCAGTTCTGGAATGAATTTCTGGTGCAGCCTCTGCGCGGCGCCGAGGGTGCCGTCACGCACTTTGTCGGCTTTCACCGCGATGTCACCGAGCGCGAACGCTTAGGGCTGCGCCGCAGCAGCGGCCTGCCGACCTGGCTGCGCGAGGACCGGCTCTCTGGCCTGTGTTCGCGCGCGTATTTCGAGGAGCTTCTGGAGCACGACTGGCAGATCGGCGCGCGTGAAGCGCGCCTCGTCACGATGCTCGTGTTCGACATCGACGACCTCACCAGCTACAACGACACCTTTGGCCGAGCCGCCGGAGACGCCTGCATCCGGCGCGTTGCCGGGGTCATCGGCACTGCATTCCGGCGCGGCGCCGATGTGGTCGCGCGTTGGGAAGGCGGTCGCATCGTCGCGCTGGTCAGGAATCCGGATCTGGAAGTGGTGCCTTCGTTCGCGACCGCGGTGGCGCAGAAGGTACTCGGCCAGCATATACATCACCCGCGCGCGGCCCGCCGGCAGAAGTTCGTATCGGTCAGCGTTGGCGCCGCCAGCCTGCATCCCAGCGGTGAGCGGGGCGCCGAGTCGCTGATTCAGGCGGCCATGAAGGCGCTCGCGCGCGCCAAGGAAGACCATGATGTTCCAATTGCAGTGCTGCGTCCCGAGGATGTGGGTTAACCGCGCAGCCTGGACGCTGATGCTGTGGGTCGCCGGATCCGGGGCGCTCATGGCACAGCAGGCCGGTCCCATTCTGGGCCGCTGGCTCACCCAGCCGGGCGACGGCATCATCGAAATCACGCGCACGGCTGACCATACCTACCAGGGCACCATTATCGGCGGCAACGCTCCGCACCGGGTCGATGAACACAATCCGGATCCCGCTCGCCGCCAGCAGCTATTGCTGGGGCAGGTCATCCTGAAGGACATGCACGAGGACGGTGACGGCGCCCTGGCCGGCGGCACCATCTACGAGCCGGATACCGGGCGCACCTACAAATGCCGCATCGAAACACTCGATCACGATCGCCTGAAGGTGAGGGGTTTCATCGGCGTCTCGCTGCTCGGCCGCTCGCAGGTGTGGACGCGCTTCACGGGCGCCTCGCTGGACCTCTCTAAACCCTGAGGCTCTTCTCGAGATAGATGGTGCCGGGAATCGGATTGTCGTAGTAGGCGGGAATTTCACGGAATCCGAGCTGCGCATACAAACGCTGCGCGCGGGTCATATGCGCCAGCGTGTCCAGGCGGATGCTCGAGTATCCGAGGTCCGCCGCGCGCTGCAGAATTGTACGCGCCAGCAGTTCCCCGAGGCGCGCGCCGCGAAATGCATCCCGAACCCACAGGCGCTTCATCTCGCAGACGCCGGGCTCGAGCGCCCGCAGCGCGACGCAGCCAGCCGCTTGCCCGCGATTGAGGGCCAGCAGCAGCACGCCTCCGTGGGCGGCGGCGTACTTGCCCGGCAGGCCGTCGATCTCGGCATCGATTTCCTGGAAGCAGAGATCGACATCGATCCAGGCCGCGTATTCGCGCACCAGCGCGCGCACCACTGCTACGTGCGCGTCGGTCTCGACGTCGATGAGGTCAAAGCTGGTGTTGCCGCTCGACACCCGGCGCTCGTCAGTGCGCGCCGGCTCCGGCGGCGGCCGACACCGGCGATACCATGGCGATCACCCCGAAGGCGGGATGATCGAAGTACTGGCGCTCGTTGTATTTGACGCTGCGCATTTCCTTGATGGTGTAGTCGACGCCACCGGCATTGAGGCTCAGGTCCACGCCGAGGTGCAGATAAGTGGCGCGCTCGAGGTACACCGTGCCCGACAGTCCCGGACTGTTGATGCCCAGATCCGACAGGGCGATGCCGATATGCGTGCCCCAGTTGGCGGCCGACTGCACCCAGGCGGCATGCGCGATCGGACGCCAGGCGCCGCTGGTGCGCAGCGTGGCCTCCACAGGGGCGAGACGATAGTCGGCGGGCGCCAGTATGCGCACCACCTGCGGGGTGCCGCCGCGGGTGCTCTCGTTGCCAAAGCCGCGGCCGGTCGGCGCCGCGCTCCAGTCCTCGTTGCCGCTCACGCTGGTGGTGCGAAACACGATCAGTTCGACCAGGTAGAGGGAGCCGCCGGCCTGCTGCGCGGCTGCCGGCTCAGGGGTTGCCAACGACGCCAGCATCGCCAGCGCGGCCAGGGCCGCAATCACGGTGCGCTTCGGTGTGATCATGAGGCTATGGTAGCAGGGCGGCGGATCGTTCAGCCTCCGGACAGGTGGGTCAGCAGCGCATCGGCGCGCGTGAAGCGCTGCTCAGCCTCGGGCAGCGAGCGCGTGATGCGCAGCTTCAACGGGCCTTCCATCCGATACTCCTGCGCCTGGCGCTGGATCAGGCCGATCAGGCGCGCGGCATCGATCCGGTTCTGCTCCTCGAACAGGATGCTGCCGCCTGCCGGCCCCAGTTCGAGCCGCCGGATCCCGAGCGCGCGCGCGCGCAGCCGCAGCCCCGCCAGTTGCAGCAGTCGCTGGGCGGGTTCGGGCAGCGCCCCGAAGCGATCAATGAGCTCGGCAGTCATGTCCTGCAGGCTCACCGCATCCGCGGCCGCGATGCGCTGATACAGGGCCAGCCGCAGATGCACATCGGCGACATAGCTTTCCGGCAGCAGCGACGGCACGTGCAGTTCGATCTCGCTGACCGCGGCCAGCGGCCGGTCGAGCATCGGTTCGCGTCCTTCGCGCATGGCGCGCACTGCCTGCTCGAGCATGTCGAGGTACATGCTCAGGCCCACTTCGCTGAGCTCTCCGGTCTGCTTTTCACCGAGGAACTCCCCGGCGCCGCGAATCTCAAGATCATGCGTGGCGAGTACGAAACCGGCACCGAGTTCCTCCAGCGACTCGATCGCCTCCAGCCGCTTGGCGGCATCGCCCGCGAGATGTTTGCGCGACGGCACGATCAGATAGGCATAGGCGCGATGGTGTGAGCGGCCGACGCGGCCGCGAAGCTGGTGCAGCTGTGCCAGCCCGAGCCGGTCGGCACGGTCAATCATGATGGTATTGGCGCTGGGAACGTCGATGCCGCTCTCGATGATCGTCGTGCAGACCAGCAGGTTGAAGCGCCGATGATAGAAATCGACCATCAGCTGCTCGAGCTCGCGCTCGCGCATCTGGCCGTGGCCGATGCGCACGTCGGCTTCGGGCACGAGCCGCGCGATGTCGGCCGCGGCTTTTTCGATGCTTTGTATCTCGTTGTGCACGAAGTACACCTGCCCACCGCGTCGCAGCTCGCGCAACACCGCCTCGCGCAATGTCGCGCCGTGCCACTCGATGACGAAGGTTTTGATGGCGACGCGCGCCACCGGCGGCGTCGTGATCAGCGACAGGTTGCGCAAGCCGCCTAGGGCCATGTTGAGCGTGCGCGGAATCGGTGTTGCCGTCAGCGTGAGCACGTGGACCTCGGCACGCAGCGTCTTGAGTCGCTCCTTGTCGCGCACGCCAAAGCGATGTTCCTCGTCGACCACGATCAGCCCCAGGGCCTTGAAGCGCGCATCCGCATGCAGCAGCCGATGGGTGGCGATGACGATATCCACGGTGCCATGCTCGAGTCCCTGCAGCACGGCGGTGGTTTCGGCGCCGGAGCGGAAGCGCGACAGCGACTCGATACGCACCGGCCAGTCGGCAAAGCGATCGCGAAAGCTCTGCAGATGCTGTTGTGCCAGCAGCGTCGTCGGTACCAGGACCGCGACCTGCTTACCGGCCTGCACTGCGACGAAGGCCGCCCGCATCGCCACTTCGGTCTTGCCGAATCCCACGTCTCCGCAAACGACCCGATCCATGGGCGTATTGCTCTGCATGTCGTTGAGTACCTGGCGGATCGCCTCGGCCTGGTCGGCCGTCTCCTCGAACGGGAAGCCATTGGCGAAGGTCTGGTACTCGAGCTCGCGAGCCTTGAGCGGCGTTGCCTGATGGGCGGCGCGGCGCGCGTGCAGCTCGAGCAGTTCCGCGGCCACATCGCGCACCGCTTCGGCGGCGCGCCGCCGCGCGCGTGTCCACTGATCGGTTCCGAGCTTGTGTAGCGGCGCGGATTCCGGAGCGCCGCCGGTGTAGCGCGTCACCAGGTGCAGTGCGTGTACCGGTACGTAGACGCGATCGCCGTCGCGATACTCGAGCACCAGGAATTCGTTGACCTGGCCGGCGATCTCCATGGCCTGCAGTCCCACGTAACGGCCGACCCCATAGGTGTCGTGCACCACCGGGGCACCGGGCTCCAGGCTCTGAAGATCGCGCAGGATGACGGCCGGATCGGAGGCGGCCGCGCGCCGCCGGCGGCGCTCCTGGCGGGCGCGTGATCCAAACAGCTGCGATTCAGTCAGCAGCAGCAGCGCCGGATCGGTCAGCGCCAGCCCGGCGATGTCCTCGGCCACATGGATGGCAAGCTGCGCATCCCCCGCGGCGAATTGCCCCCAGGACTGCACGGCGCGCGGCCTGCGGCCGTGGGCTGCCAGCATTTCGGCGATGACTTCCCGGCGGCCGGGCGAGTCGGCCGCAATCAATACCCGCCCCGCATAGCTGGCGAGAAAGCTCGTTAACGGCGCCAGCGGCTGTGCCGCGCGGGCATCGAGCCGGAAGTCCGGCGGCGCGGTGGTCGCGAAGTCATGCGTCTGATCGTCGCGCGTCGCATCCCCGCTGCCCGCGAAGCGTTCGATCGCAACACCGGGGCGCGAGGCGATCGATGCCGTCAGCGCGGCAGGATCCAGGAAGGCTTCCTCCGGCGGCAGCAGGGGCCGCTCGATGTCGTGCCGCCGGTCCTCGTAGCGCGTGCCGATGCCCTCCCAGGCGCGCAGCAGCGCGGCATCGAGGTCGGCGTCGCCGGCCACCACGGCATCGACCGGCAGGTAGTCGGTGATCTGCGCCGTGGTGTCGTAGAAGAGCGGCAGGTAAAACTCGATTCCGGGAGGTGCTATGCCTTCGCTGACGCCGCGGTAGATACTCATTCGCGTGATGTCGCCCTCGAAGCGCGCGCGAAAGCGGCGGCGAAAGGCGCGCACCGATTCTGCGTCCAGCGGTAGTTCGCGTGCCGGCAGCAGTCGCAGCTGCTCGACGCTTTCGAGCGAGCGCTGCGACTCGGGATCGAAGCGCCGGATGGTGTCGATGCGATCATCGAGCAGGTCCACCCGCACCGGCGTCGGCGAACCCATCGGATAGATGTCGAACAGCGAGCCGCGCAGCGCGAACTCCCCCGGACTTCGAACCTGGCCGACACTCGCGTAGCCCGATTGCGCCAGCCGCAGACGCAGCGGCTCGAGCGCCAGCGGCTCGCCGCGCCTGAGCTCGAAACTGCGTGCCTGCACATAGGCTACCGGCGGCAGCCGCGTCAGCAGGCTCTCGGCCGACAGCAGCAGGATGCCGCGGCGAAGCTCCGGCAGCCGCGCCAGCGTTCGCAGGCGCTCGGAGACGATGTCCGGATGCGGGGAGAAGATGTCGTAGGGCAGCACTTCCCAGTCGGGCAGTGTCAGCGTCTCGAGTACGCCTCCGCCAAAGAAAGCCAGCTCGGCGCCGAGTTGCTCGAGCTCACGGGTGTCGGATGCGACGAATACCCAGGGCCGTGTGTCGGCCGCCGCAGCCTCCGCCAGGGCGAGCGCGCGCGCGCTGCCATGGAGGCCGCGCCAACGCCAGTGGCGGACGACAGGGTCGGGCAGGGGTGGGCGCAGCAGGGCGGACATCGGGAGTCATTGCGGCACTGCGCGGGCGCAGCGAAGCGCGCGAGCTTAAACGGCTGCGCCCTGAATTCAAGCCTTGCGGCTCAGGCGCCGGCGTTGACTACCGAGTGGATGACGTATTCGTGCTCGAAGAACACCGAGAAAGTTGGATAATCCCAGCGCGAGATGGGTGGCTGGCCGACGGCCTCGTGCCGCTCCTGCGGGGCACCGAACTTCTCCTCCACGGTCTTCATGGTCATGCCGCGGCCGGGGCAATTGACATCCGAACTGCGCACCGCGACCTGATCGTCCACGGCGATGGTTTCGGCACGCACGGTGCCGCAATAGAGCGCGGCCAGTGCAGCCGCGAGGGCTGCAATTCGCCAGGGTTCCAGGCTCAAGGCCTTCGCCTTCAATACGCGTGTCCTGATCATGCCGCACCTGCGCGCTGTGCCATCCACGGGACTCAACTATAGCACCGGAGGCAGAGGGCGCCTGCGCCGCGCCGCCGGAACCGGCCTGTTTCTGTGATCCAGGTCCTGTTTCGGGGTCGCCTGTGCTTAAATGCCCGCAGATGTTTCAGCCGTTGCCAGTGTTCATCGGCCTGCGCTATGTGCGCTCGCGGCAACACAAATTCTTCGTGTCCCTGATTACCTGGGTGTCGCTGGCCGGGGTTTCGCTGGGCGTGGCCGCGCTGATCGTGATCCTGTCGGTCATGAACGGCTTCGAGGGGGAACTGCGGGATCGGCTGCTGGCACTGGGTGCCCAGGCGCGGGTGGTCGACCAGGGCGCCCCGTCCGCGGATGGCGAGCAGGCGCTGCGGCAGCGGCTGCAAACGCTGCCGGGCGTGACGGGGGTGTCGCCCTACATCGAGCTGACGGCCCTGGCGGTGCACTGGCCGGACATGCTGCCGGTACAGTTGCGCGGCATTGACCCGGCCCTGGAACAAAGCGTGGCGGACGTCCGCTCGTTGCTGGTGGAGGGCGGTCTTGCAGCTCTCAAGCCGGGCAGCAACGCCGTGATCGTAGGACGCGACATCGTCGATCAGCTGGGGCTGCATGTGGGCGATCCGATCACGCTGCTGGTACCGATGTCATCGGACGCCGGCCTGCCCGAGCCGCGTCTGCGCCAGTTCACCGTCGGTGGCGTGTTCCAGGCCGGGCTCGAGGAGCTCGACAATTCCCTGCTGTTGGCGCAATTCGAGGATGTCCGGGCGTTCGCGCCGCATGCGCTTGGCTCGAGCGGTCTGCGGCTGCGCTTCACCGATGCCCTGGAAGTGGGACGCTTCATGCCGGCGGTGCGCGCCGCCCTGCCGGGCGGGTTCAGCAGCAGCGACTGGACCGAGGACAACGCCAGTTACTTTCGCGCGATCCGCATCGAGAAGACCATGATGGCCCTGATCCTGCTGCTGATCGTCACGGTGGCGGCATTCAACACTGTCGCGATGCTGGTGATGGTGGTCAACGACAAGCGCACCGACATCGCCATTCTGCGCACCTTCGGCGCCTCGCCCGGTAGCGTGCTGCGCATATTCATGACCCAGGGCATCGCCATCGGCTGGTTCGGCGTCGCCGGGGGACTGGCCCTGGGGGTGCTGGTGGCGCTGCACGTCGATGCCATCGTGCCGGTACTCGAGCGGCTATTCGGATTCCACTTCCTGGATGCGCAGGTCTACTACATAACGACCATTCCATCCGAAGTGCACCCGCACGATGTGCTTTGGATCGCGGCTGCCGCCTTTACCCTGACATTGCTCTCGACCATATACCCGGCACTGCGCGCCGCGCGCACGCCCCCTGCCGATGCGCTGCGTTACGAATAGCATGACGCGTCCCTACGAGTGGCTGATCGGAATCCGTTATCTGAGTGCGACGCAGGGCCGCGGCTTTCTGTCCTTCATCACCGTGGTATCGGTGCTGGGTCTTGCGATCGGTGTCGCGGTGCTGATCGTGGTGCTGTCGGTCATGAACGGCTTCGAGCGCGAGCTCAAGACCCGCATCCTGAGCGTGACATCGCACGCGACGCTGATGGGACTCGATGGCACGCTCAATGACTGGCGCGCCGATCAGGCACGGGCCCTCACCATGCCGGAAGTGCTGGCCGCGGCCCCGTATATCGAGGCGCAGGCCCTGCTCATGCGCGGCGATCGCACGGCTGGTACCACGGTACGCGGCGTGGATCCGGCGCAGGAACGCCGCACCGTCGGCCTGGCCGAGCGCATCCAGGGCGGCAGCATCGAAGATCTGTCCGCCGGCAGCTACCGGCTCATCCTGGGTGATGCGCTGGCGACGGCGCTGGCCGCGCAGGTGGGGGATGACCTGGTGTTGATCGCGCCCAAGGGCGATGCCACGCCGGCGGGCATCGAGCCGCGCATGCGGCGCTTTCATGTGGCCGGTATCTTCCATTCGGGCATGTACGAATACGATCGCGGTCTGGCGCTCATGAACCTTGCCGACGCGGCACGCCTCTACCAGCTCGGCGACCGCGTCACGGGTGTGCGCCTGGCGTTGCGCGATCCGTTCGCCGCTCCGCGTGTGGTGCGTAATCTTGCCGTGTCGCTCGGCGGCGGATACTACGTCAGCGACTGGACGCGAAACCACGCCAACTTCTTTCGCTCGATCGAGATCACCAAGTCGATGCTGTTCGTGATCCTGATGCTGGTGGTCGCTGTGGCGGCCTTCAATATCGTCGCGGCATTGGTGATGGTGGTGAAGGACAAGCGCGGTGATATCGCGATTCTGCGTACCATCGGTGCCGCGCCGGGCAGTATTCTCGCGGTGTTTTCGATCCAGGGAGCCTTCATCGGACTGGCCGGTACCGCCGCCGGTGCGGCGCTCGGGCTGACCTTGTCCGCCAATCTTGAATCGCTGGTACATGCGCTGGAGCGCGTGCTCGGCACACATTTTCTGGATGCAAAGGTGTACTTCATGAGCGATCTGCCGGCATACGCGGAATGGGGCGATGTGCTGCGAATCTGCGGCCTCGCTTTTGCGCTCTGCGCGGTGGCAACGCTGTACCCCGCATGGCGTGCGGCCGGCACGCAGCCGGCGGAGGCCTTGCGGCATGACTGACGGCACGTCCGCAGTGCTATCGGCGCGGGCCGTACGCCGTAGTTTCAGCGAGGGCTCGGCCACACTCGAGGTGCTGCTCGATGTGCAGCTCGAGGTTCAACGGGGCGAGCGACTCGCGATCATCGGCGCCTCCGGGTCCGGTAAGACGACACTGCTGCAGATACTGGGTGGGCTCGACCGGCCGGATGCGGGCCAGGTGATCATCGACGGCCGCAATATTCATGAGCTCGGCGAACGCGAGCGCGGTGCGCTGCGCAACCGCAGCATCGGCTTCGTCTATCAGTTTCATCACCTGCTGCCCGAATTCTCCGCGCTGGAAAATGTGGCGATGCCATTGTTGGTGCGGCGGGAGTCGACCGCGAGTGCCGCCGAACGCGCCCGCGCGCTGCTCTCGCGCGTGGGCCTGGCGCAGCGGCTCAATCACAAACCGCACCAGTTATCCGGCGGCGAGCGCCAGAGAACCGCCGTGGCACGCGCGCTCGTGACATCGCCGCAATTGGTGCTGGCTGATGAACCGACCGGCAATCTCGATGGGCGCAATGCGGAGCAGGTATTCGCGTTGATGCTGGAGCTCAATCGCGAGATGGGTACGAGCCTGGTGGTCGTGACTCACGATCCGCGCCTGGCGGCGCGCATGGATCGGGTGCTGGAGCTGGAAGGTGGTCAGCTGCGCCCGCCGCTGCCGGCGACGCCCTGAGTGCGCGTCGCTGCTGGCGGATCCGATAGCGATGCATGGTCGCCATGCGCCAGGAGACCTCGAGTGCAAAGCGGCCTATCAGCCCCAGCAGCACGCCGCACACCAGGCAGCCGAGCAGGAAGGGGCGCCAGGCGGGCCCCAGGCCGTGTTCGAGCCAGTTCCAGGTCAGGTGGAATTCGAAATGGTGCGGCTTGAAACGCAGCAACGCCGCCCCCACCCGATAGGCCATATAGTAGGCAGGGACCATGGTGAAGGGATTGACCAGGTAGGTCGCCGCAATCGCCACGGCGAGATTCAATCGCCACCACAGCGCCGCGAGTACCACCAGCGGCAGATGGATCGGCAGCGGAATGAAGCTCACCGCGATGCCGACACCGAACGCAGCCGTGATCGAGTGGCGGTTAAGTGTCCATAAATGTGAGTCCGTTAACCGGTCGCCGAAAATGTTCAGGTACCATTTGTGGCGCCGCGTACGGATCAGGTTCGCGAGTTTTTTAGCTAACCGGCGAGGCATGGCCCTCTGACTCTAGCAATTGCGGGTGATAGTCCATAGGTGCAGCGTCTCGAATTTGCGCTGCGGGCAGCAGGCTTTAGGTATCATGCGGCCGCCGCTCGAAAATCAGTAGGAGTCGACGCCGGAAATGTGGGAAATCGTGCAGGCGGGCGGAACGCTGATGTGGCCCATCATGCTGTGTTCCGTCGTTTCCGCGGCCATCATACTGGAGCGGCTCTGGACGCTGCAGGATCGGCGCGTTTTGCCGCCCGACCTGATGCAAAAGGTCTGGAAACTGGTCGAGACGCACCAGATCAACGACAAGGTCATCGCGGCGCTGGAGCAGAATTCGCCGCTCGGCCGACTGCTCGCCGCGGGCCTGTTGAATCGGCACCGTCCCCGGGAAGTGCTGATGGAGCGTCTCGAGGATACCGGCCGACACACAGTTCACGAACTCGAACGATTCCTGAATACGCTGGGTACCATCGCCGGCGTCTCGCCGCTGCTGGGTCTGTTGGGAACCGTGACCGGTATCATCAAGGCCTTCAATGCCATCAACGCGGGCGGAGCGGGCGACCCGCGCATGCTGTCGGGCGGCATCGCCGAGGCGCTGGTGGCGACTGCGGCGGGCCTGTGCGTGGCGATACCATCGCTGATTGCCTACCGCTATCTTCGCGGTCGCGTCGAGCGCATCGTCATCGAAATGGAAAAGAACGCGCTGCGGCTGGTTGATTCGTTCGAGGCCGCCGCCCGGCGGCCACCCGAATCTGTCGCCTCGCCACCGGCTACGGCACGCGCGCCGTCGGCAGCCCAGAATCTGCAGCCACCTGCTTCGTCCGCGCCATCCGCGTCGGCCGTGGCTCCCGCCTCACAGGCTGCGCAAGCGTGATGAACGGTGAGCTCGCATGAACCTCAAGCCGCGCCGGACCGAGGAGCCGGAGATCAACGTGACTTCATTGATCGATGTCGTGTTGCTGCTGGTCGTGTTCTTCATGTTGTCCTCGAATTTCACCGCCGAGGGGCGCCTGCGCATCCGCCTGCCGCAGGTGAACAATCAGGCCCAGGAGCGGGTTGCGCCTGATGCACTGGTGATCTCGGTCAGTGCCGCTGGTGCCTACCTGGTCAATGGCCGGGAACTCGTCAATTCCAGTCCTGACACGCTGCGCGCCGCCATTCTCAAGAGCAGTGCGGCCGCGGCGCGTACTGCGCCGGTCACGATCCGCGCCGATGGGCGTGCGAGCCATCAATCGGTGGTCACGGCCATGGATGTGCTCGGCCATCTGGGATTCACCCAGATGAACGTCGCCACTCTCACCGAGCCCCAAGCGGGATCGCCTTGAATCGACCCGCGCCGGGCAGTCCTGCCAGCGCCTCCAACATCGAGCAGGCGCGCGGCGTATACCGCCGGCTGCTGCGCTACGCGCGTCCCTTTGTGGGCATGTACCTGCTCGGTGTGCTCGGCATGCTGCTGTATGCCGGCACCGACCTGCTGACGATCACCTTTACCAAGAGCTACCTGACCAGCGCGCTGGCGCTGGAGCAGCACCGCGAGGTGCTGGAATGGCTGCCGCTGGCAGTGCTCGGGATTTTCGCGGTCCGCGGACTCGGCGACTATCTTGCGACTTACTTTCCATTCTGGGTCGGCCGGCAGGTCATCAAGTCGATTCGCAAAGATCTGTTCGCCCATTACCTGCGACTGCCGACCTCGGTTTACGATCGCGAGTCCTCCGGCACCATGCTGTCGCGGCTCACGTACAACGCCGAGACGGTGGCCGCGGCAACCACCGATGCACTGACTGTCATCATCCGCGACTCGCTCTCGATAGTGTTCAATGTCGGCGCGCTGTTCTACCTCAACTGGCGCCTGGCGCTGTACGCACTGTTCGTGGCGCCCGCGATCGCGTGGCTGGTGCGCAAGGTCAATGTCCGCTTCCGCCGCTATAGCAAGCGCATTCAGAATTCGATGGGCGATGTCACGCGCGTCACCAAGGAGGCGCTGGATGCGCATCGTGTGGTCAAGGTCTTCAACGCGCAGGGACATGTCGCGCGCCTGTTCGAGGCGGCCAACGAACTGAACCGCAGCACCAACGTGCGGCTGATCAATGCGCGTGCCAGCGCCAACCCCATCGTGCAGATGATCGCCGCGGTCGGCCTGGCTTCGGTGCTCTACATCGCCAATCGCGAGTTGCAGGCTGGCACTTTGACGGTGGCAAGATTCTTCCCCTTCCTGCTGGCGCTGTTCCAGGTGCTGCAGCCGCTCAAGCGCGTGCTGGCGGTGGCCGGACCGATGCAGCAGGGCATCGCCGCGGGGTCGAGCGTGTTCGAAGTACTCGACACGCCCGGTGAGCCGCAGGGTGGCACGCGCCCGCTCGGCCGCGCCCGCGGCGAAGTGGAATTCCGCGATGTCGGCTTCGAGTACGCCACGGAGAAGGGCGCGGTACTGCGTCATATCTCGCTCAGCGTGCCGGCCGGTGCCACCGTCGCCATCGTCGGCCGGTCCGGCAGCGGCAAATCGACGCTGGTGTCGCTGCTGGCGCGTTTCTACGACCCCACCAGCGGCAGCGTGCTCATCGATGGCGTGGATATCCGTGAGTACTCGTTGCGGGATGTGCGCCGTCAGATCAGCCTCGTCAGCCAGGAGGTGGTGCTGTTCAACGATACGATCCGCAACAACATCATCTTTGGCGCCAGCGACATCAGCGAGGCGCAGCTGCAGGCGGCCGCGCGCGCGGCCTATGTCATGGAATTTGTCGAGCAGCTGCCGCAGGGTCTGGACACGGAGGTGGGCGATCGCGGCGTGATGCTGTCGGGTGGACAGCGCCAGCGCATCGCGATCGCACGCGCGCTGCTGCGTGACACACCGATACTGATACTCGATGAAGCCACCTCGGCGCTGGACACGGCGGCGGAACGCCACATCCAGGCTGCTCTCGACCAGCTGCTGCGCAACCGCACGACTTTCGTGATTGCACACCGACTCTCGACGGTGGAGAAGGCCGATCGCATCCTGGTACTGCGCGACGGGGAGGTGGTGGAGTATGGCGAGCACGCCGAGCTGCTGGAACGGCGCGGTGCCTATGCGGAGCTGCACCGGCTGCAGTTCAGCGCCTAGGCGCAGGGCGCACACGTGGCCCCGCGGCTGCAACAGATCTGGTATCGCACTACGCCGCCGCCGCTGGCGCTGCGGCCGCTCTCCTGGCTTTTCGGCCTGAGCGTGCAGCTGCGCCGCGCCGCCTACGAGCGCGGCTGGCGGCACTCCGGGCGTCTGCAGCGCCCAGTCGTCGTAGTCGGCAATCTCACGGTTGGCGGCAGCGGCAAGACCCCGCTCGTGATCTGGCTGAGCGCCAGGCTGCGTGCCGAAGGCCTCGCACCCGGCATCGTGTTGCGCGGCTATGGGGGCACCGCTGCGCGCGGTTCGACGCCGCTGCGGGTCGAGCCTGAGAGTGACCCGGATGTGGTCGGCGATGAGGCCGTGCTGCTGCGCCGGCGCACGGGCGTACCGGTGGCGGTGTGTCGCCAGCGGTTGCGAGCCGCAAAGCTGCTGCTCGATGCCGGGGCGAACGTGATCCTCTCGGATGATGGCCTGCAGCATCTGGCGATGGCGCGGGATTTTGAAATCGCGGTAGTCGACGCCGAACGTGGCTTCGGCAACGGCTATCTTCTGCCTGCGGGTCCGCTGCGGGAGCCGCGCCAGCGCATCGAGCATGTTGACGCCGTGGTGCTCAACGGCGCTGCTGACTCCGATCAGGCGCTGTCGCTGCGCAGCGCCTTCAGAATGGATCTGGTAGGCAATACGCTCGTACCCCTGGGCGGCGGCGATCCGCGCCCGCTCGCAAGCTTTGCCGGACAGCGCGTGCATGCAGTGGCCGGTATCGGCAATCCACAGCGTTTCTTTTCAACGCTACGCGCGGCCGGGCTAACGGTCCTCGAACACCCCTTTCCGGACCATCATCGCTACCGCGACGCGCAGATTCGCTTCGCCGACGGATTGCCGGTGCTGATGACCGAGAAGGATGCGGTAAAATGCAGCAAGCTCGGGGGAGCAGATTATTGGTTTCTGCCGGTCGCGGCCCAGTTGGCCGATGCCGATGCCGCAGCACTAATGGCGCGTCTGCGGCGCGCGCTTGGAGTGTGAATTGGACGCACGACTGCTCGATATACTGGCCTGCCCGATCTGCAAGGGCTCCCTGCGGTACGAACGCAAGCAGCAGCTGCTGATCTGCCGCGGTGATCGGCTGGCTTTTCCGATTCGCGATGGCATCCCCGTCATGCTCGAGGATGAAGCGCGGGTTTTGACTCCGACCGACCCGCTGCTCGAGACCTAGGCGCCGCGGGATGTTTCGCGTCGTCATTCCGGCGCGCTTTGGCTCTGCGCGGCTGCCGGGCAAACCGCTGCTGTTGCTGGCCGGCAAGGCGATGATCCAGTGGGTCTATGAACGTGCGCGACGCTCGGGGGCAGCCCAGGTCATCGTAGCCACGGACGATGAACGCATCGCGCAACGCGTTCGCGAGCTTGGCGGCGAAACGCAGATGACAGATCGCGGGCACGCCTCTGGCACCGACCGGATCGCCGAAATAGCGCGCCGCGAGCGCTGGGCCGATGGCGATATTGTCGTGAACCTGCAGGGCGATGAACCCCTGATGCCCGAAGCGCTGCTCGATCAGGTAGCGGATTTGCTGGCGAGATACCCGGGCGCGGATCTGGCTACTTTGAGCATGCCGCTCGATTCAGTCGCGGCGCTGCTCGATCCCAATGTCGTGAAAGTGGTCGCCGACGAGCGGCAGCGTGCGCTGTATTTCAGCCGCGCACCGATCCCCTGGTCGCGGGACGGGGCGCCGGCGGGACTTTCAAGCCAGCGCAGTCACGCTCTCGCACACCGGCATCTGGGCCTGTATGCGTATCGGGTGGCCTCCTTGCTGCGATTGGCGGCGCTGCCGCCGAGCCCGCTCGAGCAGCTCGAGAAGCTCGAGCAACTGCGAGCGCTTGAAAATGCGATGGACATTCGCGTCGAGCGCGCCAGCGTCCCACCCGGCCCCGACGTCAACACGGCGGACGACGTCGCCGCCGTCGCCGCATTGCTCGAAGCCGGACGCTGACTAATCTTCGCGGGTGGTGCCGCCCGGTGGCGGGAATGTAGGCGCTGACGACCACATCACCGACGGACGAGCCTCGGGCGCCGGTGCCGGTGCCTGGGCCTGCCCACCGCCCTCATGGCCGCCCTGGGAATGTGCCGGCGGTGCGTCGTTCCGCGGTGCGTCGTTCCGAGATGCGTCGTTCCGAGATGCGTCGTTCCGAGATGCGTCGTTCCGAGGCGACTCGTAATGAGGCGAGTCGTTGCGAGGTGCACCGCCGCCGCCCTCATCACCCTGGGTGTCCCGGCCGCGCGGCTCGTGCTCCGCGCCTTCGGAATGTCCCCAGCCGTGTGAGCCCGATTCGCCCTGGCTACCGCCATCATCGGCTGCGCCGTTAGCGCCGCCGGGAAGGCCGGAGGCCGGCATCCCGTCCCGGTTGCCACCGCCGCCGCCGCGTCTGCGGCGGCGACCACCCCGGCGCGAACGCCCGCTGCGCGGGCGATCCATGGCCGGCTGGGCCGCCATAGGACCGTGCTGCTGATCGGCCGCTTCGGTGGCTGCTTGTCCTTCGACCTGCGGACGCGGTTCATCGCGGCGCGGTTCGTCCCGGCGCGGCTCATCGCGCCGCGGCTCGCGGCGTGGCTCGTCGCGGGGGCGATCGGGGCCGCGGCCGCCATCGCCGCGTGGTGCGTCCGTACGCATACCCGTGTCGCGACCATCGCGTCGCGGCCCATCGCGCCGCGCGCCATCCGGGCGCCGGTCAGGGCGACGTCCGCGCCCTCGGCCGCCGCCATCGCGGCTCGAGCCGCCGCCACCGTTGCCGCGACGCGGCTCTCGTCGGGGCTCACTGGGGGCGTCGGTAGTTGCCTGCGGCGCCAGCTGCGGCTCACTGCCGATTTCATCGCTGCCGAACCATCGTTTGACACGACCCCAGAAACCGGAACCCTGGGATTCCTCGGCCTCCGTGGCGGCCACCGGGGTGGGTGCCGATACCACCGGTGTGGGCATCAGCGGCGCGGCCGTCTTCGGCAGCAGAGCCGCGACGGCCGGCTGCTCGGCAGGCGGGCGCGCGCGTTCGGCGATCGGATCGACGCTCGGAGGAGCCACCGGGATCTGGTAGCTGACCTGCGAATTCTCAGGCAGCAGAGCCTCATCCTCGCGAACGCGGCGGATCGAATACTCGGGAGTCTGGATGTGCGGGTTGGGAACGATCACCAGTTGTGCGTGACCCTTGTCCTCAAGCGCCCGCAGCGCGTCGTGCTTCTCGTTGATGAGATAGGTGGCAACGTCCACCGGCAACTGCACGATGATGCGCGAGGTGCGCTCCTTGCGCGCGTCCTCGCTGACCAGGCGCAGGATCGATAGCGCCATCGATTCGACGCTGCGGATGCTGCCAATGCCGTTGCAGCGCGGGCACACCAGGTGGCTGGATTCGCCGAGGCTTGGACGCAGGCGCTGGCGCGACATTTCAAGCAGGCCGAAGCGCGACAGGCGCCCGATCTGGATGCGTGCCCGGTCCATTTTCATGGCATCGCGCAGCCGGTCCTCGACGTCGCGCTGATTCTTGGTCGACTCCATATCGATGAAGTCGATGACAATCAGGCCACCGATGTCGCGGATGCGCAGCTGGCGGGCGATTTCCTCAGCCGCTTCGAGGTTGGTGTTGCAGGCGGTGGTTTCGATATCGCCGCCGCGCGTGGCACGCGCGGAGTTGATGTCGATCGATACCAATGCTTCGGTGTAGTCGATGACGATGCTGCCGCCCGAGGGCAGCTGCACCTTGTGTGCGTAGGCCGACTCGATCTGGCTCTCGATCTGGTAGCGTGTGAACAGCGCGATGTCATCGCTGTAGAGCTTGAGCTTGCGATGCGCATCATTGGGCATGAAGCGCTCCATGTACTCCTGCGCCTTCTGGAACGCGCTCTCGTCGTCCACCAGGATCTCGCCGATGTCGTCGGTCAAGTAGTCGCGCAGTGCTCGCGTGACCGCATCACTCTCCTGGTAGACCAGAAACGGGGCGCCGCGGGTCTTGGCCGCCTCATCGATCGCTTCCCATTGCGTCTTGAGATTGTCCAGATCCCACTGCAGCTCGGGCGCGGTGCGACCCACGCCGGCCGTGCGGACGATGGCGCCCATGCTGTCGGGCACCACCAGCTGGTTCATGACCTCCCGCATCTGGTCGCGCTCTTCGCCTTCGATGCGGCGCGACACGCCGCCGGCGCGGGGGTTATTCGGCATGAGCACCAGGAAGCGGCCTGCCAGGCTGACAAAGGTGGTCAGTGCCGCGCCTTTGTTGCCGCGCTCTTCCTTCTCCACCTGCACCAGCAGCTCCTGGCCCTCGGAGACCAGCTCGCGGATGTTCAGCCGGCCGCCCTGGGGCTGGCTGCGGAAGTACTCCTTGGAAATCTCCTTCAGCGGCAGAAAGCCATGCCTTTGCGCGCCGTAATCGACGAAAGCCGCCTCGAGCGAGGGCTCGACCCGGGAGATACGCGCTTTGTAGATATTGGCTTTTTTCTGTTCCCTTGACGGTATCTCGATGCTCAGGTCATAGAGCTTCTGTCCATCCACCATCGCGACCCGCAGTTCTTCCTGCTGGGTCGCATTCACTAACATTCTTTTCATTTGCCTCTGCCAGAATTGAATGAGAGGCCGATGGTTCCGAAACCTGCACGTGTGGGGGCAGGTTTGCGGAGCCGCCTCGGGCAGCGGAGCGCTCGAAGGTTGGTTGGCGCGTCGTGATGGTCATCGATTTTTTGATCGACTGTCTGTCATTGACTCGTGGCCGCCATGACTGGCGGCGCGCCGGAAAACTCTTGAGGTCCACTGACCAGCGGCGCGCTCGTGGGCTCGAACTTGCGGAGGAGCAACGACGGCGAGCGCGGACCGGGTCGGCCGACTCATGCGCGATGGCCTCGATATCGAGGACCAACTACCATGCGGCGTTCAGGCCGCAGTCTTGTTGTCGCGGCCCTTAAGCTGTTGACAACGGTCGGATTATAGCCGCCCACGGCGCTGAAAAACAAACACTTAAGCGTTGGCTGTGACAGGAGTGACATTTGGCCGAAGCAGAACAGAGCCCTCCGAAGAGCCCGCGCAGTGCCGTCCGGCACGTCGAAATCGATGCGGAAACGCAGGGCCTGCGGCTCGACAAGCTGCTCGGGCAATTGCTCGTGGGAGTGCCGCGGACCCGCATTTTTCGCCTGATACGGCGCGGCGAGGTTCGCGTCAATGGACGGCGTGCGGGACCCGAACAGCGGCTCGTCCAGGGCGATTCGGTGCGGGTGCCCCCGGTGCAGGAAGCCGAGCCGGTCGTACCCGGGGCGCCGCCGCGTGTGCCGCCGGGCCTGATTCATGCGGTCGAACGCGCCATCATTCATGAGGACGAGCGCCTGCTGGTGCTCGACAAGCCCTCGGGGCTCGCCGTGCATGGCGGCAGCGGCCTCTCTTTCGGGGTCATCGAGGCGCTGCGGGCATCGCGGCCGACTGAGACCCTGGAGCTCTGCCACCGGCTTGACCGCGACACCAGCGGCTGTCTGCTGGTGGCCCGGCGCAGCTCGGCGCTGCGCACGGTACACGCGCTGCTGCGGCAGGGGTCGGTGCAGAAGAAGTACCTGGCGCTACTGTCGGGTCGATGGAAACTCGGGCGCAAGAGCGTCAATGCGCCGCTGCGGACGGATCTGCGCGTGGGCGGCGAGCGCACCGTCAAGGTCGATGAGCGCGGCAAGGAAGCCCTGACCGAATTCAAACCCGTGGAGCACTACGGCTCGCGTGCCACCCTGATCGAGGCGACGCTGCGAACCGGTCGCACGCACCAGATCCGCGTGCATGCGGCCTGGTGCGGCCATCCGGTTCTGGGCGATGAAAAATATGGTGCCGAGGCTGCCAATGACGAAATCCGGGAGCTGGGGCTGAAGCGGATGTTCCTGCATGCCCACAGCCTCGCCTTCTCCTGGCCGGGAGGCGGCGCGCAGAGCTTCAATGCGCCCTTGCCGCAGGAACTGCGCGCGGTGCTCGACCGCCTGTCCTAGGGTATCTCGTATCCGAGCTGGCGCAGAGCCCGCCCCACTGCGATCAGCGGCAGACCGATGAGGGCGGTGGGGTCCTCGCTGACGATGCGCGCAAACAGGCTGATTCCAAGCGCTTCGCAGCGAAAGCCGCCGGCGCAATCAAAGGGCTGCTCGGCTTCGATGTAGCGCTCGATCTCGGCCGGCTCAAGCGCTCGGAAGTAGACCGTGGTGGTGTCGACGAACTCGATGTGCTTGCCGCTGGCGGGCTGCAGCACGGCCACGGCGGTGTGAAACACCGCGGCCGAGGCGGACAGCCACCGCAGCTGCTCGCAGCAGCGCGCGGCGTTGCCGGGCTTGCCCAGCAGCTCGCCCTTGCAGACGGCCACCTGATCGCTGCCAATCACGGTAGCATCCTCGCGCTGCCCGCTGATGGCTGCGGCCTTGGCAAGAGCCAGGCGCTGCGCCCGTTCCAGCGGTGTCTCCAGCGGCAGCGGGGCTTCGTCGACTTCGGGCGCTACGGCCTGGAATGGCAGGCGCAACCGGGCGAGCAACTCCCTCCGATAGCGGGAAGTGGACGCCAGGATCAACACTAAAGCGATCTCAAAGGCTTGAAAGTCTTGGAAGTTTTGACTCGCCGCGGCACTGCAATTATTATACGCGACCCATGTCGGGCGGCGCCTTGAAGCTACGCGACGTCAGAAAGCTGGCGGACTCGCGAGCGGCGTTCGAATTTGAGATCCCCGTGGCGGAGCTGCCGGACATGCCGCCGGAGTTCGGCGCCGGAGACGGCCAGGTGCAGGCACAGGTGCGCTTTGGCCGGGAGCAGGGATTCGCGGTGGCCGATGTGGAGCTGCGCGCGCAGCTGCAGGTGATCTGCCAGCGCTGCATGGCACCGATGCCGCTGACCGTGGAGTCGCATTCGCCGGTGCTGGTGGTTGAGACGGAGCGGGAAGCTGAGGAAGCGCCTGCCGGTTGGGAGACATATCTCGCGCCGGAGGGCCGCCTGAGCCTGGCGGCGCTCGTGGCCGAAGAAGTGCTGCTCGCAATCCCGATCGTGCCGCTGCACGATGCGGGCTCGGGCTGCGGTGTAGCGGCGCCGGATGCGGCGGTCGCAACGCCAGCGGGACCAAAGGCCGCTGCGGTCGAGGAGGGCGCCACCGTGCGGCCTTTCGCCGACCTGAAGGCGCTGCTCGAGCGCGGCGGCAAAGATGAAGGTTAGTTACGAATTTGTTCGAGGAGAGATTGGATCATGGCCGTACAAAAAAGCCGCAAGACACCGTCCAAGCGCGGCATGCATCGTTCCCACGACGGGCTGTCAACGCCCGCACTGTCGGTCGATGCGCAGTCGGGTGAGCAGCACCTGCGTCATTGCATCACGCCTGATGGTTTCTATCGCGGTCGCCGCGTGATCGAACAGAAAGCGGAGCCGGAAAGCCAGGAATAGCACGGCGCCGCGCCTGGGCAGCATCGGCGTGTATTCCAAGATTGTCGGCACCGGCAGCTATCTGCCGGCGAAGATTCTCACGAACTTCGAGCTCGAGCAGCGCCTGGACACCAGCGATGTCTGGATCCGCGAGCGCACGGGAATCGAGCGTCGCCACATCATCGGCGATGACGAATCCAACGTCGACATGGCTGAGCAGGCCGCACGCAAGGCGATTGCCGCGGCCGGCCTGCGGCCCGAGGACATCGATCTGATTTCCTATGGCACGACCACGCCCGACCTGATATTCCCCAACTGCGGTTCCCTGCTGCAGGCCCGGCTGGGCTGTGCCGGTGCCCCGGCCTTCAGCCTGGAGGCTGCGTGCAGCGGCTTCATGTATGCGCTCGGCGTGGCCGATAAATTCGTGCGGGCGGGAGAGGCCAAGCGGGCGCTGGTGGTGGGATCGGAAGTGCTCTCGCGCATCACCGACTATACCGACCGCGGCACGGCGATCCTGTTCGGTGACGGCGCGGGTGCCGTGGTGCTGGCGCCGTCGGCGCAGCCGGGGATCATTTCGACCCACCTGCATTCCGATGGCAGCTACCAGCACCTGCTCTACTGCACGGGTGGGCCCAGTCGCGGCCGGGCGCCCGGCACCATGGCACCGGGTAACCACATCCGGATGGCCGGCAGCGAGGTGTTCAAGGTCGCCGTCACCCTGCTTGGCCGCATCGTTGATGAGACGCTGGCTGCCAATGGCATCGAGAAGTCCGCCATCGACTGGCTGGTGCCACACCAGGCGAATTTCCGCATCATCCAGGCGGTGGCCAAAAAGTTGTCGATGCCCATGGAGCGCGTGATCGTCACCGTGCAGGAGCACGGCAACACCTCCACCGCTTCGGTGCCGATGGCGCTGGATGTGGGTGTGCGCGACGGGCGTATCAAGCCCGGAGATCTGCTGCTGCTCGAGGCGCTCGGCGGCGGAATTACCTGGGGTTCGGCGCTGCTGCGGTTCTAATGGCTGCTCCACGATGGCGATGGCTGCCCGCCATCGACACATGGAAGTACCATCTGCTGCTCGGAGCCATCGGCATCCTGATCCTGGGGCCGCTCGGCGGTGTCACCGCCTCGTACATGAATTTCTCGCTGGGCTTCTTCGTCGGTGGCCAGGTGCTGGCCGGCATTCTGGGATCGACGGTCACTTACGGTTACGGCGCCGAGGGCAAGCACGGGGCCAACTACATCCAGACGACTGCCGCCTCGGTGGCGGGCATGAGTGCCATGGCGGTGGTGATCCAGGCCATGGTGTGGATGGGCTTGCCGCAGCCGCCCGTGCTGCACCTGGTGCTTTATATGCTCTGCATCGGCATGTATGGCGCCGGAGTCGGCATGCTCTACACGCCGATACTCGTCGATCGACTCAATCTGGTGTATCCGAGCGGGCTGGCGGTCGCGAACATTCTTCGCGCCCTGACCGATCCGGAACTGCTCAAGCGCTCGGTGGCAACGCTGGGTGGAGGCATGCTCGGGGGCTTTGTCTCGGGCATTGCCACGGCGCGTAGTGCCTGGCTGGGTGCCACGGGACTGTCGATGTCCACGGTAGGCGCCGGCATGGTGGTGGGCGCGCGCGTGGGCATCCCGGCGCTGGTGGCGGCTCTCACGTGGCAGGCGTTGGTTCCCTACTTTGTCAGCATCGGCTGGCTGCACGCCGGGGAGCCGTTTCGCAAGATCACTTTCCTGATTGCGCTCGGGATGATTCTCGGCGCCTCGATCATCGACATGACGCTGATCCTCAAGGATGCCTTGCAGCGCGCGCGCCGGGCCGGCGCCGACGCGCTGAAACCGGTGCCAAAGGACGTCGAACCCTGGAAGAAGACCCAGATCGGACGGCTGGTCGTGTGGGTGATTTTCTGGGGCATTGCCACGGTCTGGGCAGGCACCCAGCTGCTCGGTCAGCCGGCAGGTTTCCTGATCTTCGCACTGGCTTTGGTATTCGTGTTCGCCCTCGTCAACGGGATCTCGCAGGGGCTGACCGACTGGAATCCGATCTCCTCGGCATTCGTGGTCACCGTGATCCTGATGGCCATGCTCGGCCTGAAGGACGCCACGGTCGGACTCATGGCCGGCACCGCGCTGCTGGTGGCGATCAGCGTGGGTTCGGACATGCAGCAGGATAGGTCCACGGGCCGCCGGCTCGGGACCAGCCGCAGCATCCAGTTTCGCTACCAGGTCGCGGGCATCGTCATGGGTGCGATCAGCGCCGTGGCCTTTGCCAAGCTCTTCATGGCGGCCTATCCGGTCCTGCTCCAGGACCAGACGGTCATGAGTGCTTCGGAGCAGCCGGTGCAGTGGACCTCGGCCATGACCTATAAATTTGTCGGCGCGCTGCGCAGCCTCACCGACGATAAACCCTATCAGCGCACGGCAATCATGGTGGGGGTGGCGTTCGGCTTGGCGACCGAGATACTGCGTAAGCTCATTGCCGCGAACCGCCGTTACGGTAAGTGGCGGGGCAGCGGCAATGCCGCCAGGGCGGTGGACTTTACGATCTTCGCGGTGCTGCTGCCCTCACCCTATGCCTCATCGTTCGGCGGCTTCGTCAATCTGCCCACCTCAGCGTGGTTCGCCGGTGGGTCAGTACTCGGTGATGCGCTCGATTGGGCGCTCAGGCGGCGCGGTGCAGGCCGGACGCAGCAACTGCCCAGCGATATGAGCTTCGTGTCGCTACTCGGGGGTGGTCTGATTGCGGGCGACGCGATTGCGGCGCTCGGTATCGGGATGTACGGGCTCATCGGAGCCCTGGCTGGCGCCTGAGAAACACACGCGCATCCAGCTGACGGATAGTCAGCCGGACGCGCTGTGACAAGAACTCACCAATGAAAACGCCGCGCAACGCGGCGTTTTCAGGTTCAACAGGCCGGTCGAATTACTTCGAAACCGACTTCTTGAACATGCGGTCGATCTTCTCGTTGGTGGCGTCAACCGAGGACTGAGCAGCCTGCGCCGCCGACAGTGCCTGATTGGCCGTGCTCTGCGCGCCCTGGGCAGCCGTAGCAGCCTGGTTGGCGGAGCTCTGAGCCGCGCTGGCGGCACGCGAAGCGGAATCAGCCGATGACTTGGCCGCATCAACTTCGGTCTGCAGCTTGCTCACCTGCTGCTTCAGGTTATCGACATCAGCCTGCAGCGGCTTGATGTCCGTGCAGCCGGCGAGCGCAACGATCGCAGCCGCCGCGGCCAGCTTCACAACAATACTCTTGTTCATTTCAGTCCCCTTTAGACTCTCAGGATAAAAACCGCATTCCGCCGAAACAGGTACGCTCCGGGCGATTTTGCGGCTGCCAACTTGACCAAATTTAACCTATTAATGCAATAGGGATTTCGCATTCACTTGTCAGTGAAGCCCCACAAATTGCTCCCAAATTGGGCCGAATTTGCCGGCATTGTGGCGTGGGGCCATTTACTGTATATAATTACAGTATGAGTGATCTGACGCCACGCCAAGTCCGGGTCCTGCGTTACATCCAGCGCAGCCTGTCCGAAACCGGTATGCCGCCCACCCGTGCCGAGATTGCCGCCGAGCTGGGCTTTCGTTCGCCCAACGCCGCAGAGGAACACCTGCGCACGCTGGCGCGCAAGGGCGTCATCCAGCTGCTCCCGGGCGCCTCCCGGGGCATACAGCTGCAGGACACGCTGCGCGAGCAGATGGGGCTGCCGCTGGTGGGGTCCGTTGCCGCCGGCCGGCCGATCCTGGCGGAAGAAAATATTGTCGAGCATCTGCAGATCGATCCGGCCACCTTCCAGCCGCGGCCGCATTACCTGCTCAAAGTGGTCGGCATGAGCATGCGCGATGCCGGCATTCTCGATGGCGACCTCGTGGCCGTGCATCGCACCAGCGAAGTCCGCCAGCGCCAGATCGTGGTCGCACGGCTCGAGAATGAGGTCACGGTCAAACGCTACCGGCAGGAAGGCACCACGGTGTGGCTGATGCCGGAGAATTCGGATTTCGAGCCGCTGCGGATCGATCTGAAGCAGGAAGGGCTGCTGATCGAAGGCGTCGTGGTGGGCGTAGTGCGGCGCACCCCAAACCCACCGGTGGGCAAGCTCAAGGCAACGCGCCAGGGCAGTTGATTAACGGCGGCGGACCTTGGCGTGACCGCTCTGCGCGGCGGGTTCCTCGGCGCCGATATCGTAGTCTTCCAGGTCGCTGATCAATTCGGCGGTGCGTTTTTGCTCCAGGCGCTGTTCCAGCCGCCGCCAGGCCGGTTCGCCGACCTTGACGGTGCGGCGCTTGGCGATCTCCATATCCTTGATGGCGCGATCAAGATCGAGATCATCATCCCCGGTGATCTCGACGGCGTCATCTTCCTCGTATTCGTCAGAGTCCGGATTTCCACCCATGGCGATGGTCTTCGGTTAGGAGCCTTACGATTGCCCGCCCCAGTTGCAGGTTGCGCCGAAAATAATGCGAATCAAATGCCGATGCAACGGCACATTCAACGAATCAGCTGATTCATTTCAAAAATCGGTAACAGCATCGCAAATACGATGCCCATGACGATCAGGCCCATGCCGACGATGAGCACCGGCCCGAGCAGGCCCACCAATGCCGCCAGCAGCCCCTCCAGTTCCCGCTCCTGATTTACCGCCGCCCGCTCGAGCATGGCCTGCAGCTGGCCGCTGGACTCGCCACTGGAGATCAGGTGGATGGTCATGGGCGGAAACAGCCGGCTCTGGGACAGGGACTTGCCGATCGGTGCGCCTTCGCGCACGCGCGCCGCGGCTTCACCGACCGCATCGCGCATCGGCAGGTTGATGACCACCTCGCTCGCGATGCGCAGCGAATCGAGCACCGGGACGGCGCTGGCGGTGAGAATGCTGAGGGTGCGCGTGAAGGCCGCGGTGTTGAAGCCGCGCACGATGCGACCCATGATCGGCACGCGCAGCAGCGTGCGGTGAAATCGCCAGCGTGTCGCGCGCTGCTGCAGGGCGCGCCAGACCAGGAACGAGACCACGCCGATGAGCAGCAGCAGCCAGATGCCATAGTTGCGCAAAAAGCCGCTGACGCCGACGAGTACCTGCGTCGCGAGCGGCAGTTTGGCGCGATTGGCCTCGAATACCTCCACCACCTTTGGCACCACATAGGTGAGCAGAATCGACACGATCGCAAAGCACATGACGGTGAGCACGATCGGATAGAGCATCGCGCCCATGATCTTTTGCCGCATCTGCTCGCGCGATTCGGTGTAGTCCGCGAGCCGTTCGAGCACCGCATCCAGGTGGCCCGAGTGCTCGCCGGCGGCCACCGTGGCCCGATAGATTTCGGGGAAGACGCTCGGAAATTCGTCCAGTCCGTTTGCGAGGGTGTGGCCCTCGACCACCTTGGCGCGCACTCCGAGCACGATGCTCTGCACGCGCGGCCGCTCGGTCTGCTCCGACACCGCCAGCAACGCCTCCTCCAGCGGCAGGCCCGCCCGCACCAGCGTCGAGAGCTGGCGCGTCAGCAGCGACAGATCGGCGGCCGAGACGCCGCGCCGCAGCGAGAACCGGGCGCCGCTTCGCTTGCGCGATGCTTCGTCCGCAACCGCCTCGATGGTGACCGGCAGCAGCTGTTTTTCACGCAGCAGCGAGCGCACGTGGCGCGCGGTATCGCCTTCGATGACGCCCTTGCGCGAGCGCCCGGCGGTATCGAGGGCGGTGTATTCGAAGGCTCCCATCGACCGTGATCGCGCGCGGGGGCGTCAGTCCTCGCGCGTGACGCGCAGGACTTCTTCGATGGTGGTCTCGCCCTTGAGCACCCGCGCGAGGCCGTCGTCGCGGATCGAGGGGGTGAACTTACGGGCGTAGCGTTCCAGGTCGTGCTCGCCAACGCCGTCGTGAATCATGGTGCGCAGCTGATCGTCGATCAGGATCAGCTCGTAGATGCCGGTGCGGCCACGATAGCCGCCGGCCGGATCGCGCCCGGGCCGATAGAGCGTCGGGGAGGCTTCATCAGGCTTCAGCCCGAGCAGCCGGCGCTCGTATTCGCCGGCCTGGAATGCCTGGCGGGTATCGGGATTGAGCACGCGCACCAGCCGCTGCGCCAGCACGCCGATCAGGCTCGAGGACAGCAGGAAAGGCTCGATGCCCATGTCACGCAGCCGCGTGAGCGCGCCCGCGGCGGTATTGGTGTGCAGCGTCGAGAGCACCAGGTGGCCCGTGAGGCTCGCCTGCACGGCGATCTGCGCGGTCTCCAGGTCGCGGATTTCGCCGACCAGCACCACGTCCGGATCCTGGCGCAGGATGGCGCGAAGCCCGCGTGCGAAGGTCATCTCCACCTTGGTATTGACCTGGGTCTGACCGATGCCGTCGATGTAGTACTCGATCGGATCCTCGACCGTCATGATGTTCTGGGTGTTGTCGTTGAGCTGCTCGAGTGCGGCGTAGAGCGTCGTGGTCTTGCCCGAGCCGGTTGGTCCGGTGACCAGCAGAATCCCGTGCGGCTTGTGGATCAACTCGTCCATGTGCCGCTGGGTATCCCCGCCCATGCCGAGCGCGTCCAGATCGAGTCGGCCGGCCTGCTTGTCGAGCAGGCGCAGCACCACGCGCTCGCCGTGGCCCGAGGGAATGGTCGATACGCGCACATCGACCGCGCGACCGGCGATGCGCAAACTGATGCGGCCGTCCTGCGGCAGACGCTTCTCGGCGATGTCGAGCTTGGACATGACCTTGATGCGCGAGACTACGAGCGGTGCCACGCCGCGCTTGGACTGCAACACTTCGCGCAGAATGCCATCGACGCGGAAACGCACCACCAGGCGATTTTCGAACGGCTCGACGTGAATGTCGGAGGCGTTCTCGCGAATCGCCTGGGTCAGCACCGCATTGATGAGACGAATGATGGGGGCATCATCGTTGCTCTCGAGCAGATCCGCCTGCTCGGGCAATTCCTGCGCGAGGTGCGCCAGGTCCGTGGTTTCATCAAGCCCCATCTGCATCGACTCGCCGCCGCCCTCGTAGGTCTTGCGCAGCAGTTCATCGAAGGCGTCGTTTTCGACGGCCGTGAGCGTCAGGGGCATCTGCAGATAGCGACGCGCTTCGGCCAGCGCCAGCGCCGACGCGGGAACCCGGTAGACGCAGTCGGCGACGCCATTGACGACGCCGCGCACCAGCACGCCATGGCGGCGCGCGAACGTGAATGGCAGCCGCATGTCGCTCTGAATGCGCTCGGGAATTTTCTCGGCCGCCTCACTCACGGCGCGGTTCCTGCCGGTGTTGCCGCCGGTGTTGCCGCCGGTGTTGCCGGTGGGGCTGCCGGAGTGACAGCCGGGCCGGGCGCCAGCGGCGTACTCGCCGCGCCGGGCGATCCCGATTTATTGCTATCGCCCGAGGGAGTATCCGGGGCGCCGATGTCGCCCGCGCCGAGTATGCCGCCCTGCGTCTCACCGTTGTGGATGTCCGGCAACACATCGGCCGGCTGGAACGGCAGCAGCGGCAGCTTGGCATCCTGATCTTTGTTCAGACGGCGCTGCTCTTCGCGCACGTAATTGTATTTGGCGTCAGTCTCCATGGCTGCCTGCCGGTCATCCCGCAGGATGTGCGGCTGCAGGAAGATCAGGAAGTCGGTCTTGGTCTTGTCGGTATTGCGCACGCGAAACAGTTCGCCGATGAACGGAATGTGGCCCAGCAGCGGCACAGCGTTCTGGCTGTTGGTCACGTTGTCCTGGATCAGGCCGCCGAGCACCAGCGTGTTACCGTCTTTGATCAGCACGCTGGTGGTGATCACATTCTTGTTGGTGATCAGGTCGACCGCGCCCGCGGTCGCGCCCGCCAGACTCGAGCTCTCAATCTGCAGCTTCAGCAGCACCGCGTCGCCTTCGTTGATGGTCGGCGTCACGGTCAGGATGGTGCCGACTTCCTCGCGCTCGATGGTCTGGAAGGCGCTGCCGGTACCGTTGGTGGTCGAATACTGGCCGGTCAGGAAGGGAACTTCCTGTGCCACCTCCATCTTGGCTTCCTGGTTGTCGCGCGTGACGACCTGGGGCGTGGCAATGATGTTGGTGCGCGTGTCGGTCTGCAGCGCGCGCAGGATGGCCGCAAAGTTAACACCGCTCGCAGTGAGCTTGCCGATGCCGATTGTGGTGCCGGTCGGCTGATTCGAGGCCAGGTTGCTGGGGTTGGCGATGTCGTTGTAGAGATCGATACCCGATACACCCCCGATCGGCGCGATGAAACCGCCGAGTGCGGCGGCGGTGTTGGTAGCGTCGACCACCCAGTTGACGCCCAGATCGGCCGCCTTGTCGACCGACACGGCCACGATGATGGCCTGCACCAGGACCTGTGCGCGGCGGATGTCAAGCTTGTCGATGACCGCGTTGACCGCACGCAGCGTGCGCTGCCCGGCGGTGATGACCAGCGAATTGGTCGCCTTGTCCGCCCAGATAGTGGCCGTGCCCCCCGCCAGCGAGAGCGTTGCGGCGCCCCCGGCCGAGCCGGTGGCATTGGCCGCGTTCTCGCCGGGTTTGGGCGTATTGCCCTGGGCGTTGGGCTGGGGCTGCGAGCTCTGGTTGCGTTCCAGCAGCTTGCTCATCGCCGAGCTCGAACTCGTGCTGTTGCCCGAGAGCTGTTCCTTAAGTCTGCCGGCCAGATCTTCGGCATCGGAGAATCGCAGGTAGCGCACCTGGGTGGTCGAACCGGTATCGATCGGCGTATCCAGATGCGTGACCAGCGTTTTGATTTTCAGCCGCAGCGTGGCATCGCCGCTCACCAGGATGCTGTTGGAGCGGTCATCGGCCACGATCTTGACGCCGGTCGCAGCTTCGCCGGTTTGCGCCAGCAGCGTGGTCAGCGCGCGCGCCGTATCGGCCGCGGTCGCGTTCTGCAGCGGTATGACGTCGATGTCGGAGCTGCCGACCTGATCGATGCGCGCGATGATGCGCAACATCCGGTTCACATTGCTGGCACGGTCGGAGAGGATGAGTATGTTGGCGCCCGTGACGGCCGAGAGCTGCGCGTTCTGCGGCATCAGCGGGCGCAACACCGGTACCAGCTGCGAGGCGTTGATGTTCTGGACTGCCAGCACCTGGGTCACCATCTCATCGGAGGTGGAGCTGACGTGGTCGGGCAGGTCGTTGGCCGCGTACTGGCGCATGTTCGCGTCCGGCACGATCTTGACCACGTTGCCGGTCGGAATGGCAACGAACCCATGTACCTGCAGGATGGCCAGGAACGCCTGGTAGAACTGGTCGGGCGTCATCGGCGTCGAAGACAGCATCGTGACCTGGGCGCGAACGCGCGGGTCGATGATGAAATTCTTGCCCGTCGCCATGCCGACCGCTTCAATGATCTGCGTGATGTCCGCGTCCTTGAAGTTCGGCGTGATGCGCTGGGTATTCGGCTGCTCTGCCAGCGCCGTCGCGCTCAAGGCCAGCACCGCCAGCGTGACGGCGAAACGACGTATCGATGTGCGGTAGGACATTATGGGCACTATCCTCGACTAATTCGCGGCGCTGGCAGGTTCGGCCGGCGCGGGCGCAGGTGCCGTCACCGGCGCTGACGGCTCAACCGGCGCCGGGCTGGCGGTTGACGGTGCCGGCGGTGCTGCCAGCCCTGGAAAGGCACCTCGGCCACGCGTCTGGCCAGGCCCGGGGGCGGGCGCGGTCGCCGAATTGTCCGCTGCCGGCACCTCGGTTTCGGTGTTCAGGTTCGCAAGATTGAGGTTTACTTCCTGCGAGGCGCCATTGCGTGACACCGTGATGGTGGCGCTCGCCGAGGAGGATAGCGTCTGCAGCACCTCCATGGCGCGCGCCGCATCATCCAGTGCCGTGCCATTGATGGCGACGATCAGGTCGCCGGCGCGCAATCCGAGTTGGCTGAAGGCGCTGGTGCCCTTGGTGCCGCCGGGAAAAATCCGATAGCCGCCGAGCTTGCCCTGGTTGAACACAGGCTGTACCCGCACCAGCCCGGCGAGCACGGTGGAGTTGTCCTGCAGCCGGTTCTGCGCGCCCTGGGCCGGCGCGGGCGCGGTGTTGACCGCACCGCCTTTCATCGGGTTGCGCGGCAGCGGCAGGGTTTCCAGGCGCCCGCCGCGCTCGATGAGCACATGATCACCGTAGACGGCATTCAGTCGTGCGCCACCGGGGATCATCGCCCCAACCGCGAACAGCTTGCCGGCGGAAGCGGTGTCGCCAATGATGGCCTGCCCCTTGGCCGGATCCTTCTCGGCAATGACGCCGGCCAGGATCAGGGGTATGGTCGTCTGTGGCGCGTTGCCGCCGGCCTGCGCGCCCGCCATGCCGAAAAGATGTGCATTGACGATGGTGGCAAGTTCGACCGTCGGGTTCACCGCAGCGCGGACTGGCGCTTGCCCGGCCGCGGTGCTGGCAGGCGCGGGCAGTCCGCTGCGACTGAGGGCCCGTGTCAGGATCAGCGCGCCGTCGATGGCGAGCGCCATGAGCAGCACGGCGACCACCAGCTGCGCGCCGCGCTGCTCGACCAATCGCGTCCATTCCGGTCCGGACTTCAGTTCTTGAACCCAAGTGGCTACATTCACCGAAATACCGGCTCCCAGGAGCGATCTAGTAGGACATGATACGGCGCGGTCGTTGGCGCTCTCAAGTATTTGTTTCGGCTAAATTCTTTTAGTTCCATGCGTCTCCCATTGCCGACAGTTCCCGTTGCCTTGCGGACCGGTACCCACCTCGCGTCCAGTGGATTAGACTTCCGTGACAGAAGTGCTGCAGCGGCACTGTTATTTTGTGACGGGGCAGCTTTGGCGTGACGGAGCACAGAGAATCTAATCGCCCCGACAGCGGCGTCGTCGTCGAAGAGGCTCCGCCACAGACCGCCCAGCCGCCGTTGTTCCAGGTCGTCTTGCTAAATGACGACTACACCCCCATGGAGTTCGTGGTCGAGGTGCTGGAGCACTTCTTCGCCATGGATCGGCAAACAGCGACCCGGGTAATGCTGGAAGTGCATACTCGGGGGAAAGGAGTCTGCGGGGTCTTTACATACGAAATCGCGGAGACCAAAGTGTCACAGGTGACCAGTTACTCGCGCGAGCATCAGCACCCGCTGTTATGCACGCTCGAGGAGGCCTGAAGCGTCCCGCTGGAGAGATGGAGCAGTGTTGTCGAGCGAACTGGAGTTTTGTCTTAATCAGGCCTTTCATCAGGCCCGCAGTGCGCGCCATGAGTTCCTGACGGTCGAGCACCTGTTGCTGGCCATCCTCGACGCGCCGAAAGTGCGCGAAGTCCTGGAGGGCTGCGGTGCCGACCTGGAGCGCTTGGGCGCGGATCTCAAACAGCATGTTGAGACCAATACCCCGCGCCTGGCCCTGAGCGAGGAGCGCGAGGTGCAGCCGACGCTCGGCTTCCAGCGCGTCCTGCAGCGCGCCGTGTTCCACGTTCAGTCCAGCGGCAAGAAGGAAGTCGGCGTCGTCAATGTGCTGGTCGCCATCTTCAGCGAAAAGCAGAGCCATGCGGTGTTTCTGCTGGCACGCGCCCAGGTGACGCGGCTCGATGTGGTCAATTTCATCTCGCACGGTCTCTCGCGCACGGGCGAGACCAAGGCCGAGAAGGATCGCGACGACACCTCCATCGAGAGCGAGCGCGATACCGAATCGGGCAGCGCGCTCGAGAAATTCGCGGTCAATCTGAATGCACTGGCGCAGGAAGGCCGCATTGACCCGCTGATCGGCCGCAAGCTCGAGGTCGAGCGCACGATCGAGATTCTCTGCCGCCGCCGCAAGAACAATCCGCTTTATGTCGGTGAGGCCGGCGTCGGCAAGACCGCCATCGCGGAGGGTTTGGCGCGCCTGATCGTCGAAGGACGCGTGCCCGAAGTACTGGCGGACAGCACCATCTACGCGCTCGACATGGGCGCACTGATCGCCGGCACCAAGTACCGCGGCGATTTCGAAAAGCGCCTGAAATCGGTGGTGGTCGAACTGAAGAAGCAGCCCGGCGCCATCCTTTTCATCGACGAAATCCACACCGTGATCGGCGCTGGTGCCGCCTCGGGCGGCGTCATGGACGCCTCGAATCTGATCAAGCCGGTGCTCGCCAATGGCGAAATCCGCTGCATCGGCTCGACCACCTACCAGGAATACCGCGGTATCTTCGAGAAGGATCACGCGCTGGCGCGTCGTTTCCAGAAGATTGACGTCGCCGAGCCCTCGGTGTCCGAGACGGTCGAGATCCTGCTGGGGCTGAAGCCCAAGTTCGAAGAGCATCATGGCGTCGAATACTCGGACGACGCACTGCGCGCGGCGGCGGAACTCGCCGACCGGCACATCAATGAGCGGCACCTGCCCGACAAGGCCATCGACGTGGTCGATGAGGCCGGGGCACGACTGCGCCTGAAGCCAGCCGGTGAGCGCGAGTCCCGCGTCGAGGTTTCGCACATCGAGGACGTGGTCGCACGCATGGCCCGGATCCCGGCCAAGAACGTTTCCGCGTCGGACCGCGACCTGCTCAAGAACCTGGAACGCAATCTGAAGCTGGTCATTTTCGGCCAGAACCAGGCCATCGAGACCCTGGCATCGGCCATCAAGATGGCTCGTTCGGGCCTGGGAGATCAGCGCAAGCCGGTCGGCAGCCTGCTGTTCGCCGGTCCCACCGGAGTCGGCAAGACCGAAGTCACGCGCCAGCTCGCGCTGGCCATGGGCATCGAGTTCATCCGGTTCGACATGTCCGAGTACATGGAGCGTCACACCGTCTCGCGCCTGATCGGTGCGCCGCCGGGATATGTGGGCTTCGACCAGGGTGGCCTGCTGACCGAAGCCATCGCCAAGCACCCGCACTGCGTGCTGCTGCTGGATGAGATCGAGAAAGCGCATCCGGATGTGTTCAACCTGCTGCTGCAAGTCATGGACCATGGCACTCTGACCGACAACAACGGCCGCAAGGCCGACTTCCGTCACGTCATCATTGTCATGACCACCAATGCCGGCGCGCAGGAGATGAACCGTCCCTCGATCGGCTTCCGGCCTGCCGATAACGCCACCGACGGCATGGAAGCGGTGCGGCGGCTGTTTTCGCCCGAGTTCCGCAATCGGCTCGATGCCACGATTCAATTCGCGCCGCTGGATGCGCCGACGATCGAGCGCGTGGTCGACAAGCTGCTGATCGAGGTCGAGGCGCAGCTGGAGCCCAAGGGCGTCGGCGTGACCATCGATGAGGCCGCGCGTCACTGGATCGCGCAGAAGGGCTACGATCCCAAGATGGGCGCGCGTCCGATGGCCCGAGTCATTCAGGAGTTCATCAAGCGCCCGCTGGCGGAAGAGCTGCTGTTCGGCAAGCTCGTGGGTGGCGGCCAGGTGCGGGTTTCGGTGGCAGCGGATCAGAGTGCACTGGTGCTTGAATGCACGCCGGCCACGCAGCCGGAAGTCACCGCCTGAAGTAAACGGTTAGCGCGTCGCGCGCGCTGCGCGCGCGGCATACGACTCAGCGGCCGCGGTAGACGATTCGGCCCTTGGACAGGTCGTATGGCGTCATTTCCACCGTTACCTGGTCGCCCGTGAGAATGCGGATGTAGTTCTTGCGCATCTTGCCGGAGATGTGCGCGGTCACAACGTGGCCATTCTTGAGTTGTACGCGAAAAGTCGTATTCGGCAGGGTCTCGATGACCTCACCTTCCATTTGAATGGCGTCTTCTTTGGGCATGCTGCGCTGCGCGGCCGTTGGGGCGCGAATTCTGCATAAAGGGGCCCGGCAATGCAACGCGCAAGTGCTAGCCCGGCTGCCCATGGTCGGCCAGGAAGGCCAGAAAAGCGCTGCGCGGGATCGGTCTGCTGCCCAGGCTGCGCAGATGGGCCGAGGGCAGCTGGCAGTCGATGAGTTCGATTCCGAGCGCCCCGCTGCGGTCCACGAGGCCCGCCATAGCGGCCTTGGAGGCATCCGTCTGGCGGCTGAACATGGACTCGCCAAAGAATACCGAGCCGAGCCGCACGCCATATAGGCCGCCGACCAGCGCGTCGCCGACCCAGATTTCGTAGCTGTGCGCCAGGCCGCGCTGATGCAGGGCGCAGTACGCGGCCTTCATCTCCGGGGTAATCCAGGTTCCCGGGCTGCTGCTGCGCGGAGCCGCGCAGGCGCTGACCACCGCGCTGAAATCACGGTTTTCGTGCAGGCTGAACCCGCGCTGTCGCAGGCTGCGCCTGAGGCTGCGCGAGTGATGGAACTCGCGCGGCCACAGCACCTCGCGCGGGTCCGGGGACCACCACAGCACCGGCTGTCCCGGCGAGTACCAGGGGAAAATGCCGCGCGCGTAGGCGGCGATGAGCCGTTCAGGCTTCAGGTCGCCGCCGGCCGCCAGCAGGCCCGGCGGGTCGCGCAGCGCCGTTTCCTGGGACGGGAAGCGGTCGGGCGGATCGTCCGGAGACAGCCAGGTGATCATGCGCCGGTCAGCCTTTACGGAATGGCGCGTGTGCACCGGCGTCACTGGCATAGGCATCGATGGCCTCGCCCTCGCGCGCGAGGTAGGCGCCAATCGCGCGGCGCAGCGGTGTATTGGCGATCCAGTGCGCCGACCAGGTGATGGCCGGCTCGAATCCGCGCGCGATCTTGTGCTCGCCCTGGGTGCCGGGCTCGAACCGCTGCAGTCCATGTTCGATGCAGTAGTCGATGCCTTGGTAGTAGCAGGTCTCAAAATGCAGGCTGTGGTAGGCCTCATCCGAGCCCCAATAGCGGCCGTACAGCGTATCCGCGGAACGGAAGAATACCGCCGCGGCCACCGGCTCGCCGCCGTAGACGGCAAGTTTCACGAAGAAATCGCTGCCGAGTGCGCGTGCCACGCGATTGAAAAAGCCACGATTCAGGTAGGGGGTGTGCCCATGCCGGATGAAAGTCAGCGCGTGAAAGGCGTAGATGCGTTCGAGCAGCGCATCGTCGAGCTGCGTGCCATCGAGCGTGCGAAACTCGATGCCCTGCTCGAGCACGCGGCGGCGTTCGCGGCGCGCCTTCTTGCGCTTCTCGGCGGAGAACGCATCGAGGAAGTCGGCAAAATCGCGATAGCCGCGGTTGTGCCACTGGAAATGGCAATCGCGCCGAAGCAGCCAGCCGGCCGCCGCGCATGCGCCGCGTCCGGCCTCATCGACGAACAGCGCGTGGGCCGAGGAGAGCCGCTCGGACTGGGCCCGCTCGCTTAAGGACGCGAGCAGTGCCGCGCGCAGCGGCTCTGCCGGGGAACCTGGACGGCATAGCAGTCGCGGGCCGGTGGCGGGAGTGAATGGGATGGCGCACACGAGTTTCGGGAAATACTCGAGCCCCTGCTGTTCGAACGCTCGCGCCCAGGCGAAGTCGAACACGAATTCTCCCCAGGAGTGCGCCTTCAGATACAACGGGGCTGCCGCGGCCAGGCCCTGCTCGTCGAACAGCGCCACATGCTGCGCGCTCCAGCCGGTTCCCGGGCTGGCGCAGCCGGTGTCCTCGAGCGCGCTCAGGAACTCGTGCCTCAGGAAGGGATTGTCGCCGGCCAGCGCGTTCCACTGCGCGGCAGTGACGTCGCGAATTCCCGTGAGATAGCGGCGCTGCACCGGGTGCTGGGCCCCTATGCCGCTAGGGTCTTTAACTGCTCGAGATAACGGTCCGCATCCAGTGCCGCCATGCAGCCTGAGCCCGCGGACGTGATCGCCTGGCGGTAGACGTGATCGGCCACGTCGCCGGCGGCGAACACCCCGGGCACGCTGGTGGCGGTGGCCTCGCCCTCGCTGCCGCCGCGGACACGTATATAGCCGCCCCGC
This sequence comes from uncultured Gammaproteobacteria bacterium, assembly GCA_963819195.1. Classification (GTDB taxonomy): domain Bacteria; phylum Pseudomonadota; class Gammaproteobacteria; order Steroidobacterales; family Steroidobacteraceae; genus FEN-1191. The sequence goes on from CAWFVL010000002.1 coordinate 283,090, forward strand.
ATGTCGAGCTGGCCTTCGAACAGGCTGGTGTTGGGCGTGTGGCCGATGGCGATGAAGACGCCGGTGACCGCAATGTCGCGCAGCGCCTCATTCGCTGTGGAACGCAGGCGCAGCCCGGTGACCCCGGAGTCATCGCCGAGGACCTCATCGACGCTGTGATGCCAGACGAAGCTCATTTTGCCCTCCTGCTCGCGCTGCATGAGCCGGTCCTGCAGGATTTTTTCCGCGCGCAGCCGGTCGCGGCGATGGACCAGGGTCACGTGCGCGCACATATTCGACAGGTACAGCGCTTCTTCGACGGCGGTGTTGCCGCCGCCAATCACGGCGACGCGATGGCCGCGAAAGAAAAAGCCGTCGCAGGTGGCACAGGCGGAAACACCGCGGCCGCGGAACTTATCCTCCGAGGGCAATCCCAGGTACCGGGCCGAAGCGCCGGTGGCGATGATCAGCGCGTCGCAGCTGTAGCTGGAGCGCTCGCCGCGCAGGTGAAAGGGTCGCGTTCCAAGCGTGGCGCTCTCGATGTGATCGTTGACAAGCTCGGTGGCGAACCGTTCGGCGTGCGCGCGCATGCGCTCCATCAGCGCCGGGCCCTGCAGCCCCTCGACATCGCCCGGCCAGTTATCCACCTCGGTCGTGGTCATGAGTTGTCCGCCCTGTTCCAGGCCCGTGATCAGCATAGGCTTGAGGTTGGCACGCGCCGCATAGACCGCGGCGGTATAGCCGGCGGGACCCGAGCCGAGGATGATCAGGGGACGGTGAATCGGCGCGCTCATCGGAACTCCATCGGATGCAATACCACATCCTAATATCCTCGAGCGGGGAGCGGTATCATGCACGTATGGCTGAATCCACCGCTTCGAACCGGATCTCACTGCGATTCTCCGCCGCGGTCGCGCGCGGCCTGCGCGAGAGCGGCGCCATTGTGCTCGTGGTGCTCGCGCTGGTGCTGCTGGTCGCGCTGCTGAGCTTCAATCCGCACGATCCCGGCTTCTCGTTTACCGGCGAGGGCGGGCGGGTGCACAACCGCATCGGCCCGGTCGGTGCCTGGTTTGCCGACGCGCTGTACTTCCTGTTCGGCCGGCCAGCCTACCTGCTGCCGGCAATTCTCGGCGTCGCCTCCTGGCACGTGATGCGCCCGCCAGGTCCCTCGGCGCAGGAATCCCACCTGAATCTTGCCGTGCGCGTGGCCGGCTTCCTGACGGTGCTGGTGGCCAGCTGTGCGCTGGCGGCACTGCATTGGAGTCCGGGCGTGCTGCCCCAGGGCGCCGGCGGAGTCGTGGGCAGCGCCGCGGGCGGCGCGCTCGCCGGAGGTCTGCAGCTGCTCGGCGCCACGCTGCTGCTGCTGGCCGCGTGGCTCGCCGGCGCCGCGGTGGCTTTCGGCGTGTCCTGGTTCGCGGTCATGGATCGCGTGGGCGCCTGGACCTGGCAGGGCGCGCACCTGTTGCGCGAGCGTTTCTTCACCGCGCGCGAGGTCAACACCGGACGCACCGCCAAGCTCGAGCGCAAAGAAGCGCTGCAGGCCGAGCACAAGCGCGCCACACCGCGCATCGCACCGCGGATCGAGGCGCCGGCGCCGGCGCCGCCCAAGAGCGAGCGTGCAGAGAAGGAACGGCAGGTGCCGCTGTTCGACCCGCCGGCCGCGCGGGAGCTGCCGCCGCTTGATCTGCTCGACGACCCGGGGATTCACGAGCCCTCGTATTCATCCGAGGCACTCGAGGCCATGTCGCGGCTGGTGGAACTGAAGCTCAAGGATTTTGGCGTCGAGGTGGACGTGGTGGCGGTGCATCCGGGGCCGGTGATCACGCGCTTCGAAATGCGCCCGGCGCCCGGCGTCAAGGCCAGCCAGATCACTGCGCTGTCAAAGGACCTTGCCCGCGCGCTCTCCACGATCAGCGTGCGAGTGGTCGAAGTCATTCCCGGCAAATCGGTCATGGGCCTGGAGATTCCGAACGAGAAACGCGAGGTGGTGACCCTCGGGGAGATCATCCGCTCCAAGGCCTACGAGGATGTGGCCTCGCCGCTGGCGCTGGCGCTGGGCAAGGATATTGGCGGCTTGCCGATGGTCGCGGACCTGGCGCGCATGCCACATCTGCTGATCGCGGGCACCACCGGTTCAGGCAAGTCCGTGGCCATCAACGCCATGGTCCTGAGCCTGCTCTACAAGTCCACCGCCGAGCACGTGCGCCTGATCATGATCGATCCGAAGATGCTCGAGCTGTCGGTGTACGAGGGTATCCCGCATCTGCTCTCGCCGGTGGTCACGGACATGAAGCAGGCGGCCAACGCCTTGCGCTGGTGCGTAGCGGAAATGGAACGGCGCTATCAGCTCATGTCGGCACTCGGCGTGCGCAATATTGCCGGTTACAACCGGCGCGTGAAGGATTCCATCGCCGACAAGAAGCCCATTCTCGACCCGGTGATGCTGCAGCGTGCGGCCAATGATCCGAGTATCGATCAGAGCGCGATTCCCAACCTCGAACCATTGCCGTTCGTGGTGGTGATCATCGATGAACTGGCCGACATGATGATGATCGTCGGCAAGAAGGTCGAGGAGCTGATCGCGCGGCTGGCCCAGAAGGCGCGTGCATCGGGCATTCACCTGGTATTGGCGACGCAGCGTCCCTCGGTGGACGTGATCACGGGGCTCATCAAGGCCAACATTCCGACGCGCATCGCCTTCCAGGTGTCGGCCAAAGTTGATTCGCGCACGATCCTCGACCAGATGGGCGCCGAGTCGCTGCTCGGCCATGGCGACATGCTCTACCTGCCGCCGGGCACTTCCATGCCCACGCGCGTGCACGGAGCGTTCGTGTCCGATGCGGAAGTGCATCGCGTGGTCGAGGCGCTGAAGAAATCGGCAGCGCCCAATTACATCGAGGAAGTGCTGCGCGGCCCCTCGACCCCGATTGCCGGGATAGCGGGCGAGGAGGAGGAATTCGGCGCGGTCAGTGCGGGCGACCCGGAACAGGATCCGCTCTACGATGAGGCGGTGCGCATCGTCACTGCAGAGCGCAAGCCCTCGATTTCCTACGTGCAGCGACGCCTGAAGATCGGCTACAACCGCGCGGCGCGCATGCTCGAGGCCATGGAAATGGCAGGTATCGTCGGGCCGCTTCAGACCAATGGCGCGCGCGAAGTGCTGGCGCCGGCGCCGGCCGGCGAGTGACGCGCATCAGCCGCAATGGCCGCATCAGCCTCGGTGCGGTCGTACTGTGCGCGGCGATGCTCTGCCGCGGTGCTGACCCGGGGGCCAACGCGCTCGACCGCTTCCTGACCGGCCTCAATACCCTGAGCGCCGACTTCACGCAGACCGTGACCGATAGCCATGGCGAGGCTGCCGGCGCCGGATCAGGACGGCTGCTGGTGCAACGGCCCGGCAAATTTCGCTGGGACTACACTCCCGGCGAGGCGGGCGCGCACGGCAGCGGCCAGCTGCTGGTGGCCGACGGTAAGAACCTCTGGTTCTACGATCGCGAACTGGCGCAGGTGACCGTCAAGCCCGTCGAAGCGGCGTTGTCGGCCACGCCGATCGTGCTGCTGTCCGGATCGGTGGCACAACTGCACGACACCTTCGAGATCTCGGCGGCCGCGGCCCACGACGGCATGGACTGGGTCGAGGTCAAGCCACGCAGCACGGAAGCGGATTTCAATCACGCCGAACTTGGGTTCACGGCCGGCAAGCTGGTCCGCATGGTCGTCAACGATCGCCTCGGACAGACCGTGCAGCTGGATTTCCAGCACAGCGAGCGCAATGCCCGTGTCGATGCCGATGCGCTGCGCTTCAAGCCGCCCGCGGGGGTCGATGTCATCGGCGCGCCGCAAGGCTGAATTCGATCATGGCCCGTCGCAACACCATGCAGCCCTCGCTCCTCGGCAATGATCGACGCCGCGATCTGCGGCCGCTCGCGGACCGGATGCGCCCGACGCAACTTTCGGAGTACATCGGGCAGTCGCACATACTCGCCCCGGGAAAGCCGCTCTACGAAGCGATCCAGTCGGGCCAGCTGCATTCGATGATTCTCTGGGGTCCTCCCGGAACCGGCAAGACCACGCTGGCGCGACTCATCGCCGAAGGATCGCACGCACAGCTCATTGCCCTATCGGCGGTACAGGCCGGTATCAAGGAGGTGCGGGAAGCGGTCGAGCAGGCGAAGCAGACCGCCGCCGGCGGCGCGGCCACGATACTGTTCCTGGATGAAGTGCATCGCTTCAACAAGGCGCAGCAGGACGCATTCCTGCCGCACGTGGAGGATGGCACGCTGACTTTCATCGGCGCCACCACCGAGAATCCCTCCTTCGAAATCGTCGGCGCGCTGCTCTCCCGGGCCCGCGTCTACGTGCTCAAATCACTCAGTGTCGAAGAATTGCAAACCCTGCTGCAAACCGCACTCACCGATGTGGAGCGCGGGCTCGGTGCCCAGGCGCTCACCATCGAGCCCGCGGCACTGGAACTGCTCGCGCGCGCGGGTGATGGCGATGCGCGCCGCGCGCTCAACATGCTCGAGCTGGCAGCGGGCGTAGCCGTGGCCAGCGGCGGCGGCAACATCAGCACCGCGCTGGCGCAGGAAATCGCGAGCGGCGGTCGTCGCCGATTCGACAAGGGCGGCGAGCAGTTCTACGACCAGATCTCAGCGCTGCACAAGGCCGTTCGTGGCACCGATCCCGATGCGGCGCTGTACTGGCTGGCGCGCATGCTCGATGGCGGCTGCGATCCGCACTTCCTGGCCCGCCGCATCACGCGCATGGCCAGTGAGGACATCGGGCTCGCCGATCCGCGCGCGCTGCAGATCGCGCTGGATGCCTGGCAGAGCTACGAACGCCTGGGCAGCCCCGAGGGTGAGCTGGCATTGGCCGAGGCCGTCGTCTATCTGGCCGTGGCGGCCAAGAGCAACGCCGTCTACAGCGCCTGGGGGGAGGCGCAGAAGGATGTCGAGGCCTTCGGTTCGCTCGAGGTGCCGCTGCGCCTGCGCAATGCGCCGACCCGCCTGATGAAGGATCTGGGCTACGGCAGCGGTTACCGCTACGCGCACGATGAGCCCGAAGCCTACGCCGCCGGCGAGCGCTACTTTCCCGATGACATGCCCGATCGCCGCTATTATCATCCGGCGCCGCGCGGCCTGGAGCAACGCATTGGCGAAGCGCTCGAGCGGCTGCGTTCACGCGACGAGAAATCATGATCGATCCGAAATTACTGCGTTCGTCCACCGAAGAGGTCGCGCGCAATCTCGCGCGGCGCGGCTATCGCCTGGACGTGCAGGCGCTGCAGCAACTCGAGGAGCGTCGCCGGCACTGGCAGATCGAGACCGATCGCTTGCGCGCCGCGCGCAACAGCCACGCGAAGGCTGTCGGCCAGGCGCGCGGCCGCGGCGAAGATATCGCGCCCCTCATGCAGGCCGGCGAGAATCTCGCGCAACAGCTGGCCGGCGCCGACGCGCAGCTGATCGACGTCCAATCGGCACTCGAGCGCTGGCAGCTGGACCTGCCGAATCTATTGCATGAGTCGGTACCCGATGGCAGCGATGAGTCGGCAAATGTCGAAGTCGCGCGTCACGGCGAACCGCGGCAGTTTGGATTCGAGCCGCGCGACCACGTTGCGCTCGGTGAAGGACTGGCGCTGCTGGATTTCGAGGCCGCCAGCCGCATATCCGGTGCGCGCTTCGCGGTCATGCGCGGATCGCTGGCGCGCCTGCAGCGTGCATTGGCGCAGTTCATGCTCGAACTGCACACGCGTGAGCACGGCTACACCGAAATCTATGCGCCGTACCTCGTGGGAGCACACGCGCTGACAGGCACCGGGCAGCTGCCGAAATTCGAGCAGGATCTGTTCGCGGTGCGAGGCGAGCAGTCGTTTTACCTCATTCCCACTGCGGAAGTGCCGCTGACCAACCTGGTGCGCGAGCAGATCCTCGAGGACTCGGCGTTGCCGCTGAAGTTTGTGGCCCAGTCGCCGTGCTTCAGGTCCGAAGCAGGCGCCGCAGGCCGCGATACACGCGGCATGATCCGGCAGCACCAGTTCGAGAAAGTCGAGCTGGTGCAGATCGTGCGGCCCGCGGATTCGTATGCAGCGCTGGAATCGCTGCGCGGTCACGCCGAGCAGGTGCTGCGCCGGCTCGAACTGCCTTACCGCACCGTAGCGCTTTGTGGCGGCGATGTCGGCTTCGCCAGTGCCAAGACCTACGATTTGGAAGTCTGGCTGCCCTCGCAGCGCAAGTACCGGGAGATCTCATCATGCAGCAACTGCGAGGCCTTCCAGGCGCGTCGCATGCAGGCCCGCTGGCGCAATCCTGCGAGCGGTAAGCCTGAGCCCCTGCATACCCTTAATGGCTCGGGCGTCGCGGTCGGTCGTGCGCTGATCGCCGTGCTCGAGAACTACCAGAATGAGGATGGCAGTATCACGGTGCCGGCCGTGCTCGAGCCGTACATGGGTGGGGTGACGCGCATCGCCAGCTGAGCGCCGGTCGGCGGATGCAAGCGAGTGCTATGCAGAGAGTGAGCGTTTTATTTTCGTGATGAAAATAAACCTCTCAGTCTCTATATGCGCCATCCCGAAACCACACGCCAGCGGCAAAGCTGACAGACTCACGATGATGCCGAAGCTCCCCGGACTACCCGTACAAATCGCGATTGCCCTGATGCTTGGCGCGCTCATCGGCTGGGCATGGCCCGCCGTCGGAGTGTCACTGCAGCCGCTGGGAATGGCGTTCATCGCGGCCGTGAAGATGGTCGTCATTCCGCTGGTGTTCTGCGCCGTGACGCTCGGCACGCTCAAGATGGGGTTGGACACACCGCGGCTGGGACGCATGGCGCTGGTGGCTTTCGGCTGGTTCTATCTGGCAGGCGCAATCGCGATTGCGATCGGACTATCCCTCGACGCGCTGTTCCATCCCGGCCGGGGCATTTCCATTCCCGCGGGGTCCGAGGCGGTTGGCCAGGTGAGCGCGACGATCAATTGGACGCAGTTCCTGCTCGACCTGATCCCGAGCAATGTGATCGCCGCCATGGCGCAGCAGAGAGTGTTGCCGACCCTGATCTTCGCGACGCTGTTTGGGTTCGGTCTGGCCAGCCTCGGGGCCGCGCGAGCCAGGCCGATGACGGACGTGCTCGACACGGTGCTGGCCGTGATGTTCCGCATCACTGGCTGGATCGTGGCGCTGGCGCCCGTCGCGGTGCTGGCGGTAGTCGCCAGTCTCGTGGCCACGCAAGGATCCGCGACGCTATGGTCGCTCGCCAAACTGGTCGCAGTGATGTATCTGGGCTACGCGTCATTCGCACTGCTGTGCATCGCCGCGTTCGCACTGCTGGATCCGCGGCCCGTGCGCCTCGCGCGCGCCATGATCGCGCCCGCGCTGATCGGATTCATTACGCGCTCCTCGGAAACCGCGCTGCCGCTGCACATGGAGAAGCTCGAAGAGCACGGGCTCGATAACCGCACGGTGTCAGTGGTACTGCCACTGGGCTACAGCTTCAACCTGGATGGCTCGGCGCTGTACATCGGAGTTGCGACCACATTCATCTGCGAGGCCTACGGGCTGCACCTGTCCTTCGGCCGCCTGCTGACCATCCTCGGGGCCGCGTTGCTGGCCAGCAAGGGTGTCGCGAATGTGCCTGCGGGCTCGCTGGTTGCCCTGTCCAGCGTGCTACTGGCGCTCGGATTGCCGGCAGACGCGCTGGCGCTGGTCGCCGGAGTCGACGTGTTCCTGGATATGGGACGAACTGGACTGAATGTCTTCGGCAATACGCTGGGGGTGCTGATCGTGCGGCGATTCGGGGAGCGACGATCTGACCTGCAGACTAGCCCTGCGGTGCGCTAAGGCTGCCGATTCGGCGAAAAGACTGGTTCTCGCGGATGGAGGGCAGCTCCTCGAACAGGGGAGTGATCTCATGCACGAACTTGCCTGCCTTCGGTATCGTCCATTTCGACTCCAGGTCAGCCGCCGTGCTGTTACTGCTCACCGACGCGCCGCGCCGGATCGTCGCCGGGCTGCGACGCTTTGCACCAATGCGGATTAGCGAGCATAACGTCCCGACTTCTAACACGGCAGGGCAGCGTCTACATTATGTCGAATTTCATTCGCCCGAGCGCGCTGCTTGGGATTTTCTGCGTGGGCGCTGCGCTTAGCGGCTGCGGTGGTGTCGATGTATCGAGCAACGGTGCGGGCGTGTCGGCCGACGGCACGACGACGACCGCGACCATTGGCACATCCACCGGTAAAGCCAGCAGCACATCCAGCAGCAGTGGCTCGGGCAGTTCCAGCAGCACGTCGAGCAGCACGTCGAGCAGCACTTCGAGCAGCACTTCGAGCAGCAGCAGCGGCGCGTCCAGCACCTCGAGCAGCAGCGGTTCGACCAGCACGCACGGCACGGGGCCGGCGGCCGCGCTGGCGGCCAAACTCGGCGTCAAATCACAGTTGCTGATCGGTCTCGGTGCCCAGGGTCCGACCGGCACCATCTCGGCCGCCGAATCGGAGGCATTGCGTGTGGACGTCATGGATGAATACCTGGTCGGTGTGGGCTCGGGTGACTGGACTCACTGGAACAGTCCGACGGGCTACTACGTGCAGATCGTCGCCAACAACGCCGAAGCTATCGGCGCGATACCGATGTACACGCTCTATCAGATGGCGCAGAACGGGGACGGTAACCTGTCCGATTTAAGCAGTTCATCGTTCATGAGCGCCTATTGGGCCAACGTCAAAATCCTGTTTCAGCAAATCGCGGTGTCCGGTAAGCCGGCGCTGGTGAATCTCGAGCCTGATTTCTGGGGCTACGCAGAGAAGCAGGCCACCAATGCCGATCCCTCGACCATTTCCGCCCAGGTGAAACTGAACAGCGACTGCGCGTCGCTCAGCAACGATGTGAAAGGCATTGCCCAATGTCTGATTGCGATGGCGCGCAAGTACGCGCCGCACGCGTATGTGGGATTTCCGCCGTCGGGCTGGGGCGGCAAAACGGTGGCGGACGTCGTCACCTTCATGAATGCCATCGGAGCGCAGAACGCCGACTTCATCGTCGAACAGGCGCTGGATCGCGATGCGGGCTGCTACGAGGCGGGAGCCTCGTACTGCGGTGGCGGTGGCAGCGGCCTCTATTGGGATGAAACGAACACGACTCACCCCAACTTCGATGACTTCTTCGAACGCATGGCGACTTACCACACCGGCATCGGCAATCTGCCGATGGTGTTCTGGCAGATCCCGGAGGGGGTGCCGTCCTCAACTCCGGGCGGCAGCGCCTATCACTATCGCGACAACCGCGTGCACTACTTCCTGACGCACCCCGATCAGCTGACGGCAGTCGGGGCATTGGCCGTCGTGTTTGGTACCGGTGAGAATCATCAGACCAACATCACGACCGACGGCGGTCATTTTCAGCAGCTCTACTCGGCGTACCTGAACAACCCCGCACCACTGCCATAGTCGCGGGCCGGAAAGAGCCCTCGTGCAGATCCTGCACGAGGGCTCCAGTCAGTTGGAAGCCCAAAACATCAGTTGGGCAAGAGGCCGAAGACCGAGAAGCCGCCGTTGCCCACTACATAGACATGGCCGTTGGCAACGACCGGCGATATGAACTTGGTCGCATTGACAGCGGTATTCGCACTCGAGTTGGCGCTGGAGAAGTATTCCGTCGCAAGATTCGTGGCGTCATACGCGCGCAGAATCGTCGGCCCCAGTGGATGGCTTCCATTGTTGGTTCCATTGGCGACGTTCTCCAGCGCCCATGCGAGCGCACCGCCTGATGGCGAGGCGGAAATCGTCGGCGTCGGCGGCGGATAGCCGTACGTTTCCGCTGTCCGCGAGGAGATCGTCACGGTCGAGCCGCTGAACGGCATCAGGCCATTCTGCAGCTGGATGGACATGAGCGGGCCGTTCGCAACAGATTCGTACAGGATGCCGTTCCAGTACGCCGGCGAGTTATGCACGGCATAGTTGCCGGTCGTGTTGGGCATGATCAGGTATTGCACGGTGTTGTCCTGACCCGACACATAACCGGACATGTGGGTGCGATTGATCAACCACATGTGCCCCATTTTATCGGTGCCCACCAGCAAATTCGGGCTCGTGGACGGACCTGCGCCATCCGGTAACACCAGATCGCCACCTGCGGAGATGTCGAGGTCCGCCTTGTTCAGCGTCAAATAGGCCGACGGCGTATAGAAATCCTGCACTGCCAGGCTGGTCGGACTCATGTTCAGGAAGCTCATCGAGAAGTCGTTATTCGGAGTGGTCGAGCCGTTGGCTTGTTGGTCGAAGGTGCCATTACCGGTTGAGAAGAACATATTGCCCTCGGCATCCAGGGCCGGCGCATTGCCCGACATCCAGATCCCGCCCAGACTGCCGTTTGGCGTAATGGTCGTTACAGCGGTCTGGGAGAGGGTGCTGGTGCTCGCATCGTAGTCGTATCGCATCACCCAGCCATGCCATGACCAGTTCAAATTGTCGCAATGCGAGCCCCAGGTGATGATGACGCCGCCATTGGCGAATGCGAGCCCGGCGCGCTGATTCTCATACCACGGGTTGAAGCTCACAGTAGCGCCCCCATCGCCGCTCCCAGGCACGGTCGCGGTAATCTGGGTCGGCGAGCCGGGGACTTCCGCGCCGGTGAGTATGTTCAGCGCGTGCAGCCGCTGGACGTAACTCGCGCCGCCGTTCTCGAGCGTATCGGCGACCATATAGATGATGTTGGTGGCCGGATCGATCACTGGTGTTCCAGTGACGCCGAACTCCAGAATCGTATCTGCGCACCCGGTGCTGGGAATGGTCGTGACGCCGGTGCTCAGAAAGCTCGTCTTCCAATAGGGCGTGCAACTACCATTGTCGGCGTCGAAGGCGTAGACCGAATCGTGCATGGTGGCCACGATCAATACGTTGTGAACGCCGCCGCCGATCGACAAGTTCGAGACGTACAGCGGCTCGGCATTGACCAATCCATCCAACGGGCAGCCCCACAGTAATGCGAATTTGCCGCTGTTCATAGACGTCGGATTCAGCGCGTACTCCTGCAGGTTGACACCCGTACGCGCGTTGTTATAGCGATTGGTCAGGTAGCCGACGAAATCCGTCACGGTCGCGGTGGCGCTTACCTTCAGCGCCGCGTTGCCGGAATTGATGCCCGAGATCGTATGCGCTCCGACCGCGGTCCCCGGAGCGTAGAGTCCGCTGCTGCCAACCGTGCCGACGGTGGTGTTGCCGCCGGGCACGCCATCGACGCTCCAGTTGACGATTGCACCGCCCGAGGCGTTGGTCGTGAACTGCTGGGTCTGTTTCAGCGTCAGCGATACACGCGCTGGTGAAATCGTGGTCGGTCCGCTGCCCGAACTCGAACCACTGCTCGACCCCGAACTACTGCTGGATCCCGAGCTGCTGCTCGAGCCCGAGCTGGAGCTCGATCCTGAGCTGCTGCTGGAGCCCGAGCTGCTGGTGCTGGACCCTGAACTGCTGCTGGAGCCGGAGCTCGAGCTGCTGGAGCTGCCGCTGCCGGCGGCGCGCAGGGCCACCATGTGCATAACCCACCAGCTCGAGGGCGCCTGGGTGGAGGCAGCGCTATAGCTTCCCGTGGCGGTGACGATGCGGTCTTCGACCAGGTCTGCATCCGGGGTCGTGACGATACGCTGTGTGTATCCGCTGCCGACGGCGGTGAAGCCCGCACCGATGTAGTCAGCGCCGACGAGTAGATCGTTGGCGTTGGTGGTGGCAACGGCGCCGCTGTTTAGAGCCGTGCCGGTGCCGCTGGCGGCGGCCGCCACGACATCCACTGGATTGGTGGAACTGACGCCGCTGTACTCGACGATGCGCACGTCAGGGTATTTCACCGTAGTGCTGAAAGTGACAGTGACCTTATTGGTGCCGGCGGCGATACCGCTGGCGTAGTAAATGACCTGGGTGGCATTTCCGGCGTTGGTCGTCGGTCCAGCCGCCACGTTGTACTGGTTGCCGAGAGAGTCGGTGACGGAGACGACCTTGGAGGTCGAATCGTTCCAGCCGATGGCAACAAGGTTGAGATCACCAGCTTTTTGCGCCGCAGCGTACTGCACGCCGAGGCTGCCGGCCGACGACGGATCCGCAGACGTGCCCTGCACGTACGCCAGGGGCGTGCTGCCGGAGCTCGATCCGCTGCTGGAGCCGGAACTACTGCTGCTGGACCCCGAGCTGCTGCCGGAACTCGAGCTGCTGGTGCTGGACCCTGAGCTGCTGCTGGAGCTCGAGCTGCTGGTGCTGGACCCTGAGCTGCTGCTGGAGCTCGAGCTGCTGGTGCTTGAGCCCGAACTACTGCTCGAGCCACTGCTGCTTGAGCCGCCAGTGCCGCCGGCGGCGCGCAGCGCCACCATCTGCATGATCCACCAGCTTGAGGGGGACTGCGTGGAGGAGGCGCTGTAACTGCCCGTCGCCGCGACGACGCGGTCTTCGACCAGGTCCGAATCCGGAGAGGTGACGATGCGCTGCGTGAAACCGCTGCCGACGGCGCCGAAGGCCGTGCCGATGTAGTTCGCGCCGACTATCAAATCGTTGGCGTTGGTTGTTGTGATTGCTCCGCTATTGATGGCAGTGCCGGTGCCGCTGGCCCCGATGGCAACATCCAGCGGGTTAGCCGGATCCAGACCGCTGTATTCCAGGACTCGCACGTCCGGATAAAGGATGGAGCCGGTGAACTTCACCGTGACGGTGTTTGCCCCGGCAGCCGCGGCCGCAATGTTCTTGGCGTAGTAGATGACCTGCACGCCGTTTCCGGTGCTGGTCGTCGGTCCCGCCGCGAGCGTGTACTGATTGCCGGCCGTGTCTGTGATCGACGTGAGCTTGGAAATGTTGTCGCCGAATCCGACCACGACCAGGTTCAGGTCACCGGCAGACTGAGCCGCGGAGAAAGTCACAGCCACGCTCGCCGCCGGGCTGGTATCGGCGTAACCGCTTTGAACGAAGGCTATCGAGGCTGCCGCGGGACGCGACCATGCGACGAGAAGCAGGGCGAGTACGCCGCACGCGCGCAGAGCGCGGACCATTGTTCGTGATGAACGCATCTCGACCTCCCTGTCAGCCATCAGTCACCTGTCAAAGCTCTTCTCGGCTTGAGTCCCTGAACTCATTCTATGTGAGATGCGTCACGGAATGTTGAGGTCCTACGGCGAGTTAACATCATACGGAGACTCTGAACATAGTGAGGCGGGAAGGCCGTGGACCTATTTGGTGCACCCGAAATCATTTGCTTTAACTTTGAGTTGCAAAGTGCGCGCGGACTATTTGTGTCGATGCTGTTGCCAGGTCGGCTCTCTCCGGGCGCGCGCTGTCGAGCCGATGCCTTGCACAATTTTTCCAGAGAGATCCTCGATCGGTATCAGAAAATCGTTGTTGGTGACGTGAGCAGTCTTAAGCTGGCCAGGATACTGATGGCAAAGTCCGTGCTGGATTCGGGATGGGGCATGCTCAAGACATTCCTGGATTACAAGAGCCAGCAGGCTGCCAGGATGTTTGAAGTCGTCAACGAGAGAAACACCAGCATCACCTGTTCCACCTGCGCGTCCCTCACTGGTCCGCGAGGGGTCAATGGGTTGACTGTAAGAGCATGGAGCTGTCGCGACGGTGGTGAGTCGCATGACCGGGACGTGAATGCGGCCCACAATATCCTGCTCGGGTCCAGGTGTCGGACCCCCGTGCGCGCGAACAAGTCATCGTACCGGCTGATTCCGCCGAGCAACGCCTATCGCGGTCGCGAGGCAGGGACAGAATCAGCTTGGGCGGCGGCATGAGCACCGGTGGTGTCTATAATGTAGCCCTGCGGAGAGGTGGCAGAGCGGTTGATTGCACCGGTCTTGAAAACCGGAGGCCCTTTACGGGGCTCGTGAGTTCGAATCTCACCCTCTCCGCCATCACGACAAAGTTCTGTTCTCTGTTCGCTATGGGGAACAAAACCACCGGCCTCTCTGGACTCTCGGCCGGGGGCGGGCATTGGCTGCGGGAGTAGCCAGTCGGTCCAGGCCACGCCACGCCGCGCTATCTCCGACGGCCAGGAATTCCCGTGAGCAAAAGAAAACTCCGGCGCTATGGTGACGGTTTTGCGCGATCGGACAGCCCCTGCGGAGTTGAATGGGTCTCGTCAGCAGCCACAGCGGTCTGATTTTCTTTCAGCCAAACCATCGCGGCGTGGACGCGCTCGAATCCGCTCGGGTGATCGTAGAATACGAACTCCTCGAATTTGCCAGGACTGATTTTGCGGTAGGTGGAAAGCCGCATGGCTGCGGTCGCCCAGCCATATGGTTCCCGTGCCGCGTTCAGACCGAATGCATCGGCCTCAGCTTCGTAACTTCGAATGATGGAATTCTGTAGCGGCGTCAACAGCAGAAAAATCACCGACAGTAGCGCGATGGCCAGGGGTAGCGCCGCTGGGTCGGCACGATCGGTCAGCCCGAGGCGGCCACCCCAATGCCTCAGGCCGCCATCCATGGCCATGTTGAGAAGCGCCAGCGCCAGACCAATGACCAGCGTCAGCAGAATCCCCTCCTTCCAGACGTGGTTGAGTACGTAATGGCCCATCTCGTGACCCACCACGGCCTTGATCTCCGGCAGAGAGGTCTTATTCAGAAGATTGTCGTTCAGCGCGATGCGAGCGGTGGTGAAAATGCCGGCGACATTGGCGCTGATCCGCGTGGTCTGCCGGGAGGCATCGAACCATTCGACGTGACGCGTGGGCACCTGGTTGGCGCGCGCAAGCGATAGCACGGCCTCCCGCGCTGGGCCGTCCGGCATTGGTTTGTAGTCGTTTAGCAGCGGAAACAGGTACACCGGGCCGATCAGTTGCACCAGCATCAGCATGACGTAGCAAACTCCCGTGGCCCAGATCCACCAGCGCGACCCGGCGCGGCGCACCGCGGCGTAGATGGCGGTCAGAGAGAGCGCAAAAATAACGACATTGGCAGCCATCGTGATGAGCTGGTCGCGCATCCAGCCCGCAAAGGCCTGCTCGCTCAGCCCGTACTGATGCTCGCGCAGGAAGTCGGCGTATATGCTCCGCGGAAAGTCGAGCAGATACAGGAGGATCAGGAATTGCGCTATATAGATCGGCGTGCTGATCCAGCTGCGTCGGCTTACGTGCTGTGACCACTTGCGCATCCGGGTGGAAATCCCGGTGACCAGAAGCAACACGCACGCGCCCACGGTCCACATTGCGTCCAATAGTTGCAGCCAGTAGCCGCCCTCGAAGTATCGGTCCGACAACTCGCGTTGCTGCGGGGAGAGCAGGCCGAGGTACGCCGCCGTCGCCAGGTCGACATCGAAGCCGGGCCCAGTCTGGGCCGCTACCGGAATCTGCAGTCCCGGGGGCAGATCTCGAACGATGGGCTGCCCTGCCATGGCCACGCCCAGCGCGCATGACAGCAGTGCGGCTGCGAGCAAGCGGTGACGCAGGAATGGAGCAGGGTGAGAATGTTTCAGGCTGAACATCCGCTTTCTCGCTTTGCTGCATGGGGATCGCCCTCAAAATACCGCGTGGTCGCCGCGCTCAGGCGTCTTGGCTCCCCGCACGATGCCGGCATAGAAGTCGAACAGCGTCTCTGTCCCCGTTGAAGGTGTGGCGGCGGCGTCGTACCTTCCGGTCTCCTGGTTCAGCACCAGCATGGATTCCGTGGCGTAGTAGCGGCCGATGCGCGCGAGCTCCGCCTTTTCCGCCACCGCGGGCGCTGCGCGCCCGATGGTCCCCAGCATGCTGATGATGGCATCGAGCAAGCGGAGGGGCACATGCCTGAAGCGGGGCGCGCGGTCCAGCAGGGCGAATAAGTGCTCGCCCTGTTGCCGAGGTGTGACGGCATCCCCCGGCCCGCCGATCGGCAGTACTCGGTTTCGTCGACCCTCTTCGTCAAGGCAGTCTGACAGGTACTCAGCCAGATCATGGTCGCTGATCGGCTTGCAGGCGGTCAGCGTGCCGTCCCCAAATACCAGGAACGGTTTGCCGCGTTTCACGCGCTCGATCTGCCCCGACAGGGATTTGAAGAAGGCCGTCGGCCGCACGATGCTATAGGCCAGGCCGGATGCCATGAGTGCCTTCTCGAACGCCAGCTTGGCATGTTGAAAGGCGAGCAGGGGCTTTTGAACACAGATGGCCGACAGCAGCACGAACTCGCGCACACCCGCGTGCTGCGCGGCCTCCAGGGCGTGCATGTGCGCCTGGTAATCGATGGCCCAGGCATCTTCGGGCGCGCCGGTGCGCGAGGCCATGCAGGACACCAGTGTGTCAAAGCGCTCCCCGCCGAACCCGTCGCGCGTCAGTGATGCTGGGTCGCTGGCGTCGCCGAGCCGAAGGCTCGCACCGGTCAGCAGCCTTGCAACGTCCGCTGGCAACAGCGCGCCGCCGACCCCGGCGCGGGGACGCACGAAGCACACGACATCGTGACCACGCGTCACCAGCGCACGCGCCGTCGCGCGACCGATGGTCCCGGTCGCGCCGAGCATCAGCACGCGTCGAGGCTGGGGCGAGCGTCTCGATTCGGCACTGAAAGTATGCGAGGGGAGGTCCATGGTAGCCCGCGAAGGTGCAAAATTTCCGCTAGATGGTCGCACACGACAGCCGCCGAAGCTTTGGAGTTCGTGCATGAGCGCGGCGGAACACCTTGATCGCCTGGCGATGGACACAAGTTGCACTCAAGCTGCACTTGATTGGAAAAGCTGCAGAATGTAGCGTTCCAGCCTTGGGCGAAGCATGGCAATTGTAGCGGCTGCGTGCGAGTGCGTACCACTGGCGTGCGGCCAATCGGACCTGAAAACCGGAGGCCCTTCACGGGGCTCGTGAGTTCGAATCTCACCCTCCCCGGCACTTGAGCGCGGGACCTTTCGGTCTCAAAGGAATGATTGTGAAAAGGTTAACGCCAGCAGCCTGCGCCCTGATGATGTATGTCCTGATCCCCTGTGTCCGCGCGGCGACGCTGGGACCACTGCCGCCGGCCGCCGACCAGGCGCTGGCACGATCGATCTTGAAGGAACTGGTCGAGATCAACACCACGCACGCGTACGGGTCGGCCGAGGCAGCCCAGGCCATTCAGGGCCACCTGCTGGAAGCCGGGTTTTCGGCCTCCGACGTAGTGCTGGTCGCTCCGCCCGAGCATCCGAGCAAGGGGAATGTCGTCGTTCGTTACCACGGCAAGGGATTGAGCAGGCCGGTGCTGTTCATGGGCCATCTGGATGTCGTCGAAGCCCGGCCGGAGGATTGGTCCGTCGAGCCTTTCAGGCTGACCGAAAAGGAAGGTTGGTTCTACGGGCGCGGCAGCATCGATATGAAAGACGGCGACGCGGCCATGCTCGAGACGCTGATCCGGTTCAAGCGTGAACGCTTCGTACCCGACCGCGACATCATTGTGGCCTTCACCGCCGACGAGGAGGCGGGAGGTGACGCCAATGGCCCGGCCTTTCTGCTC
This sequence comes from uncultured Gammaproteobacteria bacterium, assembly GCA_963819195.1. Classification (GTDB taxonomy): domain Bacteria; phylum Pseudomonadota; class Gammaproteobacteria; order Steroidobacterales; family Steroidobacteraceae; genus FEN-1191. The sequence goes on from CAWFVL010000002.1 coordinate 300,482, forward strand.
AAAGAGCATCGCGACCTGATTGATGCGGCCCTTGCCATCAATCTCGACGGTGGCGGTGGCCAGTACAAAAACGGCGAGCGCTTCGAGTTCGAGCTGGGCACCAGCGAGAAAACCTATGTCACCTACACGCTCGAGACCACCAGCCCGGGTGGGCATGGCTCGCTGCCCGGGCCCGACAACGCCATCTACCGATTGGCGTCGGGCCTTGGCCGCCTCGAGTCAAATCGTTTCCCGGTAATGTTGACCGCGACCACGCGAGCGAGCTTTGAGAAGTTCGCCGAGCTCGATCCCGGTGCGGACAGCGCCGACCTGCGTGCGGTTGCCATGGAGCCGCCCGATCTGGCCGCAGCGGAGCGGCTGAGCCAGAACGTCCGCCTCAACGCGCAACTGCGCACGACCTGCGTCGCGACGCTGATTTCCGGCGGCCATGCGGAGAATGCGCTTCCACAACGTGCCAAGGCCACAATCCAGTGCCGTATGCTGCCCGGCGATACGGCTGAGCATGTCCAGGCCGCGCTGACGGCCGCACTGAGCGATCCGAAGATCGCTGTCACCCTCGATGCGCCCCCGATCGTCAGCCCGGAGTCTCCTCCCACCGCCGCGATCACGGCCAAAGTCGGGCGCGTGGTTCATTCGATGTGGCCTGGCGTGCCGATCGTGCCGACGATGGCCACCGGATTCAGTGATGATCGCCAGACTCGTAACGCCGGAATCGCAAGCTACGATCTCAGCGGCGTGTGGGCCGACGTGGACGAGAATCGCGCGCACGGGCGCGACGAGCGGGTCGGGGTCAGGGAATTTGACGAGAGCGTCGAGTACACCTATCGGCTGATGAAGGCGATGAGTCAAAAAAACTGAGGGAAGCCCCGCGGGCTCTCCCGCGAGGCAATCCCAATCACCGATCGCTCAGCGGGTTGCGATCATTTATAGGTCACGTTGCTGCGCGACAGATAGTCGCGGTGATCCGCGCCTTCAGTGGCCGCACCGAAAGCCGGTCCCGCGAAAGTATTGCCCTTGAGCGCCTCGCCCAACGCGGCATTGACCTTGTCCAACCCGGCCGAGTTCGGCGTGATGTAATCAATCCAGAAGCCGGCCGGAGACTCGGTATGGATAGCTTCCTCATCGACCTCGTATTCGATGATGCTGCCGTCAGCCAGGAGCTTTTCCATCAGCGGAACGACGAAGTTCTTGCTCACGGTCTGGACCTCATCGTCCGGAGCGGAGTCCTTCAGCTTGTAGTACGACGTATGGGTATAGGCGTCCTTGTACGTGCCTGACTTCCAGTTGTAGAAGTGGCTGATGTAGATGCCATCCCAGTGTTTGGTAGCGGTTTGGAGCAGCGGATCCGGCGGCCCTTTCCCCAGCGAGTCCAGCACGTCCAGCACAGCCCCCATCGACATGGCCGACCAGAAGCTGTCGTGCGTTGGACCGTCGGCGCTGTGAACTTCAATCTTGTCAGCCCCGTAGCCGACCAACGTCCCGCTGCTCAACGCCTGGCCGAGCAGTTTGTCGCCCCCCGGACTGGGCTTTTCAAACTCGGCCCATTTCGCCCGAGGTATCTGCCAGTTGGCGACGTAGCTATACATCGCAGGCTTCTCTTTCACGTCCATCGACTGGGCGTGAAGCGGTGAGGTGCCCATGCCGAAAGCGCACGTGACCAACAATCCACTAATCGATATTGTGAGTTTTCCCTGCATGTTCAGCTCCCTGTCTTAGTGGCGCCACGTTCGCCTGATTGATTTGCGTGGATTCTCCATTATAGACGGTGAAGTCAGCATCAATCGACCCAGATCGTCCGCTAAATCCCAGCGTTGTTGGATATGTAATTCGCTTCCATGACCTGGGTTTACGCTTATCCGTCTACAAAGGACATTAACTTTCCGGCAAGTGCATCTTGCGGAGCAGCGCCTTAAAACGTGGATCGCCGTGCAGTGGATTCATGATCGGATCGTAATTGATCGAGACCAGGTCGCTTTCGTGCCGCTGGAAGGATCGCTCCAGCCATTCAAAAGTCTCCGGCCTCTGATCGCCCCAGGCGTAGGTTTGCGCAACATCGTAGGCGCTGTCGCTGCGGAACGTTGCGATCAACCCGTTCAGGGCGAGCATTGCGGCCTTGTTATTTCCCAGTGAATGCTGCGCCATGGCGTTGATTTGAAGACGCAAATGCTTATTGCCGTGCGTCCGGAGCAATTCGATCGCCGCGGCCGGTTGACCTTCAATCAATCGGAGAATGCCAAGTATGCGCAGACCGTAAGGCGAATCCGGTTGAATCTCCATGGCTCGCTCAATCGCGTCGCGCGCCGGACCAATCTGACCGTCGCCAAGGAGGAGAAAGCCGAGATTCGTCCACGTGACGCTTGATAGCGGGTCCAATTCGATTGCTGTCCGAGTCATGGCAATTGCGTCGGGCAACCGGCCTAGTGTCCCAATCAATAGCGCGTACCGACGAAGGGCCATGCTATTGGCCGGCTCGATGGAAAGGGCCTTCTCGAAATCCGCCTGCGCTCCGGCCCAATCCCAGGCGCCTTCTACACGAATGTGGCCGCGGGAGGCATAGCCGCCCGCCTGATCCGGAGCCAACGCGACTGCTCTGTTGGCGTCTTCCAGGGCGAGCTTCCTGCCGGATTCATCACCGGACCAGTCGGCCGCGAAGAATTCCGACATGGCAAGCTCGGCATAGGCCGCAGCGTACTGAGGGTCAAGCGCAGTGGCCCGGCGGTAGGCTTCGGACGCGCGCCGGAATCCATCCAGGGTGAATCGATCGAAGAGTTGCCGGCCGAGCAGATACTCGTTGTAGGCCGCCAGGTTCGAAGTACGGTACGCATTCGAACCCTGTTGCGCCGCTGCGAGCTTGACTTTGAGCGCCGAAACTACCGCACCGGCGATCTCGTCCTGGACCTTGAACACGTCCTTGAGGTCGCTATCGTATGTCTCCGACCAGATGTCCTCCCCATTGGCGGCGCGAATCAACTGCGTGGTTACTCGCACGCGGTCGCCGGATTTGCGCACGCTGCCCTCCAGGAGGTTAGCGACGTTGAGCTTCTTCGCAATCATCGGAATATCGTCGGACTTTCCCCTGAAGGAAAACGACGAGGTGCGCGCGATGACATGCAGCCCCGGTACCTTGGCGAGCAGATCCAGAAGCTCTTCTGCAAGACCATCCGAGAAGTATTGCTGGTCCTGGCTCTCGCTCATATCAAGGAAGGGGAGTACGGCGACCGAGTTCTCCGGCGGTGCGAAGGCAGTAACGGCCCCAAGCACTTTCGCCGCGGCGGGGAGCTCGACCGCGTTGGCCGCCGCCGTCACCGGGGCACGGGTCTCGCGATGAAGCGTGTACATCACCATGGCAAGAATTGCCGTCGCGGCGGTGACACTGACGCCAACTACCAATCTATTACGGTGCAGGAACTTTCGAAGCAGGTAGTGGGCATTGGCGGCTTGCGCCTTGATCGGTTTGCCTTCGAGGTGGCGTTGCAGATCCTCCGTCAGGGCGGCAGCGTTCGCATAGCGCTGCGCGGGATTTTTGGCGAGTGCCTTGATCACGATGGCATCCAGATCCCCTCGTAGACCACGCGCCCACTGCTCCGTCGTGCCGGCGCGGGTCGAGATCGATTCTGGTTCGAGCTGCGTGCTGGGCTTCTTTACCTCGAGGGTGGCGATGGCATGATCCAGGGCTCCGATTGAGGCGGCGCCTTTAAGCCGGTAGGGGCGGGTGCCTGTCAGCAATTCGTAAAGCAGTACTCCCAATGAATAGAGATCACTGCGCTCGTCGATCGGATCCCCGCGTAGCAGCTCGGGACTGGCATAGTCCGGGGTAAGGGCCCGGCCGTAGACGCTCGTGAGCGGAGTTTGATCCGCCTCGTCCGCCTCCAGAAGCTTGGCGACACCGAAGTCCAGCAACCTCACCTGGCCGGCCTCCGTGACCAGAATGTTCGAAGGCTTCAGATCGCGATGGATGATTTGCCGTTCATGCGCATACCTTACGGCTTCGAGGACTTGCAGAAAGAGCTCCAGGCGTTCTGCAATTCCCAGCTTCCTGGTAGCGCACCAATCTGTCAGCGTTTCCCCCCGCACGTATTCCATGGCGACGTAGCGCAAAGCGCTGGAGGTAATGCCAGCATCATAAAAGCGGGCAATGTACGGATGCTCGAGACTCGCGAGGATGTCGCGTTCGCGCGCAAAGCGCGGTTCCAGGTCCACGCGCCCGCGCGACTGCATCGGAATCTTCAGTGCGACCTCGCGCTTGAATGCGCCATCGGCGCGGCGCGCCTGCCACACCTCCGCCATTCCGCCGGAGCCCAGAAGGCGGATCAATTGGTATGGACCCACTGCCGCGTCAGGCTGCAGACCGCTGGCGGCAACGCCGCCAGGATCGCCCCCATCGCTGAACTTCGGCAGCGTCGAGAGAATTTTGAAACTCGCGGCCTGGGTCGCCCCTGGGAGCAGCACGTCACGGAGGGCCGGAGCCAGATCGCGATGTTCAGGGGGAAGGTTATCCAGCCACTCGCGGCGCGTCGCTGCATCCAGCGGTAGCAGCTCGTCCAGCAGCCGGCTCAGCGTCGCCATCTGAAGAATCGATAGTCCCATCGTCTTATCGCAGTGCCACTGCGAGGATCAACCGCGCCTTCTCCCAATCTCGTTGCACGGTTCGCTCGGTTACATTCAGTGTCTCGGCGATTTCCTGCTCACTGTAGCCGCCAAAGTAACGCATCTGTGCTACCTGGGCCAAACGGGGATCTGTCTTTTCCAGCGTCTCCAGCGCTTCGTGCACAGCCAGCACGGTGTCCTCGTCATCGGCGACATCGCCCCCCAGATTAGTTGCCAGCGTCAAGGGCTGTTGATCACCGCCGCGCTTCTGCGCGACGCGCTCGCGCACGGTATTGACGATCACAGAGCGCATTACCTGCGATGCGTAGGCAAAGAACGCTCGACGATCCTCGGCGCGAAGTTCTCCCGCTCGCACGAATCGAAGGTAGGACTCGTGCACCAGGCAGGTGGTGTCCATTACCGTATTACGTCCCCCGTCCCGAAGCCGTGCGTGAGCCAGCCGGTGAAGCTCCGTGTACGCGGCCGCAAACAGTGCGTTGCGCGCTGTCGCATCCCCCGCCTGGACCCGTCCCAGTAATTCGGTGAGCTGGCTCATCGAATGCCTTGGCGCCTCTGTTTACCCCATGACGGCGAACTTATCCCGTCGGGCCGGCGTGCGCCACGTAATCCGTCGGCAGCATGTCGGGTTTTGACGCCGAAGCGTGTCTGTATGGGTAAGGCAGCGAATTAGGAATCCCAATTCGGCCTTTTGTGAACAGGAGACGAACATGAATACGATGAACTCTTCGAGCAGGCTCTGCAGCTTTGCGGCAATCGCCGTTTTCGGTGCAGTTGGGGCGAGTTTTGCCGGCGTGGCGGCTGCCGGAAGTCCGGAATTGCTTCAGATTGCCGTGCCATACGGGGATCTGAACATCTCGACCGTGCGCGGCGCGGCTACTCTCTACAATCGCATCCGCACGGCAGCCCAGCAGGTGTGCTGGCCCCTGGACCACGGCGACCTGTCGTCGAAGCGGCAATTGGCGGTCTGCACAAGCAAGGCTATTGCCGATGCGGTGACGAGTATTGACCAGCCTGCCCTGTTCGCCGTTTATAGCGCGAAGAACGCTCAGCCGCTGCCGAACATCGTCGCTTCCGAGCGGAGTCGTTAGACATCGGCGGGGGACTGGGGGACATCGATGATCACTAAAGCGCCCGGAAGGATACTCTCCATCCGGGCGCTATCTGTCAGACGTCGTGCGCACCGGCGTGCAGCGCCCAGAGTCGGCCGAGTTGGGTATAGGCCCCATTGCGGGAGCCAGCGGCTTTCACGAAGGCCCTTTGCGCCTCCCCGGCATTCTTCATCCGCAGCTGCGCGATCCCGAGCAGCACATTGGCTTCCTCGGGGGACTTCAGGCCGCCCTTGGCAATGCCCTTGGTGATGCTGGCCACGGCCTTGTCGTATTGGCCGTAAGACAAATAGGTGCCGCCAAGCTGCACCAGCTTGTCGCCGGCGGGGGCGCTGGCCGCGTCCTGTTCCTTGGCTGGCAGAGCCGCGATGTCCGTGGCAGCGCGTTGCTTGGCGCCATCGAGCAGATGCTGGTAGCGCTCCTTGTCGCGGGGGTCGGTGAATACATTCTGCGCGAAGGCCTTTTGCAGGATGGCCTCGGTTTCACCCGGGTAACCCTGGTCGAGCGCAATATCGGCCATCTCCGCGTAGTCGCCGCCGCGCTTAAGCACACCGACATCGCTCATCAGGCGATAGACATTCAGTTGCACGTGAGCATCCTTCGTGTCTGCGTTCACGAGCGATGCCAGTGCATTGGCCCAGTATTCCGGCTTGGGATAATAGGTCACCAGCTTTTCCACGGCCTTCGATGCGCCAGCCTGGTCGTTGGCTTTGAGATCGAACTGCCACATGAGCTTGAGGGATTCCTCGTCGGGCTTATCCTGCTTGGCGACCACCTGCTGGATGGTGACCGCGGCCTCCTTGTAGTTGCCCGAGAGATACTGACTCTTCGCAATCAGGCGCAGGGTGTCGCCGTCGTTCGCGCCATGCTTGACGGCCTGATCGGCAGCGTCCAGTGCCTTGGCGTAATCCTTCTGCTGGAAGTAGTAGAGGGCGATATTCTTCATCCAGCTTCGCTGCTGCTCCGCGGACGCGTACTGTGACTGCGCCGCCTGCGCCAGCACCGGAATGGCGGCGCCCATATCCTGCTTTTGCTGATAGATCTGGAACAGCAGCACCTCGATGACAAAGTTATCGTAGCCGCTCTTCTCGCCCGAAGCGTTCTGCGCCTCCTTGGTCTTGGCCAGCGCATCGTCGAGCTTTTTCTCCCGCATTGCATCCTGCGCGGCCTTCAGCGGCTTGGCGACACTGGCGCTCACTTGCGGGCCGGACGCCTGGTCGGCCGCCAGTGAGGCGCTCGACAGCAACGTTGTGCTCCCAATTGATGCCAACAGCACTGCGGTGCTCCCAAATGATGCCAACCGGGCGATTAAATTCAGGCGCTTCCTCATGGTGTTCCTCGCTAGCTTCGACGCTGGTAATGGCACGATTGCAGGCGGTATCGCCGCGTTGTCCGGCCCCGCATCCCTTCGGCACAGGTGGCGGATAGTGGGCCCTGAGTTCCTTTGTGCAAGATTCGCGCCGTCGATCTGATATAAAGCCGATCTCGATAGCTGCAGGGGGAGAACATGGCGATGCACGGCATCGAGCCCGCCGGGGTTGCGTCATTGGCCGGAATGGCCTTTCTCACACTGTGCGCAGGCCACGCCCGCGGCGCCGACTCGCCGTCCCTGGACACGATTCTCGACGGACTGAATTCGGTCCACCCGTTCAGCGAAGTCGCGCTGTCACCCGATGGCAGGCGACTGGTGTACGGCAATGTCGTGACCGGTAAACGCTCCGGCGCCGATGTCGACGTGTCGGCCCTGTGGATCGTCGACGCCAAAGACGGCTCGGCGCCGGTGCGGCTGACGGCTTGCCCCGGATCGGTCTGCGATGAGCATGCTGCTGCCTGGTCGGCAGACGGCAAACATATCGCGTTCGTCACCACCGGTTCGGACGAGCAATCCCAGATCGTCGCCGCGGATGCGGCCGGCGGCGGTATTACGACGCTCACGCAGGCGCACGGTCCGCTCGATACGCCGCGGTTCTCTCCGGACGGCAAACGCATCGCGTTTCTCTACGCCGAGGGTGCCCCGAAGCAGCCCGGACCGTTGAATCCGCTCGGCCGCGACGCCGGCGTGCTGTCATCGACGATCTACGAGCAGCGTCTGGCCGTGGTGCCGGCGCAGGGCGGGGCGATCGAGGTGCTCGGTCCTGCCGATCTGAACATCTATGAATACGACTGGTCACCCGACAGCACGAATTTTGTGGTGACGGCGGCGCACGGTTCCGGTGACAACAACTGGTGGCTGGCCGAACTCGATGTCATCGATGCCGGGAGCGGCGCGGTACGGACGCTGTTGAAACCGCCGCTGCAGATGGCGGCGCCTCGCTGGTCCGGCGATGGCAGCCGGATTGCCTACATCGGTGGCGTCATGAGCGACGAGACGATAACGGGTGGCGATCTGTACGTGATCAGGCGCGATGGCGGGGTGCCGATCGATGTCACCCCTGGACTTCCCGCCTCGGTGCAGACCTTCAGCTGGAACGGTTCCGCCTCGAGCGTCGTTGCCACCGAGTTCGCCGCTGGCGAGGAGGTGCTGGCGGCCATCGACGTCGATAGGAAAGCCCAGCGCGAACTATGGCGCGGACCGCAGATGATCTGGGCGAACAACATCATTGGTCTTGCCCCCGGCGATGCGGGTATCTCACTGTCGCGCGACGGCAGGTTCTCCGCGGTCATTCGGCAGTCCTATACCGAGCCGCCGGAAATTGCGACTGGGCCACCGGGTAGGTGGCATGTCATCACGCATGCGAACGCCCAGGTGCGTCCCCTGACCGGCGAGGTCACGATTGTCCGGTGGCACAGCGCGCCCTATGAAGTGCAGGGTATGTTGATTGCGCCGCCGAAAGTCGAACCCGGTAAGCGCTACCCCGTGGTGGTGGATGCCCATGGTGGTCCGGCGTACGCGCACTACCCGATTTTTCCGACGCTTTCGGACTCCTTCGATGCGGCGCTGGCGAATCGCGGGTACTACGTGTTCAAGCCGAACCCGCGCGGCAGCTATGGCCAGGGCGAGACATTCACGCAGGCCAACGTCAAAGACTTCGGTGCCGGTGATCTGCGCGATATCCTTGCCGGCCTCGATGCGGTCCTGAAAAGCGCGCCGATCGACGCCGACCGGGTCGGTATCACCGGCTGGAGCTACGGCGGCTACATGACGATGTGGGCGATCACTCAGACTCAGCGGTTCAGGGCGGCGGTGGCCGGGGCGGGCCTGTCGGACTGGCTCAGCTATTACGGCACCAACGATATCGACACCTGGATGCTGCCGTATTTCGGCGCCTCGGTGTATGAGGATCCCAAGGTCTACGAGCGCAGCTCGCCAATGACCTTCATCAAGAACGTGCGCACACCAACCCTGCTGCTGGGTGGCGATCGGGATGCGGAAGTGCCGATCACGCAGTCGTATGAGTATTGGAACGCGCTGCGCCGTCTGGGCGTGACGACCGAGTTTGTCGTCTATCCCGACGAGGGGCACGTGTTCTTCAAGCGGGAGGATCAGTTGGACGCGATGTCGCGCATCGTGGATTGGTTCGATGGCCACATGAAGCCGGGGCCAGCGGGAGTGCAGTAGGGGGCAACTGTCATCGATCGGAACGCCCCAACCATCGAGCCACCGTGCGCCGGTATTCGAGATAGCCGACTCCGAAGCGAGACTCCAGCGCGCGCTCCTCGGGCAGGATCTGCGCCAGGTAGATGAACAGCACAAATACCGGCGGCACCAACCAGGGACCGGCCGTGCCGAGCCACAGCGCCCATCCGATCAGCAAGAGCGACAGTCCCAGGTACATCGGATTGCGACTGAAGCGAAAAATTCCGCCCGTCACCAGATGTGAGGCCTTGCCCGGCTCCATCGGGTTAAGGGTCGTCCCTGACTGGCGAAACTTGGTGACCGCGGCTGCGGCGATGACCAGTCCCGACGCGATGGGGAGCGCATGCGATGCGATTCCAGGGCGGGGTCAGCAGCGCGGCGATGGGCCACCACCGATGCAGGTCCACATAAGGATGGCTGCCAGCAGCATCAGCAGGGGCGGCGGAATACGAGGCTGCATCGAATTGACTCCAGGAGCCGCGATCAGGCTTCCGCTTCATAGTTTAGCCGTTCGTGGGGGATGCGCATGTTCATGGGTGCGCTGGTGCTGTTTGGGTTGATGGCGACGATTTTGCTCGCCTGGAGATTCGACACCAAAAGATTGCTGACCCGGGATTTTCCGGAAGTTGAACCATTTGCGGGCCGTCTATACCGGTGCCGGATCTATGCAGGTGGCGAAGCGTCGACGCTCAGCGATGTCGGAGCCGATGCGCGGGGCATCTATCTTCAGCCTCCGAAGGATCTGCCCAAGGGAGCTCGCAATTTCTTCTGGAACAGCAGCGGCCTGTATTGCCTGAAGAAGCCGGTCTTCATACCCTGGGACATCTGGTCTATCGCCGTTCGCGCCTGCCCTTTCACAGACAGGTCGTGTTCAGGACCCCTCGAACGGGGCGACGTTCCTGGTGCCGCGAGAGACGGCATGCGGTTGTTCGCGGACGCATCGCGTGAGTTCCCCGCCCGGCCGTGAGTCGCGCGCCCGCCGCGGCGCGGGTATATTGGATCGAGTCCGAGTAGCCAGCCGAGAGCCCGCGACCCCCATGCCCAACCGCTTCGCCCTTGCCCGATCGCTGCTGTTGCTGCCGTTCGCTGCTGGCAGCCTGCTCAGCCCCGCCGAGTGCCTCGCGCGCCGTGTTGGATGAGCACAGCGGCGTCACCATCAATGCCGTATCGGCGCCGCTGGTGTTTGGTCGCATTCATCGCGATAGCAAATCGGCGGCGCGTGACTACGTGACGCTGGTGGCTGCGGAACAGGACAACGCGGGCAAGTACACCCAGCTGTTTCTGATGTATCGCTGGTCGCGTTCCTTTGGCGGCCAGGCGCCGCAGCCTGAACAGAATGCCGGCACTCTGGTGGTGGTAGCGGATGGCCGCGAAATCCTGATGGAGCCGCTCGAGCGGATTCCGATCGATCCGGCGCATACCAAGGATCTATTCTTGCCCGCCAGCGATCTGACGGCCAAGTACGCCTATCTGACCAATTTCGAGACCATGCGTGCCATCGCTAACAGTCACGAACTGTTGGTCAAATTGCCCAAGGAGCATGACTCACCGGACACACCCTTCACGCTCTGGGAAGACGGCAGAGCGGCACTGGCGCAGCTGGTCAACCAGCTGAACGGATCGTAGTCAGGCAGTCCTCATCAGGGAGGCCCTGGTCGCACGTCGCCCTGCATCAAGGTGCCGAAACTGCGGCTGTCGGTGCGGTTGAGGGCGTCCCGGCCGACCTCCAGTGTCATATCGACATCGATCGGCAGCAGGATAGTCTCATCGTCCAGATGCGTCGGGTCTGGTTTCGGTGCCGCGGCCAGCGCGTCCCGCCATGCCTTATTGATTTCCTGCGGTGCATTGATCAGCGGACTGCGCAGATTGGAGCCGGTGCTGCTGTCCGCGACCCCGACCTGGGGCGTGGACTTGATGGTCATGGCGCCGCTCGCAGGACTGAAGGCCACCACGAGCGTGCCGGCGTTGGTGCGGAATGCGCCTTTGGGCAACGATTCGCGCAGCAGTTCGCCGGCCAGCGCGCCGACCGTGCACGCGTAGCCCAAGTCGTAGGTCTGAAGCTTCGCCTGCGGATCCAGGCCGCCAGTGCGGCAGACGATTCCCGCTCGTTCGTAGCTCTGATCGGCCCCTTCGCCCAGACCAATCTTGGCCCCGTAGTCGATGGTCGCGGGCTTATCCCCCAGATCAGCGGCTCGTGCAAAGAAGTGCGCCGCCGCCACTGGGTCCTTGCGGACGCAGACGCCCTCATCGAGCATCCTGCCGGCCAGGAACGCGGTCTGCTCATCGTTCGAGCTCACTTCAGGATTGACCAGCTTGACCGCGCCGACGCAGTCCCCGTGATGGACCGCGATGACCATGGGATGGGATGCCAGGGTGCTGGTCACCGCCTGCGCGCTCGAAGCCGCGGTGATCGTCACCAGGAATACAAAGTCGCGTGTACGCATGGGGTGCAAAGTATGCAATGCGTTGGCTGGCATCGCAATTGGATGCACAGCTTGTGCTCAGCGCGGGTCGATCATCGGCAGTGAACGCACCAGGCCGGCGATCCCTTCCAGCGGAAGCACATAATCGACCGGGCCGAGCTTGAGCGCGGCGGCAGCCATGTGAGATTCGTAGGTGCCGTCCGGTTGCTGGACAACCGTGATACCGCCGGCATTGCGAACCGCGGCCAGGCCCTCGGCGCCGTCCCGACTGGCGCCGGTGAGAATGACTCCGAGCAGTTGCTGCCGATACAGATCAGCGGCCGATTCGAACAGCACGTCGATCGATGGGCGCGAGTAATGCACCGGCTCATCCACCGACAGCGCCATGCTTGGACCTTCATCGAGCAGCAGGTGGTAGTCGGGAGGCGCAAAGTAAACGCACCCGGGCCGCACGGGCGCCTTATCCTCGGCCTCGCTGACGCGCAGCGCGCATTTGGCTGCGAAGATCTCGGACAGCAGGCTTCGATGTTCGCGCGGCAGGTGCATGACAATGAAAACCGACAGCCGCAGCTCCGCGGGCAACGCCGGCAGCAGCACCGATAGCCCTTCCATGCCGCCTGCGGACGCGCCGATCACCACCGCTTGGATCTGTCTCAACGCACGTCCCGCTTTCGAAAGATGCGGTGCTCCGCATCGACATCCTCGAAGTCGGATGCATGAGCGGAAAATCGGATCGACTCCTTCGAGCCGATGCACAGGAAGCCCTTGCGGCAGAGCGCATCCCGAAACAAGCCGACGGCACGATCCTGTAGCTCCCGATTGAAATAAATCAGCACATTCCGGCACAGAATGAGCTGCACCTCCGCGAACACACTGTCGGTGGCCAGGCTGTGGTCGGCAAACACGATATGGTCGCGGAGTCTCTTGTCGAACACCGCCCGTCCGTACGCCGCCGTGTAGTACTCGGACAGCGAGGTGTGCGCTCCGGACTTGCGGTGGCTATCCGTGAAGCCGGGTATTCGGGCAGCGTCGTACACCCCGGCTGATGCGGTCTGGAGGCTTTGGGCGTTGATGTCGGTGGCATAGATCAGTGAGCGCTGCAGCAGATTCTCCTCTCGCAGCAGTATCGCGATCGAATACACTTCCTCCCCGGTGCTGCAGCCGGCGATCCAGATCTTGAGCGAGGGATAGGTGCGCAGGAATGGCACGACATTCTGGCGCATCGAACGGAAATACTCCGGATCGCGAAACATCTCGCTGACGGGCACCGTCAGGTAGCCGAGCAGCTGCGTGAACATTGCCGGGTCGTGCAGTACCTGGTGTTGCAGTTGCGAGAGGCTGCTGCAGCCAAACCGTGTCGCGGCGAGCGCCAGTCGGCGCTTCAGCGAAGCCAGGGCATAGTCACGGAAGTCGTAGTGATACCTCTGATAGATGGCATCGATGAGCAGCCGTAACTCGATGTCGAGGAACTTGGCGGCCACGAGCGGCGAGCTCACTACTTGGGCATCCAGACCCGCACCAGCGACAGCAACTTCTCGACGTCCAACGGTTTGGCGACGTAGTCGTTGGCGCCGGCCGCGATGCAGCGTTCCTGATCATCCTTCATCGCCTTGGCGGTCAGGGCGATGATGGGAATCTTGCGCCACTCGGGGCGCTTGCGTATCTCGCGCATCGCCGTCAGCCCGTCCATCTCGGGCATCATGATGTCCATCAGTACCAGGTCGACGGGCGGCTTGCGGCCGTTCGCGCTCGCGAGCGTGTCGATGGCCTCGCGGCCGTTGCGGGCGACTTGCAGCTTGATCCCCTTGGGCTCCAGCAGGCTGGTGAGCGCGAAGATATTCCGCACGTCGTCTTCGACGATCAGTATGTTCCGGCCTTCCAGCGTCGCGTCCCGGTCGCGCACCTCCTGCAGCATGCGCCGGCGGTCCTCGGGCAGCGTCGATTCAACCTGGTGCAGAAACAGGGTGACTTCGTCCAGCAGTCGCTCCGGCGAGCGCGCGTCCTTGATGATGATGGAGCGCGAGAGTCGTCCCAGCGAGTGCTCCTCCTCGCGCGACAGGGCCCGCCCGGTGTAGACGATCACCGGAGGAAACGCCACGTCCTCCTGCTCGCTCATGCGCTGCAGCAGTTCGTAACCGCTCAGGTCCGGCAGGTTCAGATCCAGCACCATGCAGTCGAAAGTCACTGCCTTCAACTGCGCCAGCGCGTCAAAGGCATTACCGACGGCGGTGATGAGCACCTTATCGTTGGCGAGCAATTGCGTGATGCTCTCACGCTGACGCGCGTCGTCCTCGACGATGAGCAGGTTGCGCAGATTCTGCGAGAACTTGGATTCCAGTCGTTCGAGTGCCTCAACGAGTTGCTCGCGCTGCACCGGCTTGAGCGCGTATCCGACCGCACCCATGAGCAGCGCCTCGTGACTGTGGTCGGCGACCGAGACGATATGCACCGGAATGTGCCGGGTCTGGGAATTGCGTTTAAGTTGCTCCAGTACGCCGAGTCCCGACAGGTCGGGCAGATTCATGTCCAGCAGAATGGCCTTCGGACGATAGACGGTGGCAGCGGCCACGCCGTCCGCGGCCGAGTGCGTGACCACGCACTGGAACCCCATCTGATGCGCAATGTCCTGCAGAATGGCGGCAAACGCGGTGTCGTCCTCGATCACAAGCACCAGGCGACTGTCGGGTTTCAGGCGCTCTCGATCGTCCTCGATGGTGCCAGCGCTAGGTGGTGACGGATGCGAGACTATCGGTGCTGCAACCGGGGACTGCTGGCGCCTGACATTGTCGGGGGTGCCGGTGAACGTCATGGGTAGCGTCAATGTGAAGACACTGCCCTCGCCGGGGTGGCTGCGCACCGTGATATCGCCGCCCAGCAGCCGCGCCAGATCCCGCGATATGGTCAGACCTAATCCGGTGCCGCCGTATTTGCGATGCGTGCTGCCGTCGGCCTGACGGAAAGCTTCGAAGATGATGCCCTGCTGATGCTCGGAAACGCCGATACCGCTGTCGTGCACGGCGAAGGCGATCTGCTCGCCGGTCACGGCGGTGATACGCAGCGAGACCTCGCCATGCTCGGTGAATTTGATGGCGTTCGATAGCAAATTGCGAAGTATCTGTCCCAGGCGCTGCGGGTCGGTCATCAGCCGCCGCGGCGCGCTGTCTTCCAGCAGAGTGCTGAATCCGAGCTTCTTTTGCTGGGCGAGCGGCTGGAAGCTGCGCGTCAACTGTTCCACCATCGCAGGCACATCGATCGGCTCGGCCGCCAGCTCCACTTTGCCGGCCTCGACCTTGGACAGATCCAGCACGTCATTGATGATCGCGAGCAGGTCATTGCCGGCGGAGGTAATCGTGCGCGCAAATCGCACCTGGTCCTGAGTCAGGTTGCCGCCTTTGTTGTCTGACAGGATCTTTGCCAGTATCAACGCCGAATTCAGCGGCGTGCGCAGCTCATGGCTCATATTGGCCAGGAACTCGCTCTTGTACTGATTGGCGCGTTCCAGTTCGGTGGCGCGTTCGATAAGGATCGCTTGCGCGCGTGACAGCTCATCGCGTTGCTGACCCAGCAGCTGCGCCTGTTCCTCCAGTTGCGAGTTGGTTTGCTCGAGTTCGGCCTGCTGGTTCTGCAACTGGATCTGCGATTCCTTGAGCGAATTAGCCTGGACCTCGAGTTCCTCGTTGTTGACGCGCAATTCCTCCTGCTGCGTCTGCAGTTCCTCGCCCTGCCGCTGCGTCTCCTCCAGCAATTCTTCCAAGCGTGTCCGGTCTTTGGAAGAGCGGATCGCGATACCCAGCGATTCGGCCATCCGGCCCAGCAGCTCGCGATCGGCATTTTCAAGGTGACGAAAAAATCCCAGCTCGATGACGGCATTCACATGGCCATCGACGCCGGCGGGAGCCACCAGCAGCTCCACGGGCTTGCCGCTGCCAAGACTCGAGGCGACCAGATAGCCGTCCGGGACGTTCCGGACATGCAGCGGGCGATTCTCCTTGGCCGCCTGTCCCAGCAGGCCGTTGCCCGGACGCACGATTTCCGGATCATCGCCGTTGGCGAGCGCGTAGCTGGCGCAGCGCCGGAAGTAGCCATCCTGCGCGAGATACAGCGCGCCAGCCTGCGCATCCATGTATCGGGCCAGGTATTCGAGTACCTGGACGCCGAGGGTTTCGAGCCGCTGCTCACCCTGGATGCGCTCGGTCAGGCCGATATAGCCGGTGCGGATCCAGGCTTCGATCTGCCGCGCGCGAAATTCGCGCGAGCTGCGCATCGCCGCCGCGACAATGAATCCCAGCAGCAGCACCGATCCGCCCAGCGTGGTCCAGGAGGAGGCGCGCGCGCCGTTAAGCCAATCATCCTGTCGGACCGCCAGCGTACGCCGTTCCTCGGCCGTCATATCCGCTACCACGGAGCGAATTCGATCCATGATCTCCCGACCGCGATCCGTATGGACCATGGCCAACGCACCGGCGGTATCGCCTTTGCGACGAAGCAGCACGGTTTGCGCCAGCTCCGCCATCTTGTCCGCGCTGAGCTGCTCGAGCACCTGCAGGCGCTGCTGCTGTGGCGCGTCGGTCACGACGAGTTCGCGCGCCTTCGAGAGCTCCCCTGCCAGTGCCGCCCGGGCGTTGGTGTAGGGCTCCAGATAGCTCTCTTCACCGGTCAGCAGATAACCCCGTTGGCCGGTTTCCGCATCCTTCATGGTCGAGAGCAGTGCCTGC
Organism: uncultured Gammaproteobacteria bacterium; assembly: GCA_963819195.1. GTDB lineage: Bacteria > Pseudomonadota > Gammaproteobacteria > Steroidobacterales > Steroidobacteraceae > FEN-1191. The sequence goes on from CAWFVL010000002.1 coordinate 316,911, forward strand.
AATTGCTCCACCAGCCGCAAGGTGTGGGTGACGCGCTGGGCGTTATCAACGCTGCCGCGCACCGCGCCGTATGAAAGCACCGCGATCGCGACGACTGCTGCGATTGCGATCCAGTACCCCAGCATCGTGGATATCGGGAGCAGGGGCCCGAAACGCGAATCGCGGCGGGAAGAGAGAGCGATTGGAATGAGTGTCATGAGGTTCGCGCGACTGACCGAATTTCATGGTACGGCCTTGCGCCGATGCTCTCAACGGCGCCGACACCGAATCGTGCAAGTACCAAGCTTGTGGAAATCGGCTGTCAGACTGCGCCGACGCGTGTCATCGCGCCGACACCCTGCGTGATGGTCAGCGGCCGCGTTGAGGCAGCAAAAAAACCGCGGCGCGATGAATCGGGCCGATGCCGGTAGTGCCCTCGGGCCTTCCTATCAGCACGTAGAACATTTCGACGTGGCGCCGGTTCGGATTGGAGAGAATCGGAATGCGCAGCGTGGCGGATCCGGAACCCTCGGCCATCTGTACACGCCGCGGCTTGCCGCCGACGTAGTCCGCATCGGGTTTCGCTCCGGAGCCCTCGGTCCACCACAGAAAGCTGGTGTCGCCCGCGGCATCGGGCGAACGTTCGACCGATAGCTCCGCGACATCGCGGTCTGGATCGACGATGTAGCGGTCGCTCGAGAGCGATAGCGTGTCGGGGCTCTGGTCGGTCTGGCTGGCTGATGTGGTCGCGTCGCGATTGCTCGGCGCTGCGCCGGCCTCGCCGCCGCCAGTCGCCCCGTTTTCGGCCGCCAGCCAATTCTCCTCACCGTCCTTGACCGTGGGAGATGCGGCCACCGCCAGCATCATCGCGGACAGTGCGATGGCGGGCGAGATTCGAAAGTACGGCCGCCAGCGGGCGCTGGCCGCCAGCGGGGTGGTTTTTCGAGGCGCCCGAACGGTCGTGCTGCGCATGGCGGCACGCTCCAGCGCCAGCACCGCGACCCGCGGTGGCATCTGGGCGACGGCCGCCGGAGCTGGAGCGGTCTCAATCTGAGCCGGGACCGGCTCGGGGGCGACGGTTTCGATCGTCGCGTCCTCGACATCAGCGTCCGGCGCCACAGGAATGGCGCGCGCGCATGCAACTTTGGGGAACGCTGTGCGCTGCGGTTGATAGGTCTCGATGCCGAGTGCCTGCCGTTCGATCCGCTGACGCAATGAGTGCTGGATCTCGGGTGCGATCTTGCCGCGGCGAAAGTGCTGGTCCAGCAGCGCCAGCGCCTCCCAGGCGCGATCCGGCGTGCTCCTGCACAGCGTCAGCAGCTCGTGCTCGAACGTCTCTGGCGAGATAACGCCGCGCGAGAAGTCGCTGAATGTCTGCGGCAGCTCGTCTGTCATGGTGATCGGAGAAGTATCTCACCGCCGGGCGGCTGTGCACACAAACTCCTGGAAACATAGGCGTGCGGTGGAATTATGTTACGAGTATTCGGGCGGCGGCGGATCCCGTTGACAGCGCTGATGCGGCGAAAGTAGCCACGGGGCAGCCCGGCGCGCTAATCTCGTATTTTGACAAATTGAATGGAGCGTTCGATGCCCGAGGATGGCCCGAACCTGATCCCGTTGCGGCCCGCCAATTCGCCGAACGCATTCGACCTGCGGCGCGTGGGGGCTCATCCCGATCACTGGTATCCGCTTGCCTGGTCGCATGAGCTGAAGTCCGGCAAGGCGATCGGGCGACGCTTTGCCGGGGAGCCGATCGTGCTTTACCGCGGCAAGGAAGGGCGCGTGTTTGCGCTCGAGGATCGGTGTGCTCACCGCCAGGTTCCGCTGCACCTGGGCGTGGTCTACGGCGATGAGCTCAAATGCCATTACCACGGCTGGGCCTACGACGGCACCGGGAAGTGCATTGATGTGCCCTATCTTGGCAAGGAGCGGCTGCCCAACGGCGTCAAGAGCTATCCGGCGCGCGAGGTGGATGGGCTGATCTTCTTCTTTCCGGGCGATCCGTCGCTCGCGGAAGCACGGTTGCCCGCGCAGCTGGGATCCCGACGTCGCAAGGACTATAAGACGCGCGAGCTCAATCGCGAAGTCGCCTGTCACTACACGTTCATGCACGAGAACCTGTTCGACATGAACCATCAATTCATGCACCGCAAGCAGATGGGTTCCATCCGCGCGCAGTGCATCGGGCGCCAGCACGGTGAAAATTGGGCGCAAGTCGAGTACACCTTCAGCCGCACCGAAGGCAAAGCCTCAATGGGCGAGGCGGTGATCGTGGACCTGGTGCGCCGGCGCGCCAAGTCGAACGAAGCCAAGAAGGATTTTCGCGACCACATGCAGATCCGAACGGACTATCCGACCCAGAGCCTGAAGGTCTGGGTGGGCAGGGATATTCAGCAAACCGACGATCCGGTGCTCGATGTCTGGCTGGGCTATACACCACTGGACGCGGAGCAGCGAACCAACCGGACCTTTGGCTATCTATCCGTCAAGAAGCCTCCCGTTCCGGGCCTGATCCACGTGGTCTGGCCTTTCGTCACCTGGTTTACCGAGAATATCTTCCGCGAGGATAAGGAAATCGTGGAGTTCGAGCAGCTAGCGCATGACGCCCAGGGATCGGACTGGAACAACGAAGTGTTCCCCGCCATTCGCGATCTGCGCGGCGTGCTGGCCCGCTGCGGTCAGCCCATGCCCGAGTGAACCGCGCACGCTGAATCGGGTCACTGCACCTCGAGCGTGGCGGGCTTCCTGAGTACGAACGTCAGCAACAGGTAATAGACCACGCCGATCGCTATCCAGCAGCCGCCCATGATCTTGGCGGATCGATCCATCTCGTAGAGCACGTACGCGATCACGAGAAATCCTGCCAACGGGAACAGCAGGTGGCGCAGCCACTGACCGCTGCGCTGTCGAATCAGATAGTGATGCACCACCGCGATGTGCAGCAGCAGGAAGCTCGAGAGCGCGCCGAAATTGACCACACTCGCCAAGTCGTCGATGTGCTCGGCAAACAGCAGTCCCACCAGCAACCCCATGACGGCAACCACGATCGTGCTGACATAGGGCGTGCGGTAGCGCGGGTGAATTTTCGCGAGCGCGGCGGGCATCTTGCCGTCGCGCGCCATGGAATAAAGGATGCGCGACACAGCGGCCTGGGCGACCATCGCGTTCGCAATACCCGATGCGAGCACGTTGGCCAGGATCGTCACGAGCCGCAGCCAGGGACCTCCCGCGCGCTCACAGATCTCGTAGAAAGCCGTGGCCGCCGAGCTGAAGTGCATGCCCCGCGCCAGATCGGTGGCCAGCCAGGTCTGCACCATGAACAGCGCACCCACCAGCAGCAGCGACAGCAAGGTCGCGCGCGCTACCGAATTCGGTCCCCCGCGACTTTCTTCGGCGAGTGTCGAAATGCCATCGAACCCCAGGAATGAAAGCACCGCGATGGAGGTCGCCCCGGCTACCGTGGCCAGAGAGAACACGTGCGGGTCGTAAAGCGGCGTCAGCGTGAGCCGCCCCGCGCCGGCGCCGCCGTAGAGCGCCGCAAGTCCAAATCCCAGAAACAGTGCCAGCGTCAGTAGCTCCAGGATCAGCATGTAACGATTAACGCCGGCCGTGAATTGGATCCCTATCAGATTGACGATGGCATTGAAGGTTATGAAGCCGAGCAGCCAGGCCCACTGCGGCACGCCCGGCAGCAGGGGCTGCAGTGCCACGGCGCTGATCAGATATAACAGCGCGGGAATCAACAGGTAGTCGAGCAGGATCAGCCATCCGGCAAAGAATCCGGCGGTCTCATGCAGTCCGCGCTGAGCATAGGCGTAGACGGATCCGGCGACCGGAAACGCGCGCGACATGGCCGCATAGCTCATGGCGGTGAAGAACATTCCCACCAGACCCAGCAGATAGGCCATCGGCACCATGCCCTTGGATGCGTCCCAGACGAATCCAAAGACGGCCTGGGGCGCTATCGGCACCATGAAAATCATGCCGTAGATGATCAGATCGCGCGTGGTCAGCGCGCGGCGCAGTTCCTGGCGATAGCCGAACTGCTCGAGGCCCTCGTTCCCCTGTTGCACGCGTGAAGGCTATCGTCGACTAGCCGGTCGGCGCGAGTCTGAACTCGGGCACTACCGTCCCGTCCATCAGCGTCTGCAGCAATTGCTGGATGCTGTCGCGGTCGGTCTCATCGAACCGGCCCGAGAGCGGACTGTCGAGATCGAGCACACCGACCAGATGACCGTCCTTGAAAACCGGCAGCACCATTTCCGACTGCGAGGCCTCGTCGCAGACGATGTGTCCGGGGAAGGCATGCACATCCGGCACCACGACCGCCGCGCGCTGCAGCGCCGCCGTGCCGCAGACCCCATCGCCCATGGCAATGCAGGAGCAGGCGGGTTTGCCCTGGAACGGTCCCAGTACCAGATCCGTGCCGCGCAGCAGGTAGAAGCCGGCCCAGTTCAGACTCGGCAAGGTATTGAACAGCAGCGCGGCGAAGTTGGAAATGTTAGCCAGAAAATCGGTCTGATTGCCGATCAGGTTCGGCAGCTCCGACCTCAGCTTTTCATAGGCAGAAATCTTGGAGACGTGATCGTTCATGAGATCGCCCGGATCAGTTGAAGCACAGTGTTTAGCATACCGATTGTGCGGTAGCTCGCGTGTGGTGTGAACCCACGCGGTGGAGTTTTTGCGCGGAATGCAGGGTGCCCGCTGCAGTCGCGAGCCGGGCACCCTGTTCCGGAGTCAGTTTATAGAGTCAGGACTTCAACGCGCCCAGTGACCTGGCGCGAGCCGGTAGCCGCCGCGGTAAGGAACCCAGCGATGCCCGACCCAGGTGTGATAGCCGCGCGGTGGCACATCCCAGCGCCCCGGCACCCATACATGCCGGCCGCCGACCCAGTTCCAGTAACCGCCGACCCAGAGGTAGCCGGGTCCCGGCGCCACGCCGACGACTTCCACCTGCGGCGCGGGCGGCGCCACCATGACCGTACCACCCTCGTAATAGCCCGGCGCAGGCGCGACGACGCAGCCGGTCAGCGTCACCGACGCCAGGGCCAGCGCTGCCGCAGCCACCTTGAGGCCTCGAGCTTTGATCATGTCAATTCTCCAATTTGCGGAACATCTAGACTAGCAAACGCACCGCGCTGCCTTTGGATGACTGCGTCACGCCCCGGCGCGGGACGCGCGATTGTTTGAGACGTGCCGCACGCTGCGCACGCGGTTACGATGATGGCGAATGCGTCGGGCGGTATTGCCCGCGAAGCGAGGTGAGTATGGGATTGGATCTGGTCACGCCGGGCCCTGAAGCTCCGGATATGTTCAATGTCATCATCGAAATTCCGATGAACGCCGATCCGATCAAATACGAGGTCGACAAGGAGAGCGGCGCGATCTTCGTCGATCGGTTCATGGGCACGGCGATGCACTATCCGTGCAACTACGGCTATGTGCCGCGCACGACGGCCGGCGATGGCGATCCGGTGGATGTACTCGTGATTACGCCGTTTCCGCTGCTGCCGGGCGTGGTGGTGCGGTGCCGGCCGCTGGGCCTGCTGAAGATGACGGATGAAAAGGGCGATGATGCGAAGGTGCTGGCGGTGCCGGATGACAAGGTGCTGCCGATCTACAGTCATTGGCGGCGCCACGATGACATCAACGCGCACCGGCTCTACCAGATCCAGCACTTCTTCGAGCACTACAAAGACCTGGAGCCCGAAAAGTTCGTGAAGGTCGATGGCTGGGGAGATGAAGAGGCGGCAAAGGCCGAGATTTCGCTCGGCATGAAGCGCTACTCGAAGTAATTCAACAGCTTATAAGACAACTTGCCCTTGAGCAGCGGGGCACGGCCTCATATTGACCCATATAATAACTAATGATACTGTCTCCCCAGTGAAGATGTTGCACGGTATGTTCTGGGGGTCGGAGTGGCAGTGAATAGCGTCGCAGCCGATACGGTCACGGTGGATAAGGTCCGGAATTTCGGATTCCTCGCCAAGGATGTCTCGCGCCTGTCGGCGAAGCTCTTCGAGCGCCACGCACGCGAACGGGCGCTGGCGCTGCCCATGTCCCAGTGCAAGGTGCTGGCGCTTCTGGCGCGCCACGAGGGCATCAGCCAGGCCAGGCTCGCCGACCTCACCGAAACCGATCCGATGACGCTGGTACGAACACTGGATCGCATGCAGCAGGACGGTTTGATCGAGCGTCGCGCCGATCCGGCCGATCGGCGCGCCCATCGCCTGTATTTACTCGATGAAGCCCGGCCCATAGTCGAGCGTATCTGGGAAATCGCCGGAGAGATGCGCACGGCCGCGCTGGCAGCACTGAGCCAGGGCGAGCGTGAGCAGCTGGTCGACCTGCTCGAGCGCGTGCACCGCACGATGCTGGCCCTGGAGCCCAAATAAGGTTGGATGGAAGTATGGACGCCAGCGTAAAGGACAGCCCTGCCATCGAGATCACGCGTAGCCGACGTGCCCGTCTGCGCTGGATACTCATGATTGGCGGCGTCGCAGTCGCCGTCATCGGCGTGCTTTGCTACTACCTGCTCACGGGCCGCTATGTGTCGACGGACGATTCCTCGGTGCAGGCGGCACAGACCTCGATCAGCGCCAATGTGTCGGGGCGCGTCGTCGAACTCGACGTGCACGACAATCAGCAGGTGCCGCGCGGCGAAATACTCTTCCGCATCGACGATCGTCCATTTCGCATCGCCGTCGAAGACGCACAGGCCAAGCTCGAGGCTGCGCGCATGCAGATCGGTGCTGCCAAGGCGACCTATCGGCAGCAGCTCGCAAGCCTCGGCTCGGCGCGGGTGACCCTGGCTTACCAGCAACATGAATTCGATCGCCAGCAGCACCTGCTGCAATCCGGCATCAGCTCGCGCGCGCAATTCGAGCAGACCCAGCATGCGCGCGATCTGGCGTCCTCACAGCTCAACTCGGCGCAGCAGCAGGTAGGCAGTGTGCTCGCGCTGCTCGGCGGTAATCCGGATCTGCCGGTGGACCGGCACCCGGTGGTGCAGGAAGCGCAGGCGGCGCTCGACAAGGCCAATCTGGACCTCTCCTACACCGTGATACGCGCGCCCGATAGCGGCGTCGTGGCCAAGGTCGAGCAGCTCCAGGTGGGCGACTACATCACGGCGGCAACGCCGGTGTTCAGCCTGATCTCGAGCCAGGATGTCTGGGTGGAGGCGAACTTCAAGGAGGACGAACTCACCTACATGCGCCCGGGACAGAGCGCCGAAGTGCGCATCGATGCCTATCCGGGCCGCAGTTTCAAGGCAACGGTTGCCTCGCTGAGCCCGGGTACGGGTGCACAGTTCTCGCTGTTGCCGCCCGAGAACGCGACCGGTAATTGGGTCAAAGTCGTGCAGCGTGTGCCGGTGCGTCTGCACCTCGACGATCCGAATCTCGACGGCGTGGTGCTGCATGCGGGACTCAGTGTCGATGTGAAGGTGGATACCGGGCACCGCCGCCATCTTTTCGGTCGCAGTTCGGCGGCGGTCGCGCAGCGCTGAGGTCCATCAGTTGAACGCTGCCTCCAGCCCCGGTGTTGCGGCCCATCGCGGCATGATCACCGGCACGGTGATGCTCGCCTCGATCCTGCAGGCACTCGACAACACCATCGCCAACGTGGCGCTGCCACGCATGCAGGGCAGTCTGTCGGCGACGCAGGATCAGATGACCTGGGTGCTGACCTCGTACATCGTCGCGGCCGCGATCCTCACGCCGCTGACGGGCTGGCTCGCCGACCGGTTTGGGCGCAAGCCGCTGTTCCTCGTATCTATCATCGGTTTCACGCTGGCCTCGGCGCTGTGCGGTATGGCACAGACACTTGACCAGATCGTGCTGTTCCGCGTGTTGCAGGGTGCCTTTGGTGCAGCACTGATCCCGATGTCGCAGGCGGTCTTGTTCGATGTGTATCCGCCCGAGCAGCATGGCCGTGCGATGGCCATCTGGGGGATCGGTGTGGTGCTCGGGCCCACGCTCGGCCCGATGCTCGGCGGGTGGCTCACCGACAACTACAGCTGGCGCTGGGTGTTCTATATCAACGTGCCATTCGGCATTCTGGCCGTGCTGGGCGTGCTCGCTTACTTCCCCGATACCACCCACGAGCGCAAGAGCTTCGATTTCTTCGGCTTTGCGGTCTTGAGCCTGTTCATCGGCACGCTGCAGGTGTTGCTCGATCGCGGCACCACCCAGGACTGGTTCAATTCCACCGAGATCAAGCTCGAGGCCGTGGTTTGCGTGGTGGCGCTGTACCTTTTCGTGGTGCACACGCTGACCGCCGAAAAACCCTTCATTCGCATGGCGTTGTACAAGGACCGCAATTTCCTGACCGGAAACATTCTCATTTTCCTGGTCGGCATCGTGCTGTTCGCTACGCTGGCGCTGCTGCCGCCGATGATGCAGGGCCTGATGGGTTACACCGTGCTGCAGGCAGGTATCGCCACCGCGCCTCGCGGGGCAGGGACATTGATTGCCATGCTTTTCATCGGCCGGCTCGTGGGACGCCTGGATGTGCGGCTGATCATCGGTGTCGGCTTCCTGCTGACCGCCATTTCCCTCTGGATGATGACCAACTTCTCGATCCAGATGCCGATGAACTCTTTGATCTGGTCGGGCGCGATCCAGGGACTCGGCACCGGCATCGTCTATGTGCCCATGGCGGCACTGACCTTTGCGACTTTATCCCCGGTCTTTCGCAATGAGGGCACTGCGCTCTTCAATCTGATCCGCAATATCGGCAGCAGCATTGGCATTTCGGTGGTGCAGTCGCTGTTCGTCAGCAACACGCAGGTCGTTCATGCCTCGCTGGCGCAGCACATCACGCCCTCATTGATGGCGAATCATGCCCTCGGTGCTCTCAAGGGAGCCTCGGCCGTGGCGGCGCTCAATCAGGCCGTCACTGCACAGGCGGCCATGGTGGCCTACATCGATGACTTTTATCTGATGCTGCTGCTGACGCTGCTGGCGCTGCCATTGCTGCTGCTGGTGCGCAAGCCGCGTGCCGCCCCCGCTGGAGGCGCGAATGTTGCCATTGAATAGGCCGGCCCACTTTGGCATGACGGCGGCGGCCATCATCGCGCTGCTCTGCGGCTGCGTGGCCGGACCCAAGTTTGTGGAGCCCACCGGGGCCAGTCCGTCCGGCTTCACCTCGGTGCCCTTGACGCATCTGCAGGCCGGTGCGCAGCCAGTGGGTGAGCCCGATCCGCAGGCCTGGTGGCAGCCGCTGCATTCCGAGCAGCTGGATGCCACGATCCGCCTGGCGCTCGATCGCAATCGCGATCTCGCCGCGGCGCGCGCCACACTCGGTCAGATGCAGGAACTCGCAGCTGCCAGCGAGGGCGCGCGCTATCCGAACGTCGATCTGGAGGCGAGCGCGGGCCGTCAGAAGTACGGTGCCGCATTTCTGGGTCCCGAGAAGCTGCCGCCGTTCAGTTTTTATTCGGTGGGCTTGGGAGTGAGTTACGCATTCGACCTCGCCGGCGGCGTGCGGCGGACCGTCGAGCAGCAATACGCGCTGGCCGCCTACCAGCAGCACGAAGTCGAGGCCGCGGCGCTCTCCGTCAGCGGTAATGTGGCGCTGCAGGCGCTGGCAGTTGCATCGGCGCGGGCACAGATCCTGAGCGTCGAGGAACTGTTGCAGGACGATGAGAAGGATCTGAAGCTGGTCCAGGACGCGTTCGAAGCGGGCAGCGCCAACCGTGTCGATGTGCTCAACGCGCAGAGCCAGCTAGCCAATGATCAGACCCAGTTGCCGCCGCTGCGTCGAGCGCTCAGCAATGGCCGGCACGCACTCGCGCTGCTGGTCGGCCGCGCGCCGGCGGAATGGAGCGCCCCGGATTTCACTCTCGATGAATTTTCGCTGCCGGCGCAGTTGCCGCAAACCCTGCCGGCGGAGCTCGCGCATCGCCGGCCCGACATCCAGGCGGCCGAGGCGCGGCTGCACGCGGCTACCGCGGCGGTGGGTATCGCAGCAGCCAATCTCTATCCGCAGATCAGCCTTACGGCCAGCGCCAGCATGCAATCGACCGTGCTGCATTCGCTGTTCGATTCCAATAGCTCGGCCGCCGGTCTCACCGGCAGCTTCACGCAACCGCTGTTTAATCACGGTGCGCTGCGGGCCAAGGAGCGGGCGGCGCGGGAAGCGATGCACGCATCGCTCGACGACTACGAACAGGTGGTGCTGCGCTCCTTCAGCCAGGTTGCCGATGCGCTCGAGGCCCTGGATCACGATGTGGAGCTCATCGACAGCGAACAATCGGCCGTGTCAATTTCGAGCGAGAATCTGAACCTCACGCGCGAGAGCTACACCGCGGGCAACACCGGCGTGCTGCAGGTGCTCGAGGCGCAGCGGCAAAGCCAGCAGGCTCGTCTCGGCCTGGTGCGTGCGCAGGCCCAACGTTTAGAGGACATCATCGAGCTGCAGCTGGCGCTCGGTGGCCGCATGCCCGCGACCTGACGGTTGGAGTATCCTCGGCGGCCTGACAATTTCTACGCGGGGGATGCCATGAGTCGAAGGATGCATTTGAGTATCGCGCTTGCTGTTTGCGCGACGGCGGGTCTGATGGCGGGCGCCGCCTCGGTGCCGGCCTACATCACCAGCGCCGTTGCCAGCAGCAGCCGTCCGGACAAGGACCGGGATCGCGATGTGAATCGCAAGCCCGATCTCGTCATCGCCTTTGCAGGGATCAAGCCCGGCATGAAGGTGGGCGAGCTGATGCCGGGCGGTGGATATTTCTCGCGGCTGTTCTGCCAGATCGTTGGGCCCGCCGGGCATCTTTATACGATCAGCATGATTCCGGCGGTGAAGCGTGATCCGCCGCCGCCCGATGCCGCCGCAGCGGCGCCGCCCGCCAATGCCTGCACCAATGTCACAGCGGACAGCCAGGACGCCTCGGCAGTGAAGCTGCCGACCGGACTCGATGTAGTCTGGACATCCGAGAACTATCACGATCTGCACAATGCCTATTTCGGCAAGCCCGATATCAAGGCATTCGATCGCGCGGTCTACGATGCCCTCAAGCCGGGAGGGGTCTTTATAATCGAGGACCACGCGGCAGCGGCCGGGTCGGGCGCGCGCGACACCGAGACGCTGCACCGGATCGACCCGGAGCTCGTGAAGCAGGAAGTGACCAGTGTCGGCTTCGTCTTCGTGGCGGGCAGCGATGTGCTGCACAACGCCGAAGATGCGCACGACGCCAAAGTATTCGAACTCAAGGGGCGAAGCGACAAGTTCCTGTTCAAGTTTCGCAAGCCCCGGAAGTAGGGCGCAGCGAAACGAGACGACACGACGCGAGCGCGCCGTGTCGTTAGCGTGGTTTGCGGATGATGCCGAGCCGCTGCATCGATGCGGCGGAGGCACTCGAGTGGATGCGGTTCGCGGGTTGCTGCGGACCGGTGGAACTGCCGGCTGCATTCGCGTTCGCGGCTGCAGCCGCCGGCGCCGCGGACGGGGCCGGTGCGGGTTTTGGTACGTTCAGATTTGCTGCGGCGCTGGGAGCCGCGGGGGCGGACGTCGGCTTGCCCGCCGCCTGCGACTTCAATGCTGCGGCCGATCTGACCGGCAGCATTTCCACCGTGACATTGAGCCGTCGTCGCTCACCGGTCTGAAGTACCCCGACCCCAACCACCTGGCGGGTCAACTGCTCGCCCCGGTCATCGCGCACATCGAGCACCACACAGTACTCGCAGGGTTCGCTCGCCTTGGTGTGGGCAATGGTGCCATCGACGCTCAGCGCGCAGTAGCCTTCACCGGCTTCCAGCGCGTGACTCGCGCTCCCGAATCGCAGATGGTGTTTGCACCCGGGGCATACTGCGGCACTTTCGAGCACAGTTGCCTTGCAATGCGGGCAGACCCGCGTTGCACCTGGCGAACCTGAGCGAATGAGGCTCATTGGAGGCTCATACCGAGCGCGATGTCCCCTTCAGTTCCACCGCGGTGTGTTTGTCGTCCCAGCCGAATTCGACATGGCCGCGCATACGAGAACCCGCGGCTACCGTGATCGAGGCGGCTTTGACATCGCCAACGATGACGCCGGTCGAGAGCACATCGAGCTGTTTGGCGGCATCGATATTGCCCTGGAGCTCACCGCCGACCACGACAACGCCGGCGCGTACCTGGCCTTCCAGCCTGGCGCCCGGATCGATGCGGAAATTGCCGTCGACCTGGACATCGCCTTTGAAGCGGCCAGCGATGCGCACGTCGCCGCCACCAACGATCTTGCCTTCGATGGCCAATTCGGCAGCGATGACCGATTCAGTACCTGCGCGCGGGGTCGCGCGGGGTGTGCTGGCGACCACCGGGGCTGGTTCTGGCGCCCGCTCGGGGGTCTTGCCGTGCAATTCGGTTACGGTGGATGAACTTCCGGCGGCAGGTGTGCCGCTCGCAGACGGGCTCGGATTCGAACCGGTTTCCTTCCAAAGCGCCATGAGCGGATCCTCCAGATAAAAAATTACGCGTAAATGGGCACGGTACCGCCAATCCCCAATAGAAGACCACTGTCTCGGCCTGGAGACAAGCGCCATCCTACCCCATTGTGTGCGGCAGCTCCCAGTATCATGCCTCATGGCTGATACCCGAGACCGTCCCAAGGCTAAATCGCTGCGCCCGCTGCGCGCCCTGATGCCCTTTCTGAAGCCGCACGGCTGGATTCTGGCCTCGGCGCTCGGGGCCCTGGTCGCAGCCGCCGTGGCCATCCTGATTGTTCCGGTGTCATTGCGCCAGCTCATTGATCACGGCCTGGTGGCTAATAACGTCGGGGTCATCAACCGCTATTTCCTGGGATTCCTGGCGGCGGCCGTGGTCTTCGGCGTTTTCGCCGCACTGCGTTTCTATCTGGTGACATGGCTGGGGGAACGCGTGGTCGCGGACTTGCGGGAAGCGGTCTATCGGCGCGTGGTGCGCATGGATCCGACTTTCTTCGAGGTCACGCGGACCGGCGAAGTGTTGTCGCGCCTGACGGCCGACACGACCCTGGTGCAGGCGATCTCCGGCGTCAATCTGTCCATCATCCTGCGCTCGTTGCTTAACCTGATCGGCTCGCTGGTCATGCTGGCGTTGACCAGCGCACGCCTCACGGCCGTGATTCTCATGCTGATACTGGTTGTGATCGTGCCCATCCTGATCGTGGGGCGGCGGGTGCGGCGGCTGTCGCGCGCGACCCAGGACCGGATTGCGGATACCAGCAGCCTGGTGGATGAGACGCTCAACGCCATCCAGACCGTGCAGGCCTTTACCCTCGAGGAGCTGCAGAGCGGGCGCTACGCGGCCGCAGTGGAGCTCAGTTTCAAGGCTGCGATCCGGCGCAGCCGCATGCGCGCCGCGCTGACTGCGATCGGTACCGCCATGGTCTTCTCCGGTATCACATACGTGCTGTGGCTGGGCGCGCAGGATGTGATGGCTCAACGCATGACCGCGGGGCAGCTCGGCCAGTTTCTGATCTACGCGCTGCTGGTTGCCACCTCGGTGGCTTCGCTGACCGAGATGTGGGGCGAACTGCAGCGCGCGGCCGGGGCCATGGAACGGCTGGCGGAGTTGCTGGCGGCGGAGCCCGGCATCAGCGCACCGGTCGCTCCGACGGTGTTGCCCGCGCGGGTGCGCGGCGATGTGACTTTCGACGCGGTCTGGTTTCGATATCCTTCGCGCCCGGACACGTGGGCGCTGTCGGATCTTGCGCTCGATGTACGCAGCGGGGAAACCGTGGCGATCGTCGGCCCGTCGGGCGCGGGCAAGAGCACCAGCTTCCAGTTGCTGCTGCGTTTCTACGACCCCGAGCGCGGCGCGATCCGCATCGACGGTCACCCGATCATGCAGCTCGATCCGCAGGCTCTGCGGCGACAGATCGGATTCGTGCCGCAGGATACGGTGCTTTTCGGCGCTAGCGCGCGCGATAACATCGGCTACGGGCGGCCCGGATCGAGCGATGCGCAGATCGAGGCTGCGGCGCGCGCAGCTGCCGCCGACGAGTTCGTGCGAGCGTTGCCGTCTGGCTACGACACCTTCCTCGGTGAGCGCGGTACCCGGCTATCGGGTGGCCAGCGCCAGCGCATCGCGATTGCGCGCGCCATTCTCAAGGATCCTCCCATCCTGTTGCTCGATGAAGCGACCAGCTCGCTGGATGCGGAATCCGAGCGGCTGGTGCAGACCGCCCTGGCTGAATTGATGCGCGGGCGGACGACTCTCGTCATTGCGCATCGACTGGCGACCGTGCTGAAGGCCGATCGCATCGCCGTGCTCGAGGCAGGACGGCTGGTGGCGATTGGAACGCACGCACAGTTACTGCATGACAGTCCGCTGTATGCGCGACTCGCCGCGCTGCAGTTTAATGCCGCCGAGGAGCTGGGACTTCGATCCGCCTAGCTGGGGGTCACTGCGCCACCAGCACTGCCACGGGCAGATGCGCAAACAAATTGGCAGGCATCAGCCGATCCGAGGCTGTCACCGCGCTGTCGGTCAGGATCTCGCGCCATGACCTGCCGGCCAGCGTCTCGGGCAGCGGCAGGAAGGTTTCCTCATCGAACGAGCCGGGGCCAAACTGGCGCGGGTGGCGGGCAAAGGCGATCAGCACGGTTTGATTGGCGTGAAGCCGCTGGTAGGCGCCGAGTTGCTCGGCGCGCGGTCCGCTGGCCGTGAGCGGCAGATACTCGCCGATGCGGTAGAGCTCGGCGAAGCTGGCGCGGTGATGCAGCAGCGTCCTTGTTACCGCCAGTTTGATGCGACCGTCCGGCCATTCGCGCAACCACTCCGCCAGCTGCGCACCGCGATCCGGGTGTGATGTGGAAGCGATCTCGGCCAGCAGGCGCGCACGGGTCGCGTAGTCGACCGGGCGGCGGTTGTCGGGATCGACCATCGAGAAGTCCCACAGCTCGCTGCCATTGTAGATGTCGGGCACTCCGGGCGCGGTCAGCTTCACGACCGTCTGGATCAGGCTGTTGCGCGCGCCGACGCGCGCTACCTCGCGAGCGAACGGCAAAAACGAGGCCAGGAAGGCGCCGGCGCGGCTTCTGGTCAGCGCGGCGTCGATCAGTGCGCTCATGGAATCCTCGTAGCGCGCGTTCGGAAAGGCCCAGCTGGTGTATACCCGCGCTTCGCGCATCGACTTGAGCATGGTGGCGCGCACACGTTCGGAATACACCTTCAGCGGTTCGCCCTGGCAGTTTTGTTCCTCGAGCAGCTCACTCGGCCAGCTGCCCAGCAGCACCTGGTAGAGCAGGTATTCGTCGTTCCGGTCCGGTTCCAGCAGTTCGCCGGCCGCATCGGTGGCCATGCCGGGGCCGCGCAGGATTCGCGACCAGACCGGAATCTGACGCGCCCACTCCTGCGGAAATTCGGACAGCGCAGCCAGGCGGGCGCGCGCATCCTCGCCACGCTTGGTGTCGTGCGTCGAGGTTGCCAACATGGCATGCGGCCAATGCTGCGCGCGAAACTGATTGGCGCGGTGGAAGGCTGCCAGCTTGGCCCCGAATCTGGCCGGGTCGCCCCCAACCTCATTCAGTGCAATGAACCGGTTGTAGCGGTAGAAGGCGGTGTCCTCGAGTCCCTTGGCCGCCACCGGACCGCTGTACTGCTGCAGTCGCGCCACACAGCGCAACAGCGACTGGCGCGAGTAACCGCTGCGTGGCTGCTGCACCAGCCGCGCCGTCAGCACATGTTCGAGGAAGCTGAAGACGCTCGGATCAATCTCGGTCTCGTGGCGCCGGGCCTGCGTCAGTGCCCAGCCCATGTCGCGCTCATCGGCGGCATCGACGGTCGCGCTGGCGTCCATGTACGTGCGGTAAACCGGAAAGCAGGCGATCAGCTGCTTGATCGCGCGCATCAGCAGGGACTGGGTGAAGTCTGCGGTGCGCGGATTCTGCCGGGCCAGCCGCGCCATGTCCCGGGACAACACGTGCAGCTCGCCGGACATCTCGTTGTCCATGATGTGGAGCTTGCACAGGCGTCCGAGTTCGTCGAAAGCACGCTGCTCGTTGGTGAACTGCCAATAGAAGTCGTTGAAGGCGGACTGCGCGGTGGCATCGACCAGCAAGGCGGTCATCTGATTCAAAAAGTCATAGCCGGTTGTGCCATCCGTGGCCCAGTCCGCGCGCAGCGTTTCGTGGGCCGCGAGGATTTTTTCCACGACCAGATAGAAGGGCCCTTCATCGGCCCCGGCGGTGTGCTCGCGGCGTGCAGCAACACGCCTCTGCAGCCGATCCAGGTAGCCCTTGGGGTCGAGCAGGCCATCGATGTGATCGATCCGCAGGCCGTCGATAACGCCGTCCTTCACCAGTCGCAGAATGCGCTGGTGGGCATGATCGAACACCTCGGGCAGCTCGACGCGCAGGCCGGCCAGATCGTTGATGTTGAAGAAGCGCCGGTAATTGATGTCATCCGCCGCCGCGCGGAAGTAGGCAATGCGCCAGTGCTGTCGTTGAATCAGGGCATCGAGCTCACGCCAGCCGCCGGCATTGCCCTCGCGACCCCGAAATCGCGCCAGCCGATTGTCGAGCGCCTCACGCACATCCGCACGCTCATGGACCAGCGCCGCGAGCTGGGCCTTGAGCTCGTTGGCGCGGCGCGCCATCTGCAAGTGCCAGTTTGGAAGCCAGGCGAAGGCATCGGCCAGCTGCTCGAGTTCTGCATGATCGCTGCCGAGAATGCGCGCGTAGTGCGGTGGCGAGATGGGCAGCTTGTGGGTCGCGTAGGCCCAGACTGCGAAGCTGCCGTCACTGTCGTCGTACCGTAGTTCGAGCGCGCCGCGTTCCAGTTCGATGCCATAGTGATCACCGAGCAACGGCACCAGCAATTTGTTGTGCAGGTAACGCCGCTGCGTGTCCCACTCAATGTCGAACCAGCCCGCGTGCGTCGCATCCGCGCCCCATTCGAGTACGTCCAGCCACAGCGGATTGTCGGAGCCTCCCACGCCCATGTGATTGGGAACAAAGTCCAGCAGCTGACCGAGTCGATGGGTCTGGAGTGCGGCGTTCATGCGCCCGAAAGCGGCCTCATCTCCCAATTCCGGATTGATCTGACCGTGATCGACGATGTCATAGCCGTGCATGCTGCCGGGGCGCGCCTTCAGGTAGGGCGATAGATACGCGTGGCTGACTCCCAGCGCCGCCAGATACGGAATGCAATGCGTCACGGCATCGAAACCGAAGTCCTTGTGCAGCTGCAGGCGATAGGTGGCGCGTGGGATCATGGCAAACGCCTCAAGCGAGCAGACTCCAGCGAACCGACCAGGGACCAAAGTTGCCCGCCGCGTCGATATGGCCTTCCTGCCAGAGCAGGTGACCGGCAGCGGTCGGAAATTTGAGTGCCGGCTCGTTCTTCAGGTTGGCGACCAGCGTCAGCGCAGCGCCGGCTGGCGAAATCCAGCGCACCAGCACGGCCGAAGGTGCCAGCTGGCGATATTCACCGCCGCCGGTCAGCTGGGGCAGCAACGGCACTATATGACGCCGGCGAACCGCCAGCAGTTCGCGGTAACGCACCAGGGCGGCCGAGGCGTCCGGATAGGCGAGGCCGGTCCAATCGAGCTGGCTGGCGCGGAAAGTGTCCTCGGCCTGCGGATCGGGAATCCGCTCGCGAGCGGACTCATCGCGGAACGCTTCGAACCGTGCAAACTCGGCTCGCCGTCCCTCGGACACCTTGGCGCCCAATTCGTGGCCGAAATCGCAGAAGAAGAGGAACGGCTGCGGACACTGCCACTCCTCTCCCATGAACAACATAGGGATCTGCGGCAAAAGCAGGTAGAGCGCGGTGATGGCGCGCATGGCGGACTGCGATGTCAGCGCCGTGATGCGCTCGCCCAGAGCGCGATTGCCAATCTGATCATGATTCTGCAGGAAGGCGATGAAGGCGCTGGGCGGTAGCTGGGAACTTGGCTCCCCGCGCGGCGCACCCCGATAGGGCATGGACTCCCCCTGGAATGCGAAGCCTTCGGCCAGGGCGCGGCCCAGCAGTCGTGTGCGGCCCAGGTAGTCGTCGTAGTAACCCTCGCTATCGGCGGTGGCCGCGACGTGCAGCACGTGGTGCACATCATCGTTCCACTGTGCGCTGTAGAGGGCCGGTTCGCCGCCTGGCGGGCGTTCCAGCCAGCTTGCCTCGTTGTGCTCGTTCTCGAGCACCAGATGAACCGCACGGTCCGGCAGCGCCGTCCGCACGCGCTGTGCGAGTTCGGCCAGGATGTGGGTCGGGGAATCGTCCAGAATTGCGTGGACCGCATCGAAGCGCAGCCCGTCGCAGTGGAATTCGGTCAGCCAGTAGAGCGCGTTGTGGATGAAGTAGTCACGTACCGTCCGATTGCCCGCGCCGTCGAAATTGATCGCGGCGCCCCAGGGCGTGTGATGGCGCTCGGTGAAGAACTGCGGCGCGTATAGCGACAGGTAATTCCCGTCCGGGCCGAAGTGGTTATAGACGACATCGAGCAGCACCATGATGCCTTCGGCATGGGCGGCATCGATGAGCGCCTTCAGTTGCCACGGCGTGCCGTAGCTCGAGTCGGGCGCGTACGGCAACACGCCGTCGTAACCCCAGTTGCGCCGACCCGGGAAGTCTGCGAGCGGCATGAGCTCGATGGCTGTGATGCCGAGATTTGCCAGGTGGCGCAGCCGCTCCCGCGCGCCGTCGTAGCTGCCCGCGGCAGTGAAGCAGCCGACATGCAGCTCGTAGACGACAGCCTCATGCCACGGGCGGCCGCGCCAATCCATGTCGTGCCACTGGTACTGGCACGGATCGACGACCTCGCTGGGGCCGTGGACATCCTGGGGCTGGAATCGCGAGGCGGGGTCCGGCACCGCGAGACCATCGGCGAGCACGAATTGGTAGCGCGACCCGGCGGTCGCCGCATCCGTCACCAGCGAGTGCCAGCCAAATTTCCTCGGCTCGAGCAGCAAATCGCCATCCTGTCCTGCGAGCCGTAGCCGTATCTCTTTTTGCGCCGGTGCCCACAGGCTGAAGCGCACTGTGCCGTCATCGCGCAGCTCCGCTCCAAAAGGCATGGCGTGAGAGCGCGCGCCAGGGTTACGCGTTGCGTCGTTCATGCCGTTTCCGTCAACAGTTCGAACAGCCAGTATGGTACCCAGATTGAATCGAAATCCATCGACTTGCCGTGCACGCGATAGCCGTACAACGGTCCGGGACCGACACCTGCCAGGCGTCCGTGAAAGATCTGGTTGCTGTATTCGGGAAGCGTGATGCGCTCGGTCTCTCGAGCGTGGGCCGCATCAAAGAGGCACAGTTCAGCCCGGGTGGCGTGCGGTGAGAGTGGGAAATTGGTGCCAGTACCGTCCCAGGTCGCGCTGCACGGGTAAGGTAGCCCCTCCCTGAGTTTGATCACTGCTTGCGAGCGCTGCCCGCAAAGTCCTCGGAGCCGGCGACCAGTGAGGTCGAGTACTTCTTCAGCTGCTCGCCGATGGCCAGCAGCTCGCGTTCGACCGTGATACGGATGCCTCCGGGCTGCCGCATGGCACGCCGGATTTCGCCCTGGCGATCGAGCAGACGCCGCAGTTCGGTTTGGAACGATTCCATAGTCGGGTACCTCGGTTGGACGGCCGACGGGAAGGATCGGGTACCGTATGGCCGCGCTGCAGCGGAGGACCCCCCAGCCTGCTGTCGGCGCCGTCCGATGGACACTGGCCGGGCCCCGGGTGCCTGACGGGGACCGCGCCCTTGCGGCACTGCGGCCGGGTGCTAGAATCGCGCGCCTCGTGGGGCGGTAGCTCAGTTGGGAGAGCGTCGCGTTCGCAATGCGAAGGTCGAGGGTTCGATCCCCTTCCGCTCCACCATTTTCACCGGGCTACCCGTTGTGTCCAAATCGAATGACAGCTCTGGCCCCGCGACGGCGCAGGTGGCACGGCAGCCGATCTTCAACGGCAAACTCGAGATCATCGGATACGAGCTGCTTTATCGGGCGCCCGGCGCGACCAGTGCGCAATTCAGCGATGCGACCGCCGCCACCGCGACAGTGATCGTGGGCGCCGCGATGGATATCGGCCTATCCCAGCTTGTCGGCGAAAAGCCCGCGTACATCAACTTTCCGCACGCGCTGCTGATCAACCCGCGGCCGCTGCCGATGCAGCCGAAGCGCATCGTGGTCGAGGTGCTCGAAGATGTTAAGCCCGATCGGGAAGTGCTTGCGGGGCTCGCGACCCTGCGGCAACAGGGATATCGGATTGCGCTCGATGACTACAACGATCGGGCCGGCAGCTCGGCGCTGCTCGAGGCCGCCGACATCGTCAAGATCGATATCCAGGACTATACCTCCGCACGTCTAAAGGACTGTGTCGAACGCCTGCTGCCGATGGGACGCGAACTGATCGCCGAGAAGGTGGAGACCTGGGAGCAGTTCAGCCTCTGCAAGTCCCTGGGTTTCGTGGGCTACCAGGGCTACCTGCTCGAGCGGCCGCAGACCGTCAGTGCCCAGCGGGTGCCGACCAGTCGGCTGGCGACACTCAAGCTCATGATCGAACTCAACGACCCCGACGTGGCGGTGCCGAAAATCGAGCGCATGATCGCCGGCGATGTGGGCATGAGCTATCGGCTACTGCGTTGCATAAACTCTAGCTTTTATCACCTGCCGCGTGTCGTCAGCTCCGTGCGTCAGGCGGTGGTATTGATCGGCCTGAACGAGCTGCGCAAGCTCTGCGCCGCGGTCACGCTCGCCGGCTTCGACGATCAACCCGGCTATGTTCCGGTCCAGGCGCTGGTTCGCGCCAAGATGTGTGAAGATTTATGCGTCGCGGCCGGACTGCGCGGCAGCGAGGCCTATTTCATGACCGGGCTGCTATCGATGGTCGATGTACTGCTGCAGCAGCCACTTCGGGAGGCGCTCGGACAGCTTCCGCTCAGCTCGCAGGTTCACAGCGCGCTGCTCGAGCACAAGGGAAGCCTGGGAGAGGCCCTGCGCTGCTCGCTCGACTATGAGCGCGCCCAGTGGGACGGAACGACCTTCATGAGCTTGTCGGCGCCGGCCATAGCCGATATCTACCGGCAGGCCGTCGTCTGGGCCGATACCGCCTGGAGAAACATTGGCGGGGGCACATAGCGTGCTGGCCAAGGTAAACTGCACCGCATGAAGCTGGCTACATTCCTGCGCGATGGGCAGCCCACAGCGGGCCTCGTCCTGACGCAAGGTGTCGTTCCGATCGCGAGTGCTGCCGCGAGCACGGGGCAGAACCTCGACCTGTCGTCGGTTCTGGGCATCATTCGCGGCGGCGAGGCCGCCCTCGATGCTGTGCGGCGCCTGGCCGAGCGCGCCCAGCGCGGGCAGGCGGTTCTCATACCCCTGGCTGAGGCGCCGCTGCTGGCGCCGATACCCTCGCTGCCTCGCAATGCATTCTGCGTGGGCCGCAACTACGTCGACCACGTCAAGGAGGGCGCGGCGGTACGCAACACCGACCTGAAATTGCCCGAGGCGCCGCAGTTTTTCACCAAGGCCACTCATACCGTGATAGGTCCGGGGGCGGATGTCCGGCTGGACGACAAAGTCACGCGTCGCATGGACTATGAAGTCGAGCTCGCTCTCGTGATCGGGCGCGGCGGCCGGGACATTCCGGCCGAGGCCGCGTTCAATCATATTTTCGGCTACTCGATCGCAAACGATGTCACGGCCCGCGACTTGCAGAAGCGCCACGATCAATGGTTCAAGGGCAAATCGCTGGATACCACGCTGCCCTTCGGTCCCTGGATCATCGATCGGGAAGAGATCGGTGATCCTGCGACGCTCGAGCTGTCGATGGCAGTCAATGGCGAGGAGCGGCAGAGAGCACGCGTGTCCCAGATGATCTTCGACATTCCGACCATCATCGCCTCGCTGTCGGCAGGACTCACGCTCGAGCCGGGTGATGTAATTGCCACCGGCACCCCATCTGGCGTCGGTTTTGCGATGAACCCGCCGCAATATCTTAAAGCCGGGGATGTCATGCTGGCCCGGATAGATCGTATTGGCGAGCTGCGCAACCGCGTGGTCGCCGTCTGAATCTGCCAGCGGGTGTAAAATCCGCGCGCAGCCCCCGTAGCTCAGTGGATAGAGCGACCGCCTCCTAAGCGGTAGGTCGTCGGTTCAACTCCGGCCGGGGGCGCCACAGTCAATGCCGCTTACGATCGCATCGGTGCGTAAACCGCTTCTTTTTAGGCCATTGGCCCGTCACTGCTGGTGCGCAAGTCTCCGCCCGCGTTCACTTGATTCCGGGGGCCACTGGGGGCCAAAATAGGGGCCACTAGGAACCTACTTTCCGGGAACCGGGGGCCACAGATGCTCACCGACGCCAAGATCAAGGCCGCCAAAACGCGCCAGAAGCCCTACAAGCTGAGCGACAGCAGGGGGCTTTACTTGTTGGTGCATCCGAGCGGAGGGCGCTGGTGGCGCCTCAAATACCGCTACGTGGGTAAGGAAAAGAAACTCTCTCTTGGTGTTTATCCGGATGTTGGTTTGAAGCTCGCACGCGAAAGGCGTGAGGAGAGTCGCCGAGTGCTCAGAGCAGGCATTGACCCGTCTGCCGAGCGGCAGGCAAAGCGCGCGGTGACCGAAACGACGTTCCGCGCCTTAGCTACTGAATGGCTCGCACGACAGAAGCTCGCGCCAGCCACTCACGAGAAGGCGACGTGGCAATTTGATCAGCAGTTGTTTCCCGAACTTGGCGACCGCCCCATCCGCGAGATAGCCGCGCCGGACATACTGGCCGTGCTGCGCAAGATCGAAGCGCGCGGCAAGATCGAGACTGCCCACCGCGCCAAACAACGTGCGGGACAGGTATTCCGGTACGCCATCGCAACGGGACGGGCCGACCGTGATCCAACCGGCGACCTGCGCGGGGCCCTGACGCCACTAAAACCACAGAACCGTGCCGCTGTCACGCAACCGGCGAAAGTCGGGGAGTTGATGCGCGCCCTGCAAGGCTACAGCGGTCATCCCGTGACGCACGCGGCGCTGCGCATCGCGCCATATGTGTTCGTGCGCCCTGGCGAGCTTCGTGGCGCCGAATGGTCCGAGATAGACCTGCATGCCGCTGAATGGCGTATCCGCGCCGATCGCATGAAGATGCGAGAGGCACACATAGTGCCTCTCAGCACTCAGGCCGTCGCAGTGCTGCGCGAGCTTCAGTCGCTCACCGGCCGCGGCACCTACGTGTTCCCGAGCTTACGCACTCCGAAGCGGTGCATGTCTGAAAACGCCATCACGGCGGCGCTGCGTCGCATGGGTTACTCGGGCACTGAAATGACCGCGCACGGATTCAGGGCCATGGCATCAACGCTACTGAACGAGCAGGGCTTTGCCCCAGATGTGATTGAGCTTCAGTTAGCCCACAAAGAGCGCAACAAGGTGCGGGCCGCCTACAACAGAGCGCAGCGTCTCGAAGAACGCCGAAAGATGATGCAAGCATGGGCCGATTACTTGGACGGTCTGAAGGCCGGGAACGTAATTCCGCTCCGGCGCAAAGCTGCATCCTAAGATCCGGAGCGCCCGACAGGAGGCGCGAAAAATGCCGCGGAAACCGGCACCGCCGCGACGCAGGCTAGACATGCCGACGCACATTGGCCCGTGGCCACGTGAGGATTACCGCAGCTTCAAACGGCTGTGCACTGACGCACTACTGCTCGAGCCAGCCGAGCCTGACGATTACGCTGGAGGGCTACTTGCGACCTTTCGCAAGCCAAGCGCATTCCCCGATGTCGCCGCCGCAGAAAGGGCCATTTCTCAGCATCCAGTGTACGAATGGCTGGAGAAATACGTGCCCCGCGCTGTGGAATTTAGGGTCGGCGAGACGCCCTTCGTACGCGTTCGCCGTGCACGCCTTGTTGTGGAAAAAATCCCGTATCTATCCTTACCGCAGGCAAGGGCTGAACGATCGGACAAGCGACGCAAAACCGCGAGAGCGGCGATAGAGCGCATCGAAAAAGGGCTGGATGACGGTACGATTCAGCTCTGGAATCTGGCACAAGAGGAAATGCTGGAGACTCTGCTCATACAGGCAAAGCAGCGGCTTGCCGAGCGACGGACTAAGGCCGGATCGGCCGCTTACCCTTACCTCCGGGATCTTGCATTCGAGCTGCGCGAGTGGACTGGGAGCGCTGATTCGGAACTGCTGGAGGAAGTCATAGGCGCTGTAGGCCTTAAGTGCGACGACAGAACTGCAAGCCGATATGCGCGTGCGGCTGAGCGGCGCCGCGACACCAATTCTGACGACAAATAGCGTCCAAAAATCTGCCCCTATCTGTCGAGACTCCGACACTTCCATCCGCAAGAATCCACAGCGGAGCGCACACGTGCGCATACAGCTACGGAGTGAATAATGTTGACGTTGATTCGAGCGCCGAAAGTAATGGAGCGACGCGGCTGTCGGAAAACCCATCTGTACGGAGAGATTCGCCAAGGGCTGTTCCCGCCGCCCGTTCGCATGGGTTCTCGGTTCGCAGCCTGGCCGGAAGCCGAGGTGGAGGCAGTTTTACGTGCGCGGATCGCTGGTGAGTGCGATGCGTCAGTGCGGGCACTCGTTGCTGAGCTATTGAGGGCACGCTCGAAAGGTGCGACGTGAGAGCAGCCACGCAACGCGGGGCGGCCGTTGACCGTCAGGCTCGCACCGAACTCTCACGGCTACGTCGCTCGTTGAAGCGCCTAGTTGTTGAGGCCGGGACGCGTGGCTGGCTGAAACCCGCGCAGGCGACCGCGGCATTGCGCATTCTCAGGCTGCGTCATGAGTGACCCCACCGAGCAATTTAGAGCGGTGATCAGCAATGCTGGCCTTCATCCGCCGAGCGAGCTTATAGCGGATGGAAAGCTGCATCGCTTCGCCAGCAACGGCAAGCGCAGCGACAATGCGGGCTGGTATGTCCTGCACGATGACGGGATACCTGCTGGTGCCTTCGGCGACTGGCGCACCGGTGCGTCCGAGACCTGGCGGGCGGACATGGGGCGCAGGCTCTCGCCGCAGGAAGAAGCCCAGCACCGCGCGCGGCTGGCCGCCGTGCGACGCGTGCGCGAGGCCGAAGAGGGCAAGCGCAAAGCCCAAGCGCGCGAGAAGGCGGCGACGATCTGGCAGGCAGCAAGACCCGCGGCCGATGATCATGATTATCTGCGCGCCAAGGGCGTGAAAGCTCACGGTCTGCGCGTCCACGACGGCGCTCTAGTAGTGCCTATGCGTGACGGTGCAGAGTTGCACAGCCTGCAATTCATCGCGGGCGATGGAGCCAAGAAATTCCTGACCGGCGGGCGCGTAAGTGGCTGCTATTTCTCCATCGGCAAGCCTGATGGGGTTCTATGTATTGCTGAAGGCTACGCAAAGGCGGCCAGCATTCACGAAGCAACGGGCAACGCTGTGGCCGTGACCTTCAACGCCGGAAACCTAGTAGCGGTGGCGCGCGCGCTGCGCCAGAAGTTCGCCGAGCTGCGCCTGATCATCTGTGCTGACGACGACGCTAAGACGGAGGGCAATCCCGGACTGATCAAGGCGCGGGATGCTGCGCAGGCGGTAAGTGGACTGCTCGCCGTACCGAAATTCGGCGACAACCGGCCGGACGGTGCAAGCGACTTCAACGACATGGCGCTGCTGAGCGGTGCCGCGGCAGTAAAGCGCACGATAGATGCAGCACAGCTAACGTCCAGCGACGTGCCCGGTGGGCTGGTCGTGCGGTTGATCGGCGCCGACACGATAGAGCCGCGGCCAATCGCCTGGCTCTGGCCCGGCTGGCTGGCGAGAGGCAAGTTGCACGTACTCGCCGGTGCGCCGGGCACAGGCAAAACGACGATTGCGCTGCATATGGCGGCATGTATCAGCGCGGGCAGTCCGCTTCCATCAAGTTGGAAACCGCCGCGTGGCCGAGTCGTTATATGGAGCGGTGAGGACGATCCAGCGGACACTCTGGTGCCACGGCTGAGGGCAGCGGGTGCAGATTTGTCCCGCGTTCACTTTGTCGGCCCGGTCGAGGATTGCGACAGCTCGCGCGGCTTCGATCCAGCGCACGATGTTCCGGCATTGGAATCGGCCCTTAAGGATATGGCTGACCTGGCATTGATCGTCGTAGATCCGCTTGTATCGGCGGTGCACGGAGACTCGCATAAGAACGCGGAGGTACGCAGGAGCCTTGCCCCGTTGGTGGAACTAGCCTCGGCGAAGAACGCAGCGCTGATCGGCATCACGCATTACTCGAAAGGCACGCAAGGCCGGGAGCCGCTTGAGCGGGTATCAGGCTCGCTTGCCTTTGGTGCGCTGGCCCGCATTGTCTATGGAACTGTTCGGCAACAGGCCGAAGGGGATGACGCCGCTCGTTCCCTGTTCGTTCGCGTCAAATCGAACATCGGCCCGGACGGCGGCGGCTATGCCTACACACTTGCATCCCGCGTCAGCGGCGCAATGGAGGCCAGCAGCGTTAAGTGGGGCGACGCAGTCGAGGGCGCGGCACGGGAACTGCTGGAGGAGGCCGAGGCTGATCCGGAGGACGAAAGCCAGGACGCGACAAGCTGGCTGCGTGACTTGCTGGCCGACGGACCGATCTCGGTTAAGGAGGTACGCCGCCACGCTAACGATGCTGGGTTCGCTTGGCGCACGATGGGAAGAGCCAGACAGCGGGCTGGCGTTGTGTCGCGGCGCGCGGGTTTTGGAGAAACGACAACCTGGGCACTCGGTAGTCCATCCGTGCCATCCAAGCCATTGGGGCCACTCTCAGGGAATGGCACCATTGGAGCAATTGGCACCAATGGAGAGCCGTCGCAGGCCGGCACTGTGGAGGCGTTCGAAGTATGAGTGCCGCTGCTTTAATCCAGCGACTGGCCGACGCCGGGGTGCGGCTGTCGCCTAACGGTGATCGGCTGAGGGTGCAAGCGCCGCCCGGTGCAGTCACCCCGGAGCTTCGGGCGCTGATCGCAAATCGAAAGGGCGACTTACTGGCGGAACTTGATCGCGGTAGACACGATGCGCGGGAAGCGCGCCAGGCAAGGGTTGAGACGGAACTCCGTGCCCGTGCTGATCTTCGGGTGGTATTTGATGTGGCTGAAGCGCCCATGAAGGCAGAGCCCGGTGCCCCAGTTAGTGTGATGCTCGCGGTACGCCATGGCGAACATATCCTCAGCGGGGAGCTACACATTCCTAGGGAGCGGTGGGACGTGGCTCTCTTCATGAGGACGGTCGATCCCGGTCAGGAGCGCCCGACATGACGAAACCTGCGGGCAAAATCAAAGGCGGCGCAAAGTCTCCGTGTCAGCGAGACCCCGAGCCAAACAAGCGTGATGACATGGCGCGCGGCGTACTCCAACCAAGCGTGATGGCTGCCAACACGATCCATAAGCTGAAGTTCAGTGATTCGGTTGACGTTCCGGGCCTAGTGACCGCACTTCAGGAGCAAGTAAGAAAGGCAATCGACGGCAATCTGCAACGTGCAGAGGCGATGCTGATAACCCAAGCGCACACTCTCAATGCGCTGTTCTGTGCGCTCACCGGCAGGGCTCTCTCTCAGGAATACTTATCTCAGTACGAGGTGCATATGCGGCTTGCGTTCAAGGCACAGTCTCAGTGCCGCGCGACTCTCGAAACGTTGGCTGCGGTCAAGAATCCGCAGCCCGTCGCCTTTGTGCGTCAGGCCAACATCGCGCACGGGCCGCAGCAGGTAAACAATGGGGTGCAGCCCGCGGCTTCGGTAGCCGAGGCCTCACGCGCGCGGGAATCCGAAAATCAGCCGAACGAACTATTGGAGCAGCATAGCCATGAACGGTTGGACGCCGGAACGTCGCAAGCGACAGGCGGAACTGATTTACCAGTGGAGACCGTGGGAACATGCCGCCGGACCGGTAACGGCGGCGGGCAAAGCTAGATCGGCTAGGAACGGTTATCGGGGTGGCGTACGGGCGAACCTCCGCGAACTAGCGCGGACTCTGCGAGTGCAAGCGGTGTGAGTTGTGTTAGGGGTTCGGTTTGACGGTCGAATAGCCCCATACCTTGCCGATACCGTACGTGAATTTCGCAGCCCAATCCTCATATGAGTCAGCTGTTTCAGCGATGGGGGCACGAAAAGAGAGGCGCTCCCCGGCGTTAATTCGATGGAAGTCGGGGTGCTCCTTATTCGTGATTATTGCACCGCCCGTGCTAACGGCCTCGGGTTCGAAGTAGTTGATTTCGTATATGTTTGCCTTTCCCGTAGCGTTCTCTTGTACGAGCAATTGGAAGCGAGTTACAGCGTACGTTGTCCGATTCTCAATGGTCATGAAAAAGCCTAATGGCGGGTGGTAGCCCGCAAGCGTTCCGCGGCTCAAAATGTTCGCAACGGAGACAGGAAGCGGAACCTCCACTTGATGCACGCAAGCTGTCTGGATAGAAGCGACGGCCAAATCGTTTCGAGCGCCTGCCATATGCGCCAGGATGCACTCATCGTAGTTGCCGCCGAACAAAGCGGTCGTCCAACTCGCCAACGCCAGGGCAAAAGAAGCTTGGCGCATTACACATACTCCGCCCGTGCGAACGCTACTCGCAATCTAGCGCGTCAGGGTACCCTTGTGGCGTTGAGGTTGCGCCTAGCCGCCAAGGGAGCGGTGATGGTATTGGGGGGCCACTTTGGGGGCCACGGGCAGCGGTCACAGAGTAGAGTTATTTAAGAATGATGGCCTTGCGCGGCTTGTTCAACTCCGGCCGGGGGCGCCACAATCCCAGGGTGAGGTTAGAGATGTACGAACAATTATGAGGCAATCGATGAATCCGGCGATCCTGTTGGCGGCGATCTGCGGCGCTCTGCTGGTCTCTTCACAGGCATCCGCCAGCCCTGGGCCTGCGGTCGTGGCACTGAACACGCCGATTCCGCCGCCCAAAGACCGGGCTTACGCGGGTGAGATTCATCTGGACGTCGATGCCACGGATCTCGCGCGGCGCATCGTGCACGTCCACGAGGTTCTCACCGGGGTCACTGCCGACACCATCCTGCTCTATCCCAAGTGGCTGCCGGGCGCTCACGCGCCCTCGGGGCCGATCAGTCGATTGGCCGGATTGAAGATCACCGCTGGCAGTGCGCCGGTTTCCTGGGTGCGCGACCCCGTCGATGTGTTTGCATTCCGTCTGCATCCGGATGCTGCAGCCCGCTCGGTTGACATTGAATTCGACTACCTCTCGCCGACCAGCACCAAAGTGGGGCCGGAGGAGATCAGCCGCGATCTGTTGCTGCTGGAGTGGAATGCGCTGGTGCTGTATCCCGCGGGTTTCTACGCGCGACAGATTCCGGTGGAGGCGAATGTGAAGCTGCCGGCCGGTTGGCAGCTCGGCTCGGCGCTGGAAACCGCATCTGCGAGCGGCGCGCAGACGAACTTCAAGCGGACGGACCTCGAGACCCTGGTCGATAGCCCGGTGTACGCGGGACGCTACACCGCCCGATTCGATCTGGACCCGGGTGGCATCGTACCGGTTCACCTCAATCTATTCGCCGATCGCCCGGAGAAGCTGATGGTGAATCCGGATCAGCTGCAGGCGCATCGCCTGCTGGTGCAGCAGGCCTACAGGCTGTTCGGGTCGCATCATTTCTCGCACTACGATTTTCTCTATTCGCTCAGCGACCAGGTCGAGAATCAAGGTCTTGAACATCATCAGTCGAGCGAAGATGGCACCGATCCGGATTCCTTCATCAAGTGGGACGAGCACGCATCCGACAGGGATCTGCTGCCTCACGAATTCACACACTCCTGGAACGGCAAGTTCAGGCGACCGGCGGATTTGTGGACGCCCAATTACAACGTGCCGATGCAGGACAGCCTGCTGTGGGTTTACGAGGGCCAGACCCAGTACTGGGGGCAGGTACTTGCGGCGCGTTCCGGACTCTGGAGCGCACAGCAGGCGCTGGATCAAATGGCGTACACGGCGGCCTACTACCAATTGGAGTCGGGGCGTCAGTGGCGGCCGCTCGGGGACACGACCAACGATGAAATCATCAACCCGCGTCGTCCACAATCCTGGGTCGACTGGCAGCGTTTCGAGGACTACTACGAGGAAGGAAAACTGATCTGGCTCGAGGCCGATACGCTGATTCGCGTGCAGTCCGGCGGCAAGCGTTCACTGGATGATTTCGCGCGCGCGTTCTTCGGCATCAACGATGGCAGCGTGACGCCCGTGACTTACACGATCGCCGATGTCATCAAGGGGCTCAACGCCGTGCAGCCCTACGATTGGGCGAGTTTCCTGCGCCAGCGTATCGATGCGGTCAATAAAGCCCCGCCGCTCGAGGGTCTGGCACGCGGCGGCTATCGCCTGGTCTATACCGATGTTCCAAGCACGATACTGGCTGCCGACGATACCGAGCACAAACGCGTCGATCTGCTGTTTTCGATCGGCCTGGTGATCGACGATGAGGATAAGACTCACCCGGGTATGCTGAAGACGGTCGCCTACAACGGCCCGGCTTTCAAGGCGAAGCTCACCGAGGGAGGTCAGATCCTGGCGGTGAATGGGATCCTCTACGATCCGGATGTTCTCAAGGACGCCATACGTGCGGCCAAGGACGACTCGGCGCCCATCGAACTCATCGTCCGTACGGGAGATCGCTACCGGGTTGCGCAAGTCGACTACCACGAGGGGCTGCGCTATCCGCACCTCGAGCGCCAGGGAACCGGTCCGGCGCTGCTGGACCAGATCCTCACACCGCGGCCCTGAGGTTCAGGCGGCGGCAATCGCCTGATCGCCGCCGCCGAAGTTCACCGTTCGATCAGTTGGCTCTGTTGCCGCCGCCGGTAGCGAGCATCTCTTCCTTGCCGAGCATGCCCTTATGCGCCGTGCTCGTGTCCATCATGTCGAATACCTTGGTCTGGTAGGCGATGTATTCATCATGCGACACGGTGCCATCACCATCGGTGTCGATCTTGTGCATCATTGCTTCGGTGCGCAGGCCCCTGGCGAAGCCGCCGCTGGAAAACGCCGCGATATCGCCGCCCGTGTGGCTGATGAACTGCCTGGCATCCAGCTTGCCGGTCTTTTTCGTGTCCAGCATCGTGAACACCTTCTCGTGGAAGGCTATCCATTCCTGCCTGGAGACCATGCCGTCGCCATCGGTATCGATCTTGTGCATCACTTCGGGCGTGCGCAGGCCGCTCGCATAACCTGCGGTAGCGAAGGACACCATATCGTCCGCCAGTGCCGGCAGGCAGCACGTGAGGGCGAAGGCCGCCGATACTGCGGCTACACGAATAGCGTGAATCCTGATCATTTCCATTCCCCCATTAGATCGTTGAGTTTGGTTCGAGGTATCAACATGTTCGCATGCGCAGGCGGAAGGTTACAATTCATGCATGAACTCACCGACCGTCTCCTGGAAGCGGGCCTTTCGCTCCCTCTACTACCAGGATGCCCCGGAGCCGGCTGACCCGCGCCTGGAACGCGGCAAACTGGCGTTGCTGGTCATCGACGTCCAAAACGTTTACCTGTCGCGCCAGGATCCGTCCAAGCCGGGCGCGAACGAGCGTGCGGCGTACGATGCCTGGACGCCCTTTCACGAGCGCATGAGCCGCACCGTCATCCCCGCCATTGCGCGTCTGCAGACGCGCTTTCGCCGGGACGGTCACCAGATCCTCTACGTGCGCATCGCCTGCCAGACGCGCGACGGACGCGATCGCTCCCTGAGCCAGAAGCTTCCCGGCTGGAATAACCTGTTGCTACCCAAGGATGACTGGGAATCGCAGATCCCCGCGCGGCTGGCACCCGAAGGAGACGAGATTGTCCTGACCAAGACAACCGACAGCGCACTGACGGGCACAAACCTGCGCTTGATCCTGCACAACCTCGGTATCTCGCAGCTGGTCTGTTGCGGGATCTTCACCGACCAGTGCGTGTCCTCGACCGTGCGCAGTCTTGCTGATGAAAGCTTCTCGGTAATCGTGGTCGAGGATGGCTGCGCGGCCGCCTCGGATCGCCTGCACCGTCATGAACTGGAGATCATCAACATGATCTACTGCCACGTGATGAGCAGCGATGAGCTGATCGCGTATCTTCC
The DNA here is from genome assembly GCA_963819195.1 of uncultured Gammaproteobacteria bacterium. Classification (GTDB taxonomy): domain Bacteria; phylum Pseudomonadota; class Gammaproteobacteria; order Steroidobacterales; family Steroidobacteraceae; genus FEN-1191. The sequence goes on from CAWFVL010000002.1 coordinate 348,813, forward strand.
CGAGGTGTCCGCATAGCGCCGCGCCCTCGTGGTGCAATTCCGATCCCGCTGTGTCCAACTAGGGGCGACGCAGCGTCGCTGCGGACAGGCCCCATGACGTGGAAATTGCGTTCGGATATGTGCTTATTCATTTGATTTTCTTGCAGACGCGCGCGCCCGTGCGCTCATTGCGCTAATCTTTGGTCTGCGCAGCCGTAAGCCGAGTGGGCGTCTTACGGATTTGACACGGTGGTACAACCTTTGCAACTCGGTGCGCGGGCGCGTCTGTAACAACGAAGCAAAACTAAAGGTCAGACTCCATGCTGTCGATTCGTGGTTTTCGTATTGCGTGCACATCGCTGCTGGCCGGACTCCTGGTCGCCGATCTCGCGGTGGCGGCTTCCGACTCGGCCGGCGATGAGGGCGGCCTCGCCGAGGTGGTCGTCACGGCCGAAAAGGTCAAGTCGACCATTCAGGACACGCCGATCAGCATCTCGGCGCTCAGCGGCAGCCAGCTCGAGAATTCTGGGATCACCAGCGTGCAGGAGATCGCGCGTGATGTACCGGGTATCTCGGTGCGCTCGGCGGGCCCCGGCCTGACGGAATACGATGCCCGAGGCATGGCATCCAACGGCGGCGCGGCGCCGACGGTGGGCTTCTACCTGGATGAGATTCCGCTGTCGCCGCCGGCGCTGTCGCAGTCCGGCAAGGTGGTCATCGACCCGGGCCTCTACGATGTCGATCGCGTCGAGGTCCTGCGCGGCCCGCAAGGGACTCTATACGGCTCCGGTTCCATGGGCGGCACGATCAAGATCGTCACGGCGCAACCCAAGCTTGGTGAGTACGAGGGTTCGGCGCAGGTCATGGGATCGGAAACGCAGGGCGGCGGCGGCAACTACAGCGGCAATCTGATGTTGAACATACCGCTGGGCGACGTGCTGGCGCTGCGAGTGGTCGGCGGCGATACCTATCGCAGCGGCTGGATCAATCTGACGGCGGTGAACGTGCCGAACGCGGCCGCGACGCTGCTGAACAAGAATCTCACCGCGGCACAGATGCAGCAGCAGGTTTACGACGCGCCGGTGGAGAGCAACATCCCGCGGGCCAACTATGAGCGGCAATGGAGTGGACGCGCGACCCTGCTCTTCAAGCCAAGCGAGGACTTCTCGGCATCGCTGTTCGTGATGGACCAGCATCTGCTGATGGGGGGTTACGATCTGGTCGACGGCTCGCCAACAACTGCCTCGCCGGGAAAGATCTATAACGCTCACTACGAGGTGTTTCCGCAGCGCGAAGGCCTGCACGATGACGTGCAGATCTATGGGCTCACGATCAATGCCAACCTTGGATTCGCCGATCTGACCAGCGCAACCAGCTATTTCGACCGCCAAAGCAAGCAGGGCGAGGATGGGTCCGAGTCGCTGTACTACTCAAACGGCGGCGCTGCGCCTCTGGCGCCTGTTGTCTACTACGAGAACGATCCGTCGCATCAGATCGCGCAGGAAATCCGACTGACCTCGCACGACGTGGGCCCCTGGCACTGGGTGGGAGGAGCCTTCTATGACGGACTGAAGTCGGTCTGGAACGAAATCAGCAGCACGCCGGGGCTGGTCTCCACGACTGGCCCGGTGGCCGTGAACAACTACGATGGCTCGTATTTCACTTCCTGGAACCCCTACTGGGTCAAGCAGTTTGCATTGTTCGCGGACGGTTCTTACAAGATCAATGACCAATGGAAGCTCGCGGCGGGCTTGCGCTGGTACGAGTACCACAGTGAGCAGCATGAGTTCTCCTGGGGTCTGGACGCGCCTTACCCCAACCAGGCCGTGTCCCCGATCTTCATCACCCGCGCCTCCGATAAGGGATTCAACCCACGTGTGAATCTCTCCTACGAGCCCACTCATGATCTGAATCTCTACGCCACCTTCTCGAAGGGATTCCGGCCCGGTGGCGCAAACCAGATCGTGCCGACCCAGCCGCCGATCAACTGCCAGGCTGGTGTGCTGCAGTTCGGGCCTGACTCGGCCTATAACTACGAGGTCGGCGAGAAGGCCAAGCTGTTCGACAACCGCCTGACCATCAATGGCGATGTCTATTACATCCGCTGGCAAGGCGTGCAGCAGGTCATCACGCTGCCCTGCGGTTACCAGTACTACAACAACGCCGGCGACGGTCGATCCTTCGGCCCGGAACTGGAGATCACCGGCAAGCTGACCGACGAACTGACGGTGCAGGTCGGCGGCTCGTATGTGGATTCGAAAATCACGACCCCGACCGCCGCCTTCAACAGCTACCTCTCAAACGTGGCGAACACTCCGGATGCGGGCGGCTATCCGCTCAATTCCGGACTCGGCGGGCGTCCCTGCCCACCCACGGGCAGTTGCACCGTGCCGATCCTGAACGTGGCGAAGGATAATGTCAGCGGCTCGCTGACCTACAGCCGCGAGATCGTGCCGAACTACAAGCTCACGGCACGTTTCGACGACACCTTCGTCGGGCCCTCGACCGATGTGGCTTACTACTTCGGCTACGATCTGCCGAGCTATAACATCGCCAACCTGCACCTGATTCTCGAGCACGAGAAGTGGTCGGCCAACCTGTTCTGCGAGAATCTCAGCAACGAAGTTGCGCTGATCAGCGCCAACAACACCAGCTTCCAGTTCAACATCCCGCAGACCGTGCGGTACTCGACCAACCAGCCGAGAACCTACGGACTGCAGCTCAACGTTAAATTCTGATCAGCCGCCGCTTCTCATCTCATCGAGGGCGGCCAGGGACTCGGGCAGTACCTGGCCGCCGTCGATCACGAGGCTCTGTCCCGTGATGTAGGCGGCCTCGTCGGTGGCGAAGAACAGCGCCGCGTTGGCGATGTCGTTCACCGAACCGAGGCGCCCCAGCGGCACGGACGCTTCCATCGAGCGGATGTAATCCGCGCCGAGACCAGCCAGCCCTTCGGTGGCGATATTGCCGGGCAACACCGAATTGACCGTTATGTTGAAGGGCGCGAGCTCGATGGCGGCGGTGCGCATGAACCCAAGTTGTCCAGCCTTGCTGGCGCCGTAATGTGACCACCCGGGGTAGCCCGTGACCGGTCCGGTGATCGAAGAAGTCAGGATGATGCGACCGGACTTCTGCGCCTTCATGACCGCGAGACAGGCAGATACGGCCAGGAATGTGCCCTTGAGGTTGGTGCCGATGACCTGGTCGAAATCCGCTTCGGTCATGACGCCCAGTTTTGCGGCAGGAAAGATGCCGGCATTAGCGCACAGGATGTCGATGCCGCCGTAGGCGTCGACCGCGGCGTTTGCCATGGCGGCCATGTCGGCCGCGCGCTGCACGTCGGCTGCAAAGGCGCGCGCGGTGCCGCCTTCGGCCGTGATCTCCTCGGCCACGCGCTGCGCCTCGCTCAGGGTGCGCGAGACCAGCAGCAGCCGGCAGCCGACGGCGCCAAACCTGCGCGCGATCCCGCGGCCGATGCCCCGGCCCGAGCCTGTGACGATGACGCTGCGACCCTTGATGGAAGCGAACATGGCAGGACCTTTCTGGCTATGGGATGAAACGCAAACTCACAGGAATTTTCCGGATAGCAGCTGCTGTGCGAGTTCGACGGTGCCGTCCGTATACGACTCTCCCATCTGCTGCGCCATCGGTACTTCGCTGTGCGAGGCAAACCAGGCCGACAGCAGGATGCGACGCAGAATGACAAAAGTCGGGATCTCCGCGAGGTCCTCCTCGGAAAGCAGCCTCACCCGTCGATAGCCTTCGAGCCACGCCTCCAGCAGCTCCGGGACATTGGGCTGATGCTCGATAAAGCTCACGGCGGTGGCGAAGTCGTACATGAACCAGCTGAATCCGCAGTCGTCGAAATCGATGATGCGCAGGTGCGTGTCGTGCACCAGCAGATTCGCCAGGTGCAGGTCCGCATGCACGAGGCCGAAGCGATCGGGGCGCGAGCCGTAACGCGCGAGCCGCCGCTCGATGAGGCGCAGCGCCGCCTCGATGATATTGCTCCCGCCCGGTGTCAGGCCCATGGCATCGCGCCAGGAACCCCAGAAGGCGTCCGGTCCCACCATGGAATCCAGGTCCCATCGTTTGCGGCGAAATCGGGGCGGCAGCCCCCACCCGCGAGAATGACGATGCATGCGAGCAGTCAGTTCACCCAACCGATCGAACCAGCGAACCGCATCACCGGTCGGATCCGGCGCGGCACCGGGCAGGCGCTCGAAGGCAACCGCCAGACGTGATGGTGCTCCCGATCGCGAGATCAGAGTCTGTAGCAGCTCGCCATCGTGTCCCGGCACAGGGCTAGCGGTCTCCACCACTTGCTCTCGCCTGAGGGCTTCGATCCAGGCCAGTTCCGAGCGGATTTCCTCCGGTGATGAATAGCCGACGCGGTGCACGCGCAGCACCAGCTCGCGCCCGTCGTCCGGATCAGTGAGTGCGAAGGTGGCGTTTTCAGACAGATTGAGCACGCTGACGGCCGTGCGCGGCGAGAGTGACCATTGCGGTAGCGCTGCCGTGACCATGCGTTCCAGCTCGGCCACCACTGCGGGAGGATAGGCGCCGCTCATGCTGAGTCGGACGTGGCGTGCATTGCGTCCCGGAGCGCCGAGACGAGCTGATCGGCCTGCGCGCTGGAGAAGCAGAGCGGAGGCCGGATCTTCAGTACATTGCCCCAGCGTCCCGCGGCTCCAATCAGCACGCGGCGCTGGCGCATGGCATTGATGATGGTCGAAGCACGGCCCCAGGGCTGCGATGGATCGTGCGGATCAACCAGCTCGACGCCAATGAAGAGTCCGGTGCCGCGCACATCGCCAATGCGGGGCTCGCGCGCCGCAAGTTCGCGCAGGCGCTGGCGCAGGTACTCGCCGATGCGCTGTGCGTTGGCCATCAGTCCTTCCTGCTCGATGACATCGAGCACGGCGTTGCCTGCAGCCGCCGCGCCAGCGGTACCGCCGAAGGTGTTGAAGTAGCCCTCGCGCTCGCGCAGCGCATCGAGAATCGCCGGGCGCGTCACCACGGCTCCAATCGGGTAGCCGTTGCCCATCGGCTTACCCATGGTCACGATATCCGGTTGTACCCCGTGACGTTCGAAACCCCAAAGCGAGGATCCCGTGCGCGCAAATCCGCACTGCACTTCATCGGCGATGAACAGGCCGCCGGCGCGCTGCACGATCTCGACGGCCGCCTGCAGGAATCCGGGTGGATCGGCGAATACGCCGTCGCTGGAAAAAATGCTGTCTATCAGCAATGCCCCGACACCGATGCCACGGCGTTTGAGATCCAGGACCGCTTCCTGGACCGCATTCGCAAAGTGGTCCGACAGTTCTGCGGCGGGCACGCGATAGGAGTCGGGCGCGGGAACCGCCCGCACGCGGGGTGAGATCGATCCTGGTTGCAGCGAACTGGGCGACGCCTGGCCCGCGAGTTCCGTATTGCCGTGATAGGCGGTCTCGGTCACGATGATGCCTTCGGCGCCGGTGAATCGTGCTGCCAGCCGCAGCGCCAGATCGTTGCTCTCGCTGCCGGTGCACGTGAAGGTGATATTCGACAGCGCTGCCGGCAAAGTCCCAAGCAGGCGCTCGGCATAGTCCATGACGCCGCAGTGCAGATAGCGACTGTGCACATTCAGCCGCGCGAGCTGCTGTGCCACCGCCGTCACCACGGTCGGATGACAGTGACCCACCGACGGCACATTGTTATACGCATCAAGATAGGCGACGCCGTCGGCATCGTAGAGCCAGCAGCCCGCGCCCCGGACGAACTCGAGCGGCTGGTCGTAGAAAAGCACGGACGCGGAGCCGAATAGCTTCTGCCGGCGTTGTACGCGCTCCGCGAGCGCCGGCTCCAAATGCGCGGCGTGGCGCTGGTCGAAGGCATTCAGCGCCAGGATCTGCTTGTTGGAATCGCTGCTCGACATGGGCTTAAGAATAGTCGGGGAGCGCCGCCTTGGCGACCGCTGGCCGCATACGGATCAGCCCCCAGGCGCCTGCCATCCAGGCGAGCGCAAAGTAAGGCCAGATATTGTTAGGAAAGTCCGGCGCCGGATAGATATTGCGGTAGAGCACCCACAGCAGCAGTAGCGGACCTGCGGTGCAGATCGCCGACCAGATCTGCTGGCGGGCGCGCCAGGCCTCCAGCACTTCAGCGCTGCCGACGCCGATGTAAACCAGGATCAGCGCGAGCACCCCAATGGTGCTGGTATAGCTGTAGTAGTTGCCCGCGCCCACGAACGGTCCGACCGCCAGAAACGGCAGGATGATCATCAGCGCCGTCATCGAGACCGCGGCAGCAGGCGTGCGGTGAGTCGGGTGCACGCGGGCGAGCGCGGGCGACAAGCCGGCCCGGCCCAGCGCGAACAGCACGCGCCCGGCCGCGGCCAGACAGCCGAGCACCCCGCAGAAGCAGCTGGTCGCAGCCGCCAGATCAAGACCAATGGCCAGCGCGGGCGATGTGTAGTGCAGGGCGAGATCGTTGAGCGGGGCCTGCGAACTGGCCAGATCCCGGATGCCGGCGGGACCGAACCCGGCGATTTCACAGTAGGCCACGAACATGAAGAAGACGCCGGAGAACAGCACGGTGCCGATCAGGGCGATCGGAATGTTGCGGCGGGGATTGATGGTCTCCTCCCCGAGTGTGGCGGCGCCCTCAAACCCGGCGAAGCACAGAATGCTGTACACCATGCCGTAACCGAGCCCGGTCCATCCGCCGAATTTCAGTGAAGGTTGAAAGCTCGCGGTCACATCCGCGGTCGTGGGGTGCACCCGAAGCAGGATGCAGACGCACAGGGCGAGAATGCCGATCACGGCTGCCGCTTCGAGCCCGAGCATGATCCAGCCGGAGAGCTTCATGTCGCGGTAGGCCAGCCACCAGGCAATGAGCATCGATGCGAGGGCGATCGCAATCCATCCGGGTCCGACATCCATCGAGAGGCCTTTGAGCCCCGCAGCGGTGAAGCTGCCGACCAGGGCGGCAAAGCCGGTGGCGAATCCGAGGTATGTCAGCAGCAGCGTCCATCCGGCGATAAAGCCGGCGCGGCTGCCGAAGGTGTGCGCGATGTAAGCGTAGGCGGATCCGGCGTGCGCGACCCGATGCGTGAACGCCATGAACGAGAAAGCGACCAGGATCATTGCCACCGTGCCGATGGCAAATGCCAGCGGCGCGCCCGGCCCTGTGGCCTGCACTATCAATGTGATATTGAAGGCGGCCGTGACGGTCGGAGAGATGACGGACAGTGACAGCGCGATGGCTTCGGGCAGGTTCAGGCGCGATACGAGGCTGGTCATGTCATCCCATCATGTCACGTCACCACATCATGAAAGGCGCTACGTCGGCATCGGTCACCGCGCCCTTGCCGACATCGATCATCGCCTGCTCGATGATCTCGACGCCTTCGCGGGCCTCGTTCTCGCGCAGCGTCAGCGGCGGGGTGAATTCCAGCACGTTGCCGCGCAAGCCCACATAGAAGAATACTGCGCCGAGCTGGTAGGCGCGATAAATCACTTTGGCCGTCATCGTAACAGGCACCGGCTCGCGCGTGGCGCGATCGCTGACCAGTTCCACGCCGATCGCAAGTCCGCGGCCGCGCACGTGTCCGATCATCGGCTGGCGTGCACCGAGGGCGTGCAAACCGCCGGCCAGCACTGCACCCACCTGGTTCGCGCGTTCGATCAGTCCCTCTGCTTCTATGGCGCGCAGCACCGCGCGACCGGCGGCTGTCGCGACCGGGTTGCCGGCAGTGGTCTGCAGCGCGAACGCCGGCGCATGGTCCATGATGGCGCGCGGTCCGATGACCGCCGATAAGGGCAGGCCGCCGCCCAGTCCTTTACCAAGCACCACCAGATCGGGCTCAAGCCCTTCGTGCTCGAAGCAATGCAGCCGGCCGCTTCGCGCCAGCCCGACTTTCACTTCATCGACCACGATCTGAATGCCGTGGCGCCGGCAGCGCTCCTGTACGGCCGCCAGAAATCCCGGCGGCGGAACGATCAGGCCGCCATCGGCCATGAGCGGCTCGATGAAAATGGCCGCCACCTGATGAGGCGGGCAGGTCGTTGCGAACTGGAAATCCAGCAGCGCCAGTACCTGATCGGCGCTGAAGGTCGGATGGTAGGGATCGGGATAGGGCAGCAGCACCAGGCCCGCACGCGGCAGCGTGTGCGTCATGGCGGTGTGGCCGCTGATACTCATCGAGCCGGAGAGATTGCCGTGATAGGAGCCGATGAAGGAGATGAAGCGCGATCGGCCGGTGGCCGCCTGAAGGACTCGCAGCGCGCAATCATTGGCATCGGAACCCGAGTGACCGAACCAAACCCGCCGCTCGCCGCGTCCGGGCGTCAGCCGCAGCAGTTCTTCGGCCAGCGCCACGGCGCTCTCATTTGGAAAGGCCAGCAGGCTCGCGCCGGCCATGCTGGCGCAGGCCGCATCGACTGCCTGACGGATCCCCGGGTGGCTGTAACCAAGAACGGCGGGCCCGAAGGAGGCCGACAGATCCAGCAGCGTGCGGCCGCCTTCCTCGATCAGCCGATTGCCGGCGCCGCCGATCAGACTCAGAGGCGAGAAGCGCAGGCGGCCAATCTGTGCGATCGCGCGCGCATCGCGTTCACGCAGCGACAGGCCTTGCAGCGGCGCGCTAGCGGAACTGCTCGTCAATCGTAAGATCCAGCGCCGCCGCGTGCCGATTGGTCTCGTTTGCCAGACCGATGATGGCCACCAGCTCAGAGAATTGCTCCGGCGTCATGCCTTTATTGCGCGCGGCGGCGCCGTGCGAGGCGATGCAGTAGTCGCAGGCGTTGGTAACACTGACGGCGATGTAGATGAGTTCCTTGGTCAGTGGATCGAGCGCGCCAGGACCCATGACTTCCTTCGAATTGGCCCACATGCGCTTGAGCGTCGGTGGATGGTGGGCCAGCACCTTCCAGTAGTTATTGACGCGATCGACCTTGCGCGTGGCCATGATGTCGTCGTACACGGCACGCACTTCAGGCGTCGCCTCGGCGTATTCGATCGGCGCCCGGGTAGCGCCGCTCATCGCTCGGTTCCCAGCCGATTGATTTCTTCCAACAGTGCCGCGGTAGTGACCTGGCGACAATAGCCGCGGTTATTGCGCAGTGACCACTCGTGGCGCTCGGTGGTGAGCGTCAGGCAGGCATCGGTCGGAACGGTTACCAGGTAGCCCAGGTCGCAGGCATCGCGAATCGTCGAGTCCACGCATTGATCCGTCAGGCAGCCGGCGACGATCAGGTAGCGTACGCCGAGATTGCGCATTACGTAGTCGATGTTGGTGGAGATGAACACCGAGGATGAGGTCTTCGGAAACACGATCTCATCGTCGGTTGGGCGCAACGCATCGAGTACCCGGGCGTCAGGCGACCCTTTGGGCACGTTGAAGCCGGTGATTTTGTAATCGAGCGAGCGGTCGCGCCCATCGGCCGTCTGACTCTCGATGACCGTGTAGGTGACTTCAATGTGCTTGCGGCGGCAGGCCTCCTGCAAGCGCGCCATGTTGGGCAGCGCACTGGCTTCGAGTGTCCGAAAAAACTGGCCGTAGATCGATTCCTTTTCGGCCGCGCCGAGGTGCGCGTATTCACCGCCGTCCCAGGTGCAGTTATAGCGCTGCACGTCGACGAACAGCAATGCGGTGCAGGCCGGTTCGATCTCCACCTCTCGGCTGGTCGGTTCGATCATGCATTGGCTCCCGCAAATTCGCGCCCGGCATCCCGCAGCGCATGTGTAATACGAACTGCCCACTCGGCCTGCCCGGCCTCGGAGGTAACCAGGTCCTGCCGGATTTCGATCGCGACGTAGGGCAGGCCGCGCGCCTCGGCATGGCGTGGAATCGTGAAGTCGCTCTGATCGCTGACGAAATAGGGCTCGTTTTCGGCGATCGTCAACTGCGCTTCCCGCCGCAGCATCTCAAGCACCAGCGATGCGAAGCGCCGATCCCGATTGTAGAGCACCGCGGCGTGCATCTCGCGCTCGACGCCCTTGAAGCGGTTGGTCATGCTGTGCTGGGCCAGCAGGATCACTGAGCGTCCTGCCGCGAGCCGCTCATCGATCAGTGCGCGCAGATGCTGGTGATAAGGATCGAAGATCGCCGTGCGCCGGGCCAACAGATCCTCCTCGCTGAGCCCCATATTGCCCGGGATGTCGGTCCATTCACTGCTGCTGGGGATGGAGCTGCTGACACTCGGGTCGCGATTGCAGTCGATGACCAGGCGCGAGTAGTTCTGGGCCACCAGCGTGGCATCGAGTGCGGCGGCCACCTGCTGCGCGACGGCCAGGCTGCCGATGTCCCAGGCAATGTGCCGTTGCAGCTCCGATGCTGGCAGACCGAGGTCGCCGAGCCGTCGTGGAATACGGTGGCTGGCATGATCGACCACGATCAGAAAATCCGACCGGCCCTCTCGATTGACCTCCAGGAAGGGCGGCGGCTCATCGGCGGCGAGCAGCGAGTAGCCGCCGATTTGGGGCGTCCCGGCGTTCAATAGGCCTCCGAGTAGCGATGGCAGATTTCACTTTCATCCAGGCCCTGCAGGCTGCTGATTTCTGCGCGCTTGAACAGCAGGTATCCCGCCAGCACGTCGGCACCCAGCCATTCAGCCGCTGGCGCACACTGTTCGAGGGCATTCAGCGCCTCGCCGAGGCTGGTCGGCAGTTTGCGCGGATGCGCCAGTTCGATGGCACGAGCCTCGCGGATTCCATCCAGGCCGGCCTGAATCAGCATCGCCAGTGCCAGATAGGGATTGCCGGTGGCATCGGCGACGCGAAACTCGATGTTGAACTGCCGCGCGCGCAGGATAGGGTCGGTGCCCGTGACCGGGCAGATGCGCACGGCCGCGCCCCGATCCAGCGGTCCCACGTCCGCGTGGACCGGCGCCCAGCGATTCGGGCGCAGACGATAATAGGAGGGCGCCGAGGCACAGGCGACCGCGCAGATCGCGGGCAGGTGGTATTGCACGCCAGCGATGAATTGGGCGCCGAGTTCCGACAGCTGCCACGGGCGCTGGGGCTCATACAGTGTCGGATCCCCGTTGCCATCGCGAAAACTCCAGTGAATATGCGTGCCGTTGCCGGTGCCGTCGGGTTCAGGGATTGGCGCGAAGCTCACGCGCTGACCGTGCCGGAAGGCGACCGCCTGTACGATCTCGCGCGTGATGACGGCATCGTCGGCCGCGCGCAGACCCGCCGCCGGTGCCGAGGTGACTTCGAATTGTCGAGGGCCGTATTCCGACAGAAACGAATCGGGAGTCACCCCCGCCTGTCGCATCGCCGCCAGCAGCGCCTCGCCAAAGGAACCTTGGCGGCGGTAGGCATCGAGTTCGTATGGTTTGGCATGCGCCGGGGCGCCGTCATAGACGAACTCCTGCTCGAAACTTGCCAGCAGACCGTACCCGGTTTCGCTCAGCAGCCGGTCCACCGCCCGCCGCAGGATCTGGCGCGGACAGAAGGACCAGGGCGCCCCTTCCAGCGTCTGCAGATCGCCGAGATAGAAGTACTCGGCCGTGCTGCCCGCGAACGGAACATAAACGCGCGTGGACGCATCGGGAACGAGCATGACTTCGCCGGTGGTCCCGAACGTGGTCACGGCGATTGGACCGAAGGCGGACATGTAGATATTCGTGGGCGCGAGCCCAACGCCGCGTTGCAGTCGCGAGGAGAGGTCGGCCGCAGGAAAGCTCTTGCCGCGAAAGTGCGACGATAGATCGCAAGTACCTACGAACACGATCTGCTCGCGCTCCATCCGCAACCTCAAAACCGAAATGCTTGCCTGCAAGCCTATCATCCTAGCTACAATTGAGAAGCACTCGAGGAGCCCTTCATGTTCGCGCGAGCCAAATCTGCTGCATGGTCCCTGGGATTCGGTCTTTGGGCGGCGGGCCTGACTGCCCATGCGGCCACGCCGGCTGCGGGCGCCCTGGAGCAGGCTTATGCAGCGCTCCAGGACGCCGCCTTCATCGATCTGACCCACGAGTTTGGCCCCGATACTCCGCACTGGAAGGGCTTCAAACCGGAAACAGTCACGACGCTCTACACTATCCCTGCGGATGGCTTTCACGCCGAGAGCTTCTGTCATCCAGGCCAGTGGGGTACGCACGTCGATCCGCCGGCGCATTTTCACGACGGCCTGAAGACCGTCGATCAGATCGATCCGAGGGAATTTCTGTTGCGCCTGGTCGTGCTCGACGTACACCAGCAGGTCTCGAAGAATCCCGATTACGTGGTGTCGCTCGAGGACGTGAAGCGCTGGGAGGCAAAGCACGGTGCCATTCCCGCCGGATCGTTCGTGGCGCTGCGCACGGACTGGTCAAAGCGCTGGCCGGACGATGCGGCCATGCAGAACCGCGACGCCAAGGGACTGGCGCACTATCCCGGCTGGAGCAAACCGGTGCTGCAATTTCTCTACGAGACGCGAAAAATCACAGCCTCGGGCCATGAGACCACCGACACCGATCCGGGGCTCGCCGTCAATAAGGATGACTATTCTCTCGAGAGCTATGTCCTCGGGACCAACCACTACCAGATCGAATTGCTGGCGAATCTCGATCAGGTGCCCGAAGCCGGCGCGCTCGTCATGGTGAGCTTCCCGAAGCCCGTCAACGGCACGGGCTTCCCTGCGCGCGTGGTAGCGCTGGTGCCGAAGATCTGATCATTGGCTCATTGCTTACGGGGGTTAACCGTCATGTTCCGCGCTCGAACGCTGCTGTTCGCATCGACAGTGCTGACTCTTTTCTGCGTGACGGCCAGCGGGTCCGATGCCGTTCCCACGATGTGGGATCTGTCCGATCTGTATAAGACGCCCGAGGCATGGACTGCCTCATATGAGAAGACCAAGGCCGCAACGGAGAAACTCGAAAGTTACCGCGGTACCCTTGGCGGCAGCGCAGACACGCTGTTCGCGGCGCTCGATGCCATCTCCAGCGTCAACCGTGAAGCGGCGCGGCTGGGCGTGTACGCGGAGAGCAAGGGCGATGAGGACCTGCGCAAACCGGCCGAGCAGGAACGGCGCCAGCAGGCCGAGTCTCTCGGAGCGTTGATCGGGGAGAAGACCTCGTGGCTCAATCCGGAAATCATTGCCATCGGAGCATCCAGGGTTGAATCCTTCGAGTCACAGCGCAAGGATCTGCGGGATCGCTTCGACTTTACCTTAAAGGACATTTTGCGGGCCGCCCCGCATACCCTGAGCCCGGAGACCGAATCGGTGCTGGCGTTGAGCGCCGATCCGCTCGAACAGGCCAAGACCGTACGCGATCAGCTCATCGATGCCGATCTGCCCTATCCCCAATTCGCGCTGCCAAACGGTGAGAGCGTGCGCCTCGACCAGCCCGCGTATGAGCGTTACCGCCAGGCCGGCGATCGCGCTGAGCGCAAAGCGGCTTTCGATGGATTCTGGGGTGCTTTTCACCATTACGAGGGCACTATCGGGGCGGCGATGACGGGGCACGTCATGGGCGATGTGTTCAAGGCCAAGGCGCGCAAATTCGACAACTCGCTGTCGGCGGCACTGTTTCAGTCGAATATGCCCGAGAGCGTCTATAGGACACTGATCGAAGAAACGCATGCGGCACTGCCGACGCTGCACCGCTATCTGCGCATGCGCAAGCAGCGCCTCGGCATCACCGATGAGCTGCAGTATTACGACAACTATCCCTCGATGTTCCCGCTGTCGCCGGCGCCGAGCTTCAGCGTGCAGGAATCGGAGACCCTGACGCTGGCGGCCCTGGCGCCGCTGGGGCCTGACTACCTGGCGCTGATGCGCAAGGGATTTGCAGGTCAGTGGATGAATGTCATGCCGCATGAGGGCAAGGCCAACGGCGCCTACATGAACGGGTCCGCCTACGATGTACATCCGTATTTGCTGCTCAACCACAGCGACAATTACCAGGGCCTGACCACCATCGCGCACGAGTGGGGACACGCGGTGCACACGCTGCTGACCAATGCGGCACAACCCTTCGAAAATGCCCAGTATTCGACCTTCATTGCCGAGTCGGCCTCGATCGGCAATGAGATGCTGCTGAACGACTACATGGTCGAGCACGCCAAGAGCAAGGCCGAGAAGCTCTACTACCTGGGACAGGGTCTGGAATCGATTCGCACCACATACTTTCGTCAGGTTCAGTTCGCCGAGTTCGAGCTCGCCGCCCATGAGGAAGTCGAGCAGGGCCATCCGCTCTCGGGCGCCAGGCTCAGTGAGATCTATTGCGGTCTGCTGAAACGCTTCTATGGCGACGATCAGGGCGTCATGAAGATCGATCCGGCGTACTGCATCGAATGGTCGTATGTCGGGCATTTCTTCCGCGACGACGATTTTTATGTGTGGCAATACGCCACCTCGATGGCCGGCGCCGCTGAATTGACCGATGCCATCATCAAGCAGGGCGCACCCGCGCGGGCCCGGTTCCTCGAGATGCTGCGCGCGGGAGGCTCGGCCTATGCCTACGATCTGTACAAGAAGGCCGGCATCGATATGGCAACTCCGGCGCCTTATCGCGCGCTGGCCGCGCGCATGAACCGGCTGATGGACGAAGTCGAAGCGCTCGAGAAAACACCAGACAAAGCGGCCGACAAGGTAAAGGGCAAAGCTAAATAGGGCAGTCGCCGGATGAGCCGCTGGGACCCGGCGCAGTATCTGAAGTTCTCCCAGCCGCGCCTGCGCCCGGCGCTCGAACTGCTCGCGCGCGTCCAGCTCGATGCGCCCGCGGTGGTATACGACCTGGGCTGCGGCACCGGGACGCTGACCAGCATCATGGCCGAGCGCTGGCCCGGCGCCGTGGTCACCGGGGTTGATGATTCCGGCGACATGCTCCAACGCGCCGCCGGCGACGCGTCCAATCTTCGCTGGCTCCGCCAGGACATTGCGACCTGGGCGCCGCAGGCGGCAGCCGATCTGATCTATTCGAACGCCGCACTGCACTGGCTCCCGGATCACGAGCCATTGCTGCGGCGGTTGATCGGTTATCTTGCTCCCGGCGGCGTGCTGGCCGTGCAGATGCCGCGCAACTTCTCCGCGCCTTCCCACCTCGCGATCAGCGAAGCAGCGCGCGAAGGTCCCTGGCGGGCGCGCCTCGAGCCATTGCTGCACGAGTCGCCGGTGGCCGAGCCGCGCTGGTACCTGGATCTATTGAGTTCGCTGTGCGCGCGCGTCGACCTGTGGCAGACCGAATACTTTCAGATTCTTTCCGGCGACAATCCGGTCAAGGAATGGACCAAAGGCACCTGGCTGCAGCCCCTGCTGGCGGCGCTGGCAGAGCCGGAACGCACGGGCTTTGAAGCGGCCTATGCGCGGCGCGTCGCGAGCGCCTATCCGCCACGCGCTGACGGCACCACAGTGCTGCCGTTCCTGCGCCTGTTCTTTATTGCGTCGCGCGCGCCATAGCCGGCGCCAGCGATGGCGTTGAAGCGTGCGGACCGCGGCGGTCGAGCAGACGCCGCGTAAAGAGGAACGAGAGTCCCGCCAGGAAGCAGATCAGGCCGGAGATCAGGAACGCCGGCCGGTAATCGCCGTAACTGGTGCGGATGGCCCCGGCGCCCATCGCTGCGACGGCCGCGCCAACTTGGTGGGCGGCCGCAATCCACCCGAAGATGACGCCCGCGTTCTGACGGCCAAACAGGTCCGCGGTCAGCCGCACGGTGGGTGGAACGGTGGCTATCCAGTCCAGCCCGTAGAACACTGCGAACCACTTGAGCTCGGAGCTGCCCTGCACCAGCGTATACGGCAGGCAAAGCAGCGACAGGCCGCGCAACGCGTAGTAAACGAATAGCAGGTAGCGGCTCGAGAAGCGGTCGCTGAGCCAGCCCGAGACTGTCGTGCCGACGATATCGAATATACCCATCATGGCCAGCAGTCCTGCGGCGCGCACCTCGGGAATTCCAAAGTCGTGGCAGGCCGGAATCAGGTGCGTCCCAATGAGCCCGTTGGTGCTGGCACCGCAGACGAAGAAACTTCCCGCCAGCACCCAGAAGGCCGGGGAGCGACGCACCAGGCTCAGCGCCTCGAGCGGCCGCAGCGCGGCGGCCGCTGGCGTCGCGGCCGCGCTGGGTGTCTCCCCGTAGCGCGCCAGACCTAAGTCTGCGGGCCGGTCGCGCATGAGAGCGAACACCAGCACGAAGACGACAGCCGCGCAGGCGGCGACCAGCAATGCAACGCTGCGCCAGCCGGACACTTCCAGTAACCGGGCCAGCACCGGCAGGAACAGCAGTTGCCCGGTCGCATTCGCGGCGGTCAGAAAACCGAGCACCAGGCCGCGCTGGCGGTCGAACCAGCGATTGGCAATGACCGCCGCCAGTACCAGCGCCGTGACACCGGTGCCGGACCCGACGCAGACGCCCCAGAGCAGCATCATCTGCCATCGGGTGGTCATGAAGGCCGTCAGTGCCACTGAAACTGTCAGCAGCGCCAGCGCGCTCAATACGATGCGCCGCAATCCCCAGCGTTCCATGAGCGAGGCCGCGAATGGACCGATCAGACCGAAGAGCACGAGGTTGACGGCGATGGCAAGCGATATCGAAGCGCTGGTCCAGCCGAACTCGGACTCGAGCGGCACCATCAGGACGCCCGGGGTCGCCCGAATGCCGGCCGTGACCAGCAGCACGAGAAAGGTGACGCCGGCGATGACCCAGGCGTAGTGCAGGCGGGCAGGGCGCGAAGCGGTGCTCATGAGTGCTCTTGTAGCAGGTGCAAATCCCGGCCCGGCCATGCTAGCATCATTGATGTGTATACATCAATAACGATGCAGAGTGCGCCATGCCGCCCGATGCGAACAGCCGATCGATGATTCTTGCGCCATGCGCGTGTACGAGCGTGCGCAAAGCGGCGCGTGTGCTGGCGCGTACCTTCGACTCGGGGCTGGCCGGCTCGGGACTGAACATCACGCAACTGGCCGTGATGCGCGCCGTGCTGCGCCATCCCTATGAACCGTTGTCACGGGTCGCCGAAGATCTCGCGATGGATCGCACCTCACTGTATCGTGCGCTGGCAGCCATGGAAAAGCAGCACTGGGTAACACTGCGGGACGGGCCGGACGGGCGAACCCGGACGGCAGCGCTCACGCGCGCCGGTGAGTCTGTACTGACGCGGGCGGATCCGGGTTGGGCCAGCACGCAGCGAGCCTTGATCGAACGGTTCGGAGCCGCACAGTGGCAGACTCTGGTGACGGAACTGCGTCGCCTGGCCGACTGCGCACAGGCCTTGGAGTCGACGGCAGACACATGAGCTGGCAGACCTTCTGGCTGTTTGTAACGGTGACTTTCTTTGTGTCGGCGACCCCCGGCCCGAACATGCTGCTGGTCATGAGCAGCAGTGCCCGCTTCGGCTTTCATGCCTCGCTTGCCACCATGGCCGGATGCCTGACGGCGCTGTTGGCCATGCTGAGCATTTCAGCGGCGGGTCTGGGCGCATTGCTGCAGGCCTTTCCCGCCGTGTTCGAGGCATTGCGCTGGATCGGCGCGGCCTATCTGGTGTACCTCGGCATCAGGACCTGGCGCGCACCGCTGCCGCAGGCCGCCGCCGATGTGACCGGCGCGACCGGCCTGATCGCGCCGTCGCGTAACAGCGGTCAGTTGTTCCGCCAGGGTCTGCTGGTAGCAGCCAGCAATCCCAAGGCCATTCTGTTCGCCGCTGCCTTTCTGCCGCAGTTCATCCGCCCCGAGCTGCCGAAACTGCCGCAGTTCACGATCCTGCTGCTCACCTTTGCCGTCATAGAAGTGAGCTGGTACATCGTCTACGCCGGCAGCGGCCGCCATCTGGCGCAGTATCTGCAGCGCACTTCAGTGCTCCGATTGTTCAACCGGCTCACGGGTAGTGTGTTCGTGGGCTTTGCCGCGGTCATGGCCGCCGTGCGCGACTGAGCGGCGGCATGGAGAGAATCACCGCAGCGGTCGAGCGCCTCGTGGTCGGTGCGCTGCTGGTGCTGCTGATGGTCACGATCCTGGTCGGCACCGTGATCGTAGGCTGGTCGCTCATCCAGGACCTGCTGGGCTTCAGCGAACTCGTGGCCAATCCCAAGGCGCTGTTCGACGTCTTCGGCCTGTTCGTTGCCGTGCTGGTCGGCGTCGAGCTGCTGCGCATCCTGCGCCATCTGGTGCAGTCGCACGAAGTCGATACCGTGCTGGTGGCCGAGACGACGTTGATTGCCCTGTGCAACAAGGTCATCACGCTGAACCTTTCGGCGGTGTCATGGACAACATTGGTTGCCATCGCGGCCCTGATCCTGGCGGTGGCCGCCTCGATTTACGCACTCAGGGGCGAGCGCCGCTGATCGCCTCCAGTGCGGTCCATTCGTGGCCGTCGAATCGAATCAGGAACAGCTGCTTGATGGGCTGATAATCGTTCGGCGCGGTGTGGATTCGGATTCCCGGCCGCAGCATGCCGATCGTCAGATCGAGCGAGGCGGCCTGCGCCATGAGATTCGCGCGCGTCAGGTCATCGCCGCACTGGCGGATCACCGCGACCAGCGCCTCGGCGCGCTCGTAGCCGGCCACACTGAGCTGATCGCGCGGGCTGATACCCGGATCGTAGTGCGCCATCCAATCCAGGAAATCGCGCACCTCCGGATCACTGGCCGCATTGGCATGCCACCAGCTCTTGGATCGCGCGCTAGAGATGATGCCCGTCGCCTTCGCCAATCCGGCGGGCTCGAGGAAAGCCGATACCGAAAGCGATGCATTCGGAATGAACTGTAGCGGCTGCCAGCCCACATCGTGGGCGTAGCGAATCGCGTTGCTCGCGGTGGCGCCGAGGGTGAAGTTCATGAAGGTATCGGCACCCGAGCGTCGCAGCGTGTCGATCTGGGCGTCGACATTTGGGCTGCCGGCGACATAGCTCGTCTCGCTGACGATAAGGCGCGAAGCCTGTTCGCCGAGCCCATCGCGCAATCCCTGCTGGAACTCCTGCCCGGCGGCGGAGTGCTCGTACAGCAGCCCAATTCGCGCATCGGGCCGATGTCCCAGAACATAGCGCGCGTAGGCCTGGGCTTCGTTGCGGTAGGTGGCATAGAAACCCATGGTCCAGGGAAAATGCGCCGGGTCGTCGAAAACCGCCGAGGAGGCCTCGACGAACAGCTGCGGGATCTTGCGCTCGTTGGCATAGCCACGGATCGCCAGGTTGGCATCGGTGCCAAAGGTGCTGAACAGCGCCAGCACCTGATCCTTTTCGACCAGGCGTTGCGCCAGCGGCAGCGCCTGCGCCGGATCCGATGCATCGTCCGCACTGATGAATTCGATGCGGCGGCCGTTGATGCCGCCGCGATCATTGATCATCCGGAAGTAGCCGGCTTCCGCCCGCGCTACCACCGCATAGGCCTGGGCCGGACCGGTATAGGAGGCGATGTTGCCGATGCGGATTTCGGTCGCGCTGGCGCCGCTGTCGTACTTGCCTGCGGCGACGGCGGACAACTGGCACATATAGAAGAAGCCCGCGCACAGCAGCCCGGCCGCTTGAGTCTTCATAGGGACGAGTCTAGAGGGCTAATAGGTCAGTTGCAGTGAAATGTACGGGCCCTGCTGCGAGGGTTTGTCGGCGATGTTGCCGAGAAAGGCCCAGGCCCCGGTGATCGAGACGTACTTGACGGGGAACCAGGCCAGGAAGGCATCTTTGAAGTCCTGCTCGCGGAACACCGACAGGTTGTTCGGCTTCTGCCGGTATTCGCCGCCCAGGACGAGATTATCGGTCAGGAACACGCCGAGGCTGCCCTCGGCCATCAGATGATAGCCGCCGAGGTCGCCACCGAAGCCGAGCAGGCCCATCTGATTGGCCTCGGTTTCACGCAAGGTGAGATCCGTAAGCCAGCTCAAGCCCAATGGGCCGGCAAGCCAGACCTTGGTAGCCGCCACGTAAAAGTCGACCCCATCGGCGTGCTTCGCGCCCAGAAGCTTCGGCACGATGTCGAAGTCGCTGTTGTGTTTCCACTGCGCACCGACGGCGATCTGTGGCCACCAGCGGTCCTGATCGATGATCGCATCGCCGAATACTCGCAGCTTGGCGCCAACGATGGTTTGACTGATGGTATTGCCGGGCACCGTTGTGCCCAGATCGAAATGCTGCCGTGCAAGCGACAGTTCGACGCGATTGGCAATGCCGAGGGCCACGCCGCAACTCTCGAGCGTGAAATCATCCGGGCTCACCCGCGTGCAGTAGCCGCTGGCGCCCACTTGCGCGTCGGTCCCAAGCCCGGATATCAGCGCCCAGGGTGTCAGCCCGCCGCCGCCGCTGCCTTCGATCTCCATGATGCCGCCGGTCGCCAGCAGGCGATCACCGGCGTGAGCCGCGCAAAGGGGGACGAGCAGGCAAGCCAGCAGCCGCCAGGCGCCATGCCATCCAAGCGCCGACTTGCCGGATCCCATGGGAGCGATTCTGGCTTATGTCGCCAATGACTGCGCGCGTCACGTCACAGATCGCAACTGGATGGGCTGTGACCCAATTAACGACGCCATTTGCGGGTCGCTCCTATCATCTGTCAAATGGACAATACTCTGCCGGCGGCTCGTCGCTGCATGCTTTTGCTCGCATTTTTGGTGCTCCTCCCGGCAACCCAATTGGTCGCAGCCACGGAGCAATCGCTGTATGCGCGCATGGGTGGGGAAGAGGTGATTCGAGTCGTGGTGTCGGACACCCTCGATCAGGTGGTTGCCGATCACCAGCTGAAGCGATCCTTTGAGAAAGTCGACGTCGATCGCGTCAAACGCCTGCTGGTCGAACAGATCTGCGAACTGGCGGGCGGCGGCTGCCATTACAGCGGTGATTCAATGCGCGAAGTGCACGGAGGGCATCAGATTTCCGAGGCGGAGTTCTACGGCCTGGTGCAGATACTGCGCGACAACCTCAAGCGCCACCACGTGCGCCAGCGCGAGCGCAACGAGTTGCTGGTGCTGTTGGCTCCCATGAAACGTGACGTCGTCAATGTGCCGGCGCCTGTTGCCAGCGCTCGTCAACCGTAGATCTCATGCGCGCCAGCATCGCCTTGCTGCTCTGTGCAGCGTCGGGACTGACACAGGCAGCTGACCTGCGCGTGACAGTCAGCGATGGGTCGAATCGGCCGGTTGCCGATGCCATCGTCTACGCGACGGCGCTGAACCCGCCGGCGCCGGTCGAGCACAAGGCCTCCATCGATCAGGTGAATCGCCGGTTCGTGCCGCGTGTGAGCGTGATCCAGACCGGTACCGCTGTTACTTTTCCCAACAGCGATAACATTCGTCATTCGGTCTACTCATTCTCGCGACCGCGAACCTTCACACTCAAGCTCTACGCCGGCACGCCTGCCAGTCCGGTGGTGTTCGACCAGCCCGGCATCGTAGTCCTCGGTTGCAACATCCATGACACCATGGTGGCCTGGGTACTGGTGGTGGATACCACTTTCTTTGCACGCACAGCAGCCGACGGTAGCGCGTCGCTGTCAGGATTGCCGCCGGGCGACTACCTGCTGCGAGCCTGGAATAACTCCATGAGCGATGAGCAGCCAGGCGAGCCCCTGCATGTTGGCCCGGAGGCGCTCAGTCCGCGGCAGCTGCATGTCGACGGCCAGGCGCTGGAGGTCCAGCCCTGATGCGACTGAACACGCTGCGTTCCAAGATGGTGGTATTCCTGGTGGCACTGCTGGGAATCATCCAGATCGGAGTTTTTACGCTGGTGAACTCGGCTACCACCCGGGCTGCGCGCATTAAGATCGACGATGAACTCGTGGTCGGTCAGAAGGTGTTCGCCAGCGAACTGAACCAGAACGCCGAGCGTCTGGCACAGGCCGCTACCGTGCTGGCCTCCGACTTTGCGTTCCGCGAAGCCATCGCCACCGGCGATCACGGCACCATGGATTCCGCGCTCGAGAATCACGGGGCGCGCGTCAAGGCTGCGGTGGTGCTGTTCGTGAATCTGCAGGGCGTGGTGATCGACGACACCTTGCGTCGGGGCGCCGAAGCGCGACCCTTCGAGTTTCCGGGCCTCATCGAGCGCGCCAAGAATATGGGCCGGGCCACTGCCATCGAGATGCTCGATGAGCAGGTGCTGCAGCTGGTGGCCGTGCCGGTGCAAGCGCCCCTGACCATCGGCTGGATCGTGATCGGCTTTCCGGTCGACCAGCTGCTGGCGAAGGAATTGCGCAGCATTACCGGTCTGCAGGTCTCGTTCGCCACCGAGGACAAGGGGCTCTGGAACATCCAGGCATCCACGCTCGATCAGGATCTGTCCCAGGCACTGGCCACTCGCTTGCCTCCCTACGCCCAGGCGCTCACGACCCGGGTGCTGGACATGCCGGAGCAGCACCAGCTGCGCGTGGTACCGATTGGCGAAAGCGGCGAGCAGCATTTCGTGGCCGTGCTGCAGCGGCCGATCAATGACGCCATGGGCAGCTTTCGCGCGCTCAGTGCCAAGCTCGTGGCCATGGGCCTGTTGAGCCTGCTGCTGCTGATCGGCGGCAGCATTCTGATCGCTGTGGGGATCACGCGGCCTATCGATGCGCTGCTGCAGGCGGTGCGTCGCATCCGGCGCGGCGACTACTCCAAGCCGATCGACATGCACCGTGGTGACGAGATTGGCATCCTTGCGCAGGGCCTCGACCACATGCGCGCCGGCATCGCCGAGCGCGAGCAGCAGATTCTCAAACTCGCCTACGAGGACTCGCTGACGCAATTGCCCAACCGATCGCAATTCGGCGAGCGATTGCAGCGCGAGATACTGGTCGCCGCGGCAGCGCAACACACGCTCTCGATCTTCGTCATGGACCTGGACCGCTTTAAGTTTGTCAACGACACGCTGGGGCATGGCGTGGGCGATCATGTGCTCAGCGAAGTTGCCGCCAGGTTGCGCAACCTGATGCCCGAGGGGTATTGCGTGGCGCGGCTGGGCGGCGACGAATTCGCCGTACTGGTGCCGACCGGCGAGCAGGAACGCATCATCGAGCTGGCCCGGAGCATCATCACCGCGCTCGAGCAGCCCATCGATTTTGCCGGCCAGCCGCTGGATGTCAGCGCCAGCATCGGCATCGCGTTATATCCGGCGCATGCCTCGGACGCTCAGACCCTGCTGCGCAACGCCGACATCGCCATGTACGTGGCCAAGCGCAATCGCACCGGCTACACGATTTACGATCCGCGCTACGATACCTCGCAGCAGGAGCACCTGTCGCTGCTTGGGGAGCTGCGGCGCGCGGTGGAACAGAACGAGTTGCGCCTCTATTACCAGCCCAAGGTGACGCTCAACTCCGCCGGCATCCATGCTGCCGAGGCATTGATACGCTGGGTGCATCCGGTGCGCGGCCTGGTTCCTCCCGGGCTGTTCATTCCTTTTGCCGAGCACACCGGCTACATCAAGATGCTGACCCGGTGGGTGTTATCCGAGGCGATCCGCCAGTGCGGCGTGTGGCTGCGCCAGCAGATGCATATCGAAATCTCGGTGAATCTCTCGGCCCGCGACCTGACGACGCGCGACCTGCCCGAGCTCATCAGTGGATTGCTGGCCGAGCACCAGGTGCCGGCCGGGATGATCTGTCTTGAGATCACCGAAAGCGGCTTCATGGAGGATCCCGCGCATGCGCAGCGCGTGCTGGACCGGCTTTCGGCCATCGGCTTGCGCCTGTCCATCGATGACTACGGGACCGGCTATTCCTCGCTCAGCTACATCATGAAACTGCCCGTGAACGAGCTGAAGATCGATCGAGCGTTCGTCTCCAACATGTCGGAAGACGCCGATATGATGACCATCGTCCGCTCGACCATCGAACTGGGGCACAACCTCGGCCTCAAGGTCGTGGCCGAAGGCATCGAGGATTCCAGGGCCTACGCGCTGCTGCGCGGGCTGGGCTGCGATTTCGCGCAGGGCTACTACATCAGTCCGCCGATGGCGGCCGAGGCGCTGCCCGACTGGCTCAATGGCAGCGTGACGATGCGGCGCCCGCCCCGTGCATTGCTGGAGGCAGCACAGGCGGAGTCACAAGCGGCCTCAGGCGATGAGACGATCCTTTCCATCGCGGGTTAGGCGCTGCGCCTGCTAAGAGCCGCCCCGTCGCTTGGCCGTACCGATCTGCTCCGCGCGCTCCCCCGAATACAGCCGCAGCGTCGCCACCGCCAGCGCCATGATGACCGGGCCGACGATCAGCCCCGGCAGGCCCATGACTTCCAGGCCGCCGAACAGCGCCACGAATACCTGCAGCGCCGGCATGGCCTCGTCTCCCACCAGGCGAGGTCGGATCAGGTAGTCGCTGGCGCCCACGACGACGAGCGCACCCCAGATCAGTTCGACTACGGCGCTGGCTGGATGGTCGTTGGCGAACAGGTAGAGACCTGCCGGAATCCAGACCAGCAGTGTTCCGACCGCGGGAATCAGCGAAGCCAATGCCGTGGCGATGCCGAAGAAGATCGGGCGCGGCACGCCCGTCACCCAGAAGCCGATGGTTGCGAGAATGCCCTGGGCGAGACCGGTGAGTATCGTCCCGGAAACCGTCATGCGACCCACTCGGCGGAACTCCGCCAGCAGCTGGCGGGAATGATCAGAGTCCAGCGGTGAGATCAGGATGATCGAGGAGGCGATTTTCGACCAGTGCCGCAGCACCAGGTGCATCGTCAACATCGCGAAAAACAGGCCCAGCAGCGTCGAGAATGCGCCCGTGGCGAGGGACGCCGCGATGGCAGCCGAACGCGAAGCGATCTCACCGGCCCCGGCTTCGACTTGTTCGGTCACGCTCGCCGTGGATATGCCGAACCGGCCGAGCCAGCTGGTGCCGGTATCGAGCCAGACGCTCAGCGGTCCGTGGTCATGCAGCTGCGCGCGCAGCGTATTGGCAAGCGCCACGGTGCGGGTCACGAACTGCGTGACGAAGGCGCTCAGGGCGCCCAGGATCAGAAGGGTCGCGGCGGCAATCGTGATCACCGATGCGGCCGCCGGCCGCCGGGTCCAGCGCGCGATGGCGGTGTAGACCGGATCGAGCGTGAACGCCATGAGCGTGCCGAGCAGGATGCCGGTCGCGAATGGCAATGCCAGCCAGCAGATGGCGACGACCGCCACCACCGCAAACCATCCGAGCGCCGAGCGCGCGCTCAGCACGGCAGGCGCATCCGCGCCATCGGCCACTCGAGTCGGTCTTGCTGCTGCGACGTCATGCGCGAGCGAAAATACGCTCATTCGCGCGCGTCCGCCACGCGATACAATGCCGACGGCCATCATGCCGGATGTACAGATTGAAGTTTTCCGATCGGCGTTCCGCGCCGAATGCCACGACCGCGCCTTCATGCTGGCGGCGGTGGGCATCTCGAGCGCGATCGGATTTGATCGCGACTCCTACCTGCTGACCGTCGATCCCTCGGTGGCCGCACTCGCTATCGATCAATTGCGATCGTACGCGGCGGAGAGTCGACCCGCACCGCCTGCCATTGAACCGCACCAGCCGAAGCCCAACGCCTGGGTCGGCTGCGTCATTTATGTAGCAGTGCTGCTGCTGGTCGGATTCGCAATTGCCAACGGCTGGTGGCGACTGGACGCGTTCGATGTCGGGGATCTCGATGCAGAACAGGTACAGCGCGGCCAGTGGTGGCGCGCCTGGACCGCGCTGACACTGCATCTGGATGGCCCCCACCTGATCGCCAATCTGGCTGCGGGCATCTGGTTCGGATACCTGGCCGCCCGCGAGATCGGCACCGGCAGCACCTGGCTGCTGGTCGTCACCGGCGCGGCGCTGGCCAACTTGTTCGAGGGCAGCTTCGGTCCGCCGTGGCACCGCGCTGTGGGAGCCTCCACGGCCGTATTCACCGCGCTGGGTTTGCTGGTGGCCTATTCGTGGCGTCTTCGTCTGCTGCTGCCGCAAGGCTGGGCTTCGCGCTGGGCGCCGCTGATCGCGGGAGCGCTGCTGCTGGGTTGGTTCGGCACTGGCGGGGAAGGTACCGACGGGGGCAGTACCGACATCGTGGCGCACGTGCTCGGCTTTGCGTTCGGATGTCTGCTGGGCGTCGCCGCGGCGCTTCCGCGCGTGCAGGCGCTGCTGGACCGGGTGCCGCAATGGGTCGCCGGTGTCGCCGCGCTGGCGCAGCTCGCGATCGCCTGGAGCTGTGCCATCCTGCGCGGATGAAACGCGGCTCAGCGCAGGCTATAGGTGGCTGCGCCCAATATCGAGCGCTGCTCGGACTGCTGCACTACCACCGCCACCGTGGTGGCATCCGGTGGTATCGACGCCCGTCTCAGTGCGTAATGCCGCGCGCCGCCATCCCAGGCACCCAGTGCGAAGCTGGCGCGGACGATATTGAACTCATGCAAAGTGCGGCCACCGTTTTCACCGCGCCCGATTGCTGTCTGCGCCTCCGGCAGCAACGCGAGCAGCAGCACATCGCCGCCGACCGCCGATGCGGCGGCCGCCACATCAATCTGCAGTTCGGCGCCCGAGGCACCGATGGAGATGCCGACGCCGGGACGTTCACCGGCAATCTCGGGCAATATTCCGCCGCGATCCGAGCCGACGAATGACCGCCTCCCATCGACGATGACCTGCGGCGTGAACACGCTCGACAGTTTCAGGGAGCGGGCATAGCGGCTCTGCCGCTGGTCAGCGTACGGCAGTGCGTAGCGATCGGCCCAGCCAAGCTCGTCCCAGTAGGTTACGTGGAAGGCCAGCGCGAGCACGTTCGGTCTGGATTTCAGCTCCCCGAGCAGAGTGTCCGCGGGCGGGCAGGAGCTGCAGCCCTGCGAAGTGAACAGTTCAACCACGGTGGGTCTGACGTCTGGCAGCGGTGCGGCCGGCGTGGCGGCACACAGCACTGAGGGCATGGCGGCACAGAAGGCGAGCAGGCAACGTCGCGAGCGGGTGATCATAGGGTGCTATTCGCGGCCAGGGCCGCGGAAGTTACCCTGGATACAGGCTCAGGCTCAAAACGGATAGTTGATACCGGTAAACACGGCCAGACCCTGACTGCCGTAGCCGAAGTCGACGTAGCCGACCACGAATGGTCGTGCGATGCCTCGTACACCGATACCGCCGACGCTGTGCAGCTGCGACAGCGGAAAGGTGCTGGTCCGGGCAAATACCCGGCCGATGTCGACGAAGGGAGTCAGCTCCAGTTCGACGTGACTCGAGACGGCATTGATGGTGGCGATTCGCTGGCGCAGCTCCGCGGTGGCCGAGAATGAATCGCGATCGTAATAACGCCCCGGGCCATAGCCGCGCAGCGGTTGATCGCCGCCGATCGCGCTCTGGTCGCCGCCGAGACTGCTCAATGCCCAGAACGGTACGTCGTGTGCGGTCGGCAGATAGCGCAGCGAGACGTGGGTGGCCAGGATCGTGCTCGCCTGGATCTGCCAGAAGTCGCGACCGTCGAAGCCGGTCTCGCTGTACATCGATTCGTTGATCAGGCCGTGCGGCGCCGCTGCACCGATGTAGGCGACCCACTGCATACCCTGGGTCGGTGCAGTCAGGTCGTCGCGGGTGTCGTAGACGATCGATATGCGGTTGAGGATCTGATCACTGGTGCCGACACCCAGGATGCGGCCAAACCGGCTCTGCAGCGAGGCGATGCCTTCGAGCGTTCCGGGGGTAACGTCCACCACCTGTACTCGGCCGGTGTACTGCAGTTGCCAGACATGGGTAAGGTTCAGACCGACCTGTATCTGGGCCAGTTCCTGCTGCTCTGTGTAATCGGTCTCAGCGATTCCGGGCGATTGATTGCCGATGCCGTAGAAGCGCGGCGTGCCGTCGTGCGAATAGACCAGGCTGGCATTGATCGACCAGCGCTGATTGCGCAACCGGCCCGTCTGGAATTCGGCGTCGAACGAGCGCTGTACGCGCTCATCGATGCCTGCGATCGCCGACCATTGTGTGTCTGCTGAAGGATAATCGTAGACGCGTGCGTGGCCGCCGTACCCGAAGAATGGGTTGTGAAGGATGTCCGGAGCGATGATGCGCGTGATGTTGTGATTGTCGTCCGTCACCAGCTTGACCGGCAGCAGACCCAGCGTCGTGCCACTGTCCGGATCAACACCGATCAGCGGAACTGGCAGAAACGGCGCGGTAGCCGGATCTAACCAGCGCGCAAGGCCAGTGCGCGGCGGTGGCGCAACAGGGGGATTGAGCACGCCTTCGGGCTGACCCTGCGGCCCGGATGCGGCCGGATCACCGCCGGGATCCGACCAGGCACGGGCGCACAACAGCGCAACCATGAGGCCACAGCGCCACCCCCACGCAGTCGTCGCACGAGTCAAAATCACCCCCGTCCTGGCTGGGTCTGGATGCCGGTCTGGCGCAGACCTGCGCCCGCGATCATAATTGTCCTTGACCGCATCCAGATGAAAAATCCGACCTTGCCATAAGCTGCGACAATACGCGACCGTGCTGAGCGCGCCTATTTTCATCGACCCAGATGCCTGATTCCCGTCCAATGTCCTTTGCCGCCCCGGTGTGCGACCCAGCCGTTCCGCGGCCGTGGGACGCGCGTCTGGCGCGACGCCTGGTTATGCCGCTGAAGCAAAGCTGGGTGATGCCGAATCATTTAACCACTGTCCGGCTGGCGGTAGGTCTCGGAGCCGCGTGGGCCTTCACCTACGGCACCTATGGTTGGTCCAACCTTGCCGCGCTGCTGCTGATTTTGTCCAACTTTCTGGACCACACGGATGGCGAGCTCGCCCGCATCAGCGGCAAGAGCAGCCGCATCGGCCATGTGTACGACCTGACCAGTGATGCGCTCGTGACCATCCTGCTGTTCATCGCCATCGGCATGGGTGTGGGGCTGGGTGAGGGCGCCGCATGGCGGGTTTCGCCGACGCTTGTGGGAGCTCTCGCCGGTTGTGCCATCGCGCTGATCTTCCTGCTGCGCATGCGCATCGAAGATTTGCTGGGAAAGGCCGGAACGCGGCAAGCCGCCATCGGTGGTTTCGAGACTGAAGATATTCTTTACCTGCTGCCGCTCGTCACGCTTTGCAATGGTCTTACGCGATTTCTGGTAGCAGCCGCCATCGGTGCTCCGCTGTTCGCCACCTGGGTAGTGTTCGACTACTTTCGCACCTTACGCAGTTCGGCGCGGACCGTCCCATGAATGCACCGGCGATGCGTGCCGCGAGCGCACCGGCGCCGCAGGCGGGCTGGGCTCGGCTGGACGCAGCTTCGCTGCGCGCGAAGTATGTCGAACAGGGCGCCTTTCTTTATCTGCCCGAGTTCCTGGGCTCCGAAGCAACGGCGCAGCTGCTGTCGGCGGTCGACGCGGTCACGCCGGCTATCAATCGCAATTACCTGCCCGGTCACAAGCAGGGCGGCAGCGTCAGCCGCCACGTCATCGATGAACTCGCGCCATGCATCGCCGATCTCTACCGCAACCCGGGCCTGATCGGCTGGCTGGAGCAGATCGCCGGCGAGCCTCTGCAGCTCTCCCCGGCCGATGACCCGCACGCATATGCGCTTTATTTCTACACCCGCCCCGGCGATCACATCGGCTGGCACTACGACACCTCGTACTACGCCGGCCGCCGCTACACGCTGCTGATCGGCGTCATCGATGAATCCTCCTGTCGCCTCGAATACGAATTACACACGCGCGACGCCGGGGTGACGCCGCGGGCCGGGGCCGTTCAGATACCTCCCGGCGGACTGGTGTTTTTCGATGGCGATCGATTGCGGCACCGGATTACGCCGCTTGGGGAGCGGCAGGGCGAGCGGCGCGTGTCGCTGACGCTGGAGTACGTCACCGATCCGCGTATGCACGCCGGCTGGCGGATCATCTCCAAGATGAAGGACGCAATCGCCTATTTCGGGTTCCGCCAGGTCTTTCGTCGCGGATGACACGTGCGGCCCTCTGGCTGTTGGCAGCCGGCGTGCTGCTCTTCGTTGGCGTGCTGGTCTCACAGGGCCTGCCTGGCATTCTGGCGACGCTGGCGGTTGCCGGCTGGGGCCTGCTGCTGGTCGCGGCTTTTCACCTGTTGCCTCTGCTACTGGATGCCGAAGCCATCCGGGTACTGCTGGCTCGCTCGGTCGTACCGCATGTACTGCGTGAAACCATATTGACCCGCTGGGCGGGAGAGTCAGCCATGTGCCTGACACCGGGCGGCCAGATCGGCGGCCCTGTGATCATGGCACGACACCTGGCTCAGCGCGGCATGTCGCTGCCCGAAGCCGCCGCCGCCATTACCGTCAGCATCACGCTGCAGACGCTGGCGCAGATCGTGTTCGCGCTCATCGGCGTGGCCTTGCTCGGTGAGCACGCATCGCGACTGCTGCCGCCGGCGGTCCGTACTTCGCTCTGGCTGGCCGGCGCTGCCCTGATACTGACGGTGGTGCCGTTTTACTTCGTGCAGCGGCACGGCCTGTTCAGCCGCCTCATGCGCATGGCCATGCGCTTCGCCGGCAATCGCGACTGGTCGGAACTCGTCTGCCAGGCCGAGGCCATCGACGCGGCCGTGAACCGCGTTTATCGTCGCAGGGGACGGGCCGCGTGGAGTTTCACACTCAACGTTATCGGTTGGCTGGTCGGCACCGGCGAGGTGTACCTGATCCTTGTACTATTGAATTCGCCGGTGAGCTGGCGTGATGCGCTGCTGCTGGAAAGTCTCGGGCAGGCGATCCGCGGCGCGGCGTTCGCCATTCCGGGTTCGCTTGGCGTGCAAGAGGGCGGCTATCTGCTGCTCGCACCACTGGCTGGACTGACACCCGAAGCTGCATTGGCTTTGTCGCTGGCGAAGCGCACGCGGGAAATCCTGCTGGGGCTACCGGGACTGCTGTACCTGCACCTGTGGGAACGCTCGTGGCGTCGGCGGGCCGCGCTGCAATGAGTTCTAAAGTGCATTAGATTATCTTCCTAAACATATAATTTTTAATGGAATATTGATGCGAGCGATTATTCTGGCGGCGGGCCGCGGACTGCGACTTCAGCAGAATGAAGATCAGCACATACCCAAATGCCTCCTGTCCTTCGGCGGCATGAGTCTGCTCGAGCGCCATCTTCGATTGCTCCGGAGCGTCGGTGTTGACGAGGTCGTGCTGGCACTCGGATTCCGTCACGAGCTGGTGGCCGCGGAGCTGGATCGTCTGCGATGGAACCCGCGCCCCGAGATCGTGCTCAACGAACGCTTTGATCTCGGCAGCGTGTTGACCGTCCATACCGTGGCCGAGGCCATGACACGCGGCGGCGATGTATTGCTCATGGATGCCGATGTGCTCTACGACGTGCGCATCGCTGGTGCGCTCGTGGCAGGCGTACCCCCGGTGAATCGGCTGCTCATCGATCGCGAATTCGAAGCCGGCGAGGAACCGGTCAAAGTCTGTGTACAGGCGGGCATTCCGGTCGAATTGCGCAAGAAGCTGCCGGCGGGCCTGCAGTACGAAATCATTGGCGAGTCGATCGGCTTTTTCAGGCTTGGGGTCGAGGCCGCGCGCAGGCTGGCGGAGCTGACGGCCGCTTATGCCGAAGCCGGGCGCGGCGATCAGCCGCACGAGGAGGCGGTTCGGGATCTGCTGCTCGAACGCAGCCATCAGTTCGACGTGACGGATGTGACCGGCGCGCCGTGGATTGAGATCGATTTTCCTAACGATGTGGCGCGTGCGGCGCGCGAAGTGCTGCCGCAGCTACAGCCTTAGGGTCTCTGCTCCGGTGGCATGGGAAAGTGCCGTTCGAGCCGCTCGTCGATCTCGCCGATGCTGGCGGAGAGGGAGTTCTGCATAGTCAGCAGTTCTTCGCGCAGGCGCTGTTCGGATTGGGCCTGCGCCTCCCTGATCTGGGCCAGTTCCTGCTGCAGATACTGGCGCAGTTCGGTGAAGCGCGAGACTTCCGCATTGTCCGCCAGTTCGCGATGCGAGCGCAGCTCGTCTGCGTGGCGCCGATGCAGGCTCAGGTGACGAAACTGCACCCCCGCGAGCAGTGCCGCGAATGCGCCGCCGAGCAGCAGCGTGAACACCAGCAGCAGCGAACCCAGCGACACGCTCATTCGCGTGAAGCCGAAGGAGACCAGTACCGGCGTACCGAGCGTCTCGTGGTTGACGATTGCGAAGGCAATCGCCAGTACCGCGACGACCAGGATCAGGATATTGAGAGGTTTGATGCTATCCCGCCTCGGGATTTGGGCTGCTCGAACAGGTGCTCTATGTAGCGCGCAAAATTGTCCACGTCCAGTGGCTTGACCCAGTGTGAATCGAAGCCGGCCTCGCGCGAACGGCGCCGATCGGCCTCCTGACCCCAGCCCGTGAGCGCCACCAGCACCATGGAACGACCCCATGACTGGGCGCGTATGCGGCGCGCAAGTTCGTAGCCATCGAGCCCGGGCATGCCGATATCGAGCACGGCAACCTCGGGCTTGAATGCCGGTGCGGCATCGAGCGCCAGGAAGCCGTTGGCGGCCGTGCGTACCTCGTGTCCATCCAGCCCCAACAGATTGGCGAGGCTCATGAGCGCATCCTCATTGTCATCTACGATCAGTATGCGCCGCTTGGTGTCGGCCGAAGATGCCGCGACCGGCGGCGACGGCGCCTCGGGCGACTTCTCCGCGCAGGCGGCGGCTTCCGAGCCGGTCGCCGCCGGCAGGCGGATCAGGAACTCGGTGCCCTGGCCGGTGCCGCCGCTGCGAATTTCGACGCTGCCGCCGTGCATCTCGACCAGCCGCTTGACCAGGGCAAGACCGATGCCCAATCCGCCGCGCGAGCGGCCATCCATGGCGCCGGCCTGGCTGAACAGATCGAATACCGTGGGCAGCATTGGGGCCGGTATGCCGATGCCATTGTCGCTGACGCGGATCTCGACCACGGCGCCGTCGAGCCTCCCACTCACGCCGATGCGGCCGCCAGCGTCGGTGTACTTCACGGCATTGGCCAGCACATTGCCGATTACCTGCGTCACTCGCGTCAGATCGCCCAGGACCAGCAGCGGAGTGGGCGGCAGATCGATCTGCAGCTCGTGCTTCTG
This sequence comes from uncultured Gammaproteobacteria bacterium, assembly GCA_963819195.1. Classification (GTDB taxonomy): domain Bacteria; phylum Pseudomonadota; class Gammaproteobacteria; order Steroidobacterales; family Steroidobacteraceae; genus FEN-1191. Next base: position 381,636 of record CAWFVL010000002.1, read on the forward strand.
CTGCATCATCATGGGTTGCACGGTCTCGACCGCGCGCGCGATGGCGGCGCTGAGGTCGAACGGCTGCGCGTCGATGTTGATCTTGCCGCGCGTTATGCGCGACACATCCAGCAGATCGTCGACCAGGCGCGTCAGGTGCACAGCCTGTCGATCGATCACATCGCGCGCCCATTCCAGCTGCGGGTCCCCCATCGGCCGCAAGCGCATGATCCGCACGGCGTTGTGGATCGGGGCCAGCGGATTGCGCAGCTCGTGCGCCAGCATGGCGAGGAATTCATCCTTGAGCCGATCGGCTTCCTTGAGCTGCTGCTCGATGCGTGCGCGCTCCCCGATTTCACCGTGCAGAGCGTGGTTGGCCTCTTCGAGCCCCGTCACCGCTCTTCGCAGCGAGGCGTTGAGGTGTTCGAGCTCGCGTGTCTTCTCGGCCTGCAGGGTGATGTGCGCCTCGGCGAGCTTGGCGTTCGCCCGCGCCAAGGTGCTGTTGAGCTGCTGCAGCTCGCGGCGCTGCAGGTACAGCTCGACCAGCACCGCGACCTTGCTGCGCAGAATCTCTGGCACCACCGGTATGAGCACATAGTCGACCGCGCCGAGCTTGTAGGCCTTCAGGCGATCCGGATCGGTGATGTGCACGCCCGTCACGAAGATGATGGGGGTGCGTTCGAAGCGCGGATGATCGTGGATCAGCGAGGCGGTCTCGAAGCCGTCCATGCCGGGCATGCTCACATCCAGCAGCACGACCGCGAATTCCTGCTGCATGAGCCGCTCGAGCGCCTCCAGCCCGGAGCGCGCGGTGACCAGGTTCTGGCCCAGATCCTGCAGGATGGCCTCGTACGAGAGCAGGCGGGCGGGCTGATCATCGACCAGAAGGATATTCACCTTCCTGCCGTCAGCGCCAACCATGGAGGGAGCTCCCGAGTTCATCGGTGCAGCCACATCCGTACCAGCGACAGCAGCTGGTCGCTGTTCACCGGCTTGGCGACATAGTCCGAGGCGCCCGCTTCGAGGCATTTTTCCCGATCGCCCTTCATGGCCTTGGCCGTCAGCGCGATGATCGGCAGCTGGCGGAAGCGGCTGTCGCTGCGGATACGGCGCATGGTCTCGTAGCCGTCCATCTCCGGCATCATGATGTCCATGAGCACCAGCGACAGGTCCTGCTCGCTGTCGATCAGCCGGATGGCGTCTTCGCCGTTGCTGGCGCTCAAGACCTGCATGTTGTGACGCTCGAGCAGGCTGTTGAGTGCGAAGATATTGCGCACGTCATCATCGACCACGAGCACGCGGCGGCCACGCAGCGCCTCATCGCTGCCATGCAGCTGTTCGATCATCTTCTGTTGCGCCGCTGGCAGATCGGCGATCACGCGGTGCAGGAACAGCGCGGTTTCATCGAGCAGCCGTTCCGGAGAATGCACGCCCTTGACCACGACGCTCTTGGCCTTGCGGCGCAGTTCCTGTTCCTCGGCTTCGCTCAGTTCCCGCCCGGTGAATACCACGATGGGAATATCGCGCGCCCGGCCGTCCTGCTGAATCGCATCCAGCAGTTCGAAGCCCGTCATGTCGGGTAGCCGCAGGTCGAGCACGATGCAGTCGAAGCCGCGCTCGCGCAGCAGCCCGAGCGCCTCGGCACCGGTGCCGGCCGAACTGATCTCCACATCATCGTGATCGAGCAGCGCGCGGATGCTCAGCTGCTCGGACGGGTCGTCCTCGATGACCAGCAATTGCCGCACCCGCGGGTGGGTGAAGTCGCGGATGCGGTCGAAGGCCTCCGACAGCCCATCGCTGGTCAACGGTTTGATGATGAAGGAGAACGCGCCGCGCTCCAGTCCGTACTGGCGCTCCTCCTCGATCGTCAGGATCTGCACCGGGATATGCCGCGTCTGCGGATCGCGCTTGAGCTGATTCAGGACTGTCCAGCCGAGCATGTCCGGCAGGAAGACATCCAGGGTGATGGCGGTGGGATGGTACTTGCGCGCGAAGTCCAGCGCGTCGGTGCCATTCTTGGCCACCAGCACCTTGAAGGCGCGGTCGCGCGCGAGATTGAGCAGCACGCGCGCGTAGTGCGGATCGTCCTCGACCACCAGCAGCACCGCATCGCCGGGCTGCAGGTTGCCGCGATCGTCCTCGAGATCCTCCTGCCGCGATACCGGCAGCACGATCGGCTGGTACGCGGCCATCGAGCCTGTGGCAGCTGCCACCGACTGCGCGACCTTGCTGTAGGCAGGGCCGCTGTAGCTGGCCGGCAGGTACAGCGTGAAGGTGCTGCCGCTGCCCGGAATGCTGCTGAGCCGGATCTCGCCGCCGAGCAGGTGCGCGAGCTCGCGGCTGATGGCGAGTCCGAGGCCGGTGCCCCCGTAGCGGCGCGCGGTGCCGGCGTCAGCCTGCTGGAACGCCTCGAAGATGATGCGCTGCTTCTCGGGCGCGATGCCGATGCCGGTGTCGCTGACCGAGAATTCGATCACCGGCTGGCTCTGGCTCAGCACCGGGTGGTCCGGCGTCCAGCCGCCGGCGGCGACGCCGACATGCAGCCGCACGCCGCCGTGATCGGTGAATTTCAGCGCATTGGACAGCAGATTCTTCAGCACCTGCATCAGGCGCTTGCTGTCGGTGGTGATCGCACGTCCCAGGTGCGGGTCGAAGTTGGTGGTGAAGGCGAGTTTGCGATTGTCGGCTTCGTGCCGGAACGAGCGCTCGATGGTTTCCTTCAGATGCGTGAAGGACAGCTCCTCGGTCTCCACTGTCACGGTGCCCGACTCGATCTTCGACAGATCCAGAATGTCGCTGATCAGGTTCAGCAGATCGGTGCCGGCACCGTGGATGGTCTTGGCGAATTCGACCTGCCGCGGCGACAGATTGGTGTCCGGGTTTTCCGCCAGCTGCTGGCCGAGGATCAGGATGCTGTTGAGCGGCGTGCGCAGCTCATGCGACATGTTGGCCAGGAATTCGGACTTGTAGCGCGAGGTCAGCGCCAGCTCGGTGGCCTTCTCCTCGAGCGCGCGCCGTGCCAGCTCGATTTCCTGGTTCTTGCGCTCGACCTCGACATTCTGCTCGGCCAGCAGCCGCGCCTTGGTGGCCAGTTCCTCGTTGGTCTGCTGCAGCTCTTTTTGCTGCGTCTGCAGTTCGGCCGCGAGCTGCTGCGATTGCGTCAGCAGGCCCTCGGTACGCATGGTGGCCTCGATGGTATTGAGCACCACGCCAATGCTGCCCGTAAGCTGCTCGAGGAAGGCCACGTGCGAGGCCGTGAACTCGCGCAGCGAGGCCAGCTCCACGACCGCCTTGACGTTGCCTTCGTAAAGCACCGGCAGGGCGATGACGTTGCGGGGGTTGGCCTCGAGCAACCCGGAGCGAATGCGGATCGCGTCGGGCGGAATGTCGGCCAGCAGTACGCGCTGCCGATCGAGCGCGCACTGGCCGACGATGCCCTGTCCCATGCCGTAGCGGCGCGGTTCGCCCTCGTCGAGAAAATCGGCGTAGGTGGCGAGCTGCTGCAGATGGGAGCTGCCGTCGTTGGCACTGCCCTCCACCACGTAGACCACGCCCTGCTGCGCATTCACCAGCGGCGCCAGTTCGGACAGCAGCATCTGTCCCACGGTCACCAGATCCCGCTGGCCCTGCATCATGCGGCTGAACTTCGCCAGGTTGGTCTTGAGCCAGTCCTGCTCGGTGTTGCGCTCGGTGGTGGCGCGCAGGTTGCCGATCATGGCGTTGATGTTGTCCTTGAGGTCCGACACTTCACCGCGCGTGTCGACCTGGATCGAGCGTGTGAGGTCGCCCTTGGTGACGGCCGTGGCCACCTCGGCGATGGCGCGCACCTGGGTGGTGAGATTGGCGGCCAGCAGATTCACGTTGGCCGTCAGGTCCTTCCAGGTGCCGGCAGCGCCTGGCACGTGTGCCTGGCCGCCGAGGCGACCTTCGACGCCCACTTCGCGCGCCACCGTGGTCACCTGGTCGGCGAAGATCGCCAGCGTGTCGGTCATGCTGTTGATGGTGTCGGCGAGCGCCGCGACTTCACCCTTGGACTCCACCGTCAGGCGCTGACGCACGTCGCCGTTGGCGACTGCCGTCACCACTTTGACGATGCCGCGCACCTGGTTGGTGAGGTTGTTGGCCATGACGTTGACGTTGTCGGTCAGATCCTTCCAGGTGCCGGCCACGCCGGGCACCACCGCCTGGCCGCCGAGCTTGCCTTCGGTACCCACCTCGCGCGCTACACGCGTGACTTCGGCGGCGAAACCGTTGAGCTGATCGACCATGGTATTGATGGTTTCCTTCAGCTGCAGGATCTCGCCCTGCACGTCGACCGTGATCTTGCGCGACAGGTCGCCGCGCGCGATGGCCGTGGCCACTTCGGCGATGTTGCGCACCTGGCCGGTAAGGTTGCTGGCCATCCAGTTGACGTTGTCGGTCAGATCCTTCCAGGTGCCCGCGACGCCCGGCACGATGGCCTGGCCGCCAAGCTTGCCCTCGGTGCCCACCTCGCGCGCCACGCGCGTGACCTCGGCGGCAAAACCGTTGAGCTGATCGACCATGGTGTTGATGGTTTCTTTCAGCTGCAGGATCTCGCCGCGCACGTCCACCGTGATCTTGCGCGACAGGTCGCCCTTGGCGACCGCGGTGGTCACCTCGGCAATGTTGCGCACCTGGCCCGTGAGGTTCGTGGCCATGGCGTTGACCGAGTCGGTCAGATCCTTCCAGGTGCCGCCGACGCCGGGCACGATGGCCTGGCCGCCAAGGCGCCCGTCGGTACCGACCTCGCGCGCCACGCGCGTGACTTCGGCAGCGAACGCATTGAGCTGATCGACCATGGTGTTGATGGTTTCTTTCAGCTGCAGGATCTCGCCCTTGACGTCGACCGTGATCTTGCGCGAGAGATCGCCGTTGGCGATGGCGGTGGCCACGTCGGCGATGTTGCGCACCTGGTTGGTGAGGTTGCTCGCCATGGAGTTGACGTTATCCGTCAGGTCCTTCCACACGCCGCTGACGCCCTTCACTTCGGCCTGGCCACCGAGGTTGCCCTCGGTGCCGACCTCGCGTGCCACGCGCGTGACTTCGGCCGCGAAGCCATTGAGCTGATCCACCATCGTATTGATGGCTTCCTTGAGCTGCAGGATCTCGCCCTTGACGTCGACCGTGACCTTGCGCGAGAGATCGCCGCGCGCAATGGCGGTGGCGACTTCGGAAATGTTGCGCACCTGGCCGGTGAGGTTGCCGGCCATGGAATTGACGTTGTCGGTCAGGTCCTTCCAGGTGCCGCCGACGCCGGGCACATACGCCTGGCCGCCGAGCTTGCCGTCGGTGCCGACCTCGCGCGCCACGCGCGTGACTTCCGAAGCAAACGAGCGCAGCTGGTCGACCATCGTATTGACGGTCTCCTTGAGCTGCAGGATTTCGCCGCGGACGTCGACCGTGATCTTGCGCGACAGATCGCCGCGCGCGATGGCGGTGGATACCTCGGCGATGTTGCGCACCTGGCCGGTGAGATTGCTGGCCATGGAATTGACGTTGTCGGTCAGATCCTTCCAGGTGCCAGCGACACCGGGGACGATGGCCTGGCCGCCGAGCTTGCCCTCGGTGCCCACCTCGCGCGCCACGCGCGTGACTTCGGCGGCGAAGCTATTGAGCTGATCGACCATCGTATTGATGGTGTTCTTCAGCTCGAGGATTTCACCCTTCACATCCACCGTGATCTTGCGCGACAGGTCGCCCTTGGCGACCGCGGTGGTGACCTCGGCGATGTTGCGCACCTGGCTGGTGAGATTGGTTGCCATGGCATTGACCGAGTCGGTCAGATCCTTCCAGGTGCCGGCAGCGCCGGGCACCAATGCCTGGCCGCCGAGCTTGCCCTCGGTGCCGACCTCGCGCGCCACGCGCGTGACTTCGGAGGCGAAGGAGCGCAGCTGGTCGACCATGGTGTTGATGGCTTCCTTCAACTGCAGGATCTCGCCGCGCACGTCGACCGTGATCTTGCGCGACAGGTCACCCTTGACCACCGCGATGGTGACTTCGGAAATGTTGCGCACCTGACCGGTCAGATTGCTCGCCATGGAATTGACGTTATCGGTCAGGTCCTTCCAGACGCCGCTGACATCCTTCACTTCGGCCTGGCCGCCGAGCTTGCCCTCGGTGCCGACCTCGCGCGCCACGCGCGTGACTTCGGCGGCAAACCCATTGAGCTGGTCGACCATGGTGTTGATGGTTTCCTTCAGCTGCAGGATCTCGCCGCGTACGTCCACGGTGATCTTGCGCGACAGATCGCCGCGGGCCACCGCGGTGGTCACCTCGGCGATGTTGCGTACCTGGCCGGTGAGATTGGTCGCCATGGCGTTGACCGAGTCGGTCAGATCCTTCCACGTGCCCGCAACGCCGGGCACGATGGCCTGGCCGCCGAGCTTGCCTTCGGTGCCGACCTCGCGCGCCACGCGCGTGACTTCGGAGGCGAAGGAGCGCAGCTGGTCGACCATGGTGTTGATGGCTTCCTTCAACTGCAGGATTTCGCCGCGCACGTCCACCGTGATCTTGCGCGACAGGTCGCCGTTCGCGACCGCGATGGTGACTTCGGAGATGTTGCGTACCTGGCCGGTGAGGTTGCTGGCCATCGAGTTGACGCTGTCGGTCAGATCCTTCCAGATGCCCGCGACGCCCGGCACCACGGCCTGGCCGCCGAGCTTGCCCTCGGTGCCCACCTCGCGCGCCACGCGGGTGACTTCCGAGGTGAAGGCGCTCATCTGGCCGATCATCGCGTTGACGACCATGGCCGAGCGCAGGAACTCGCCTTCGAGCGGACGCCCATCGACATCCAGCGCCATGGTCTGCGACAGGTCGCCCTTGGCGACCGCGCTGATGGCGCGTGTTACTTCCGTTGTGGGCCAGAGCAGATCCTCGATCAGCGTGTTGACGCAGTTCTGCATCGAATTCCACGAACCGCTGCGGCGGCTGCCCGCCATGCGATGTTTGGTTTTGCCTTCCTTGCCGACGGTTTGTCCGACGCGCTCCAGGTCCTGCGCCATCTGCTGATTCGACAGCACGATTTCATTGAAGGTATCGGCGATCTTGCCGGGAAGGCCGGTCTGATCGCCGGGGAGCCGGACCGAGAAATCGCCGTCGCGCACCGCCTGCAACGCCCGCAGCAGCAGCCGCATATCGAGTTGCTGCGATTCGGCGGCGCTGCCATTGCTGCTGCCGTTGCCATTGCTTTTGCCGTCGCTCTTGCGGGGCGGTGCGGGCTTGCGGCGAGCGGCCTGATTGTCTGCAATGCGCATGGATTTAACGCTCCGGCTGAAAACAACGAAAAAAGTGGCAGGCCGCTGCGGGCGAGGTGCGCCGCAGCTGATATAACGAGCTTGTAATATTTACAGTCGGCAGGCCGACTGATTGATAGAATGGAAAGTGAGGCTGCGAATTTCGCGAGATGGCGGCTCGCACGCGTTAACCGATATGGTGACCCTTAGGTGTCCGCTCAATCGATACGTCGAATTCGATTCGCTATCGAGAATAGCAGAAGCTCCTCGGCGCGCAACAAAGCAGGGAGTGCCTCGTGGGCGTTTAGCGACGCATCTCACATGCGGATATGATGTAAATAATGATGGATTCTGAATCGTTGATACTCGTGGATCAGACCGACCGCGAAGTCGGGCACATGAGCAAGGCGGAGTGTCACCAGGGACGCGGCACCCTGCACCGGGCCTTCTCGCTGCTGATCTTCAATCCGGCCGGCGAGCTGCTATTGCAGCAGCGCTCAGCCTCCAAGCGGCTCTGGCCGCTGTACTGGTCCAACAGCTGCTGCAGCCACCCGCGGCGCTCCGAGACCATGGAGTCGGCCACCAGGCGGCGACTGCGCGAAGAGCTTGGGCTGCAATGTTCGCTGCAGTTTCTGTATAAGTTCGAGTATCAGGCGCAATTCGACGAGGCGGGCGCGGAGCACGAACTGTGCTCGGTGTATGCAGGCCGGACCGAGGAGGCGGTGCGGCCGGACCGGCAGGAGATTCTGTCCTGGCGCTGGGTCGCCCCCAAGGCACTCGAGGCGGAGATGTCGGGCAGCGATTCTGCAAAATTCACGCCCTGGTTTAAACTGGAGTGGAGACGTGTCTGGCGCGATCACCGCGCCGCGCTGCTCGCTCTGCAATAGGAGTTACGGATTTGGCTATTCCTCTGCTACAGGCCTACAAGGTCGGACGTTACATCGCCGGCAGGAAGATCCGCGGCATCAAGCGCTACCCGCTGGTTTTGATGCTCGAACCGCTGTTCCAGTGCAACCTGGCCTGCTCGGGCTGCGGCAAGATCGACCATTCCAAGGAGATCCTGCAGAAGCGCCTGGGGGTGGAGGACGCGCTGCGGGCGGTCGATGAGTGCGGCGCCCCGATGGTGTCCATACCTGGCGGTGAGCCCCTGATTCATAAGGGATTGCCGCAGATCGTGGCCGGGATCGTGGCACGCAAGAAGTTCGTCTACCTGTGCACCAATGCCATTTTGCTGCCCAAGCACATCCATGAGTACGAGCCCTCGCCGTACCTGACCTTTTCGATCCACCTGGACGGCAAACGCGAGCGCCATGACGAATCGGTCTGCCAGGAAGGGGTTTATGACAAGGCCGTGGCGGCCATCCGCCTGGCGCGCAGCAAGGGCTTTCGCGTCACCATCAATTGCACGCTCTTCAGCGGCGAGAATCCCGAAGAGGTGGCCGAGTTCTTCGACGAAGCGATGGGTCTGGGGATCGAGGGGATCATGGTGTCTCCGGGTTACAGCTACAACCATGCGCCGCGGCAGGATGTTTTCCTCGGCCGCAGTGCCAGCAAGCGGCTGTTCCGGGAGATATTCAAGCGCGGCCCGCGCGCCATGCCTGGCGAAAATCGCCCGCGGCGCTGGTCGTTCAATCATTCCAGCCTGTTCCTGGACTTCCTGGCGGGCAATCAGTCCTACCAGTGCACGCCCTGGAGCACCCCGACCTACAACATCTTCGGCTGGCAGCGGCCCTGCTACCTGCTGACCGATGAGGGCTATGCCCCCAGCTTCAAGTCGCTGATGCAGGACACTGCCTGGGAGCAGTACGGGGTCGGGCGCAATCCGGCCTGCGACAACTGCATGGCCCACTGCGGCTATGAGGGTACGGCGGTCGATGACGCCTTTGCTCACCCCATCAAGGCGCTGCTGACCTCGCTGCGCGGACCGCGCGTCAAAGGGCCGATGGCACCGGAGCTGCCGATTCTCTACGGCGATCGGGTGCGTGCCGGGACGGTGGCAACCGTGTCGGTCGATTCGATCAAGCACGCCGCCCGGGATACCGACGGCGGCCAAACCGTCACCCCGCGCTAGTCTCAAAGGGCGCGCGTGAATTCCGCAGTCAACATACGGCAGGTCACGCCGGATGAGGCGGCGCGGCGCGCGGCCTTCGCCGCGTTGCTGGAAAGCTGGCGGATCCGCACGGAGCAGGCGCTTGCCGCACGGCTGCCGGCCGCGGATGTGATGCCGGCGCGATTGCACGAAGCAATGCGCTACAGCGTACTGGGCGGCGGCAAACGCGTGCGCCCGGCGCTGGTCTTCGCCACCGGGCGGGCCGTGGGACTGCAGGAGGATGAAGTGGAGGCGGCCGCCTGCGCCATCGAACTGGTGCATGTCTACTCACTGGTGCACGACGACCTGCCCGCCATGGATAACGACGATTTACGCCGCGGTCGGCCCACCTGCCACAAAGCCTACGATGAGGCCACGGCGATATTGGTCGGCGATGCGCTGCAGCCACTGGCATTTCAGCTGCTCGCCAGCGACCCGGCCTTGCCGGCGGACCCGGCGGTACGGCTGCGGCTGATCGGGCTGCTGGCCGAGGCCAGCGGCACCTTTGGCATGGCAGGCGGCCAGGCTATAGACCTCTCGGTCCAGGGCCAGCGCCTGACAGTGGCGCAGGTGGAGGAAATGCATGCCCGCAAGACCGGTGCCCTGATCCAGGCCAGCGTGCTGATGGCGGCTTTGTGCGCGCCGAACCTGGATCCGCGCCTGCACGAGGCCCTGGCGGCATTTGCGACGCCGATCGGTCTGGCCTTCCAGATCCAGGATGACCTGCTCGATGTGCTCGGGGATACCTCGACGCTGGGCAAGGCCACGGGCGCAGACAGCGAGCGCGCCAAGCCCACGCACCCGGCCGTGATCGGCATCCAGCCCTCGCAGGAACGGGTTCGCCTGCTGCATGCGCAGGCGCTCAATGCCCTGGCGCCCTTCGGAGCGCGGGCCGACGCGCTGCGCAGCCTGGCCGACTGGCTGCTGTCGCGCAGTTACTGACCGGCCGCGGTCCGCAGGCGTTCCTGGCCCTGTCCGGCCCACCAGCGTTCGATGGTGGCGCTTAAGGACGCTGCATCCAGCCCGGCTGCGATGAGGCAACTGTCGCGCGAGCCATGCTCGATGAATCGATCCGGGATGCCAATCTGCAACAGCGGCAGCTGCAACCCCTCCGAGCTCAGCAGTTCGGCCACGGCTGACCCGGCCCCGCCGGCGACTGCGTTTTCCTCGACGGTCACGAAGGCGCGGTGCTGGCCCGAGAGCTCGATGACCAGGTCCTCATCCAGCGGCTTGATGAATCGCATGTTGATCAGCGTGGCATCGAGCCGCTCGGCAATCCTGTGCACCGTATCCAGCAGCGTGCCGAACACCAGCAGGGCGAGGCCGCTGTGTCCTTCGCGCCGGACCTGCCCGCGTCCCAGCGGCAGGGCGGTCAACTGCGGTACCAGCGCAACCCCGGGTCCCGCTCCGCGCGGGTAGCGCACCGCGGCGGGCCCATCTAGCGTCGTGGCCGTGTACAGCATCTGCCGGCACTCGTTTTCGTCGGCCGGTGCCATCACGACCATATTAGGAATGCAGCGTAAGTAACTGAGATCATAGCTACCCTGATGGGTGGCGCCATCGCTGCCCACAAGCCCGGCGCGGTCGATGGCGAACACCACGGGCAGATTCTGCAGCGCAACATCATGAATGAGCTGATCGTAGGCGCGCTGAAGAAAGGTCGAGTAGATCGCCACCACGGGGCGGAGGCCCTCGGTGGCCAGGCCGGCGGCGAAGGTGACGGCGTGCTGCTCGGCAATGGCGACGTCGAAGTAGCGATCCGGGAATCGCTTGGAGAAGGCGACCAGCCCCGAGCCCTCGCGCATGGCCGGCGTGACGCCGACGATCCGGGGGTCCGCGTCGGCCATATCGCACAGCCATTGGCCGAAAATCTGCGAAAAGGTGGGTCCGGCGCTCTTTTCCTTGAAGATGGTGCCACTGGCCGGATCGAACGGGCCCGGGCCATGCCAGGTGATCGGATCGGCCTCGGCCGGGGCATACCCCTTGCCCTTGCGTGTGACCACATGCAGGAATTGAGGGCCGTGGAGCTGGCGCAGGTTGCGCAGGGTGCGTACCAGGCCGATGACGTCGTGCCCGTCCACGGGCCCGATGTAGTTGAACCCCATTTCCTCAAATAACGTGCCGGGCAGGACCATGCCCTTGAGGTGTTCCTCGGACCGTCGCGCGAGTTCCCGGACCTGCGGCATCTGGCTCAGCATCTTCTTGCCGCCCTCGCGCAGGTGAGAGTACATGCGCCCCGAAAGCGCCTGGGCGAAGCGATTGGAGAGGGCGCCGACGTTCTCGGAAATCGACATGTCGTTGTCGTTGAGTACCACCAGCAGGTCGGTGGGCAGCGATCCGGCGTGGTTCAGGGCCTCGAAAGCCATGCCGGCGGTCAATGCCCCATCGCCGATGATGGCCACCGCGCGGCGATCTTCCTTGCGTTGCGCGGCTGCGATCGCCATGCCGAGGGCGGCGCTGATCGAGGTGCTGGAGTGACCCACGCCAAAGGTGTCGTATTCGCTTTCGGCCCGGGTGGGAAAGGGCGCGAGCCCGCCGGGCTGCTTGATGGAGGGCAGCCGTTCGCGCCGACCCGTCAGGACCTTGTGAGGATAGGCCTGGTGCCCGACATCCCAGACCAGACGATCGCGCGGGGTGTCGAATACATAATGAAGCGCCACGGTCAGCTCGACGGTCCCGAGACCGGCAGCAAAATGGCCACCGCGGGTGCTGACACTCTGGATCAGGAACTGACGTAATTCCGCCGCAAGTGCCGGCAGCTTCGATACCGGCAGACGGCGCAGGTCCGCCGGGGATTCGAGGCTCGCGAGTAGCGGCGCATTATCCGAAGGGCCGGTCATCGGGCATGAGTATACCCTTAAGCGATTGGTCTTCTGCGTGGTAGAGTCCCGTCGGGCGGCGGAGCCGCCCGCGTAACCCATTGAACCGGTGTGATCCGTACGATGCCGCGAGACTTCCAGCCAACTGTTGCCGGCCTGCCTGATGAGGCGTACCAGGATCATATTCTGCCGCACGTGTCGCGCACGTTCGCGCTGACGATTCCGCAATTGCCGCCCCCGCTGCGCACCCCGGTCACGAACGCGTACCTGCTGTGCCGAATTGCCGACACCATCGAGGATGAGCCGGCGCTGTCAGCCGATGAGACCCTGGTTTTGCTGCGCCGCTTCGTGGCGGTGCTCAACGGCAGGGAGGAGGGCGCGGCGCTGGCGCGCGAACTGGCGCCGCGGCTGGATGGACCGACCCTGCCTGCCGAGCGCGACCTGGCGTTGAACCTCGAGCGCGTGGTGCGGGTCACATTCGGTCTGGGCTCGGCGCAACGCGTGGCGATCCAGCGCTGTCTCGACGTTATGTGCAGCGGCATGCACAAGTTCCAGTGCACCGCCAGCCTGCTCGGGCTGCCGCTGTCCACGGACCTGGATGACTATTGCTACTATGTGGCCGGCGTCGTCGGTGAAATGCTGACCGAACTGTTCTGCGATTACTCGCCGACGATTGCGCTGCGGCGCGCTGAACTGGATGAGTTTGCAGTTTCCTTTGCGCAGGGTCTGCAGATGACCAATATCCTCAAGGATGTCTGGGAGGATCGCAGCCGCGGGGCCTGCTGGCTGCCGCAGGAAGTATTTTCCCGCTACGAGGTCAACCTGGCACGGATCGCACCGGGCCAGCGCGATGCGCGCTTCGATGCCGGCATGCACGAACTGGTCGGTGTCGCACACGCCCACCTGCGCAATGCGCTGGCTTTCACACTCGCGATTCCGGCCCGTGAAACCGGGATCCGCCGCTTCTGCCTCTGGGCGATTGGCCTGGCGGTGCTGACGCTGCGTCGGATCGAGGCGACTCCCGGCTTCACCAGCGGCGCCCAGGTCAAGGTGTCGCATGCTGCGGTGGCCATGACGCGCATCCTCACCAGCGCCTCGGTCGGCAACGACTCGCTGCTGAAGGCACTGTTCAATTTCGCCGCTCGCGGATTACCGCTGGCGCCTTCTTCGCAGCTGCGGCGCGCGGCACGGCCGGTGCGGCGCAGCCCCGAGCCGGTCAGCGCGCCCGAGTACAGCCATGAATATGAGTCCGACTACGCACACAGCGCGCGTCGAACCGAAGGGAGATCCGCGCATTGAACGCTTCCGCACGTGACGCGATCGCGCGCTCGCGGCTCTCGCCGTCGCGGCGGCGCGCCGCCGCCGGCACTGAATTCACCGAGCAGCGTGCGCTCGATCGCGCCATCGATCGTGCCATCGATACCGCCCGGGAGGCATTGATCGGCCTGCAGACCGAGGCGGGCTACTGGCTGTTTGAGCTCGAGGCGGACTGCACCATCCCGGCCGAGTACATCATGATGATGCACTTCCTGGATGAGATCGATGCGCAGCTCTCGGCGAAGATCGCGGTCTACCTGCGCACGCATCAGGCCGAGCACGGCGGCTGGCCGCTGTACTACGGCGGGGCCTTCGATATCAGCTGCAGCGTCAAGGCCTATTACGCGCTCAAGCTCGCCGGCGATGATCCGGATGCGCCGCACATGGTGCGGGCGCGTCGTGCCATTCTCGAACATGGCGGCGCCGCGCAATCCAACGTCTTCACGCGCATCGCACTGGCGCAATTCGAGCAGGTCCCGTGGCGCGCGGTGCCCTACATTCCGGTCGAGATCATGCTGCTGCCGCGGTGGTTTCCGTTTCACATCGACCGCGTCTCGTACTGGTCGCGTACGGTCATGGTGCCGCTGTTCATTCTGTGTACGCACCGCGCGCGCGCCAAAAATCCGCGCGGCATCGATATCCGCGAGCTGTTCACCACGCCGCCGGAGCAGGAGCGACACTATTTTCGTCTGCCGCCCGATCGCGATGGCTGGCTCGCCAAGTGTTTCCGGCTGCTCGATCACATCGGCCGCGCCATCGATCCGCTGGTGCCGCGGGTCATGCGCGAACACGCCACGCGCCGCGCCGAGCAGTGGGTGGCCGAGCGGTTGAATGGCGAGGACGGACTGGGCGCCATTTTCCCGGCCATGGTCAATGCGCTCGAATCGATGGTGCTGCGCGGCGTTGCCGTGGACGACCCGCGCCGCGTGACCGCGAAACGCGCGCTGCAGAAGCTGCTGGTCGACAACGATTCCAGTGCCTACTGTCAGCCCTGCGTGTCGCCGATCTGGGATACGGCACTGGCAGCGCTGGCGATGCAGTACAGCGGCGAGAAGAGTGCGATGGCGGCGGCGGATCGCTCGCTCGACTGGCTCATGGAGCAGCAATTGCTCGATGAGCCCGGCGACTGGCAGATCAATCGTCCGGGACTGCCGGGTGGCGGCTGGGCGTTTCAGTTTGGCAATGACCACTACCCTGACCTCGACGACACCGCGGTGATCGCCTGGGCGATGTGCCGGGCCAGCGAGCCGGCGCGCTATGCGGTGCGGCTCACGCGCGCGCTGGACTGGCTGGTCGGGATGCAGAGCAGGAACGGCGGCTTCGCGGCGTTCGATGCCGACAACACCCACTACAACCTCAACTACATTCCCTTCGCCGATCACGGTGCGCTGCTCGACCCTCCGACCAGCGATGTCACCGCTCGGGTGGTCACGGCGCTGGCGGTGGCGAAGCGGCCGCAGGATGTTCCGGCGCTGGAACGCGCGATTGCTTTCCTGCGTGATGAGCAAACCGCGGAAGGCTGCTGGTTCGGTCGCTGGGGCACCAACTACATCTACGGCACCTGGTCGGTGCTGATCGCCTTTGCCCACGCGGGCATCGGGCCGGACGATGCGGCCGTGCAGCGCGCCGTAGGCTGGCTCGAGGCGCATCAGAACCTCGATGGCGGCTGGGGCGAAAGCAACGACACCTATCTGCATCCGCCGCGCGCCGGTGAGCCCGGTGACGATGATCGCACCGCCAGCAACCCGTATCAGACCGCTTGGGCTTTGCTGGCATTACTGGCGGCCGGCGGTGGCCGTTCGGACGCGGTGCGCGGTGGCATCGAGTACCTGTGGCGAACCCAGCAGAGCGACGGCCTCTGGAGCGATCCGACCTACACGGCGCCCGGCTTCCCGCGGGTGTTCTATCTCAAGTATCACGGCTACTGCGCCTATTTCCCGTTCTGGGCGCTGGCGGCGTATCGGGATTTTCTGCGCTCCGGAGCCGGTCATTGATAACGCGGCCGGCGATCGCGTTGCCGGAATCGTCTGTGCACTGGCCGCCGAGGCGCGTGCACTAAGGCCGACCACCCGCCCGGGCGCGCCGTACGCGGTGCTTGCCGATGGCTCGCTGTTGATTGTCAGTGGCATGGGTGGCGCCGCCGCGGCCGCCGGTGCGCGCGTTTTGATCGCGGCGGGCGCCACGGCGCTGGCGAGCTTTGGCCTCGCGGGTGGACTCGATGCCTCGCTGCGACCCGGTGCCATATGCCTGCCCAGTGAAATCGTCGGCCTGGACGGGGCGGGGCTGGCCACGAGCGCTCAGTGGCGGGCACGGGTCGAGTCGGCGCTGGCCGCGCGCTATCCGGTGGCGAGCGGAAAGCTGCTCAGCGCCGATCGAGCCATCGCCAGCGTCGAAGAAAAGGCCGCGTTGCATCGTTCGACCGCTGCCGTCGCGGTCGATATGGAGAGTCTGGCCATCGCGCAGGTGGCCGCTACTCACGGACTGCCCTTCATTGCCATCCGCGTCATCGTCGACAGCGCGGCCGACAATCTGCCGCGCGCGGTCGCGGCGGCAGCCGACCAATCCGGACATCTGAACATCTGGCGGCTGCTGGGCGCACTGGCGCGCGCGCCGGGCGACCTCGCGCCGCTGATGCGTCTGGGCAGCCGCTACCGGGCCGCGAGCCGATCGCTCAGCGCCGTGGCGGGTGCCAGCGCCTGGGCGCGCCAGGCGTTCTGATCATGAAGGCGCTGGTCACGGGTGCTACGGGCTTTGTCGGCGCGGCCGTGGCCAGGGCGTTGCTGCAGCGGGACTGGCAGGTGCGGGCGCTGGCACGCGCAGGTTCGGATCGCCGCAATGTAGCCGCGCTGGCGGTCGATATCGCCACCGGCAGTCTTGACGATCGCGCCTCGCTTGATCGTGCGCTGGCCGGGTGCCAGGCACTGTTTCACGTAGCGGCGGATTACCGGCTCGGTGCGCGCGATTCGGCGCAACTGTATCGCACCAATGTGGATGGAACGGCCCGCATCATCGATGCCGCGCTCGCGGCCGGGGTGGCGCGCATCGTCTATACCAGCAGCGTCGCGACGATCGGAATTCCCAGCGACGGAAGTCCCGGCAATGAGGACACCCCCGTCGGCCTCGCCGACATGATCGGCCATTACAAGCGTTCGAAGTTTCTGGCCGAGCAGCGGGTACTGGAGGCGGCCGGCGCCGGTGCGCCCGTGGTGATCGTCAATCCATCGACGCCCATTGGGCCCGGCGACGTCAAGCCGACCCCGACCGGACAGATGGTGCTCGATGCCGCCAATGGACGGATGCCGGCATTCGTCGATACCGGACTGAATGTGGTGCACGTGGATGATGTCGCCGCCGGCCATGTGCTGGCGCATGCGCAGGGGCGCATCGGTGAGCGCTACATCCTCGGCGGGCAGGACATGACGCTGCGCGAAATCCTGGTGCAGATCGCGCAGCTCACCGGGCGTGCGCCGCCGCGCATCCGCTTGCCGCGTGCACCGCTGATACCGTTGGCGTACGTCGCCGAGCAGTTCGCGCGGCTCACCGGCGGCAGCACTCGCCTGACCGTCGAGGGGTTGCGCATGGCCGGCAAGCGCATGTTCTTCTCGAGCCAGAAGGCGCAGCGCGAACTCGGTTATGCCTGGCGCGCACCGATCCAGGCGTTCCAGGACGCGCTGGCCTGGGCCGATGCGCAGGGGCTGCTGCGCGCGCGGGGTTAGACGCTGCTCACGGCCGGACGACGCCCCGGGTACCAGTTCCAGCGGCCGGCGAGCGCCATCGCCGCGGGCACCACGAATGCCCGGATCAGCGTCGCATCCACCAGCACCGAGACGCACAGTCCGACGCCGATCATTTTCAGCACCGGCAGATCCGCGCCGATGAAGGCGCCGAATACCACCGCCATGATCAGGCCGGCGCCGGTGATCACGGGGGCGACTGCCGCGAGGCCGGTGATGGTTGCGCGCGTGTTATTGCGGTCCTTGAGGTATTCCTGCTGAATGCGAAACAGCAGGAACAGTTCGTAATCCATCGACAGTCCGAAGCTCAGGCAGAACACCATCAGCGGCACTTCGAGCGGGATGGCGAGGAAGGGGCGTTCGAGTCCGACCAGGCCGTTGAGCCATCCGAACTGAAAGATTGCCACCACTGCCCCGTAGCCCGCGGCCACCGCCAGCAGGTTGGTGATGACGGCTGCGAACGGCAGCAGGTAGGAGCGAAAGGCGGTGAACAGCAGCAACAGCGTGGCGCCGATGACGAAGCCGAACACGTGCGGAAAGCTGTGGAACATCGCATCGCTGAAGTCGTTGTGATCGGCCGGATCGCCGCCGATCAGCACCGTGAAAGGACCGGCCGGTACGATGCCGGCCAGATCGTGTGCCAGCTGCTCGACATCCCTGGAGGACATGCCATTGGCCGGCGTGAGGTCGAACAGCGCACTGCGCTGGTCGCGACTGATAAAGGACTCGGCGATCTCGGGGTGCGTGCGCAGTGCCTGCGCGGGATTCAGATACAACATCATGTATTCGGTCAGGCCCATGCCCTGCTGCAGGGTCACCGGTGATGCGATGTCGGCAATGCGGGCATCGGCAGCCAGGCGCTTGGCGTAGTTGATGAGCAGGGGCAAGTGCTGTGATTCGAGGATTTCCGCGCCATCGGTGGCGCGCACGATGGCGTAAATGGGCTGCGGTGCGTTACCGCCGCGCAGCCCGGCGAGCATGTCGACGCCGATGCGCGCCTCCATGCCTCGAGCCAGGAACCAGGGCTCGCTGGTGAAGCCGCTGCGCGCGTGCAGCACGGGCGAGGCCAGTGCGATCACGGCGGCACCGGAGACCAGCAGCACCGGCAGCGGATGTCGCACGATGCGCGCGCCGAGCCGATACCAGAAGGCATTCGTGTCCAGCGGAGATACGCGACGCGGGAAGATCGCCCAGCGATCGACGTACGGCCCCAGCAGTACCAGGGCCGCAGGCAGCAGCGTTAGCGCTGCGAGTACCGAGACGCACACCACCAGCGCGCCGCCGATGCCGACGCAGCGGGTCTCGAGGATGGGGCTCCATAGCAATCCGAGCAGGCCGATCATGACCGTCAGTCCCGACCAGGAAATCGTGCGGCCGGCTTGCGCGATGGTGGTGGCGACGGCATTGCGGAGGTCGGCCTGATGCGAGTGCTCGCGATAATGCGTCACCATCAGCAGCGAATAGTCGATGCCGATCGCCAGGCCCACCATGGTGACCACATTGCTGAGCAGATTAGACACTGGCACCAGCCGGGCCAGCACGAAAGCCAGGCCCAGTGCGATGGTCGTGGTCGTCAATCCCATCAGGAAGGGCAGGCAGGCGGCGATCACGGTGCCGAACACCACGGCCAGGATGGCGAGCGTCAGCGGCAGCGCGCGCTTCTCGGCATGGTCGCCGCCGCTCGCGCTCCAGGTGTTGATGTCCACATCCACGGCCGGGCCGCCCGTGACGGCCAGCCGCGCGGCGGGGTCGAGCCGCGTGAGTTCATCGCGCAGCGGCGCCAGCGCGGCACGCACCGTCACCACGGCGCGCTCGCGGGTCGGAACATCGTGGGCGGCAAGGCCGGCGATCAGCATCGTGACGTGGCCGTCGCTTGAGTGCAGTTTCGGATCGCTGCTGTCCGCGACACTGCGGACGCGGCGGATCTCGGGCATGCCGCCAAGTAATCTGGCAGTCCGCTCGACCCAACCGCGATACGGCTGCGCCTCGACGCGCAGATCCGGCGCCGATACGGCGATCACCAGCGGATCAAGCAATGGGTTGTCGAACTCGTTGCGTAACGCATCGCTGGCGGCCTTCGAGGGGCTGCCGGCGATGCCGCTGACGCCGCCTACGGCTGCCTCGGGCAGCTTGTGCGCCCCCCACACGCCAAGGGCAAGGGCTGCTACCCAGGTTACGAGGATGGGACGCGGATGCGCTGCGACCCAGACTCCCAGTCGCTGAAACAAAGGCGGACGCATGCTCAGGGCTTCTCCGAAGGCCGCACGGGGTGCGACAGCGTACAGCACATCGCATGCGCGGCAAGTGCCGCGGGCGGCGCCGCAGCCGACGGTGTTTAGCCGACGGTGTTATTCCGCCGGCGGTATTCGCGCGGTGTCAGGCCGAACTTGGCGCGGAACACGCGACCGAAATGCGTCGGACTGTTGAAGCCGTGGTCAAAGGCGATTTCGGTGACCGTGCGTCCGCGCTGTGCTTCCGATACCAGCGCGCGCGAGCAGATCTCGAGCCGCCGTCGCAGGATGTAACGCGCCACGGTCTCCTCCTGGTCGGAGGAGAGATGGTAGAGATAGCGCGGTGTCATCTTGCAGGCCGCCGCGATGCGCGTGGGCGTGAGGTCCGGATCGTGCAGGTGGGTTTCGATGTAGTTGATGATCCGCAGCCGGTGCGCCGTCGCCAGCGAGGAGCGGCTCGAGCGGGGGCAGGGCGTGTCGGCGTAAGCCGCGCCCAGCAGATCCAGGATCGCCGTCGTGACGCGCTCGGCGGACGTGTCATCCAGCTCGCGGCGGCATTCCACCCAATAACTGCGCAGGAAGCGCGAGAACAGTCCGCGCACGCCGCAGGAGGCCTGCATCGGGATGGCAACCATGCACTCGGGCGTCGCGATCTGCCGGCGCAGTTGAGCCTCGGGTATGCCGAGCACCAGCATGCGGTTGCTGCCGGGAAAGATGATCTCGTACTGACGCGTACTGTCGCAGAGCGTGAAGTCGCCGGCTTTCAGGTGCGCCTCGCGGCCGTCCTGGCGGCTGATGCTCTCGCCCTCCAGCTGCAGATGCAGAAAGAACAGCGGGCTGCGGGTGCGGGTGACGTGCACCCGCGAGTGGCGCACGACCTGAGCCTCCGAGTAGACATCGGCCAGCGTCAACTCGCCGATCTCGGTGCGCGCGATGGCGCCATTAAAGGTGTGAATGTCGACCGGATCGGACACAAGCGGCGAGAAACTCTCGCTGGCGCGTTCGTTCCAGCTGGTGAGCTTCTGCCGCGGATCGAGCCCAGCGGTCGAGAACGACACAATCTGCGTCATCGGATACCCCCAACAGATCACATCGGCTGTTCTTATCTGTCGGGCTTTTTATACGGGTGGAGAATTCTTCGCACCAATATTTTCCGCTTATAGGTCCCATTTGTCAGACAGGGCTCCCGGAGGTCAAGCGCATCGCCACCGCGCGGATGCCAGCGACCCAAGCAAAATCAATGACCTGCGCGACATCGCGCGGACCGGTTCACCATCTTGCCCCATTACGTACGCTGCCCGGCGCTTTGGCGTTCGCTGATGGTCGAGCCGCGGCAGGCCATTCGGCGGAGTCTCCATGCCCGGGATGGTCACGCTTTATCACTGGGAACCGAATGCAAATTCGGGCAAGCCGATGCTCACGCTGGCGGAAAAGGGCGTCGAGTACCAGAGCCACTACCTCGACCTGCTGAAGTTCGATCAGCACCAGCCCGAGTATCTGCGCGTCAATCCGGACGGCACCATTCCGGCGCTGGTCCATGGCGAGCTGGTGCTGACCGAATCCACGCCGATGATGGAGTACATCGACGACGCGTTCCCGGGGCCGCCGCTGCGGCCGAGCGACCCGCGATTGCGCTGGCGGATGCGGTGGTGGATGCGTTTCTTCGATTCCTATTTCGCGCCCTCGCTGAGCATGATCGGCTGGAGCATCTTCGTCGGGCCCGCCGTCCGACAACGCGATCCCGGGGAATTGCGGGCGGCGATCGATCGCATTCCGCTCGAGTCACGCCGCATCGCCTGGCGCAAGGCGATCTACAACGAGTTCTCCGAGCAGGAACTGGCGGAATCCAGGCGCCGCGTCGCCTTTGCCACCGACGTGCTCGAATCGCACCTGCGTCGCAATACCTGGATCTGCGGCGATGCCTACTCGCTCGGCGACATCAACGGTTTCAATCTCGGCTACGCCTTGCCGCTGTCGCAACCGGAACGCTGCAACGATCAGCGAACTCCGCACATCATGGAATGGCTGCGCAAGATCTACGAGCGTCCCGCGACCCGCGCGACCTGGGCCAAGGGCCGTACCCAGATGGCTTCGCGTGTGAAGATGCTCGAGCGTCCCGCACAACCATAAGTGAGCCGCGCATGCTCGAGCTCTACCACTGGGAACCGAACATCTTCTTTCTCAAGCCGCTGGTGGCGCTGGCGGAAAAGGGCGAGCCCTATACGGCGCACTATTTCGATCCGACCAGTTTTCAGCAGTTCGAGCCCGATTTTCCGGCCACCGACGAGTCGAGCCTGCACCTGGAGCGCGAGGGACCAGTGCTGGTCGATGACGGCACCGTGATCGCCAGTTCCTTTTTCATGCTCGAATACATTGCCGAGGCCTTTGCCGGCCCGACGCTGATGCCTTCGACTCCGTACGGCCGCTATCTCGTGCACGCCTGGGGTCAAACCATTGCGCTGTCGGTGGCGAACGCCGTGGCCATGCTCGGCTGCGCGCGGTATCTGGCCCCGACCCTGCGTGCGCGGCCCGGGCAGGGCTTGCTGGCGCGACTGGCGAGCATCGAACCGCTGGAGCGGCGCCTCGCCTGGACGTCAGTTCTGGAGCGCAGCGAGGCCGATGCCGCCACCGCAGCTCGCGGCCAGCTCGCGGGGCCCCTGCGACGCATCGAGGCGGCCCTGACCAGCGCCCCCTGGCTGGCGGGAGCGGAATATTCGATCGCCGATATCGATGCCTTCGCCATGCTGGCCCCTCTGCCCGAGCTGGCGCCGGAGCTGGTCAACGCGAGCGTGACGCCGCACATCGCGGCTTTCCTGGCGCGCATGCAGGCGCGCCCCGCGGTACGTGCCGCGCTGGCGCTGACGCGAACCGGCCGCCCGGCACAAGCCTTCGTCCCAGGGCCCGAAGCTTCGCGATGGGGATAGCTTCGCCATGAGCGGGCGCGGCTTCTATGGCTGGAAGCTGTTGGCCGCCTGCTGGGTCATCATGTTTCTCAATCTCGGTATTCCGGTCTACGGGGCGAGCGGACTCAACGCCCTCATGGCGCCCTCGATGCACATGGATCGCGGCGCGCTCGGACTGCTGTTCAGCGCCTACATGGTCATGTCGGGATTGCCCGGGCCACTGGTTGCGATCTCGGTCAATAAGATGGGCGTGCGCCGCACCCTCATGCTCGGCAGCCTGCTGCTGATCGCCGGCGCGCTGCTCATGGGCACCGTGGTCAACTCATTCGGTTTCGCCCTGATCGCCTTCGGGCTGCTGGTGGGCGGGGGCGTCGCGACGGGCGCCGCCCTGGCCGCGCAGGCCGGACTGGCGCGCTGGTTCGTGCGTAAGCGCGGCATGGTGCTGTCGATTCTGTATTCGTCGGGTGCGGTCGGCGGTTTCGTGTCGGGCCGGCTGCTCGATCGCGTGGTGACACTGGCAGGCGGCAATTGGCGAGCCGGCTGGTGGGTCATCGCCGCACTGTCGGCCGTCGCCTGCATCGTCGCCGCGGTGTTCGTCAGGGAATCCCCCGCCGAGCTGGGGCAGCAACCCGACGGCGAGTCAACCGCAGACGCCGCAGACACCGCGGCGCCAGCGGCCGCCGCGCGCCGGGCGTTGTTCCGCACCGCGGAGAATTGGACCTACCGCGAGGCGCTTTCCTCACCCGCCTACTGGATCATGGTGTTCGCGCTGCTCGGGGTGAGTTGCGGCTACACGCTCTACCTTGCGCACGGATTCGTGCATCTGCGCGACCTGGGACATACGCCATCGGAAGCATGGCAGGCGATCTCGCTGCTGGCCGTGTCCGGGCTGGTGGCAAAGCTCGTGATTGCGCTGTGCGGCGACCGCATCGATCCGCGCTACCTGTGGGCACTGTTCCAGATCAGTTTCGGGGTCGGTCTGATCGTGGTCGTGAACGCGCGCGGTCACGCCAGCGTACTGGTGTTCGCCAGCTGCTTAGGGATAGGGTTCGGCGGCGGCCTGGTGTGCCTGATGGCAACGCTGAGCAATTATTTTGGCACGCGCGCGTTCGCTTCCCTGGCGGGCCTGGCCGTGGCCATCAATACCACGCTCAGCGCCGTGACACCGTACATCGCCGGCTGGCGCCATGACGCCGGCTACGGCTACGGTGGCAGTTTCTACTTCCTCGCCCTGTGGTGCCTCGTTGGCGGCCTGATGCTCATGGTGCTGCGCATGCCCTCGCGCGGCAGCATGCCCACGGGAGTCGTCGTCAACGCGGTGCCTTAAGAATCCGACAGGGAGAACACGCGTTCGGCGTTGGTCTGGAAAAACTGACGGCGTTCCTGATCGCTCAGCGGCACCGCATCGCTGGCGGTGACCTCTTCCGCGACGAACTGGTAAGGGTAGTCCATCGCGTAGAGCACGCGGTCCATGCCGAGCACGTCCTGGCAAAATCGGATGGCCGGCGCCCATGCCATGCCGCTGCTGGTCACGTACACATTCTCGCGCAGGTAATCGCTGATGCGCCGCTGCAACGGGCGCATGTTGGGATAGCGCGCCGCTGCCACCGTGGCGCGATGCATATAGTCGAGCCGGAACAGCCAGAACGGCAGCGCTTCGCCCAGGTGTCCCAGCACCACCTGCAGTCGCGGATAACGGTCGAACACGCCGCTGACGATCATTCGCAGCATGTGCATGCCGGTCTCGACACTGAAGCCATAGATGGCGCCATCGAGCCCGCTCTCGAGCAGCGGCGCGATCAGTCCCTTCGAGGGCGACTGGGGATGAAGATAGATCGGTGCGTTCTCCGCTTCCGCCGCGGCCAGCAGATCGGAGAACTTCGGATGGTCCAGGTACTCGCCGTGGGTGTGAGAGTTGATGATGACGCCCTTCATGCCGAGCTGCCGTTTGCCGCGCTCGATTTCCGCGGCCGCGGCACGCGGGTTCTGCGGAGCAACTGCCGTGAGTCCCGAGTAACGCTGGGGAAATCGCCGTAGCGCCTCGGCCAGTTCGTCGTTGGCATCGCGGGCCATCGATACCGCGGTGGCGGCATCGAACACCTGCACGCCCGGGCCGGTCAGGGAGACGATCTGTCGATCGATGCCGGTGGCATCCATGTCGGCCAGCCGCTGCGGACCGAGATCCTGCAATTTGGCGATGATCTGCGTGGCACGCGGACTGGGACTGCCCAGATAAAAACCCCACAGACTGCGGAAGCCTGGATCATCGAGCTCCTGGCGGTCGAGCAACCGGCGATAGCGCTCGAGCATGGCTTTCGGGGCGAAGGCCTCCTCGGTGGCGATGCGCGCGTAGCCGCGGGTGCGAATCGATTCCAGCCGTGCGGCCTCACTCATGGGCATGCTCCGCGATCAAGAGGGCATGCAGTGTAGAATGCCGGCCCTTTCTCCGATCAACCGACAAGGAACATCCCATGAGCCTGTCAATCTATGACGCTTCGATCCCATGGTTTCTGCACGCCCTCGGCAATCTGACCGCTGTACTGGAGAAGGGCAGTGCGCACTGCGAGAAGGAGAAGATCGATCCGAGCGCGCTGCTGACCGCGCGGCTCTATCCGGATATGTTCGCGCTGACTCGCCAGGTCCAGGTGGTATCGGATGGCGCCAAGGGCGCAGGGGCGCGCCTCGCCGGCGTTGACCCTCCGAAGTTTGAGGACACCGAAGCCTCATTCGCCGAGCTGAAGACGCGGCTCGACAAGACCGCGGCCTTTCTGAAAGGACTCGACCAGGGCAAGTTCCAGGGTGCCGATACGCGCCCGATCGAACTGAAGTTTCCCAATGCCACGCTGAAGTTCCCCAGCGGCTGGAACTATCTGATGGCCTTCGCGCTGCCCAACATGTATTTCCACAGTGCGACCGCCTACGACATCCTGCGCCACAATGGAGTGAAGCTCGGGAAGCCTGACTTTCTCGGCGCCGTCGGCAGAGGTTAGGCTAGTGGCCGCCCTCGACCCGTAGCCCTTCATCCGCCAGCGCCGCTGCCAGTTCGCGCTCAATGCGCGCCGCCTCGGCGCGGGCGATGCGTTGCAGGTGCAGGGTCGGCCCGGTCAGGACTTCCAGTCCGCGTTTGAGCACGCAGCCGGCGGCCCGGATGCCGGCCTTGTGCTGATCGAAGCGCTGCGCCGGTGTGTAGGCGCTCATGCCGACGTAGATGCCGTAGGGATCGCCACCGCGATCGGCATAGTCGAGCAGCACGAGGTAGACATTGCTGCGGCCCCGCCGCGCGCTGCGAAAGCGCGCCGCGGTGGCATAGAGCTGCGGCAGGAAGTGGATGTAGCGCATCGGCAGCCAGTCAGGTATCGAGCTGGCGGCGCTACTCCAGAGCCGCTCGATGGCCGCTTCGATGCTCGCAGGCATCGCCGCGCGCATGCACAGCTCGTGCACGCAATGCGCGCCAGCGAGGCCGTCCGCCTGCTGCAAAGCCGCGGCGAAGCGCTGCGCGAGTGCCGCGGCGGTGAGTGCCTGCAGCGGTCGCGCAGCAGGCGAGGGATCGCTTGGTCTCAAACGCGTATCAGATCGGCCAGGTAGGGCTGTGCGTTATTGGGAAATACTTCCGCATCCAGTTTACGCGGACTGATGTTCAGATGATCGCGCAACACGCTCTTGATCACCGATCGCAGCTCGAGCGTCGGGTTGAGGTCGCGGCCTTCATAGAGCGCGCGCGCGGACAGTCCCGGCCAGTCGCAGATCACGCGGCCGCCTCGCACCGCGCCGCCAAGCAGCAGCGCGGCCGTCCCGGTCCCATGGTCGGTGCCGCGGGTGCCGTTGGCCGCAGCCGTGCGTCCGAATTCCGTGGCGATCAGCACCGCGGTGCGCTGCCAGGTGGCTCCGAGCGAGTCTTTGAGCGCGCGCAAGGCGGCATCGAGTGCCGCGAGGCGCTGGGTGAGCTGCCCCTGCGCGCCGCCTTCATTGAAATGGGTATCCCATCCGGTGGTGTCAAACACGGCGACGGCCGGTCCGTCCTCGCGCTTGAGAAAGCTGGCGGCGGTTTGCACGGTCTCGATGTAGCGCGCGGCGCCCGCGCCCGCGCGCGGCGTGGCCGCGGACATGTCGGGGGATTCGGCGGCCATGCGATCAGTGTCAAGGGCCTGCGCCAGGCGTTGCGACAAGACGGGGTCGCTGGCGTAGCGGTCGGCGATGCGCTGCAGTGTGTCATCGTCGATCTCGGGCAGCTTGGAGGGAGACCATGAAGCGATTGGCGCCGGACCGCGCAGCACCAGCGGCACGTTCTGTCCGAGCGCCACGCCGAGTTGCGCGCCGTGGACCGATCCGGGAGGCAGCGCGGCGGCGGTACGATTGAGCCAGCCCACCTGGCTCGCATGTGGCAGCACCAGCCCGCTCTCGAGTATATCCTGGCCGTCGAAGTGCGAACGCTCGCGATAGGAGGTCGCGACGGCGTGGAATACCAGCGCCTCGTGGGCATCGTAGGCTTCATGTACGAAGCTCAGGCCCGGGTTGAGACCGAAATGACCATCCAGTGCCAGCGCCCCGTCGGCGGTTCCCGGCGCGCCAATCGCAAGCTGCTCGCGCAGCCGCTGGTAGTCGGGATCGGCGTAGGGAGGCACCGCCGAAAGACCATCGAGCGCGCCGCGCAGGATGATGAATACGAAGCGCGCGTCGCCTGCTGCCGGCGCCGCGAAGGCGAAGCGGGCGCCCAATGCGCTGCTGCCGGCGGCAAGTCCGAGCTGCAGGAAGCGGCGGCGCGATTGATTCGATGACATGGAACCTCCGCGCTTCATCGGCGCAGGAACTCGGGGGAGGTCAATAGCAGCGCCAGCGCCTGCGCCGGGCTGGCCGCGCGCGCCACGCTCTGGCGCGTCGCCGCGGTCAGCGAGTCGCCGAGAATTTCCGGCGCCAGCTGCTGGGCATCGCGTCGATCGCCAAGCTTCTGCGCCACCGAATCCGACAGCTCGATACGCTTCATGAGTGCCGATGCGCCATCCCAGTCCGAGCTGCGGTCGGGCCAGCCCGCCGGTGAACCCGGTGAGAAGGGCCGTTGCCCGAGCAGATCGAATGCCGAGACTATGCGTGGCTCGCTCTCCGGCGGCAGTGACAATCCCCGGGCGAGCGACAGCACGTAGTCCTGCGGGCTCTTGAATTTCGGCGACACCCCGTCCCAGGCTTCGGGCGAGTCGATCAACGCGGCATAGACTGCCGGCAGGTCACCACGCGTGCGCTCGAACACCTGCGCGAGGCGCGCAATCGCTGCCGCAGGCGGGTCATCGCTGATGAAGTGGCGCGCGAGTTTGGTCGCGATGTGATGCGCGGTGGCTGGTGCGACGGCAAGATCGGCCAGCACCGCGAGCCCCTGGGCTTCATCACCTTCAGCGTATCGCCGGCGCAGCACGGTCTGCGCACCTGGCTCGTGCACCTCTGGCCGGAACAGAAACGTGCCGATGGTCCCGCCCGCGAGGCGACCCTCGCCGCCGCCGATCGACCAGCCGGTCAGCACTTTGGCGAAGCTCGTGACATCGGCCTGGGTGTAACCGCCATCCACGCCGAGGGTGTGAAGTTCGAGAATCTCGCGTGCCAGATTCTCATTGAGTCCGACCGTGCGACCACGATGGGCCGCGCGCCGCGCGACCATCGACTCGGGTCCGACGGATTGTTGATTGTCCAGGTACAGCAGCATCGCGGGGTGGGTTTCCACCGCCAGCAGCAGATCGTGAAATCGTCCCATCACATGCGGCCGGATCGCTTCGCGCTCGAAACTGCCCGCAACGCCGAGTACCGCGAACTTGTCCACCGACACCGCGAAATGATTGCTCCAGAAGTACACCAGGCGTTCCGCGAATGGCCGATCGCTGCGCAGCGCTGCTTGCAGGCGCGCGCGAGTCTCGTTCATGTAAATGGGCCGCAGGTATTGCGGCAGTCGCATGGCGAGTTCTGCGGTCGCGGAGGAATCCGCGGCGGCCGCATCGGCGCGCGCGCGCCGTGCCTGACGCCGTGCCTGCACGATGGGCTCGGCGCCGGAGAGGATCTGCGCGGTGCTCTGCAGGCCGTCCGCGACGAGCAGCGGCTGCGCGGTCAGTTGAGTGCGCAGCCAGCCGCGGCGCCTCGGTGCCGATGGTTGCCAGATCACTTGGGCGCGCCCCTAAGCCAAAACGATTGGCTGCGATGGCGGCCGCTGCCTCGACGCTCAAGGCGCTCTCCTTGATCAAGACTGGTTGCTTGAATCCCGTGCAACTACAGCGTGCCAGCCGCCGGGGCGTTGACCCATATTGCGTTGCACCGCGCCCGCGTGTCGCAGTGTATGCTCGTAAAACTGTGACTGACTCCACATGGTTCTACTGGGCCCTGATGTCGGCGGCGTTCGCGGCGCTGACGGCGATCTTCGCCAAGCTCGGGCTCACCGGCATCGATTCGGATCTGGCGACCCTGCTTCGCACCATCGTCATCGTGGTGGTGCTGGGCGCGTTCGTGATGGCCACCGGCAAGTGGGCGAACCCGTCACGCCTGGGCGGCCGCGCGCTGCTGTTCCTGGTGCTGTCGGCGCTGGCCACGGGCGCTTCGTGGGTGTGCTACTTCCGTGCCCTCAAACTCGGCGAGGCCTCCAGAGTCGCGCCGGTGGACAAACTCAGCGTGGTGCTGGTCGCGGTGTTCGCGGTGCTGTTCCTGGGCGAGCGGCCGCTGCCGCGCGATTGGTGCGGCATCGCGCTGGTCACCGCCGGCGCGCTGATCCTCGGATTGAAATAAGGACGTCATGAGATCGATCAAATGGATTGCTTCGTGGGTACGGGTGCTGGCACTGATCGCTGTAGCGACTGTGCCGGTGCGGGCGATGAGCCAGACCGCGCCGGTGTTGCGGGCGACGCTGCCGAATGGACTGCGAGTCATCATCGTGCGCAACACGCTGGCGCCGGTAGTGGCAACGTCGATCAACTATCTGGTCGGATCGGATGAAGCACCGGCAGGTTTCCCCGGCACTGCGCATGCGCAGGAACACATGATGTTTCGCGGCAGTCCCGGACTGACGGCCGATCAGCTGGCCGACATCGGCAGCGTCATGGGCGGAAACTTCAACGCCAATACCCGCGAGAGCCTGACGCAGTACCTGTTCACTGTGCCCGCGGAGGATCTCGACGTCGCGCTGCATATCGAGGCGACGCGCATGCGCGGCGTGCTCGACAGTGCCAAGGACTGGGACCAGGAGCGCGGTGCCATCGAACAGGAGGTGGCGCAGGATCTGAGCAGCCCCGGCTACAAGCTCTATGAGAAATTACGCGCCGCGATGTTCGCCGGTACGCCCTATGCGCACGATGCGCTCGGAACGCGTCCCTCATTCGACGCCACGCGCGTCGGCATGCTGCAGCAGTTCCACGATGCCTGGTACGTGCCGAACAATGCCATCCTGGTGGTCGTGGGCGATCTTGACCCCACCGCGACGCTGGAAAAGATTCGCGCGCTCTACGGCGACATCCCCTCGAAGCCATTGCCCAGGCGGCACCTGGTGCGGCTGCAGCCGGCGCATGCGGCCAGTATCACGGTCGATACCGATCGGCCCACCGGCACGCAGATGCTCGCGCTGCGCGTGCCCGGCTTGAACAGTCCGGATTTTCCGGCGCTCGAGGTGCTCTCGGATGTGCTGAGCAACCAGCGATTCGAGCTGTATGGATTGGTGCCGCAGGGCAAGGCCATCAATGCCGGCTTCTCGCTGGATCCGCTGCCGCAGGCCGGCGTGGCCTATGCGGAGGTGGTATTTCCGAAGGGCGAGGATCCCAAGGCGCTGGAAGCGGAAGTGCGCGCGATTCTCCAGCGCGTGGTCGATCACGGTGTCCCGCCCGAGCTGGTGCGTGCGGCCAAGCTGCAGGAGCGCAGGCAGGCCGAGTTCCAGAAGAATTCCATCGAGGGTCTGGCCTCGGTCTGGGCCGACGCGGTGGCGCTCTACGGACTGGGTTCGCCGGATGAGGATCTGCAGCGCATCGAGAAGGTCAGCGTGGAAGACGTCAATCGCGTGGCACGCAAGTACCTCGATCTGGCGCACGCGATTTCGGCGGTGATGATTCCGCAGGGCGGCGGCCGGCCGGTTGCCGGCGGCGGCGGGTTTGGCGGGCAGGAAAATATCTCGCTCGGCGAAGCTCATGCGACGCAATTGCCGGATTGGGCACGCGCGGCGCTCGAACGGCTGGATGTGAAGCCATCGAGCGTGCAGCCGGTGGTATCGACGCTGCCGAACGGCCTGACGCTCATTGTGCAGAGCGTGGATGTCAGCGACACGGTCAGCGTGTTCGGGCGAATCCGCAATCGCCCGGAGGTCGAAGCGGACGTGGCGCAGCAGGGCGTGGGGCAGCTGCTCGATCCGTTGCTTTCCTATGGCAGCGAATCGCTGGATCGACTCGCCTTTCAGGGCGCTCTGGATGAGATCGGCGCCGATGAACATGCCGGCACGGATTTCGATCTCGAGGTGCTGTCGCAGAATTTCGATCGCGGCGCCGCGCTGCTGGCCGACAATGAGCTGCATCCGGCGCTGCCCGCGGCCGCCATGAGCGTGGTCTCGAAGCAGCTGGTGCAGATCATTGCCGCCCGCATTCACAGTCCGGGTTACCAGACGCAACGTTCGCTGCGTTCGGCGCTATTCCCGCCGGATGATCCGAGCCTGCGGGAGGCGACGCCCGAGGGCGTTCGCGCGCTGACGCTGGATGACGTGCGCGCCTATTACCGCAAGGTATTTCGGCCCGATCTGGCCACGATCGTGGTGGTGGGGCACGTTTCGGCGGATCAGGCACGCGCCACCATCGAGAAGTATTTCGGCGGCTGGAGTGCTGGCGGTCCCAAGCCCGACGTCGACCTGCCAGTGGTTCCGCCGAACAAGCCGGGCAATGTCGCGGTGCCGGACGCCAGCCGCGTGCAGGATAACGTGATCCTGGCCCAGAACCTGGGGCTGACGCGATCAGACCCGGACTTCTATGCGCTGGAGTTGGGCAGTGCAGTGCTGGGAGGGGGCTTCTATTCGACGCGCCTGAGCATCGAGCTGCGCAAGAACACCGGGCTCGTCTATTCAGTGGGCTCGACCCTGCAGGCCGGACGCACGCGTGGCGCCTACTACATCCAGTACGCCTGCGATCCGCAGAACGTCGGCAAGGCGGCGAACATCGCCGTCCAGGAACTGCGCAGCATGCAGAGCACGGCGGTCGACGCCGATGAGTTGCTGCGCGCCAAGGCCTTGCTGCTGCGGCAAATTCCGCTGGCGGAGGCCAGCGTCGATGGCATTGCCCATGGACTGATCGATCGGCGCGAGTACGACCTGCCGCTGGATGAGCCCGCGCGCGCCGCGCAGCGCTACATCGACATGACCCCGACCGATGTGCAGGGCGCGTTTCAGAAATGGATGCGGCCCGACGACCTGGTGCGGGTATCCCAGGGGCCTGCGCCGCAGTGAATGCAAAATATTCGTCGCCTTGGCAACTAATTTCGCCAGGACGCCTCTCATCGGGGGCGCTTGCCAGGAATGTGATGGAAAACAGCGGCTTCGACCGTGGCTTGTATTTCAATAGCGCGTGCCGCACTTAGATCTGGTCGTTTCAATGGAAAGCCCGATCCGATAGAATGGCGCGGCGTGAATACGCGTCTAGCTCTTTGAACGGGCAGGATTTTTCCGCTTTTTCAGGTTGATTCCAGTCGTGCCAGGACCCCCTAAGTCGCCATCTTTGTCCGAACAGCTAGCCACCACGCCGCTGTCCGGTGCCAACGCGGATTACGTCGAAGCGCTCTACGAGCAGTACCTTGCGGATCCCGCGGGGGTCGACCCCACCTGGCGGCGCTATTTCGATGCGCTGCCCGCGGCTGCCGGCCAGGAGCACGCGCACGGTCCGATCATCGCGGCCGTCGCGGCCCGTACCCAGGCAGGGGCCGCACCGACTGCATCCCCGGCGGGAACGGCTGCCGCCGGCGCTGGCGGCGCCGCCAGCGAAAAGCAGGCCGCGGTGTCGCGGCTGATGCAGATCTACAGCAACCGCGGTCACCTGATCGCCCAAATTGATCCGCTGGGGCTGCTGCAAAGACCGCGCCCGCGAGTGCTCGATCTGGACTATGCCGGGCTCAGCGATGCGGATCTGGATACCGAGTTCTACACCACCGCACGCAACGAGTGGATCGGAAGGCGTGCGACGCTGCGCGAAATCATTGCTCGCCTCGAGACCGTTTACTGCGGACACATCGGTGCGGAATTCGCGCATGTCTCGAATACCGACGAGCGCCTCTGGCTGCAGGACGAATTTCAGCTCGGACGCATGCAACATCGCTTCTCGATCGAGGAGCGGCGCAATCTGCTCTGGCAGCTGACTGCCGCCGAAGGGCTTGAGCGCTACCTGCATACGAAGTACGTCGGCCAGAAGCGCTTTTCGCTGGAGGGTGCCGATGCGCTGATCGCCTCGTTGAACGATCTGATCCAGCAGGGCGGCGCCGCGGGTATCGAGGAATTCGTACTCGGAATGGCGCACCGCGGCCGGCTCAACGTGCTGGTCAATGTGCTCGGCAAATCACCGGCGCAATTGTTTTCGGAATTCGAGGGCAAGTACGACCAGGCCCATATGCAGGGGTCGGGCGACGTCAAGTATCACAAGGGATTCTCGGCAGACCTGCGCACCGCCGCGGGCAATGTTCACGTGGCGTTGGCTTTCAACCCCTCGCACCTGGAGATCGTCAATCCGGTCGTCGAAGGTTCGGTGCGCGCCAGGCAGGAACGACGCAATGACGCCGAGGGCGATCGCGTGGTGCCGGTGCTGCTGCACGGCGACTCGGCCTTTTCCGGGCAGGGCGTGGTCATGGAGACGCTGCAGCTCTCGCAGGCACGCGGCTTTCGCACCGGCGGCACCATTCACATCATCATCAACAACCAGATCGGTTTCACTACCTCCGATCGCTGCGATCTGCGCTCCACCACCTACAGCAGTGACGTGGCCAAAATGCTGGAGGCCCCGATCCTCCACGTCAACGGCGACGATCCAGAGGCGGTGGTCTTCTGCACGCGGCTCGCACTGCGCTATCGACAACGGTTTCACAAGGATGTCGTGATCGACCTGGTGTGTTACAGGCGGCTCGGTCACAACGAAGCCGACGAGCCGGCGGCAACCCAGCCGGTCATGTACCGGGCCATTCGGCAGCATCCGACGGCCCGCAAGCTCTACGCGTCGCAGCTGGCCGCGGAAGGGGTGCTGAGCGCTGCCGACGCCGAGCAGATGGTCGAGCAGTATCGCAATGCACTGGATTCGGGCCGGCTGGAAATGTCCGCCGCACTCGGATTGATCGGCAACAAGCACACCATCGACTGGTCGCGTTTCGGGCAGGTCGACTGGTCGGAGCGACCGCGCACCGGCATCGCAATCGATCGGCTCAGCGCGCTCGGCGCCCGCCTGTCGCAGCTGCCCGCGGACCTGGAGCTGCACCCGCGCGTTGCGCAGGTGATGACCAATCGCGCGCGCATGATGGCAGGGGAGTTGCCGCTGGACTGGGGCGCGGCCGAGACGCTCGCCTACGCCTCGCTGCTGGAGGATGGCTACCCGGTTCGCATCTCGGGCCAGGATTCGGGGCGCGGCACTTTCTTCCACCGTCACGCGGTGTTGCACGATCAGACCAGCGGACAGCGCTACATCCCGCTGCAGCACGTTAGTGACGGCCAGCCGCGCTTCACCATCGTCGACTCGGTGTTGTCGGAGGAGGCCGTGGTCGGATTCGAATACGGTTTTTCGACCACCAGTCCCGATTACCTCGTCATCTGGGAAGCGCAGTTCGGCGATTTCGTCAATGGCGCACAGGTGGTCATCGATCAGTTCATTTCATCGGGCGAGGCGAAGTGGGGACGGCTCTGCGGCCTGACCATGTTCCTGCCGCACGGCTATGAAGGACAGGGGCCGGAACATTCCTCCGCGCGACTGGAGCGGTTTCTTCAGCTGTGCGCCGAGAACAACATGCAGGTCTGCGTGCCTTCGACGCCCGCGCAGATGTTTCATGTGCTGCGGCGGCAGATGCTGCGGCAATTCCGCAAGCCGCTCATCCTGATGACGCCCAAGAGCCTGCTGCGCCACGAGCTGTCGGTGTCCTCGTTGGCCGA
The DNA here is from genome assembly GCA_963819195.1 of uncultured Gammaproteobacteria bacterium. GTDB lineage: Bacteria > Pseudomonadota > Gammaproteobacteria > Steroidobacterales > Steroidobacteraceae > FEN-1191. The sequence continues at coordinate 416,067 of CAWFVL010000002.1, forward strand.
CTTGAGTCACAACAATTTTGCCAACATCATCGATGAGATCGATGAAATTGAGCCAGGGCTGACGCGCCGGGTGGTGTTCTGCAGCGGCAAGGTCTATTTCGATCTGCTGAAGGCGCGTCGCAAGGAAGCATTGCACGATGTGGCGATCGTGCGCATCGAGCAGCTCTACCCGTTCCCGGTGGAGGAATACCAGGCCGTGCTCGCGCGCTACGGCAATGCCACCGAACTTGTCTGGTGCCAGGAAGAGCCGCAGAACCAGGGCGCCTGGTTCCAGATTCGCCACCGCCTGCAGGACCTGGCGCAGACGCGCACGGTCTACTATGCCGGACGCGGCGCTGCCGCGGCTCCGGCCACCGGTGTGAGCAAGCAGCATGAATCCGAACAGCGCCGCCTGGTCGAGACCGCGCTGAACGCGGTATCGATCGAGCAGACGCGCAGCACGCCACGCCTGACGCTGACCGCAGCGGAACTGGTCGCCGCGGGCCCAGAGACGACGGCTGATCGTGCTCCAAGGAAGAAAAGTTTATGAGCATCGAGATCCGAGTCCCGCAGCTTCCCGAATCGGTGGCTGATGCCACGCTCATGGCGTGGCGCAAGCAGCCGGGCGAGGCGGTGAGCCGCGATGAAAATCTGGCGGACCTCGAAACTGACAAAGTCGTACTCGATGTGCCTGCGCCCGTGAACGGCGTGCTGCGGGAAATCAAAGTACCGGCCGGTCAGTCCGTCAAAGCCGGGGACGTGCTGGCAATCTTCGATGAAGGTGCCGCTGCTACTGCGGCGCCTGCGACTGCGGCCGCGGTCCCCGCGGCCAATGGTAAGGCTGCACCGTCAGCAGCAGCGACAGCGACGACGGCTGCGCCCAAGACCGGGCCGGCGGCGCGGCGCGTGATCGAGGAAAATAATCTGGCGGCAGGCAACATCACCGCATCCGCACCCGGTGGACATGTGACCAAGCAGGATGCGGAGGCAGCGGCGCGCGCCGCCGCGGCGCCCGTAGCGGCTGCGCCGGCAGCGAAACCTGCTGCGCCGGCCATTCCAGTGCAGCGCGGTGCGCGCACCGATCAGCGCGTACCGATGACGCGACTGCGCGCCCGCATCGCCGAGCGGCTGGTGCAGGCGCAGGCGACGCAGGCACTGCTGACCACTTTCAACGAAGTTGACCTGGGCGCGGTGCAGGAACTGCGTGCGCGCTACAAGGAAGCGTTCGAGAAGAAGCACGGCGTGAAGCTGGGCTTCATGTCGTTCTTCGTCAGGGCGGTCACCGAGGCGCTCAAGCGCTTCCCGGTGGTCAATGCCTCGGTGGAGGACAACGACATCGTTTACCACGAATATTTCGACGTCGGGGTCGCGGTATCGACCGAACGCGGGCTCATGGTTCCGATCCTGCGCGATGCCGATACGCTGAGTTTCGCCAACATCGAGCAGCAGATTGGCGAATTCGCGGCACGCGCTCGCAGCGGCTCGATCAAGCTCGAGGAGCTCACCGGCGGTACCTTCAGCATCACCAACGGCGGCACCTTCGGCTCGCTGCTGTCGACTCCGATCGTCAATGCGCCGCAGAGTGCGATCCTCGGCATGCACAAGATCCAGGACCGGCCCATGGCGGTTAAGGGCGCAGTCGTGGTGCGACCCATGATGTATGTCGCGCTCACCTATGATCATAGGATTATCGATGGGCGTGAAGCGGTGCAGTTCCTGGTCGCCGTCAAGGAATGCCTGGAAGACCCCGGCCGGCTGCTGCTCGGAGTCTGACGTCCATGGCTGATGCCTTTGATGTGGTGGTCATTGGTGCCGGGCCGGCAGGCTATCCTGCCGCCATACGTGCGGCGCAGAACGGACTGAAAGTTGCCTGCGTCGATGCATGGAAGAATCGCGATGGCAGCGGCGCTTTCGGCGGGACCTGTCTCAATGCGGGCTGCATCCCTTCCAAAGCATTGCTCGAATCCTCGGAACTGCTAGAGCGCGCACGCTCGGAATTCGCCGTCCACGGCATTCAGACCGGCTCGCTGACGCTCGATCTGGCAACCATGCAGAAGCGCCGCGCGGGTATCGTGCGTACCATGACCGGCGGCGTCGCCTCGCTGCTCAAGGGCGCTGGCGCGACCGCCATTCACGGATCGGCGCGGCTGCTCGGCGATCGTCGGGTAGAAGTCGTGGCGGCGGACGGCACGCGCAGCGAGCTCTCGGCGCGTCACGTGGTATTGGCCAGCGGCTCGATCCCGACGGAACTTAAATCGCTGCCATTCGATCATCGCTTCATCATCGATTCCTGGGATGCGCTCGAACTCAGCGCGGTGCCCAGGAGGCTCATCGTCATAGGCGCCGGCATCATCGGGCTGGAACTCGGCAGTGTCTGGCGCCGGCTGGGCGCAGAAGTCATCGTGCTCGAGGCGCTCGAGACCTTTCTCGCAGTGGCCGATCAGCAGCTGGCGCAGGAGGCGCTGCGGCACTTGAGGAAGCAGGGCCTGGATATCCGCCTAGGTGCCAAGGTCACCGGTGCCTCGACCGCCGACGGCAGTGTCACCGTGCAGTACAGCGACGCGGCCGGAAAATCACTCTCCGCTGCGGCCGACCAGGTCATCGTTGCGGTCGGGCGCCGGCCCTTCACGGCGAATCTGTTCGCAGCCGAAAGCGGCGTGGCGCTGGATGAGCGGGGCTTCATCCGCGTCGACGAGTCCTGCCAGACCGGGGTGCCGGGTGTGTGGGCCATCGGCGATTGCGTGCGCGGACCGATGCTGGCGCACAAGGGCAAGGAAGAGGGGATCGCGGTCGCCGACCGCATCGCCGGACGTTACGCTCACGTCAACTACGAGGTCATACCCTCGGTCATCTACACCGCGCCTGAGATTGCCTGGGTCGGCAAGACCGAAGAGCAGCTGAAGGCTTCCGGCGTCGATTACAAAAGCGGCGTGTTTCCTTTCGCCGCCAGCGGCCGCGCGCGCGCCATGCAGGCGACGCCGGGCTTCGCAAAGATTCTCGCAGCACGCGACAGCGACCGCATCGTCGGCGTCCACATCATTGGGCCGATGGCCGGAGAGCTGATCGCCGAGGCGACACTGGCGATGGAGTTTCAGGCCAGCGCCGAAGACCTGCAGCGCACGATACATGCGCATCCGACCCTGGCCGAGGCGCTGCACGAGGCCGCACTGGCGGTCGACAAGCGGGCGATCGACAACCTCAACCGCTGACGGTGCGATGCACGGGCAGCGGTCCAAAGGACTGCGTGACCGGCATCATTTCGACGGCATTGATATTCACGCGCGCGGGCAGGCTTGCCACCCAGTGCACCGCCTCGGCCACATCGTCGGGGGTCAGCGCATCGGCACCATCATAGATTCTGGAAGCCTTCTGCGCGTCGCCACCGAAGCGCACGGCCGAGAATTCCGTGCCGCCGACCAGGCCCGGCTCCACGCTTGTGACGCGTATTGGGGTGCCGAACAAATCCGCGCGCAGTCCCATCGAGAATTGGCGCACGAAGGCCTTGGTGGCGCCATAGACATTGCCGCCGGGGTAGGCATAGGTGCCGGCAATGGAGCCGAGATTGATGATGTGTCCTCGCCGGCGCTCGACCATGCCGGGTAGCACGGCCCGTGTCACATACATCACGCCCTTGACGTTGGTATCGACCATTTGTTCCCACTGGTCCGGATCGGTTCGCTGTGCCGGCTCGAGCCCGAGCGCCAGTCCGGCGTTGTTGACCAGGATGTCGATGGCGGACAGTTCCGCCGGCAGAGCCGCGACGGCCGCATCGACGGCGGAGCGGTCGCGCACATCCAGCGTCAGCGCATGGATCGTCGAGGCACCGAATTCCTGGCGAAGTGCCTCGAGCCGCTCCTTTCGCCGCCCGGCGGCGATGATCTGGTGACCCTCGGCGGCAAAGCGGCGCGCGATCGCGGCACCGAAGCCGGAGGTAGCACCCGTGACGAAGACGATCATACCAACGGCTCCTTAATGATTCAGCGATTCCATGCCGCCCGGTGCGTAGCGCGCGCCGGCGGCGACGCCCGGCGGGGCGATCTGCTCGATGCCGGCGCTTTCAGCCGGCGTGAGTTGCACCGCGGCGGCCGCGGCGTTTTCCTCCAGCCGCGAAAGATTGCTCGTTCCGGGGATGGGTACGATATCGGTCCCCTGGCTGAGCAGCCACGCGAGCGCCAGCTGCGATAGGGTGCAGCCCTTCTTGCGGCTGAGCGCGCGCAGATGGTCCATCAATGCCAGGTTGCGGGCAAAGTTATCGGTCTGGAAGCGCGGATTGCCGCGGCGCCAGTCATTGGCGGCCAGATCCTCGACACGCTGGAAGCGACCGGCCAGGAAGCCGCGTCCCAGGGGGCTGTAGGCCACCAGCGCGATGCCCAGTTCGCGCAGCGTGGGCAGCACCAGTTCCTCCACATCCCGCGTCCAGATCGAGTACTCGGTCTGCACCACCGCGATCGGATGTACCTTGTGCGCCCGCCGGATGGTCGCGGGGGCGGCCTCCGAGAGCCCCAGATGACGTACCTTCCCCGCCCGAACCAGGCCTGCCATGGCGCCGACGGTTTCCTCGATGGGCACGGCCGGATCGATGCGATGCTGGTAGTAGATATCGATGTAATCGACGGCCAGCCGCTGGAGCGATTCTTCGCAGCAGGTGCGCACGTACTCGGGCCGGCCGTTGATGCCGCGTTCGGCGGCATTCACATGACCGGTCTGGATGCCAAACTTGGTGGCGAGGATTGCCTGCGAGCGGCGGCCGCGCAGTGCCTGCCCCACCTTGACTTCCGAGTCGCCGTAAATGTTGGCCGTGTCCAGCAGCGTGACGCCCAGATCCAGCGCGCGATGAATCAGCGTCACCGCCGCCTGATCACTGTCGATGGCGCTGGAATAGGCGTCGGCCAGACCGAGGCTCATGCAGCCGAGGCCCACCGCCGAGACCTGCGGTCCCTGATTTCCCAGGCGGCGCTGATGCATGGGCAACTCCTTCAGGGAATGCGCTCAGCGCGCAGGACATTTGGCACCGCGCTCAGTCGCTGCAGCACCCGGCCGAGCTGTGCATGGTCGCGTACCGCGGTTCGCATGACAATGGTAGCCATGCGATCCATCGGATCGGTGTCCGAATTGACCCCCTCGATGCTGAGCTTTTCGAGTGCCATGACATCCGAGACGTCGCGCAGCAGCCCGCGCCGATCGAATGCCTGCACCCGGATGCGCACCGGCATGACGCTGTCGGAGTCCAGCGTCCACTCGACTTTGAGCACTCGTTCGGGCTTTACGGCGCGCATGCGCAGCAGGCTCGCGCAACGAGCCTGGTGGATGGTCACGCCGCGTCCCAGGGTGACGTAGCCTGCGATCGGTTCCGGCGGTACCGGGCCGCAGCAGCGTGCCATGGTGATGGGCAGGTCACCGACCCCTTCGATTTCGACCGGCGAGCGCCCGCTGCGCCTGCGCGCCCGCTTGCGCGCCGGGGCCAGCGGGGGCTCCGCTGGTGCGCGCACCCGGGCGATGGCCGCAGACAGCGCCGCGGTACTGACTTCGCCTTCGCCGATCATGCGATGCAGATCCTCGGCGCCAGCGGCTTTGAGTTCGCGCAGCAGCGGGGCGAGCAGGTCGGTACCGGCGCCGGCCTTTTTTAATTCCCGCTCGAGGCTGTCGCGCCCGCTCACGCGGTGCTCGGGCTCGTCGATGCGGCGGAACCAGGCGCGTACCTTGGCGCGGCTGCGCGGCGATGCCAGGAAGCCCTGATCGGGGGACAGCCAGTCGCGGCTGGGAGCCAGCTGCTTGCCGGTGATGATTTCCACCACCTGGCCGTTCGCCAGCGGCTGATTGAGCGGCACGATGCGGCCATTGATCTTGGCCCCGCGGCAGCGGTGACCGAGATCGGTATGCACGTGGTAGGCGAAGTCGAGCGGAGTCGCACCGCGCGGCAGATCCACCACTTCTCCTTTGGGAGTCATTGCATAAATGCGATCGGCAAACAGCTCACTCTTCAATCGCTCGATCGGATCGCCGTCCGTGTCGGCGGTCTGAGTGGGGTCGAGCACGCGCCGCACCCATTCGATTTTGCGCTCGTAGCGCGCATCGCGCGCGCCGCCTTCCTTGTAGCGCCAGTGCGCGGCGACGCCGAGTTCGGCCTGTGCATGCATGTCGTTCGAGCGGATCTGGACCTCGAGCGACTTGTCTTCCGGTCCGATCACTGCGGTGTGGATGGAGCGATATTCGTTGTCCTTGGGAGTGGCTATGTAATCGTCGAATTCCCCGGGAATATAGTGCCAAAGGCCGTGCACCACGCCGAGCGCCGCATAGCAGTCGGCGATCGACTCGACCACGATGCGCACCGCGCGCACATCGAACAGCTCCTCGAACCCCACGTGCTTGCGGCGCATCTTGCGGGCGATGCTGTAGATGTGTTTGGGACGGCCGAATACCTGCGCGGCCACACCGGCCTCGCGCAGCTCGCGCTTGAGCAGTGCGCAGACCGCGACGATGTATTGCTCCCGATCCACGCGGCGCTCGGCCAGAGCACGCGCGATGTGATGGTATTCCTCGGGCTCCAAGTAGCGGAACGCGAGGTCCTCGAGTTCCCATTTGAGATTCCAGACGCCCAGCCGATTGGCCAGCGGCGCCAGGATCTCGCGCGTCTCGAACGCCAGGCGCCGCCTGGGCTCCTCGTTCAGATCGCGCGCGTGCCGCAGCCGCACCAGCTGTTCGGCCAGCCGTGCGACCACCAGGCGCGGATCGTCCGCGACCGCCAGCAACATCTTGCGCAGCGTCTCGGCCTGCTGGGAATTGAGCCGATGCGATGCCGACCAGTCGGCAGGCAGGCTCAGCTCGCCGAGGCGGCCGAGTGCCGCGGCGAGGTGCAGGGCGGCGGCAGTCAGACGCTCGTCGCCCGCGGCAGGCTCGCCGGTGAGTCCATTCAGACGCGCCCAATGCAGCGCGGTGGCCACGGTGAGATCAAAATCCTGAGTCAATGCCGCCACCAGTTCGGCCGCTTCGATGCCTGCCGCGAGCGTCGAGGCATCGGCCCCGAGTTCCAGCAGGGCCACACGCGCCGCATCGAGATTCGCGGTGGCTGCGGGCGTGGCGTGACTGGCGGTTTCCATGCTGTGAGGTCGGTGTCTTCCGGCTATCATTCAGGGTATGGTCGGCCACAGCAAGTGCGGTTGAGGGCATCAATTCATGGCGCGATACCCGACCAGGTCCTGGCGCGCCTTCCAGCCGCGCCAGGGCCTCGACGACAGCCGCGATTCGATCACGCTGGTCGTCAGTAAATGCCGCGTGCTCGGCATCGATCCGGGCTCGCAGCGCACCGGTTTCGGGATCATCGACTGTGATGCCGGAGGCGAACGGCACGTCGCCAGCGGCTGCATCGATGTGGCCGGACGGGACATGGTGTTGCGGCTGCAGCGCATCTTTGCGGCGCTCAATACGCTTGTCAGCGAGCATCGCCCGGACATGATCGCGGTCGAGCGCGTGTTCCTGCACCGCAATCCCGACAGCGCCCTCAAGCTCGGGCAGGCGCGCGGCGTGGCGATCTGCGCTGCGGCGTCGCTGGGTGCCAGCGTGCATGAGTACGCACCCCGCGCCATCAAAATGGCGGTCACCGGCTATGGCGCCGCCGCCAAGCCGCAGGTGGCGCAGATGGTGTGCACACTGCTGCGGCTGGACACGGCTCTCGCCGCCGACGCCGCCGATGCCCTGGCGGCGGCCTTGTGCCACTCGCAGACCCGCCGGCTCGGGGCACTGGGCTCGATATGATCGGCTCCCTGGCCGGGGTGCTGGCATACCGATCGCCGCCGCACCTGCTGCTCGATGTCGGCGGAGTGGGCTATGAAGTCGAAGCCCCCATGTCGACCTTCTACTCCCTGCCGGCGGTCGGCCAGACCACGCGGCTGCTGACCCACCTGGTGGTGCGCGAGGACGCGCATGTGCTCTACGGTTTTGCGACCGCGCAGGAGCGGGCGCTGTTCCGCAATTTGCTGAAGGTCTCCGGCGTCGGACCGCGCATCGCGCTGGCCATTCTCTCCGGCGTGACGTCAGCGGCCTTCGCGCAAGCTGTGCGCGCCGAGGATGCCGCCACGCTGACGCGCATTCCGGGTGTGGGGCGCAAGATTGCCGAGCGCCTGATCATCGAAATGCGCGATCGGCTCGAGGAGCCTGGAACGCTGACGTCGTCCACCATGGGGCCGGATGCGGTGCCGGTCGAGTCCGGAGCGCAGGCCGAAGCCTATGGTGCACTGGTGGCACTGGGCTACAAGCCGGTCGAGGCGACGCGCCTGCTCAAGTCGCTGGGCCGCGACATCGCCGGTTTATCGACGGAGGAGCTGATCCGCCGCGCGCTGCAGAATGCGGTGCGGGAATGAGCGCGCTGGAAACCGATCGACTGGTGAGCGCCAGCGCCAGCGCCAGCGCACCGGAAGATGCCATCGACCGCGCCATCAGGCCGCGCGCGCTGGCCGACTACATCGGCCAGGAGCACGTTAAATCGCAGCTGTCGATTTTTATCGGCGCGGCGCGCATGCGGGCCGAGGCGCTCGATCACGTGCTGATCTTCGGGCCGCCGGGTCTGGGGAAGACGACCCTGGCGCATGTGATCGCCACTGAATTGCAGGTCAATCTGCGCCAGACCTCCGGTCCGGTGCTGGAACGGCCCGGAGACCTCGCGGCCATACTCACCAACCTGCAGCCCAAGGATGTGCTGTTCGTCGATGAAATCCACCGCTTGAGCCCCGTGGTCGAGGAGATTCTCTACCCGGCGATGGAGGACTATCAGCTCGACATCATGATTGGCGAGGGGCCAGCCGCGCGCTCGATCAAGCTCAATCTGCCGCCCTTCACGCTGGTTGGCGCCACCACGCGCGCGGGCCTGCTGACCTCACCGCTGCGCGATCGCTTCGGCATCGTGCAGCGGCTGGAGTTTTATTCGATCGCCGAGATCGAACGCATCGTGCAGCGTTCAGCGCGGATCCTGAATGTCGAGATCGATGAGGCAGGCGCACTGCGCATCGCGCAGCGTTCGCGCGGCACGCCGCGCATTGCCAACCGGCTGCTGCGCCGGGTGCGCGACTATGCCCAGGTCAAGGCCGATGGCCGCATCGACGATGCCGCAGCCCAGGCCGCGCTCAATCTGCTGCAGGTGGATCCGGAGGGCCTGGATACGCTGGATCGCAAACTGCTGCTGACCATCATCGAGAAATTCGACGGCGGCCCGGTGGGCATCGAGAGCCTCGCAGCGGCGATCGGCGAGGAGCGCGGTACGCTCGAGGATGTCATCGAGCCCTTCCTGATCCAGCAGGGGCTGCTGGCGCGCACGGCGCGCGGACGGATCGCGACGCGGCTGGCCTGGCGGCATTTCGGTCTGAAGATGCCCGAGCGGGTCGCGGCCAATCTGTCGCTGTTCGGCGAAGAAACTTGACCGTCTTCACCTGGCAATCGCGCGTGTACTGGGAGGACACTGACGCCGGCGGCATAGTTTATTATGCGAACTATCTGAAATTCCTCGAGCGTGCGCGCAGCGAATGGCTGCGTTCGAGGGGGGTATCGCAGAGCGCGCTGGCGCTGGATCCGGGGATCCTGTTCTCGGTGGTGGCGGTCGAGGCGCAGTATCAGCGGCCGGCACGGCTGGATGATGTGCTGTCGATCAGCTGCGAGCCGCTGCGCGACGGCGGCGCCACGGTCGCCTTCGGTCAGCGCATCTGGCGTGAAGGCGGCAGCCGAGAGCAGTTGCTGCAGGCCACAGTGCGCATCGCATGCCTGGATGCGCGCAGCCTGAAACCCAGGCGCCTGCCGGAAGTCATATTGCGTGAGCTCCCGGTCTCGGGGGCATAGCCAAAGGAGTGGTGAATGGGCGGTGAATTGTCGATTGTCCGGCTGGTCACGCAGGCGAGCCTGGTCGTGCAGATCGTGCTTGGCATCCTGTTGATCGCATCGGTCAGTTCCTGGGCCATCATTTTCCGCAAGCGCATGGTCGTCAATCGCGCCCGGCGCGATGCCGATCGCTTCGAGAATAGTTTCTGGTCCGGAGGGGATCTGAGCACGCTGTACCGATCGGTGGAGGCGCGCGGCAAAACCTCCGGCATGGAAAGCATCTTCGAGTTCGGATTCCGGGAATTCGCGAGGCTGCGTGCCCAGGGCGGCGTGGCTGCCGATATGCTGCTGGAAGGCTCGCGCCGCGCGATGCGAGTCGCGCAGCTCAAGGAAATCGAACGTCTCGAGCAAAGCCTGGCAACGCTTGCGACGGTGGGCTCGACCAGTCCTTACGTCGGTCTGTTTGGAACCGTCTGGGGCATCATGAATGCCTTCAGCTCCCTCGGTAACGTACAGCAGGCAACCCTGGCGATGGTAGCGCCGGGCATATCAGAGGCACTGGTCACCACCGCCATGGGTCTGTTCGCGGCGATTCCCGCGGTCGTGGCCTACAACCGTTACGCCGATCTGGTCAGCCGGCTCGAGACGCGCTACGACGGGTTCATGGAGGAACTCTCGACCATCCTGCAGCGCTATGCCGGACGCGGGCCGACCGGCGCGCCGGTCACGCCCTCGGGCGCGCGGGGAGGCTGAGGTGGCTGCGGCTGGCAAGGGCAAGCGTCGCCTGATGGGCGAGATCAATGTCGTGCCCTATATCGACGTCATGCTGGTGCTGCTGATCATTTTCATGATCACGGCCCCGTTGTTGACCCAGGGCATCAAAGTGGAGCTGCCCAAGGCCGCGGCCGAGCCGCTCGACGTGCGGCAGAACGAACCGCCGCTGGTGCTGTCGATCGATGCACAGGGTCACCTGTACCTGAATGTCGGCGCCACGCCGCGGCAGTCGCTGGACGATCAGACTGTGCTGGTGCGCGCGACTGCGGCGCTGCGCCGCGCACCCGACCGGGCCGTGCTGGTCAACGGCGATCTGTCGGTGAGCTACGGGCGCGTGGTGCAGGCGATGGTGCTGCTGCAGCAGGCAGGCGCACACAAGGTGGGCTTCCAGACCGATCCGCCGCGGAAATCTCCCAACGCCCCATGAGCGAGCCCCGCGGCGATCGCGTCCTGCCGGTCGTGCTATCGATCCTCATACACGCGGCCATCGTCGGCGCGTTGGTTTGGGGGTGGTGGCAATACCGTGCGCCGACGCCCGCGCCGCAGACTCTTGCCATCGAAGCCACCGTGGTTCACGAGGCGCAACCCAGTGCCCCTGCGCCACCGGCGCCGCCGGCCCCGACCCCGCCGCCTCCCGACCCGCAGGCCGAACAACGCGCCGCGGAGCAGAAGGCCGAAGAGCAGCGGCAGCAAGCCGAAAAGGAGGCTGCGACCAAGCTCGAAGCCGAACGGCAGGCGCAGGCGGAAGCGGACGCCAAGGCAGCAGCGGCGGTCAAGGCGAAGGCGGAAGCCGATGCGAAGGTCAAGGCAGAGGCGGAGGAGGCCGCCGCGGCGGCGGCGGCAGCCAAGGCGAAGGCGGAAGCCGAAGCGAAGGCTAAAGCCCAGGCGGCCGCTGCAGCCAAGGCGGACGCTGATCGCAAGGCACAGCAGCTGGCGCAGCAGCAGAAGGCCGAACAGGAACGGGAGCAGCGCGAGTCGGATCTGCGCGCGCAATTGAAGGCCGAGGAGCATCTCGACCAGGCCCGCACCAACGGCGCGCTGGCACAGTATCAGGCCATGATCGCCGCGCGGATCGAACGCGCCTGGATACGGCCGCCCAGCGCCCATGCGGGCATCAACTGCCAGGTGAGGATCACGCAGGTGCCCGGCGGTGCCGTCACAGCGGTACAGGTCGGCAGCTGCAATGGCGACGATGCCGTGCGCCAGTCGATTTCCGATGCCGCCTACCGGGCCTCGCCGCTGCCGGCCCCACCGGACCCGGCCTTGTTCGACCGCGACGTGGTTGTTACCTTCGCTCCCCATGAATAGCCATATATCCAGACGATGGTCGCATCCGGCACCGTTTGCCGCTGCGCTGCTCGCGCTCGTGGGACTCGCATCGGTGCCTGTGCGCGCCGAGTTGCAGGTGAATGTCACCCAGGGAGTGACCGATCCGATCCCGATTGCGATCGTGCCCTTCGCGCGTGCCGTGCCGGCGGACGGCGGCATGGACATCGCCGGTGTGGTGCAGCACGACCTGGAAAGCAGTGGCCGTTTTCGCGCCATGCAGCGGCGCGACATGCTATCGACACCTACGCGGGCCGCGGATGTACAGGCCGCGGACTGGAAGGCGGCCGGCAACGACTACGTGGTCGTAGGCCGAGTGACCGCGCCAAGTGCCAGTGAACTGGACATCGAATGCGACCTGGTCAACGCGTTGACCGGCCAGCGCGTCGGCGGCAAGCGCTTCGTCGCCAACAGTTCCAGCCTGCGCAATGCCGCGCATATGGTCAGTGATTTCGTCTACGAATCGATCCTTGGCGTGCGCGGCGCGTTCGCTACCCGCATTGCCTACATCGCGGTGCAGGGACAGGCACCCAGCCAGCACTTTCAGCTGATCGTGGCCGATTCCGACGGCGAATCTCCCCGGGTGATCCTCGAGTCGGCGCAGCCGATCATGTCACCCGCCTGGTCACCCGACGATCAATGGCTGGCCTATGTCTCGTTCGAGAACCGGCTCTCCGGTATCTACATCCAGCGAGTGCGCACCGGCGAGCGGCGGCTGGTGTCGCAGCGGGCTGGCGTCAACCAGGCTCCCGCTTTCTCCCCCGATGGCACCCGGCTGGCTCTGACCCTCTCCGGCAGCGGCGGCAACCTGGATATCTGGCTGCTCGACCTGGCGACACAGCAGCTCACGCGCCTGACCGATGATCCGGCCGTGGATACCGAGCCGACCTGGAGTCCGGATGGCAAGAGCATCTACTTCACGTCCGATCGCGCCGGCGGCCCGCAGATCTACCGGCTCGATATCGCCAATCCCAGGCGCGTGCAGCGTGTGAGCTTCGGCTCGGGCTATGTGGCGCGTCCGCGTGTATCTCCTGACGGCACCAAGATTGCGTTCGTGACGCGCGAGGGCAGCAACTATCGCATCGCCGTGCAGGATCTGGCTTCGGGCACCGTGAGCGTGCTGTCGCGTGGCAGCCTCGATGAATCGCCTAGCTTCGCGCCCAATGGGGCAACGATCATCTATGCCGGCCGTGATGGCGCCATAGGATCGCTGCAGTCGGTGTCAGTAGATGGCCTGGTGTCGCAGCGCCTGACCTCGAGCCAGGGCGAGCTGCGCGAGCCGGCGTGGGAGCCGTTCCAACACTAATATGTCACGGTGTGGTAATAAGGCGTCTGCCGCGACAGCGGCACGAAATTCGGAGTCAACTCATGCATAAAAACGTTCTGATCCTGATGGCGGTTCTCGGCACGGCGCTGTTCGCCGGTTGCTCGCACAAACCGAAGCCGACACCGGCAAGCACGGCGGGCAGCACGATCCCGACCGATCAGTCACAGACCTCCGGGTCCGACACCTCGGGTGCCTATGGTGCGGCCGTCGCGAACGGCTCGGGAGAGGGCGTGGCGGGACCCATGGCAGGCCAGCTCAAGAATCGAACTATCTACTTCGACTTCGACAGCAGCGAGATCCGCCCCGACTACAACGCGCTGATCACGGCGCACGCGCATTACCTGGCCTCCAATGCCAGCATCCGGGTGCGTATCGAGGGCAACACCGATGAACGCGGTTCACGCGAATACAACATCGGGCTCGGCGAGCGTCGTGCGCAGGCGCTGCGACGGGCGCTGCTGCTGCAGGGCGTGGCCGAATCGCAGATCACCACCGTCAGCTACGGCGAGGAGCGGCCCGCGGTCACCGGCCACACGGAAGATGCCTGGTCGCGCAATCGTCGCGATGAGCTCGTCTACCTGAACTGATGAATCCGCGGTTACGCTTAAGTTCGGCGTTGCTCTGGAGCGCGGTCGCGCTGGCCGGCTGCGAGACTGATCGCGAGCCGGATCCCACCCAGGTCAAGCTGACCGATGTCGATGAGCGCCTGGGTCGGGTCGAGCGTGTGGTCAGTAACCAGAGCCTGCTGACGCTCTCCCAGCGCATCGATGTACTCGAGGCGCAGATGCGGGAGATGCGCGGCACCATCGATGAACTGCAAAACAGCAACGAGACGCTGCGCAAGCAGCAGCGTGACCTGTATGCGGATCTGGATCGTCGCCTCAAGGCCCTCGGTACCGGCGCCGGTGGGGGCGCTGCCGGCGGCACGTTGCTGCCACCCGCAGGTTCCGGGCCCGGCGCCGCGGGCGGTGTTGGTCTGACCGCGGGTGCGGATGATCAGACGGCCTACAATCGCGCCTTCGATGCGCTCAAGGCCTCGGACTACAACGGCGCCATCACACAGTTCCGCGAGTTCCTGCGCCAGTATCCGAAGAGCGCGCTGGCCGACAACGCGCAGTACTGGCTCGGCGAGGGCTACTACGTCACGCGCGATTACGACAACGCCATCGCCGCGTTTCGCGCCGTGGGCGAGCAATATCCGCAGTCGCGCAAGGCCCCGGATGCACTGCTGAAGACCGGCTACGCGCAATTTGAACTCAGGCATATGGCCGATGCGCGCGCCACCCTGTCGCAGGTCGTGCAACGCTACCCGGGCACCGATGCGGCCAAGCTGGCGGCAGAACGGCTGACCAAGATTCCGCCGGACGCGCCCTGATCGCAGGGGCGGATCCGCCCGCAACCGCGTGCGACTCAAACTCACCGAGATCTTTCACTCCCTGCAGGGCGAAGCCGATACGGCAGGAATTCCCACGGTCTTCGTGCGGCTGACCGGCTGCCCGCTGCGCTGCCAGTACTGTGATACCGCCTATGCATTTCACGGCGGGGAGTGGTGGGAACTCGAAGCCATCCTGGAACGAGTGGGGCAGTTCGGCAGCCGCTTCGTCTGTGTAACGGGTGGGGAGCCACTGGCGCAGAAGGGCTGCGTGGAGCTGCTGAGCGCGCTCGCCGATGCCGGCTATCGCGTCTCGCTGGAGACCAGCGGCGCCGTGCCCATCGAGGCAGTCGATACGCGCGTGATCCGGGTGGTCGACATCAAGACACCCGGATCGGGCGAGTCGCACCGCAATCGCTTCGATCAACTGGCGCTGCTTCGGCCCGAGGAGCAGATCAAATTCGTGCTTTGCGATCGCGCCGATTACGATTGGAGCTGCGCGACACTGGAGCGACTGAAGCTTGCCGAGCGTTGCGCGGTGCTGTTTTCGCCCAGCCACGAGCAGCTGGCCGCGCGCACGCTGGCCGATTGGATACTCGCCGATCGCCTGCCGGTGCGCCTGCAGATCCAGCTTCACAAGTATCTCTGGGGCAATGAGCCAGGCCGCTGAAGCGCGCGGGCGCGCCGTCGTGCTGCTGTCGGGCGGCCTGGATTCCGCCACCGCGCTCGCCTGGGCGCGACGCGCGGGCTTCGAGGCTTATGCATTGTCCGTGGCCTACGGTCAGCGGCATCAATCGGAACTCGCGGCAGCCGCGGACATCGCGCGCGCACTGGGCGCGCGCGAACATCGCATCATGCGCATCGATCTGGCAGGCATCGGCGGATCGGCGCTGACCGACTGGAGTATCCCGCTGCCGGAGGAATCCAGCACCGGCATCCCGGTCAGCTACGTGCCCGCGCGCAATACCCTGCTGTTGTCGCTGGCATTGGGCTGGGCCGAGATCATCGGCAGCCGCGATCTCGTGATCGGCGTCAACGCCATCGATTATTCGGGATACCCCGATTGCCGCCCCGAGTTCATCCGCAGCTTCGAGGCGCTCGCGGCGCTCGCGACCAAGGCCGGCGTCGAAGGTGCGCATTTCAGCGTGCATGCGCCGCTGATCGCGATGAGCAAGGGGGACATCATCCGCAGCGGGATGGATTGGGGCGTGGACTTCAGCATGACCGTGTCCTGCTACCAGGCTGACCCCGCCGGGCGGGCCTGCGGCCGCTGCGATTCCTGCCGTATCCGGCGCGAAGGTTTCCAGGCCGCCGGAATCTCGGATCTCACCCGCTACGCCTGAGCGCCGTGCCCCGGCGCGCCGATTTCGGTATCATGCGCGCCCCCGCGGGTCGGTAGCTCAGTCGGTAGAGCAGCGCCCTTTTAAGGCGTTGGTCGTGGGTTCGAGCCCCACCCGACCCAATCGCATTCTAGACGGGCCGGGAACCAACCAGCGTAAAGCGGCGCTTGAGCTGCAGGAACGGCGTCTCGACCCAGCGGTAGGAAAGCGCCGCTACGCCGATGGTCAGCGCCAGCGCCGCCGGTATGCGCAGCAGCACATGCCCCATCCCATGATCGCCGACCCAGAAATGGTCGACGGCCCAAAGACACAGTGAGTGATAGGCATACAGGCCGTACGAAACCTTACCCAGGTATTCGAGGCTCCGGGATCGGAAAGACGATCCGATGAAAGCCAGCAACAGGGCGACGCTTGCGAGCACGATGGCCGGATAGCCGATCAGGGTCCCCGCTACCCCCAGCCGTTCGCCTGGCTCAATCAGGACCCAATGGCCGCGCAGGGCAAAACACAGCAGCGCGCCCAGCAGCATCGCCACGCGGGCCGGGGTCCCGATTGTCAGCGTGCGTCCATGCAGGACCACCGCCACGACAATGCCGGCAGCGATCGAATCCAGATGCGCGAAGGTGTTGCCCCACAGGTGCTGCGTATCCTGCCCGAGCAAGGCCGCGTGCAGCCTCACCAGGTTGGCGAGCACGATCATGCCGAGCGCGGCGAGGGCGATCTGGCGCTCGGAAAGCCGCGCCACGATGGGCGGCCAGAGCAGGTAGAACTGCTCCTCGATGGACACGCTCCAGAGCGGGCCGGCGACGGTCCATGGCCAGCCGAACCAGACAAAGCTCCAGTTGCCCATGAACGCCAGAAACAGCAGCACGTAACGGCCGTCGAAAGCATGCTGCGGATTGAGGGCAGGCACCAGGGCTGCCAGCAGCACGACCAGGAAGTACACCGGCCAGATGCGCAGCGCGCGCCGCATATAAAACGCCGGCACGCGCAGTGTTCCGGTGGTGCGTTTTTCGCGTATCAGCAGTTCGGTAATCAGATAGGCGCTGAGCACGAAGAACACATCGACGCCGTAGGGGCCGGCGTGGTCGATCGCGAGCAGACTACTCGCGACGAACAATGGAATATGGTGTTGCAGTAGAAAGGACAGCGGGTAGTCCACCACGTGCGAGGTGAAGACCGCGAGAAAGGCGAAAAACCTCAGGGTATCGAGCTCCGGACGGTAGAAGCTCGCGGCATTCCGGGGACCGCCCTCGAGCGCGCCCGCATGCGCCGGTGCGCCCTGCCGCCAGTGCGGGAGATCGATCAACGACCTGCTCGAGATTGCCATCGAAACCTCTGTGAGCGGCTGACACCGTCAAGTGCGCACGTCACGAAATTCGAGTGGTGGCGCCGGTGATGCGCGACAGAAAGCCCCCCAGCAAACACCGCCGTAGCAGATAACGCGCTGGGGGCGCGGCGGTGCACAGCGCGGAGCGCGATTTATTGCGGGAAGCGGGCCGCCAGGCCGACGCCCGTCGCCCGTCGCCGCAGGCTGCCGCGGTACACTAGCGATCCGTCGTCCAGGAGCCGCACAGTGGTCCAACCGCCAACCGCACCGGTGCATGAGCCGCAGGCATTGCGGGGCGACTATTCGCACGCCGCCGCGGATTACACCGTCGAGCAGCGCTGGCAGGACTATTCCGAGGATGAGCACGCCATCTGGGCGTTACTCTATGCGCGACAGATCGCGCTCACGGAGCGCTACGCGTCACCGGAGTTTCTCAAGGGTGTACGCGCCCTGGGCGCTTCCAGCACGCGCATTCCGCGCTTCGAGGACGCCAATCGCGTGCTCGCCGATACCACGGGATGGCGGATCGTGGCGGTTCCCGGCCTGATTCCGGATCAGACCTTCTTTGACCACCTGGCGCACCGACGCTTCCCGGTAACCGTGTGGATTCGCCGTCGTGATGAACTCGATTACCTGGTTGAACCGGATGTCTTCCACGACTTCTTCGGACACGTACCGCTGTTGACCATCCCGGCCTTCGGCCGCTTCATGCAGGCCTATGGGGAGGCCGGCCCCAAGGCCCTGGCCATTCCGGGCGCCCTCAACATGCTGTCCAGGCTCTATTGGTACATGGTCGAATTCGGACTCATCGCCACGCCTACGGGCCTGCGGGTCTACGGGGCGGGCATTCTCTCGTCGAAGGGGGAGACGGTGTACAGCGTCGAGAGTCCGAAGCCGCGGCGCTGGAAGTTCGATCTCGTGCGCGTCATGCGCACCGAATACCGGATCGATGCCTTTCAGCAGAGCTACTTTGTGGTGGACAGCATCGACGAGTTGTTCGAGGCCTGCTACGGCACCGATTTCACACCGATCTATCACCAGTATGCTGCGCAACCTGCCTATGCCGCCGATGCCGCGCTGCCCGGGGACAGGCCAATCGCAGCTGACAGGGCCGCAGCATCTGCCAACTGATCAGGCTGCACGAAGTTCTGCACAAAAAAATAGGCGCATCGCCTGGGAGTGGCCGCGATGCGCCTAATATCGCAGCACAGGCAGTTCGACGGCTCGACAGGGAGGGATAACCGTCAAACTAAATGCCCGCTGCGGGCCAGTGGACAGTACAAAGCAGGCTATGTGCCAGGCAACACTCCCTTTGACCTGCGCTGCCGTATCCGTGCCAGCACGGGACAGACAATCAGCGAGTTGTGGCGAGTTGTAGGCGCCTCCCTACGAGACATTAGGCGCCAATAACCCGGTGGCACCGCAGCAGGCACCCAACCTGCGTGCCGGGTCGCCATAGTGCGACACCCAGCGGCGTGTAAGGCTTTCCGGTTTGGCGCGCAGCCGAGCAAAAATTTCGCTGCGGCTACGGCAGGGGAAAGGGCGCCTTCGCACCTGCCGGCAAGGGCGTGCGAGCCACATTGAGCACCATCGCCAGCAGCGCGTAGTAGCCGCAGATCCCACAGAGCTCCACCACACCGGCCTCCCCAAGCAGTTCGCGCGCGCGTGCGTAGGTGGCATCGCCGACCGCGTGCTTCTGATGCAGCTCGCGGCAGAAGCCGAGTACGGCCGCTTCATCGTCCGCCACTGGATCGGGCGATCGGCCCTCGGCGAGCGCATCGATGAGCGCGCGCGGCAGACCCGCCCGTTCCGCTATGGCAGCGTGCGAGTTCCATTCATAGTTCTGATGCCAGTGGCGCGCGGTGGCAAGAATTGCCAGCTCGCGCAACCGGGGAGTGATGTCACTGTCGTAGCGCAGGTATTCACCGAGCATCTGCGTCCGCTGGCACAACTCCGGGCTGCGCAACAGGGCGATGAAGGGCCCGCTGAGCCGGCCGCGCGGCCCCTGCGTGATGGCGTCCACCACCCGCCGCTGGGCGGCACTGAGCGTCGCATCGTCGAGCGGGGGTAATCGCGGCTGCACCAGGGGTGCGGTCATTGGCCGCACCGGGAACGGTGTATAATTCTTCTAACAGGGAATAATCGCATTCGAGCGCGCTCCGGCTATTGAATGTCCAAGGCCATCATCCTGACCCAATATTCTGCGCCGGGCATCAGCTCTACGGTCGCTGAATCGCCGCGCGCGGCCCCCATCGGCGCCGGCGTCCGACGGCGCTACCGCTCGCTCGAGCGACCGGAGGATCTGGCGACGGTGGATTACCTCGAGGAGCTCTGGAGTGTCGATGCGGTCGCGCTGGCGGTTGCTCCGGCCGCGGGCGTCGCCCGCTATGTCTGCGCCGAGACTCAGGACAGCGGACCCTGTGATGAGCAACATCGGGTACTCATGATCGTCGCATTCAACGTACCGACCGCGCGCGCCGATGAGGTCGAGCGCTGGTATCGGCAGGAACATGCTCCCATGCTGCTGCGGGCGCCTGGCTGGCTGCGAATGCGGCGCTGCGAGCCCATCCAGGCTGCGGGCGGACCGCAGTGGACGCACCTGGCATTGCATGAATTGCGCGACGCCGCGGTACTCGACTCAGCGGAGCGGGCGCTGGCGCGTTCGACGCCCTGGCGCGCGCAACTGGAGCGGGAAAGCTGGTTTGCGCAGGCCGGGCGCTTCATCTACGAATACCTGCCATGATCAACGACGGAGGTTGTGATGCTCAGTAACCGGCTGGCCGGCAAGGTGGCGCTCGTCACGGGTATTGGCGCGGGCATCGGCCGCGGTTGCGCCCTGATGTTTGCGCGGCACGGTGCCAGCGTGATCGGCTGCGACATCAGTGTCAAAGGCAGCGAGCAGACCGTGGCGACGGCGCGCGCCGAGGGCCTTGAAATAGACGGCCTCGCGCCCATCGACCTCACCCAACCCGATCAGGTTCAGCGCTACATCGAGCACGCGGCCGCGAGGCACGGTCGCATCGATGTACTGCTCAACGCGGCCGCGATCCAGCCACACATGGCAAAGATGGCAGAGGTGGATTACGAGCGGCAATGGATCCCGACCATCGTCGGCGAGGTGGACATCGTGGTGCTGGCCTGCAAAGCGGCCTGGCCCTACCTGCTCAAGAGCGGCAATGCGTCGATCATCAATTTCGCTTCGGTGTCGGCGTTCCGTGCCAGCCAGAACATGGGCATGGGGCCGCACTGCGCCGGCAAGGCCGCGGTGCTGGCGCTGACGCGCCAGCTGGCCGTGGAAGGTGGTCCCGCCATCCGCGCTAATTCAATCTCTCCGGGCATGGTTGTGACGCCGGCGACGCAAGCCGCGGGCGCCTCGGTCCCTGGTCCGATCCGGGATGCGATCCTGGCCCGCGTGCCCATGCGGCGTCTCGGTCAAGCCGAGGACATCGCCTGGTGCGCCGTGTTTCTTGCCTCTGACGAGGCCGGCTGGATCACTGGTGCGAACTTCCCGGTGGACGGCGGTGTCATGTGCAACTGACAGGAAAATTGTTCATGTATCCCAATGTGTCCCTGTTCATTGATGGCGCCTGGTGCGACGGGCAGGGCGCCGCGCTGCCGGTACTCAATCCGGCCACCGGCGAGAAGATCGGCACCGTCGCACACGCCGTGCCCGCGGATCTTGATCGCGCGCTGGCGGCAGCCGGGCGCGGCTTCGATCGCTGGCGGCACACCAGCGGTTTCGAGCGCTCGCGTATCCTGCGCCGCACGGCGGCGCTGCTGCGTGAACGCAGCGAGGAGATCGCGCGGCTCATGACCATGGAGCAGGGTAAGGTCATCGCGGAATCGCGCCAGGAAGTGGAGCGCGGCGCGGAGACCTGCGAGTGGATGGCCGGTGAGGCGCAGCGCATCTATGGCCGCACGATTGGCGGCCGCGCCGGTAATGTTTCGCAGACCGTCGTCAAGGAGCCGATCGGAATCGTGGCCGCGTTCACGCCGTGGAACTTCCCGGTCAATCAAATGGTACGCAAGCTGGCGGGCGCGCTCGCGGCCGGTTGCGCCATCATCGTCAAAGGCCCGGAGGAAACTCCCGCCTCCTGCGCCGAGCTGGTACGCGCATTTGCAGACGCCGGTGTGGCGGCCGGCGCCATGAACCTCGTTTATGGCGTGCCAGCCCAGGTCTCTGAATTCCTGGTTCCTCAACCGAGCGTGCGCAAGGTGTCCTTTACGGGCTCGACGCAGGTTGGCAAGCACCTGGCCTCGCTGGCAGGCCGGCACATGAAGCCGGTGACCATGGAACTGGGTGGCCATGCACCGGTGCTGGTATTTGCCGATGCCGATATCGATGCCGCCGCCAAGGCGCTGTGCGGTAATAAATTCCGCTGCTCGGGACAGAGCTGCATCAACCCGACTCGTTTTCTGATCGAGCACAGCGTGTACCAGCGTTTCGTCGATGCCTTCGTCGCCGCGGCCGCCGCCATCAAAGTCGGTGACGGACTGGATCCGCAAAGCACCATGGGGCCGATGGCAAACGCGAGACGGCTCGAGGCGATGGAGGCACTGACCGCCGATGCCCTGCAGGCCGGTGCCAGGCTTCGGCTGGGAGGAAAGCGGATCGGCGAGAAGGGCTATTTCTTTGCGCCGACCGTGTTGAGCGAGGTGCCATTGGCTGCGCGTGCCATGAACGAGGAGCCCTTTGGCCCCATCGCGCTAATGCGTCCGTTCGGCACGGTCGAAGAGGCGATCACCGAAGCCAACCGGCTGCCCTATGGCCTGGCCGCCTACGCTTTCACACGCTCCGCGGCGCATGCACGCATCGTTACCGAGCGCGTACAAAGCGGCATGGTGTCGATCAATCACTTTGGTCTGGGCACTCCCGAGACACCCTTTGGGGGTGTCCGCGATTCAGGCTACGGCTTCGAGGGCGGCAGTGAGGCGATCGAGGCCTACCTGCAGCCGCGATTCATCAGCGTGGCCGATATATGAGTCAGCTGCAATTCTGGCATCACCACGTCGGGGTCAGCGTCCCGGATCTGGAGGCATCGATCGATTGGTACCGGCGTGTGCTCGGATTCGATCTGCTGCGGCGTCTGCGGATCGAGACCATTCCCGCCGACGTGGCCATCCTCAAGCATGGCGCCATGCACATCGAGCTGTTCCAGGCCGCGGACGCCAAGCCTCTGCCGCCTGACCGGCGCGAGCCGGACCTGGATGTGCGGACCCATGGCAATAAACACATCGCCTTTGCTGTAGCCGATGTCGATGCGTTCGCGCAGGAGCTGCGACGCCGCGGGGCCGATGTGGTCTGGGTAAAACATTTCCCGCATGGCGGTGCAAATATCTTTATTCGCGACAACGCGGGCAACCTGATCGAGTTCCTGAAGGCACCGCAGGATCTGCAACTCGCGGCGACTCTGGAGTCTAGATAGGCGCGGCCACCGTCTGCAGCATCCGCGCCGTCAATCCAACCGGGTCGGCCGTCGGTACCGGGGTCTGTTCCCAATCGCCGAGCTGCAGAGAACTTTCGACAATGAAGCGGCAGCGCTCGAAGCGTCGCTGCATGAACTCCTCGAGCAGTTGCGGCAGCGGCGCCTCACGCGCCAGCAGCTCGCCCAGCACCACGGCATCCTCGACGGCCTGCGCCGAGCCCTGTCCCAGGTGGGGCGTGGTGGCATGCGCGGCGTCACCGATCAGCAGTACCCGGCCGCGGTACCAGGGCTGCGGCAGCAGCAGCGCTTCGAGCGGGCGATACACCACGCGCGCGGAGTCGGTGATCTGATCGCGCATCGCGCCCATGATGCCGGTGCAGGCCTTGAGGCGATCGCGGAAAATCTCCGCGAGTGCATCGGCCGGATGACGCGGATTGCCCGGCTCGCTCTGCACCAGCCACACGTAGCCAGTCTCGCGTGTCAGCGGGATGAAACCGGATTTGCCGAATGGCAGTCCCTCGCCCATGCAGAAGAATGAATAGGTCACTTGCGGCGGCCGCGGCACGCTGTAGCGCCAGGTGCCCTGGCCCGTGAAGCGCGGCTGGTACTGCGCGCCGAACAGATGCGAGCGCAGCTGCGAATGGATGCCGTCGGCGCCGACCACCAGGTCGTATTCGCCCTGGGAGCCGTCGTTGAATTCGACCTGCACGCCATCGGCCTGCTGATGCAGCTGTCGAAACGTCGTCCCGAGACGGATCGTGGCGCCCGCGGCACAGGCGGCGTTGAACAGTACCTCGTGCAGCGCGGGCCGGGTCATGCCCAGATGCGCGGGATAGGCAGGTCCAGCGAGCTTCGCTCCGCGCAGCCGCTGCAGCACATTACCGTGCAGGTCCTCGAATTGCAGTCCGTCGTACGGAAACCCGGCGGCCACCGCCTGGTCGGCAATCCCCAAGGCCGCCATGGCGCGGATGAAATTCGCCTGAACGACGATGCCGACCTGGTAGATGGTCCACTCGCGCTGGATTTCAGCGACCTCCGTGCGAATGCCGGCTCGCGAGAGTGCGATCGCGGCCGACAGTCCGCCGATACCGCCACCGACGATGAGTACTTTTTTAACGGCGGCCATCAGTCGACGATGTGAGTTTCGCTGCCGCTGGCGCCGCCCTGCATTTCATAGAGGTAGCCGCCCCGGCTTTCGAGCTGGGGCAGGTCGCAGAAGGCATTGATCATGTGAAACATCGTGGGCAGCTCTTCCCATTGCGGACGCACGAACTGCACCAGGCCGCTGCCGGCAAGGCGGCGTATCACCTTGCCATTCCACGCCGGCGGCGTGAGCGTGGCGTAGGCGGCATCTGCTGTGCCCCACTCGCCGGTGCGCGGCAGATATTTGTACGACAGCAGGCCCTTATTGAGCGGATCGGCAGGTGTGGCCTGGGTCTCTTCGCGCAGATCCCAGGCCGCGATCTTCCAGAAGGTGCAGCCGAGCCAGGACATCTCGGTGGCATGGCGACCATCCTGCTGTTCGCGGATCGGCGGGATTTCGCACCAGAGTTTGTTGTGGCCCAGCTCCTCGCGTCCGGACAGGATCGGATCGCATAGATTCTCGTAGCGCACGATCAGCAGCGTGCCGTGAACCGGCGCCGCGGCATTCTGGTAGACGGCATTGAACTTCAGGTCGCACATGTTGTAGCCGCGGCCAGCGAGCCAGCCAAAGCCATCGAAGTAAGTCACCTCGCAGGTGACGATGGGATCCCCCCAGAGCTTGAATCCGGGCGGCAGCCAGGACTGCAGCTGCGCAGCGTCGGTCAAAAAGCGCGCGCCGAGCACGCGGCGGCGCGGCTGCACCTGCCAGTCGAACTGGTCGAGTCCACGGAATTGACGCGGACCTGGTGTCGGGCCGAAGAACACCGGCATGCGGTAGTAGTCGCCGCGTTTGGGTTCGAAGGCCATCAGCTGCGCAACTCCAGTTCGGAAGGAAGCTTGGCGCGCAGCTCGGTGCTGAAGGCGCCGTCCACCAGGATGAACGCCATGCGCGCGACCCGATCCGAGCGATTTTCCCAGGCGTGATCGGTGCCGCGCTGGACGACTACATCGCCGGTGCGCAACCACACTTCGCTGTCGTCCAGGATCAGGTACAGCTCGCCTTCGAGCACGATGCCGTAGTCGATGGATCGCGTGCGATGCATCATCCGATGACGCCCGTCGGGTCTTTCAGGCAGCTTCAGGATGTGGCCGGGATAGAAATCGTTCAGCCGGATACGCGTACCCTGGGGCGGCGGCGGCACCCGCAACGGCCCGTCGGTGGGCTCTGGCTCATGCGAGCAGATTGGCGCCGGCGTCGAGCAGGTGTTCCAGATTTCGATGAAATCCACTCCCGTGCCCTTGTCGCGGACGTTGGGCGGCATGCCATCGCTGAGCACCACCGAGCGTCCGGTGTCATCGTGGCCGGTGACAATACGGCGAGCCGGCTTGGGCATAGGCCCTCCTTTGGCCGCACTCTACCCCAAATTACCGCAGGCGGGAATATCGCCTCAGGCCGGTGGCGTGGGCGCCCTGATGCCGTCGAGCACCAGCTCGCAGATGAACTCGCGATAGCGGGCGCTCAGGGCTTTCTCATCGAAGCTCTTGCCCAGAGCGAGGCGCAGTATCGGCATGCCGTTGACGAAGAACTCGCACAGGCCGACGACCGCCAGGAACAGGAAGGCGCTGTCGGTGCGTCGAAAGACCCCCTGCGAGACACCCTCATCGAGGATCGCGCTATAACCGGCCACGGCCTGCGCGGTCAGTTGCTGCAGGAAGCGCGCCGCGGCTGGGGAATTCAGATTGACGAATTCATCGATCAGCAGGCGGTGAAAGAAAGGATAGGTCGTCTCGAATTTCTGCAGCGCCGAGACGCGCGCGCGCAGCGCGCCCTCGGGGCCGCGCTCGGCCTGTGCGAGTTCCTGGTCCAGCATGCGAGAGAACTCGGCCGTCAGTTTCTCCATGGCCGCCAACAGCAGCATTGAGCGATCGCGGAAGTAGTAGCGGATCAGCGATGGATCGACGCCCATGTGTCGCGCGACCTCGGCACGGGTAATGCGGTTGGGTGGCATCTGCGTGAGCAGTTCACAGGTGCGGTCGATCAGCGCTTCGCGTCCAACAGTCTTGGGGCCGGCGGCGGGACGGCCGATGCCACGCCGGCTGGCGCTCTGGCCATCGCGGGACGTTCGTCTATTCGCCGCTTTGAGCGCACGCGACTTCGGGGAGGAGGGAACACGCATGTTTCCACTTATCGCATGCGCTCCGCTGGTTCGCAACGCGCTGTGCTAGGCTCGCGGTGACCGGGCGGCCCCTGCATGCCCGCATGCGCCTAAAGTGAGCGCGGCGATTCGCGCCAGGAGAGATCCAATGATTCGCTATTTGAAGTCCGGACAGACGGCGGAAGTCACGGCCGAGAAACAGGCCGAGGTTCGCCGTACGGTCGAGGGCATACTGGAAAACATAGCCAAAAACGGCGAGCGCGCGGTGCGCGAGTACTCGCAGAAATTCGACCAATGGTCGCCCGAGAGTTTTCGCCTGAGCGAGCGCGAGATTCGCGAGTGCCTCGATCAGGTGCCCGATTCTGTCAAGCGCGATATCGAATTTGCACAGACCCAGATTCGCAACTTCGCACTCGCACAGCGAGCGGCGCTCAAGGATGTCGAAGTGCAGACGATGCCGGGCGTGGTGCTCGGACACAAGAATCTGCCGGTTAACAGCGTCGGCTGCTATATACCGGGAGGCCGCTATCCGATGGTGGCTAGCGCGCACATGAGCGTCGTGACGGCGAAGGCTGCCGGCGTCAAGCGCGTCATATCAACCGCGCCGCCCTTCGGCGGCAAGCCGCACCCGGCGATCGTGACCGCCATGCACATGGGCGGGGCCGATGAAATCTATGCTTTCGGTGGTGTGCAGGCCATCGCCGCCATGGCACTCGGCACCGAGCATATCGCGGCGGTCGATATGGTCGTCGGCCCGGGCAATGCCTTCGTGGCCGAGGCCAAGCGGCAATTGTTCGGCCGCGTGGGCATCGATCTGCTGGCCGGTCCGACCGAAACCCTGATCATCGCCGACGACAGTTGCGATGCCGAGATGGCTGCCGTGGATCTTCTTGGCCAGGCCGAGCACGGGCCGGGCAGTCCCGCCGTGCTGCTCACCAATAGCGCCAAACTCGCGCAGGAAGTGCCCGCCGCCATCGAGAAGGTGCTCTCCTGGCTGCCCACCGCCGACGTGGCGCGGGTCGCGTGGCAGAACTGCGGTGAAATCATCCTTGCCGACTCGCTCGATGAGATGGTGGCGCAGGCCGACAAGATCGCCTCAGAGCACGTGCAGGTGCTGACGCGTGATCCCGAATTCTTCTTCGAGCGCATGACCAACTATGGCGCGCTGTTCCTGGGGGCGCGCACCAACGTCGCCTTCGGCGACAAGGTCATCGGCACCAACCATACGTTGCCGACCATGAAGGCGGCGCGCTATACCGGTGGTCTTTGGGTCGGCAAATTCATCAAGACCTGCACGTACCAGCGCGTGCTCACCGATGAGGCCAGCGCACTGATCGGCAGCTATTGCTCGCGATTGTGCGAGCTGGAGGGCTTTGCCGGCCACAAGGAGCAGGCGGACTTGCGCGTGCGCCGCTACGGAAAGAACAAGGCCGCCTGAGTGTTGCTGTCCGAGCGGCTGAAAGGCAAGGTCGCAGTCGTTACAGGCACTGGCAGCGGCATCGGCCAGGAGTGCGCGCTGATGTTCGCGCGTCACGGAGCTGCGGTCATGGGCTGCGACATCAATGCTGCCGCCGCGCAGGCAACCGTCGAGCAGGCCCGCCGGCAGGGCCTGAATATTGATAGTTGCCATCCGTGCGATCTGACCGACGCCGCACAGGTGGAGACTTTGATGGCACGTGCCGCCGAGCGCTTCGGCGGCATCGACGTGCTGGTCAACGCCGGAGCGTTCGGAGCCTTCGGCTTCATCGAGCAGCTCGACTATATGCGCGACTGGAAGCGCACACTCAGCGGCGAGCTCGATGTGGTGTTTCTCGGTTGCCAGTCGGCGTGGCCGTACCTCAAACAGCGAGGGGGCGGCTCGATCGTCAACTTCGCCAGTGCCAATGCGCATGTGGCCCATCCGGTCGCCGGCGCACTGGCGCATTGCGCGGGTAAGGGCGGTGTGCTGGCGATGACGCGGCAGCTGGCGGCGGAGGGCGGCCCGCATAACATTCGGGCCAACAGCATCTCTCCGGCCATGATCGTGACGGGCGCCACCCGGCCGGAACTCGAGAAGCCGGGCTACAAGGACGGCATTCTCGCCAAACTCATGATCAAACGACTCGGACAGCCCGACGATGTCGCTTGGTTTGCGACCTATCTGGTATCAGACGAGGCCGGCTGGGTGACGGGGGCGGATTTCCGCATCGATGGCGGTGCGACGGCCTGGTAGGTCCCGATCAATGAGCCGCTGCCGCCGCGGCTCCCCTGCCGCCGAACAGCGCGCCGACGATGGATGCTGCCGCTACCGCGAAGCACACTACGCTCAGTCGGCTGAAAGCCGGCAGCAGGCCGCCGGATTGTTCGCCCAGAAATTGCAGCACCATGCCGCTGGCAAACTGGCCGATGGCAAAAGCGCCCTGCCACATGCCATTGCCGCGCCCGCGGATTTCATACGGTAGTCCGCGCGTGGTCCAAACCAGCATGGTCGGCAGCACGAGGCCGCAGCCGAGCTGGTTGACGAAGGCGCTCATGACATAGCTGCCCGGATCCACGGCGCGGCCCATGCCAAAGAAGCCGATGCCGATCAGCGCGAAATCCAGGCAAAGGAGCCAGCCGATTCGCAGGCGCGAGGCAATCCAGTACGCAAAGGTGCCGATCGGCACGCCCAGGCTCGCAATCATGGTCAGCACGCCGACGCGCTGGGCATCGTGCACACCGAGTGCGGCCAGTGCGTTGGCGTTCTGCGTGATGATTGAATAAAACATGACGGCGGCCACGAGGGTGAGGCCGCATAGCGCCAGCATTCTGGCCCAGGGAAATGGCACTTCCGGGTGCGACTCGCCCCTCGGCGCGACCGTCGGGGCAGGCCTGGGCTCCCAGATGAAGGCTGCCACGCCGGCAACCAGCAACAGACTATAGAGGTAGACGTAGAACGGTCCGCGCCAGCCATAGCGGCCCGCCAGAACCCCGCCCAGCGGAATGATGATCAGCGCGGCCAGTGAGGCCGTGGCCGTCTGCCCGGCCAGCCAGCGCTCGCGGGACTTGCCGTCGAAGTAGTCGCAGATCAATGTGGTCGAGACCGTCATCACGATCGACTCGCAGATGCCCACGCCCATGCGCGAGACGATGATGGCGTAGAGACTATCCAGGAAGGTCGGGGCTATTCCGACGAAGGCATAAACAATCATCGCCGCGATCAGAATGTTGCGGCGGCCGAATCGATCGGCGAGCCAGCCGGCAATGGGCGAAAACAGCACGATCCAGATCGAAGGCATGGTCACGATGCCGCCCTGGATCAGGTAGGCATAGTGCGGCACATCCTGGAAGTGCTGGTTGATCATCGGCACGAAGGTGGTCAGCAGCGAAACGCCCATGACCGCCAGCGTGATCGGCAGCAGCAGCATGATGCCCTGCAGGAAGCCCGGCGTCCGCGTCATGCTCAGGCGCTCTTGCGCCGGAAGATGATGGTCAACAGGAACAGGGCGGTGCGAAAATTCAGCAGTCTGAGCGCCGCGCGCGCCTCTTCCGGGCGCAGTTTTGCAGTCAATGGCATGGCGCCAAAAATCTTGCCCCGGATCACCAGTTCGCCGCCGTCGCGCTCGAGCGCAGTGATGTTCATCATCTCTCGGTTGTCGGCGCCGTAGATCTTCATTCGCGATGCGTCCCCGTAATCGTTTTAGTGGCGGGCATGGTTGCACCTGACCCGGGGCGAATCAATTGCATCTTTCGTGGAAGTTAAGGGGAGTCGCCATCCTTGGCGAGAACTCCCTCCCTAGTCGTGAGCCGGCGCGGGACAAAACTGCCTAAAGCGGCGCGACGCGGACTTATAATTGTGACGGCCGACTTTGACTTGATCCGGTACCGATTGCAAGGATCCCTCACAGCCCCGGAGAGGATGCTTTGCCTTGTCGGGGCGCATCCGCTACGCTGCGATTTGCAGTTATTTCAAGGCTTTATTTCGTGAAAGTGACGATTTTTGGCTCTGGCTACGTCGGATTGGTCTCCGGCGCCTGCCTGGCCGATGCGGGCAACCATGTGCTGTGTGTCGACATCGATCCGGCGCGCATCGACATGCTCAATCGAGGTGAGGTGCCGATCCATGAGCCCGGCCTGGATGTTCTGATTCGTCGCAATCGCGAAGCCGGCCGACTCGAATTCACCACCGATCCGGCGCGCGCCGTCGATCATGGCCTGTTCCAGCTAATCGCGGTCGGCACTCCGCCGGATGAGGATGGATCGGCGGACCTGCGCCATGTGCTGACGGTGGCGCGTTCCATCGGCGAGCACCTCACGCGCTATGCCATCGTGGTCACCAAATCCACCGTGCCGGTCGGCACCGCCGACCAGGTGCGGCAGCAAGTGCAGAGCAGCATGGGCACCCGCAACGCGGCGGTCGAGTTCGACGTGGTTTCGAACCCGGAATTTCTGAAGGAAGGCGCCGCGATCGAGGATTTCATGCGGCCGGACCGCGTCATCGTCGGCACCGATAACCCGCGGACCTCAGAGCTGATTCGCGCCCTGTACGAACCCTTTACGCGCAACCACGATCGACTGATCGTCATGGATATCCGTTCTGCCGAGCTGACCAAGTACGCCGCCAACGCCATGCTTGCCACCAAGATCAGCTTCATGAACGAACTCGCCGGCGTGGCCGAACGCGTCGGTGCGGACATCGAGAAGGTGCGCATCGGCATCGGCTCGGATCCACGCATCGGTTACAGCTTCATCTATCCGGGCGTCGGCTACGGCGGCTCGTGTTTCCCCAAGGATGTGAAGGCGCTGATTCATTCGGCCTCCCGTGTGGGCCACAACGCCGAGCTGCTGCGCGCCGTAGAGGCCGTCAACGAGCGGCAGAAGCACGTACTGATCGCCAAGGTGCGCAGCCACTTCACGGATGGCCTCAGCGGCAAGACCTTCGCGCTCTGGGGCCTGGCCTTCAAGCCGAACACCGATGACATGCGCCAGGCCCCGAGCCTGGTCATCATCGATGAGCTGCTGCGGGCGGGGGCACGGGTTCGTGCCTACGATCCGGTGGCCGCCAATGAGGCGCGCAGGCTGTTCGCCGGGCACCCGATGACGCAGCAGCTCACCTTTTGCAAGGATGCCTATGAGGCCGCGCAGGGCTCGACTGCCCTGCTCATTGCCACTGAGTGGAAGGAATTCCGCAGCCCTGACTTCGCGCGACTGAAGACGCTGCTCAAGGAGCCGGTAATTTTTGATGGCAGAAATCTGTATGAGCCGTCGCTGATGGAACGAATGGGCCTGCATTACATCGCCGTCGGACGTGGGCGCAGGCCAAAGGCATCGGTGCAGGTCGCAGAACTCAAAGCGGAGAAAAGCTAGCCATGCTGGTCCCAGTGATTCTTTCCGGCGGCGCCGGTACGCGACTCTGGCCATTGTCGCGCGAGCTGTACCCCAAGCAACTGCTGCCGCTGACCAGTGAATACACGATGCTGCAGGAGACCGTGCGCCGGGTCGCAGGCCTGGACGCCACCCCGCCGACCGTGGTGTGCAACGAGGCCCACCGATTCCTCGTGGCCGAACAATTGCGCGAGATCAACTGCGTCCCGCGGGCCATCGTGCTCGAGCCCAAGGGACGCAACACCGCACCGGCGATTGCGCTGGCGGCGCATGCATCGCTTGCTTCCGACGAAGGCGACGTGCTGCTGCTGGTACTGCCTGCCGATCATGTGATCCGCAATCTGCCGGCGTTTCACCGCGCCGTCGAAGCGGCCGCCGTCGCGGCGCGCGATGGCGCGCTGGTGACCTTCGGCGTGGTGGCGAATGCTCCTGAGACCGGCTATGGCTACATCAGGCGGGGATCGGCTCTGGGCGAGGGCTACCGCATTGCCGAATTCGTCGAGAAACCCGATGCCGAGCGGGCGCGGGCTTATGTCGCATCGAAAGAGTACTACTGGAATAGCGGCATGTTTCTGTTCCGCGCGCGCCGCTATCTCGAGGAACTCGAGAAGTACGCGCCCGATATTGCCGCAGCCTGCCGCAGCAGTTTTGCCGGCGCGACCCGCGACCTCGACTTCACTCGCCTCGATGCCAATGTGTTCGGCGCCTGCCGCAGCGAGTCGATCGACTACGCCGTCATGGAAAAAACGGCTGATGCGGTCGTGATACCGCTCGATGCGGGCTGGAGCGATGTGGGTTCGTGGGCGTCGCTGCATGCCGCCTGCGAACAGGACGAAAACGGCAATGCGCTGCGCGGTGATGTGCTGGTCGAGGATACGCACGACAGTTACATCTACGCCGAGAGCCGGCTGGTCGCGACCGTCGGGCTGCGCGACCACGTGGTCGTGGAGACCAAGGATGCCGTCATGGTGGCTCCGAAGGACCGGGTGCAGGAGGTGAAGCAGCTGGTCGCGCGACTGAAGGCAAAAAATCGCTATGAATATTCGCTGCACCGGCAGGTGTTCCGACCCTGGGGCAGCTACGACAGTGTCGATGTCGGCCCGCGTTTCCAGGTCAAGCGCCTGGTGATTCGTCCGGGCAGCGCATTGTCGCTGCAGATGCACCACCATCGGGCCGAGCACTGGGTGGTCGTGTCCGGCACCGCGAGCATCACGCGCGGCGAGGAAACTTTCCTGCTCGAAGAGAATCAATCGACCTACATTCCGATCGGAGTGCGACATCGCATCGAGAACCCGGGCCGCATACCGCTGCATATAATCGAAGTGCAGACCGGCGGATACTTTGGCGAGGACGACATCACGCGCTACGAAGATCGTTACGGCCGGCAGGGCACCATTACTTAAGGGCGATTACAAGGACAGCATGTCAACGCTTCGATGCTTCAAGGCCTACGATGTACGAGGCCGGATTCCCGATGAACTCAACGAGCAGCTGGCCTATGAGATCGGCCAGGCCTATGCGGCGCTGATCAAGCCGGGCCGCGTGGCGGTTGGCCGCGACATTCGCGAATCCAGCAGCAAACTGCAGGCCGCGCTGGCCCGTGGCCTGACCGACTCGGGCGTCGATGTGGCTGACATTGGCCTGTGCGGTACCGAAGGAGTCTACTTCGCGACTTTTTCGCAGAACCTGGACGGCGGGATCATGGTGACGGCCAGCCACAACCCGCCGGACTACAACGGCATGAAGTTCGTGCGTGAGCAGAGCAAGCCGATCAGCTCCGACAATGGGCTGCTGCAGATGCGCCAGATGATCGAGAATCGACAGCTGCCCGCCAAGGTGGCACCGGGCACGGTGCGCAGCCTGGATATCAGCCGCAGCTACATCGACCATTTGCTGAGCTATGTCGACACCGCCGCACTCAAGCCGCTCAAGGTCGTCGTCAACGCCGGCAACGGCGGCGCCGGCCTGATCGTCGACCAGCTGGAACCGTACCTGCCGGTGGAGTTCGTGAAGATCAACCACGAGGTCGACGGCAGCTTTCCGAACGGCGTCCCCAATCCCATGCTGGAGCAGAATCGGGCGGTGACCAGCAACGCGGTGCGATCACATCATGCCGATCTGGGCCTGGCGTGGGACGGGGATTTCGACCGCTGCTTCTTTTTCGACGATCAGGGCGCCTTCGTTGAGGGCTACTACCTGGTCGGGCTGCTGGCCGAGACCTTCCTTCGCCGGCATGGCGGCGCGCGCATCGTGCATGATCCGCGGCTGACCTGGAACACGATCGATATCGTTCACAGCTGCGGCGGCACCCCCGTGATCTGCAAGGCCGGGCATGCGTTCATCAAGCAGAAGATGCGCGAAGTCGATGCCATCTACGGCGGCGAGATGAGCGCGCATCATTATTTCCGTGACTTCGCGTACTGCGACAGCGGCATGATCCCGTGGCTGCTGGTGCTGGCGATCATGAGTCAGTCGGGGAAGACGCTGTCCGAGCTGGTGGGGGAGCGTCAGCGGCTCTATCCGGCCAGCGGTGAAATCAATCGCGAGCTGGGGGCAGCCGCGGATGCCAAGAGCGTTATTGCGCGTATCCAGGATCACTATCGGGCCCGCGCCAAGACCGTGGAAATGATCGACGGCCTGTCGATGGAGTTCGACCGTTGGCGTTTCAACCTCAGGGGCTCCAACACCGAGCCGCTGGTGCGGCTGAACGTGGAATCGCGCGATGATGCGGCGCTGATGCAAGAGAAGACTGCCGAGCTGTTGCGGCTGCTCGATGAGCACTGAGCGCTCCGGCGGCCTGGAAGCGCTGCTGTCGCGTCGATCGGTGCCGGCGCAGCAGCTATCCGGGCCCGGTCCTACGCCGCAGGAGATCAGCGCCGCCATCGATGCGGCGTTATGCGCCCCCGATCATGGCGCGCTCCGGCCCCTCAGGATGGTACTTATCCAGGGCGAGGCGCGTGCGCGCCTGTCGGATCTGCTGACCGTACGAATGGTGGAGCGCGAGCCTCCGGCGCCACCGGGCAAGATCGACAAGACCCGGCGGATGCTGGCGAGCGCACCGCTGGTCATCGCGGTCGGCGCACGCGTGACGGATTCGCCCAAGGTCCCTGAACTCGAGCAGCTGTTCTCGGCCGCCGCCGGGGTCATGAACCTGTTAAATGCATTCCATGCCCTGGGGTATGGCGCCATCTGGCTCACGGGCGCCAACGCCTATGATCCCAAGGTGGCCGAGGCGCTCAAGTTCGCGGCCGACGAGCGCTGCCTCGGCTTCCTCTACGTGGGCACCATCGCCAGTAGTAACAAGGCGCCGGCGCCGCGCCGCCTGGAGCACGCAGCGGCCGTCCGCGACTGGACTGGCTGAGAGCCATGCCCTTTACCGTCTCGCACGTGGCCGCGGTACTGCCGGCGTATCGCGCGCTCTCGCGCGCGCACCTGTTTTCCGCGGCGGTGATCGGCAGCATGGTGCCCGACTTCGGCATGCTGTTACCCGGCTTCAATTTCCGCTGGCAAACGCACAGCCTGATGGCGCTATGGACGTTCTGCCTGCCGATGGGACTGGCCGCCTATGCGCTGACGCTACTGCTGGTCAAGCCTGCCGTTCTCGAAGTGGCTCCTGACGGCGCCTACGCACGCCTGCAGGCCGCGGAGCAGGCGCACCCCAGTCCCTCATGGTATTCACCGCAAGCGTGGCTGTACGCGGCCGTGGTCATCCTGCTGGCCGCGGTGACGCACCTGGTGTGGGACGAGTTCACGCATGAGAACGCGCGCGCGGTGCGGATGTTTCCCGTGCTCGGCGCCTATGGCCCCGAGCTCGACGGACACTCGCTGCATATCTGGCGCTGGCTGCAATACGGCAGCAGCGTTCTCGGGCTGATCGCAGTGGCAGCTGCACTATGGTTGTGGCTACGGCACGCCTCGGTCCTGAAGACTCCCCAGTCACGAAGGCTGCGGCCGCGCGAACGCCAGCTGTGGACGGCGCTCTATATCGCCTTGCCGCTGCTCGAGGTTGGCGTGTCGTGGTGGCACGTGCACGCCGCCTCGATGCCGGTCGGCGCGCAACTCGAAGTCATCGCGGTGGCAGGCATGCGCACCAGCATCCTCTCGCTGTTATGCGTGAGCGCATTGGTGCTGCTGCGCCTTGCCCTCATGCACCGGGAAGCGCCGCCGTGAGTGCGGGCGAGCGGCTGAACACCAGGGCCGCGGGGGCCATTGGCCTTGCCGTGATGTGCAGCCGCATCCTGGGGCTGGTGCGCGAGCAGGTCTGCGCGGCGCTGTTTGGCGGCGGCGGCGCCATGGATGCCTTCACGGCGGCATTCCGTATTCCCAATCTGCTGCGGGATCTGTTCGCCGAGGGCGCGTTGTCGACCGCCTTCGTCACGACTTTCAGCAAGAGCATCGCCCGCGGCGGCGATGCGGCGGCCTGGCGGCTGGCGGACAAGGTGGCAACGCTGACGGCACTGACGCTGGGCGTGATCTGCCTGCTGGGAATGCTGTATTCGCCGCAGCTCGTGGCATTGCTGGCGCCGGGTTTCGACCCGCACAAGGCCGCCCTGACGGTGCAGCTCACCCGCATCATGTTTCCCTTCATCCTGATGGTCTCCCTGGCTGCACTCGTCATGGGCATGCTCAATGCCAAGGGCGTCTTCGGGCTGCCGGCGATGGCTTCCAGTTTCTTCAATATCGGCTCGATCGTCGGTGGCGTGGTGCTGGGATTCTGGATCGATCCGCACTTCGGGCCGCGGGCGCTGATCGGGCTCGCATTCGGCACCTTGATCGGCGGCGCGCTGCAGCTGTGCGTGCAGTTGCCATCGCTGGCCCACCTGGGATACCGGTTTCGTCCCGACTTTCAGTGGCGCGATGATGGCGTTCGCGCCATTCTCAGGCTCATGGGGCCGACGGTGATCGCCGCCAGCACCACGCAGTTCAATGTGCTGATTAACTCGATGTTCGCCTCGACGCTGGGCGACGGGCCGATTTTCTGGCTGTCGATCGCGTTCCGGCTGATGCAGCTGCCACTCGGATTGTTCGGGGTGGCGCTCGGCACCGTGACGCTGCCCTTGCTGTCGCGACTGGTGGTGGCGGGAGATATGGGCACGTTCCGGGCGGAGCTCTCGCGTGGCATGCGGCTCGCCTTTCTCTTGACCATACCCGCGACGATCGGGCTGATGATGCTGGCGGAACCTATCGTTTCGGTGCTGTACCAGCACGGGCGATTCGATGCGCATCAGGCCGCCCAGGCAGCGGGGGCCCTGCGGTATTACGCAATCGGTCTGGCAGGCTACGCGGCGCTCAAGGTGCTCGTGGGAGCCTTCTACGCGTTGGACCGGCGCAAGACCCCGATGGTCGTCAGCTTCCTGGCTGTGGGGCTGAACCTGCTGTTCAACTGGGTATTCACCTTCCAGCTCGGCTGGGGCGTCCGCGGCCTGGCCTTTT
Organism: uncultured Gammaproteobacteria bacterium; assembly: GCA_963819195.1. Lineage (GTDB taxonomy): Bacteria > Pseudomonadota > Gammaproteobacteria > Steroidobacterales > Steroidobacteraceae > FEN-1191. The sequence continues at coordinate 452,757 of CAWFVL010000002.1, forward strand.
CTACCGGGCTGGTGGCGAGCTGCAATTTTATGCTGCTCTACGTGCTGATGCAGCGCCGCCTGGGGCGGCTCGAATCGCGGCGCATGCTGCAGATGCTGGGAAAGGTGGCGCTGGCTTCGCTGGTGCTGATCGCACTTTGCGGCGCCTCGTCCCATTGGCTTCTGAGCGACTGGGAGATCCAGTCCTTCTTTACCAAGCTCGCCGCACTGCTTGGGACGGTGGTGCTGGGCGCGGCGGCGTTTGTTGCCTGCGGGCTCCTGATGCGCATCGAGGAGCTCACGGAGCTCCTCGATGCACTGAGACGTCGTACCAAACGCCCCCGTTGATGCTACGGATCGACCAGGCCCGAGGGCAGATCACCCAGTGAGAGCATGGCCGAATCGTTCATGAAGGCCGCTTCGCCGTTCTGCTCCGGCAGGCCCCAGTTCTGGCACCACAAGACCACCGCGAACACCTTCGGGAAATTGGTCTTGACCGTCGCCAGCAGCTGACTGTTGTCGCCGCTGAACGGTGACACCGCGTTGTTGTTAGCCGACTCCACACCGCTCTCCGCGAGCATGATGGGCTTGTTCAGTGTGACCAGCGCAGCGTAGGTCGGGTCGTTGGCCTGCGGGGGATACGCATCCCAGCTGACGATGTCCGCGTACGCTGAACCCGGATAGTACTGGGTGTAGTTACCATTCCAATCATTGACGTTGAACACCCAGAGAATGTTCGTGACGCCCTGGCTGACGAAGTAGTCGTGCATCTGCTGCTGGACGGTGACCATCTCAGTCGTCGACTGGGCGCCCCACCATGACCAGTTGCCGTTCATCTCGACGAAGGGGCGATACAGGACCGGCCCGTTGATCGACTTGAGGATCGCGATCTGCTGGTCGAGCAGCTTGTACCAGGCCACATAGGCGGCAGTGCCGGGCTGAGTCAGCTGGCCGAACTGGCTGGAGCTGACCGGGCCGCCGCCGTAGGCGCCCGTGTACGGATTGCTGGGCCACCATGACACCAGCGGAATGCCGCCCTTGGCGAGCCACGCATTGGCCAGCGCGGCGGTGTTTTCCGTGCTGCCCTCATCGCCCGAGGTGACACCGAGAATCGCCACGCTCTTGCCGGTCTGGCTTGCCGCGTTCTGCTCGTAATCCATCGGGTTCGAATCCCAGTAACTGGTGTGCTGGCCCGAGAGGATGTGCTTGGTCTGGCCCGAGAGGCTGTTGATGTAGCTCAGCAGCGCAGCGGGCGTACCGGTGGCGCCTGAGGCCGCGGCGGTGGTGCCGCCCGAACTGCTGGAGCTCGAACTGGAGCTGCTGGAGCTGCCCGAGCTCGAGCTGGAGCTCGCTGCTGCGGTCGCTTCCGGGTTCGTGCTGGCAACCCAGGCGCTGCCATTCCAGACCCACCAGCCGCCCGTGGCATTTTCCTGGTAGACCTTGCCCGAGTAGTAGAGCAGCGCGGCGACGTTGGCTGAGTAGCCGGCAGGCGCCGTGCCTTCGTAGGCCACGCCGTTCTTCAGGGTCCAATGGTTCAGCGAACTGTCGACGATCTGTCCCGTCGTGGTGGTGAGCATCGTGCCGTTGCTGGACGGGCTGGCGGCGGCCGTCGTCGACCCGGTGTTGGCCGAGGAGGTGCCGGTGGTAGCCGCGGTGCCCGTCGTCGGAGTAGCCGGAACGACTGCCACCGAGGCCGGTATTGCCGCAGCGCCTGTGCTGGCCGCTGAGTCCGAGTTCGATCCACCGCATGCTGCGAGGCTGGACAGAAGCGCGCTGATCAGGGCTGCGCGTCGAAAAGTTGTTAGGTACATTTGGTGGATCCCGTGAAGTTGCATTGCTCGATGGACGCCATTCTTCGTGGGATCTTTCCGACCGACAAAGTGTCTTCATGCACGGACGTGTCGCCAATCAGGGACATCGAAACAGTGCGTGCTTGTTTTCAGCAGCTTTGCGCGCCGTAAGTGACGCGCGTCATATTCGCGCTTGTGCAAAATGTGACGCGCGGCCGAGAATCGATTCGCAATACGAACGAAATCGGTCTTGCGTCAGCTCGCGTGGAGTGCCTCGTCGCCGGGCAGCGACGACGGAAGACAGTGCGCGGTCCCCACCGAGCCTCACAGCGGTCGGCGAATCGTTTTCGGTGGGCAGTGCTCGAAGAACGCGCAGAGACTTAGAGATTCTCGCAAAAATGGCGCAGGAGCATCCGAAAGCGCTGATCGATATTCAAAATGCGGTGCTTGACTTCAAATTCGCCCGCGCCAAAGAAATTGCGGAGGGAATCGGGCTTGAGGAATATCGGGTGATCTCGCAGGGCGGCGTCGATGGGGCGCCCCTCACGGCGGCGTGAGGTAGGTGACTGTGCGTGGTGGGCGGTACTGGGATCGAACCAGTGACCCCTGCCGTGTGAAGGCAGTGCTCTACCGCTGAGCTAACCGCCCCTGCTCGAGGGCCGGAAAGTTTAAGCGGCGCGTGACAGAGGCGCAACAGCCGTGGCACGGCGAGACGCCCGCCGGTAGGATGCGCGTCGCATGAACGTCGTGACACGGTTCGCTCCCAGCCCCACGGGCCTGCTGCACATCGGTGGTGTGCGCACGGCGCTGTTCTGCTGGCTGTATGCGCGCCGGCATCACGGCAAGTTCATCCTGCGCGTCGAGGACACCGACCGCGAACGGTCTACCGACGAGGCGGTGCGCGTCATTCTCGACGGCATGCAGTGGCTGGGGCTGGATGCGGATGAGGGGCCTTATTTCCAGACGCAGCGCTACGACCGCTATAACTCGGTGCTGGCGCAGATGCTCGAGCGCGGGCAGGCCTACCGCTGCTACTGTACCCGCGAGGAGCTCGAGGCGCTGCGCGAGCAGCAGCTCGCGCGCAAGGAGAAGCCGCGTTACGACGGTCGTTGCCGGGAGCGCAGCACACCCCGGCCGGGGGTGGTACCGGTCATCAGGTTCAAGAGCCCCACTGAAGGCGCAGTCGTGGTCGAGGATCAGGTACATGGCCGCGTGGTGTTCGAAAATGCCGAACTCGACGATCTGATCATCGCGCGCTCGGATGGCAATCCCACCTATAATTTCTGCGTCGTCGTCGATGACATGGACATGGGAATTACGCACGTCATCCGCGGCGACGATCACCTCAACAACACTCCGCGGCAGATGAACATGCTGCAGGCTCTGGGGGCGACTCCGCCGGTCTACGCCCATCTGCCCATGATCCTCGGGCCCGATGGCGCCAAGCTCTCCAAGCGGCATGGGGCGGTGAGCGTGCTGCAATACCAGCAGGAGGGCTTCCTGCCCGATGCCTTGCTTAATTACCTGGTGCGGCTGGGCTGGTCGCACGGCGACCAGGAGATCTTTTCACGCCAGGAGATGGTTGCCGCCTTCGACATCAAGGATGTCAACAAAGCAGCCTCGGCATTCAATCCCGAAAAGCTGCTCTGGCTCAACCAGCAGCACATCATGCGAACGCCCATTCCGGCGCTGGCGGCAGCGCTAAAGGCCCAGCTGGCCCTGCTCGGTATCGACGCCAGCGACCCGAATCTGCTGGAGGGCGTGGTCGCCGCGCAGCGCGAGCGTTCGCGCACGCTGAAGGAAATGGCGCAGAACAGTCTCTTTTTCTTCAAGGACTTCGCCGCCTTTGATGAGGCGGCCGCGCGAAAGCATCTGACCGCCGAAGCGGTGCCGCTGCTGCAGGCACTGAGCACCGGTCTGGCGGCATTGCCTGACTGGAAGGCGGACGCCATTCACGCGGTCATCAATGATGTTGCGTCGCAATATGGGCTGGGCATGGGCAAGGTGGCGCAGCCGCTGCGCGTCGCGGTCAGCGGCGGCGCCGTGTCGCCGCCAATCGATCTGACGGTCGCGCTGCTGGGCTCGGAGAAGGTGCAGGCGCGCGTCGGTCGCGCTGTGCTGCGGGCTTCCAGCGCCGTCCCCCGTGCCTGAGGGCGGCGTTGTTGACAGGATTCATGGGGTTGCGTAGCTTCGCGCCCCTTCCGTGGGGCTATAGCTCAGCTGGGAGAGCGCTTGCATGGCATGCAAGAGGTCGACGGTTCGATCCCGTCTAGCTCCACCACCTTTCAAAGCGCCGTCGCGGCCGGGTCCCCATCGTCTAGAGGCCCAGGACATCGCCCTTTCACGGCGGTAACAGGGGTTCGAATCCCCTTGGGGACGCCATCAAAGATGGCAGCGGTTAAGAGGTCGCGACGACCTGAGTCGCACAATGCTCGTTCTTGTAATTTCTTTACGGTTTTAGCGAGCAAAGCGAGCTCAACAATCGCGATCAAAAAAAACTAATGTCTCTCGCTGCAGACAACTATATACATCTGTGATGAATCTCACGGTTCTCACTCTGGCGCCCGCGCAGAATTTGCGCTGATTTTGACAAACTCACAGAAGATCGCAGTACGGGGTTTTAGCGCATCGCGGATTGCGGATCGCGCTGCCTGCGGTCATGCGGACTACGACAGGCCCGACAGAATTCACCACAGGATCGCTCTTATATGATGCTCAAACACGTTCGCGGCGTTGCCTTGGCGGTACTCACAGGCTGGCTGGTTACGGCCTGCGGCGGCGGCGATTCCAACACCAGTCCAAGTCACTTTACGATCGGTGGCTCGGTCAGTGGCCTGGTCGGCACGGGCCTGGTCCTGCAGGACAACGGCGGTGACAACCTGCCGGTCTCGGCCAGCGGCGCCTTTACGTTCCCGACGGCGCTGTCCGGCGGAGCGGCATACGCGGTTACGGTCAAGACCCAGCCATCGAGCCCCACTCAGAACTGCACCGTCGCGGCTGGCACCGGAACGGTCAGCGGCGCGGACGTCACCAGCGTCGTAGTCACGTGTAAAACCAACGGGTACACGGTGGGCGGCGCAGTGACCGGTCTGAGCGGCACTGGACTGGTACTGGAGGACAACGCCGGCGATGACCTGCCGATCTCCGCATCCCAGGCATTCACCTTTTCACAGACCGTCGGCAGCGGTTCGCCTTATGCCGTGACGGTCAAGACCCAGCCAACCGGTCCGGTACAGGTCTGTACGGTGACCAACGGCACCGGCACGATCGCGGCCGCGAACGTCACGAACGTCGCAGTCAATTGCACCACCAATACCTTTGCCGTGGGCGGCACGGTGTCGGGACTGGTGGGAACGGGACTCACGGTACTCATGAATGGCGCCAACCCGGTTGCGGTCGGAGCCAATGGATCCTTTACCGCGGGCAATCTGAACACCGGCACTCAGTATGCGGTGACCGTCGGCACGCAGCCGACCGCTCCCTCGCAGACCTGCGTGGTCGCCAATGGGACCGGCACGGTCGCGTTGGCTGCGGTCACCAACATCACGGTTACCTGCACGACCAATAACTACGCAGTGGGTGGCACGGTCAGCGTGACCAGTGGTGCGTTGGGGACAGGACTCCAGCTGCAGAACGGCGTGACCGGCGCCGCCATTCCTATTGCGGCCATTGGAGCCCAGGTATATCTGACCCTGCCCAGCGGCAGCACTTACAACATCCTGGTCAAGACGCAGCCCACGGCCCCGTCGCAGACCTGTGTCGTGTCCAATGGCGGCGGCACCGTCACGAACGCGGCCGTCACGAACGTCAACGTCGTCTGCACCACCAATCTCTATTCGATTGGTGGCACGATCAGCGGCTATACCGGCAGCGGCCTGGTGCTGAAGGATAACGGTGGCGACAATCTCACCGTACTGACCAATAGCACCACCTTTACGTTTGCGACCAAGCTGATCAATGGTGCGGCCTACGCCGTGACCGTCGGCACGCAGCCGCAGACCCCGGCGCAGTTCTGCGTCGTCCAGGGCGGCACCGGCAATGTGACCGCGGCGAATGTCACTAACGTGGCCATCAGCTGCCGCAACGAGGGTACATTTGCCTATACCGTGGATCAGGCATCTGGCACGGTGTCATCGTTTACCATCGCATCGAACACAGGTGCGCTGGGCTTCGTTAACAGCCAGGCCACTCCGGCGGGCACATCCGCTCCGGCGGGCGTCGCGTATGTAGTACTGCCCGCTGGTGCCGGAACCTATGTATACGCTGCCGACGCTGGCAGCGCGGACGTCTCCATTTACTCGGCCGACCCGACGACGGGAACGTTGCTGGCTGTAGGCTCGGTTTCGACCGGCACACCGCCTCCAGTGCCCGCGACGGCGGGGGCGGGCAGTACACCGCAGTCCGTGGCGGTCGACCCGTCGGGCAAGTTCCTGCTCGTGGCCGACAACCAGAACGCTTATAACGATACCGCCACCAATCCGACCGGTGTGATCGTTGTCTTCGCGATCAATCAGACGACCGGTGGGTTGACTCCGGTGTCAGGCTCACCATTCGCGACAGCGCTGGTACCGGGTGCGGCTCCGGTCTATGTGACGGTCGATCCGTCGGACCTGTTCGCCTTTGCGGCCAACCAGTTCGCGCCGAATGTGGCCGGCTTCACCTTCAACAATCCCGTCACCTCGGGCAACCTGACTCCGACTACGCAAGCGTCGGCGGCGACGGGCGCCAACCCGGTCTGGGTGACTGTCGATCCGCTGGATCGCTTCGTTTACGTCTCCAACAACAGCGACGGGACCATTTCTGGCTACTCGCTGAATGCCGCCAATGGCACGCTGACGCCGATCGCCGGCAGTCCCTTCCTGCTGGGGATAACTGTTAACCCCGGGGCAATCGCGATCGATTACACGGGTCGTTTCCTGTATGTCACGGACGGTGCCAACAATAAGTTGTACGCGTATAGCATCGGCGCGACGGGCGCCTTGACGACGCAGCTTGCGGGATCGCCATATACGACGGAGGATTCCGGCGCGACGATCGGCTACGGACCTTTCGGGATCGGCATCGATCCGTCGGGTCACCTCCTGTACACGGCCAACAGCGGTGATGGCTCCATCACGGAGTTCACGACCAATCCGGTGACGGGAGTGCCGACGCAGGTGAATGGCTCGCCACTGGCGACAACGTCCGTGGGTACCAATGCCATTGCGATCGAATGATCGACTGATCGACTGAAAGTCGGCTGACGCTGCCGGCCGCCCGTAAGGGCGCCCGGCAGCTCAGTTCAGCGGGTAGTAGATTTGCCGCTGAGGATCCAGGCCCAGCCACAGGCAGGCTCCAGGACGCTCACAGGAAGCGTCGCTGACTGTGACACTCCATCGCTTGCCCACATCGTATTGGTTGCCTGAAAGCACCGAACGCGAGTCCACGATCTGCATCTGTGGAAAGTGATAAATCATCGACGGGCCCCGTTTGACCTGCTTGTGATCGTCGAATCCGGCAAGCGGCTCTTCCTTCAGTTCGTAGAAACAATCGGGCGCCGTGTATTCCAGTTCGGTGGCGGAGGGCGTCTGCAACAGCGCGTAGCGTGAGTGCGCTTCCGGCGTGGAGTGGCACCCGAGGATCGGGGTGACGCTGTTGACGACCACGATGCGACCGCGATAGCCGGCAAACTTCGCCAGGTACGATGAGGCCGTGGCCTGCACCACGGTGTCGTCGACCAGGTACACGGTCGTGACGCCGGGTGGCATGTGTGCCAGCAGCTGCGTCAGTTCCTTGCCGGAGCGTTTGATCAGTGCGTAGTCGCTGATCGAGTCCGGCGACAGCACCTCACGCACGGAGAAGAACGTCGGCACCAGCAGGATCACACTGAGCGCGGCAGGCAGCGCGATGTTATGTTTCCGGTTGGCGAGGGCGGCAAAAATTGCCGCAGGACCGAGTGCGAACCACAGGTACAGATACCTTGGATCCGGAGCCTGCAGCAGCATCACGAGGCCCAGATTGCCGAGCGCGAAAATCAGCGCGGCGATCCACGGTGCCGGTGCGGCCAGCAGCCATCTGCGGCCAAAGTCCTTCCAGGCCCGGTAAGCGGCGTAGAGAAGTGCCAGCCACCAGGCCAGGTTGCCCAACAGCTGATATGCGTGCAGCAGCAGCAGGCGCCAATCGTGCGCGTGCAACGCACCCAAGGTCACTCGCAGCGGTCCGCGATAAAGCGTCGAGGGCAGCAGCAGCACATTGCGGATCGGTTTTAGCAGCCACCCCCACGGCCCGGCGGAATCGAGCACGTAGATGTCTTTGCCGAAGTGGAAAATCAATGCTCTGCCCGCGCCCCAGATAGCCAAAGGCAGCAGCAGCCACGCGAGATTGCGTGCGGTATGCCGTGCGTCGTCGCGCCTCCAGGCGCCGACCAGCAGCAGCGCTGCTACCGGGATGGGCAGGGCGGTCTCCTTGAGCAGCAGCGCGGTGGTAACCGCCAGGCAGTAGAGCGCGTAGCGCCCGCGTACAAAGGCGATGAAGGCACTCGTCATCAGGATCGCGCACAGCAGCTCCACCTGGAAAATCGGGTACTGCAGCAGCTCCGGCGGCGCGTTGTGGGTGACCGCGTCGTAGGCATCGTTGAAGGACCAGAAGGCTGGATTCAGCGCCGCGATCAGCATCACCGCCAACGTCAGCGAGCGCTTCAGGTTCAGCACCTGGCTGGCGACGAAGCCCGCCAGTCCTACCATGAGCGCGTGTTCCGCGTAGCCGACGATGAGCTGGTACCCCCAGGACTGGCCGAACAACTGGTACTGAAGCCAGACGAAGCCATTCATGAAGGGTCGCCAGAAGTCGGTCTTGGCGACCTGCCATTCGGTATAGCTTTGGAAGTAGTAGTGGAATCCGTCAGTGAGCCAGCTCAGCGGATTGACGCTGCCGCCGATGTCGGTCGAGGTGACCGCGAAGGCAATATCGTCGGCGGTCGGGAAGTAGTTGTTGATCAGCTCGCGGAACAGCCACAGTTCACCGAGGAACGCGGCCAGAGAGACGGTGGCGCACATCAGCAGTGGCCCGCTGCTGCGCCGGTTAGCTGCGATGAGCACGTGAATTGCTACGCGATAAGCAGTCCTGTGTTCACGTGTTTATACGCGCCGGATCGGGCCACGTTGCAAGTTTATGACAAGGCAAAACTCGCGGCACTCGAACGAGCACCCGATAGCTATTGTAAATCGCTGCCTTGTAGAAGAAACCTCGGGCGGCGACAGCGATTACCGATTGCGATGTCGGTGCCGCTGTCGTCGCCCGTTGTCCGTGTTGACTAAGGCGCCAGCCCGTAGACGGTGAACGCGTTATTTCCGGCCACGTAGACGTGGCCATTGGCTACCACGGGGGAGATGAACTTTGCCGACGTGCCTGCGGTTGTGTCGGCACTTAGGGCTGAGCTCGAATACAGCGTGTTCCCCAGGTTGGTGGCATCGTAGGCCCGCAGTATCGCGGGTCCCGCCGCTGCGCTGCCGTTGTCGGTGCCATTGGCGTTATTGTCGAGCACCCACAGGATCGCGTTGCCCGAAGGCGAGGCCGAGATCACGGGCGAGGGGCTTGGATAGCCATAGCTCTCCGTGGTCGCAGAGGAGGCGATCGCGGTGCCGGTGTTTCCTGTGGTGCCCGCGAACAGGCCGCCCGTCATCTGGAACGCATAGACCGAGGAGCCCGCGACGGACGCGTAGAACATGCCGTTCCAGTAGGCCGGCGTGCCGTGCACGGAGTACTTGCTGGCGTTGGGCATGGTCATGTATTGGACCGTGTTGTCGAACCCTGGCACGTAGCCGGACATATTGTTGCGGTCGATGCTCCACAGATGTCCTTGCTTATCAGTGCCTGCGAGCAGGTTCGGATGGCCGGACGGCCCCGATCCGTCAGGCAATACGACGACGCCGCCCGCGGAAATGTCCAGATCGCTGGCCGACCACGCCGAGTAGTTCGATGGCGTGTAGAAGTCCTGTACCGTCAGGTTCGTCGGACTCAGATTCATGAAGCTCATGCCATAGTCGTTGTTGTTCGCTCCGGCCTGAACCGTGCTCGAAGTGTTGTTAAACGAGCCGTTGCCGGTCGAGAAGAACATGTTGCCGCTGGAGTCGAGCGCCGGGGCGCCAGCGGACATCCAGATGCCACTGCGCCCACCGTTCGGAGCGGTATTGAAGGCGGCGGTCCGCTGCAGCGTGTTCTCATCGAAGCGCATGACCCAGCCGTACCAGGGCCATAGGTAGTTGTCGCAATGTGAGCCCCAGGCGACGATCACAGCGCCGCCTGAGAGCACCAGGCCCGATCGCTGGTTCTGATAGAGCGGATTGAAGGTATCGGAGCTCCCGCCGTCACCCGTGCCTGGCACGCTCGCTGAAATGAGCGTCGGTGTTGATTGGTCCTGCCCGGTCGAAAGATTCACGGCATGCAGCCGCTGCGGGTAGGTGGTTCCACCGTTTTCGGTGGTATTGGCTACCAGGTACAGCGTATTGGTACTGGGGTCGATGACCGGGGTGCCGGTGATTCCGTACTCAAGCGCCGTGTCACCGCAGCCCGCGTTGGCGCTGGAGACTGTGGTCACGCCCGTTCCAAGGTAGCTCACCTGCCAGTAGGGCGTGCAGCTGCCATTGTCGGCGTCGAACGCGTACACCGAATCGTGCATCGTGGCGACGATCAGCACATTGTGGGTGCCGCCATTGATGGACAGGTTGGGCACATACAGTGGCTGTGCCGAAATCAGCCCATCCACGCTGCACGACCAGCGCTTACCGAAATTGCCGCCCGAAACATTCGCGGTGGTCAGCGCGTACTCGTGCAGGTTCTGACCGGTGCGGGCCAGATCGTTGTGATAGGTGAACACACCGGGCAGATCGGTGACCGCCACCGGCGCGCTCACGTTCAGGCTGGCGTTGCCGGAGTTGGTGCCCTTGACCGTATGGACACCGGCCCCGCTGGCCGGCGCGGTATAGACACCGGTATTGCTGATGGTACCTACCGTGCTGTTGCCGCCGGCTATGTTGTCGACGGTCCAGTTGACCACCGCGCCGCCGGCGGCATTGGTCGTAAATTGCTGCGTCTGGCGATGCGTCAGGGCGGACTGGCGAGGCGAAATGGTGGACGGGCCCGTGCCGGAACTCGAGGCGCCGGAACTGCTGCTGCTGGAGCTGCCGCTGCTGCTGGAGCTGCCACTGCTGCTGGAGCTGCCGCTGGAGCTGCTGCTGCTCGAGCTGCCACTACTGCTGGAGCTGCCGCTGGAGCTGCTGCTGGAGCTGGAGGTTACGCTGCTGGAGCCGCGGAAGGCGGCTACCTGCATGACCCACCAGCTGGAGCCGGTTTGCGTCGAAGTGGCGCTATAAGCGCCTGCGATCGAGGCCACTTCGTCTTCCACCAGGTCGCTGTTCGGTGAGGTCACCATGCGCTGCGTGAAACCTGCGCCCACGGCATTGAACGTGGTCGCGATGTAGTTCGCTCCGACGAGCAATTCATTGGTGCCCGAGAGTGTGACGGTGCCGCTGCTCAGGCTGGTACCGACGCCGCTGGCGCCGGCACCGACATCAAACGGATTGCTGAGGCTGATGCCGCTGTATTCGAGGATGCGAACATCAGGATTATTGATGGTGTTGCTGAATGTCACCGTCACGGTATTGGCGCCAGCGGCCGCCGCGGCGATGTTCGGTGCGTAGTAGATGAGCTGCGAGGCGTTGCCGGCGCTGGTGGTTGGGCCTAACGCCAGTAAATAGTTATTTCCGGCGGAGTCGGTCACCGAGCCCACGCTCGAGATGGAATCGTTCCAGCCGATGATGACGATGTTCAGGTCGCCGGCGGTTTGCGCCGACGGGAAGGTAGCGCTGGCGCCGCTGGCCAGGGCGAAGGCTGGTGCCACATAGGCGCTCTGCACATAGGTGATGGGCGCGCTGGCACCGCTGCTGGAGCTGGAACTGGAGGTCGAGCTGCCGCTGGAGCTGGAAGTCGAGCTGCCACCGGAACTGCTGGTGCTGGAACCGCTGCTGGAGCCTGAGGTTGAGCTGCCGCCCGATCCCGACGAGGAACCGCTGCCCGAGCTGGAGCTGCCGCCTTTCTGGGCACTGGTGCTGGCCGTCACCGCGGCAGAGGCGGCGGAAACATGCGGCGGCGAGTCGACGTCGAAGGCCTCGACTTCGTAGCTGTAGCTTGTGGAGGCAGCCAGCCCCGAATCGGTATAGAGGGTCCCGCTCGAGACGTTTGCGACGCTGGCGCCATCGCGCAGCACCGTGTAGCCGCCGACGCCCGGTCCGCCATCATCGCTGGACGCAGACCAGCTCAGTGACACCGAGCTGCTCGTGACTCCCGTGACCCTCAGAGCGGTGGGCACGGAAGGCGGCGGCGTCGTGATTGTGACCGTCGCCGCCGCACTCTTGGCGGGGTTGGCAGCGGCCACTGCGGCCACGGTGACGGTCCCGGAAGCCGGCATCACGTCCGGCGCGGTATAAATGCCACCCGCCGAGATGGTGCCGACACTGCTGTTACCGCCGGCTGTGCCGTCGACCTGCCAGGTCACCTGCGTGTTGCTGGTATTGGAAACCGTGGCCGAAAAATCCTGGGTCGAGGCCAGCGGAACGCTGACCGTGGTCGGACTGATGGCTACCGATATTTCGGACGATGAGCTGCCGCTGCTCCCACTGTTGCCCCCGCTGCTGCAGGCGGCCAGCAGGGCCACCGCCAGCAACATGCCCAGCGAGCGGTTGCAAAGGGATGCGAGTGAAGAATGAACACGATGAGCGAGCCGGGTCGAGTGCACGAAAACCAGTCCTGATTCCTCGCGGAATGCTTCGAGTTGTCCGATGTTGCGCGGCAATTTATCGAATATGTCGTCAGCGGATGTAGACCATCGTCACAATCGTGCGCTCACCTTTCGAGCGCCAGAGCCGTTTCCGCTACAACGCGCATGGTCGCGGAAGGTTAACGTCGCCCGGTGGCATTTGGACGCGCCGGCAGTCAGCTTGGGGACCCTGTATGTGTGGCCGGCAGCCCTGTCTGGCCGGCAGCCGCTAAATCGGTGTTGAATTGATCATATCGCGAGCACGAGCCTTCATAAGTGTGACCGATTTCTCGAAATTGCGCTCCGACACCGCGCGAGAGGTCCGCACCGCATTTCCTTCATTTCGTAATAGAATCTGCCGGCGCCGGTTTTGCGGCGCGTCATCAAGTAGCCAGGGGTATCGCCGTGGATCGACGTCGCCTCCGAACCGCTGTGGCTTTGCGCGGAAAATGCTGCGCGCTGCTGATCCTTGCGGCCGGATTCCCGTGCGCCGCCCTGGCGGTGAGTAATTTCACGCCATACGCGGATGCCGCGTATGAGTACAACTCCAACTATTTCGCGCTGGCATCGGGTGTGCCTGAGCCGCTCGGCAGCAACGGACCGACCCTGGGGGTCGGCTATGAGCGCTACAAGGTGGGATTCGAATCAGACTACGATTGGAGCCAACAGGAGCTCTTCGCGAACGTCGAAGGCCGCCGCCTGGAGTACCAGGACTTTGGCGAGCTGGATCACTACGAGTATCTGATCCATACGGGCCTGCGCTGGGCATTGGCTGGTCTGCTCGATGGCATCGTGGACTATCAGCGCGAGCAGACCCAGGTCTCCTGGCTGCAATTCAACGCCACCCCGAATTCCGAGTCGGCGCTGTTCCTGCAGGTTCAAAACCTGGCGACCGCGAGCATCAACCTGCAGTTTCTGCCCGAGTGGCGCCTGGAGAGCCTGGGCAAGCTCAATCATCTGGATTCGCCTCGTCCCGGCTATCCCAACCTATCGGTGCGGGAGCTTTCCCTCGATGAAGGAATCAAGTACGTCGGCTTCGCCAACCTGTCGGCGGGACTGGTTGGCGAATACCTGGACGGCCGATACACCAGCGCTGAGTTCATCTCCTCGCCCAAATACCATCAGACCAGCGTGGACTTCGCCGCCGACTACACGCTCTCGGGCCTGTCCCTGTTCCACGGTGCCGTGGGCTACACCAGTCGCGATCAGGAGCAGGCAGGCACCATCTCGGGCCTGACCGGCATCCTGGCGTACCAGCGGACCCTGACCGGCAAGACCTCCGTCGGCATCAAGCTCAGCCGGGCGATCAACGACTATCTGACCGGCGCCGCGCCTGAAATCGATACCCTCGTCGAGCTCGACGCCGTCTGGAATGCCACCAACCGGATTGGCGTCGCATTGAGCTATCAGTATCTGCACAGCAGTATCTCCAACACGGACCTGGTCGGCCTGCTGGCCCCTTCCCGCACCGATCGGCTGCAATCCCCATCGGCGCAGGTGCGCTACCAGGTGCGCGACTGGCTCTCGATCAGGCCGTATGTGCAGTATCAGAACCGGCATTCCTCCCAGGATGTCTATTCGTTCACGGGCACCACCTACGGTGTCGAGCTGGAGGCCCGCCTCGGACAGCCGCAGCCGCTGGCATTGCCGAAGCCGTAGCCGCGCGCGGACCGCAAGGCAGCGACAGTCGCGCAACGAGACGGGTGCTCTCAGTCCAGGTGATGCGCACAGCACAGCAGGCCGTCGCCTTATGCGTCGATGATTACGATGTCCAGGAGTTTGCCGCCATCGCGGCATGCTTCGGCGGCAGTACGTACGGCTACGTGGTGACACCCAACGTCGACCACTTCATCCGCTATCACGATGATGCCTCGTTCCGCGAGCTGTATGGCAGCGCCACGCACATCCTGCTCGACAGCCGCTTCCTGGCGTATCTGCTGCGCCTGACCCGCGGGGTCAAAACACGAGTCTGTCCGGGCAGCGACCTGTCGGCGGCGCTGCTGGAGGCGGTGGGACCCGATGACCCGATGGTGCTGATCGGTGCCACCGATGCACAGGCGGAAGCGCTACGAACGCGATTTGGCCTGCGCAGGCTGGCGCATCACAATCCGCCGATGGCGTTCATCCGCGATCCGGCGGCCGTGGATGCCTGCCTGCGGTTCATCGAGGCACACAGTCCGTTTCGATATTGCTTCCTGGCGGTGGGCAGCCCCCAACAGGAGATGGTTGCGCAACAGCTGGGGCGTCGCGGCATCGCCCGCGGCCTGGCCCTGTGCGTGGGTGCCTCGATCAATTTTCTGACCGGGGTGGAACGCCGCGCGCCGCGGTGGATGCAGCGGCTCGGGCTCGAGTGGCTGTTTCGGCTGGTGCAGGATCCGGGCCGCCTGGCGGCGCGATACCTGTTGCGCGGGCCGCGCATCTTCCTGCTGCTGCCCACCATGCGCCTGCAGTTTCGCCGCGCTAGAGTTTCAGCCGACGAAAGATCCGCTCCGGGATAGAGCAGATGATGCCCATGATCGCGCGCCAGAACCATGGCGTGTAGATCACCGGAGTGCCGCGATCCATCGCCCGGACGATCGACTCGGCGACCGAAGCCGGCGATGCCCACAGAGCGCCTTTTTTGAACGCTGCGGTCATGGGCGTATCGACGAAACCGGGCTTGATCGTGACCACCGCCACGCCGGAGGCGTACAGCCGTTGCCGCAGGCCGCTGCTGAAGGCCGTCACCGCCGCCTTGGCCGATCCATAGACGTAATTGGAACGGCGGCCGCGATCGCCGGCGACGGAGGAAATCACGGCGATGGTGCCGCGGCGCTGCGATTCGAAGTAATTCGCCAGCAACGTGCACAACGCCATGACCGACAGCGCGTTGGTATGTTGCTCCCGCAGCAGCAGGTCGATGGAGGACTGGCAGGCCGACTGGTCGGAGAGCGTCCCGTGCGCGATCAGGGCCGCATCGAGCCCGCCCATCTGCCCGGTCGCGGATTGCAGCATCGGTGCGTAGCGCTCTGTCTGTGCCGCATCGAGCGCAAATGTCAGCGCCATTTTCGCACCGCGCACGCGCAGATCATCGGCGATGGCCTGCAGTCGCGCCGTGTCGCGCCCCACCAGGAACAGCGCGTCTCCGCGCCGGGCAAAAACGCGCGCGCTTGACTCGGCGATCGCCGAGGTCGCTCCTATGATCAGAATGCGTTTCAAGTCGCGCCCTCCGTGACTCGGCGCCAGAAAGATGAGCTGAAATTGGGGTCGATGAACTCGCCGAACTCCCGCCAGCGTGGAAAGTATTGCTGGAAGGAAGCCGCCGACATGCGCGCGTCCTTGGCAGGATACACGGCGCCGCCGGCGGCGCGGGTGATCGCATCCAGATTCTCGAGCAGTTCCAGGGTCGGTGCACCGCGATTGGGGAAGTCCAGTGCCAGTGTGACCCCCGCGCGCGCGAACGACAGCAGGCCCACGGATGGGGTATTGCCGAATTGCTTGAGTACCACCAGGAATGATCCGAGTCCGGAGGCGGCAATACGGCCCAGCATATCGCGCAGTGCCTCGCCGATATCGGCGCCCGACCCCGGCAAGACGCACTGGTACTGGAAGAAGCCCTGCGGACCGTAGGCCCGATTCCAGTCCAGCACGCTGTCGAGCGGAAACAGGAAAGGCTGGAAATGCCAGAGCGTCGCGCGAGACTGCGCGGCCGGGCGTCGAAAATACAGTTCGTTGAAACAGCGCACCGAAAAGCCGTTGATGGGCGATACCGGTAAGGTGAACGGAAACGAGCGCGGCGCGCGCAGCCGCGGCGGCGCCGCCGCATGCAGGACGTGATTGCCACGCATGAAGATTCCGCGGCCGAGCTTCGGGCCCCGGTGCGCGCAATCCAGCCAGGCCACCGTGTATTCGAAGTCGGCATCGGAGTTCTGCGCCAGTACGAAGAAGTCTTCGAGGCTGTCGAAACGCTGACTGTCGCCGGCAATCCAGGCGCCCGGAACCCGCCGCAGTTGCAGCCGCGCAGTGCGTATCAATCCCGTCAGCCCCAGCCCGCCGACGGTGGCGCAAAACCAGCGGCGATTGCTATCGGGAGCGCAGCGCAGCGTCTGGCCGTCGGAGCGTTGCAGGTCGAAGTCGATCACATGGTGGCCGAAGCTGCCGGCCCGGTGATGGTTTTTGCCATGTACGTCATTGGCGATCGCCCCGCCCACGGTCAGCAACGCAGTTCCCGGCGTGACCGCCGGAAACCAGCCGTGGGGCAGGGTGAGGGCAATGATCTCACTGAGCAGCACGCCTGGTTCGCACTCGAGTATGCCGGTCGCCGGATCGAAGCTCATGAAGCGATCCAGACCGCGCGTCAACAGCAATGTGCCCCCATCATTGAGACAGACGTCGCCATAGCTGCGGCCGTTGCCGAATGGCAGCATGGACCGCGAGTCCGGCAGCGGGCGAGAACGGTCGTTCAGCCCGACCAGATGCTGTTTAGCGCGCGGCCAGCGGCCCCAGGACATTCCCGCGGTCACGACATGAACTCAGATGGAGAGCAGCACGATCGCGACCAGTGCCGCGAGGATCATCAGGCTGAAGCGATCGCGCAAGGCGAACACCACCGGATCATCATGCATGGCGCCGCGGGTGGCGACGATCCACACACGACTGATCCAGAACAGCATCAGCGGGCAAATCAGCCAGAGCGGTTTGTGGTGGTGGTACAGCGACTCGGAGTCGGAGCTGTTGATATACAGGGCCATGACGACGATTGAACTGTAACCGGCGGCCGTCCCCAGGCTCATGATGAGCGGCAGGTCGCTTTCACCGTAACCGCGGGCATGCCCCAGCAGGCGCCCGGCGCGGCTTGCGTCATGCAATTCGGCGTAGCGTTTGACGAAGCCTAGGCTCAGGAACATGAAGACCGAGAAGGCCAGCAGCCAGAAAGACAACGGAATTTCCATGGCGGCAGCGCCGGCAATGATGCGCAGCGTGTACAGGCCCGCCAGTATCATCACATCGAGCAGAGGCACTCGTTTCAGCCGTAGCGAGTATGCCCAGGTGGTCAGGTAATAGCCGGCCAGGACTGCCAGGAATCGCAGGCTGACCGCGGCCGCCAGGCCGGCTGCGACGAGCAGCATGATCGCTGCCACCGTGAAGCCGCTGCGGATGGATAGTTCGCCGGCCGCAAACGGGCGATGGCGCTTGCGGGGATGCTGCCGATCGGCATTCAGATCGAACAGATCGTTGATCACATAGACGCTCGAGGCGCACAGGCCGAAGGCTAGGAATGCCATCACTCCGCGCACCAGAACCTGCGGCACCGTAATGACATGCGCCAGCAGAGCGGGCACGAAGATGAGGCCGTTCTTGGCCCACTGGTGCAGCCGTACGGCCTTGATCCAGGTACGGAACGATGCTTTGTTTGCGATCAGTGGGTTCGTGATCTCGATACCGGCATCGATGCCGCGTGCCACCTGCGCATCGCCGACGATAATGGCGCGTCGCGAGGCGTTCCAGACAATCCGGTCCGCGGCCTCGCTGCCGACGTAGTCGAAACCGCGCTCTCCGTATCGCGCGATCAGCGCGCCGCGGCGCCGCTCGGCCGGCGTGCCGTGGTATTCATCGGTGCTGGCCACTTCGTCGAACAAGGTCAGGCTGCTCGCCAACTGCTCGGCGCTGTCGCGGTCCCGATCCGCCAGCAGCACCAGACGGCGTCCGGCAGCGCGCTGCTGCCGCAGCCATTCGATCAATTCGCGACGCAGCGGCAATGTATGCACGTCAAAGTTGGCGGCGTGCTCGTCCGCGCGCCCACGAAAGGCCTGAAGCAGCGCCCGGGGTGATTGTTTGAGAGCCAGCAGCAGCCGCTCATCCCTCGAGCGCGCGGTCGTCAGCGTGCCGTCGAAAGCCAGACAGAGGGGAACCGAGCTGTCGTTCATGATTCCGAGCGAATCGGCGGGGGCGTCACCCGCAGCTCCGCCAGCGCGGAGGCCGCGACGCCCAGGATCACCGCAAACCAGAGCGTGGCGATGCGGCATAGCAGGGTGGCCACGACCGCGGTGCGCAATGGCGCACCGTAGCTAACCAGCAGCGTGGACATGACCAGTTCCATGCCGCCGATACCGGCCGGCAGAAAGAAAGCGGCACTCCCCGCCAACGAAGCGATGGCGTAAATCCCGATGGCGGCACTGGGCTGCACTTGGATGTTCAGGCTCACGCAGATCAGGTACAGCCCGATGCCTTCCGCGCCCCACGACACCAGGCCGATGGCCACGCCGAGTGCAGTGGCCTTGGGTTGCAGTACGCGCTGGGATGAGCGCAGCAGATTGGCCATCGTCGACAGCGGCCTTGCCAACAAGCGATGCCTGCCGTTGTCGGCGAGCGACTGCAGGCGACGCGGCAGGTATGAGTGGCAGGACATGTACAGCACCGCCACGGCCACCGCCATCGCACCCGCGATCAGCGGTCGGTACGCACTGTGGTCGAGCGCGATCAATGTGGCCAGCAGGCACATGGCGACGAGGTCCAGCAGGCGTTCAGCGAACAGCGCGGCGAGACTTTCCGCGTAGGCCACGCCGTGTTCGCTCAAATGGATCGAGCGGAAAGCCTCACCTGCCTTGGCCGGGCTCAATGTGAAGGCGAAGCCGCTCAGGTAGTAGAGGAAGTGCAGCTGTGTGGGCAATACCCGCCCGAGACGTGCCAGGAAGCCCTGCCAGCGGTAGAACCTCAGACTGTAGTTGACCAGCGACAGCGCCAGCACTGATAAGCACCCGCCCCATCCGAGCTGCACCAGCGCGTCGCGTGTCTTGGATGCATCGGTAGCGATCGCCGCAACGACGTATATGACCGCGATGCCGAGCGCGGTGAGAATCAGTAGTCGGCGCTTGACCCGCGAGATCGGAGATTTGACATACTGGCTCAACGGCGAATCCTGCGTGTGCGATCTTTTATTGTTGCACGAGCCACGTTTAAGCAGTGTGACTTTCGTGCCAGCGATTGGAGCCACGCGAGAGTGACGCAGTGCTCATCTTGTGTGCCTCGAACCAGTATCATGACCCATACCCCGAATCGATAGACATGACCGCGAAACCCTCACTAAATTCCGCGCCGTGGGCCTGGCCGATCCTGTTGGCCGCCATCGTGTTCGTGGCTCAGGCACTGTGGACCTCGCCCGGGGAGTTAATTGCCGACAGCCGCGAGCAGCTGCAACAGGCGCTGTCGGGTCAGTATTCCGACTGGCATCCGCCGGTGATGGCGCTGGTCTGGTCATGGCTCATCAAACTGGGCGCGACCAGCGGCGGCCTGCTGGTTCTGCACCAATTTCTGCACTGGCTGGGAATCGCTCTGATCGCCGATGGCTGCCGCCGCAGTGATCGCCGGCGCGACGCCTGGTTGGTATTGGCTGCCGGGGTCTTCCCGGTGTTTGTCTACTATGACCGGGTGGTGGTCAAAGACGTCGGCATGGCCTCCGCATTCGTGGCGGCGACCGGCATTGCTGCCTGGTTCATCCTGCAGGACCGGCGCGTGCCCGTCTGGGCGATGTTGCTGTCTGCACTGGCGCTGGCCTACGGCCTCTTGATCAGGACCAATGCCGTGTTTGCACTGGGCCCCATGCTGCTGCTGTATCTGCCGGCGGCCAGGCGCCCGTCGTTCCCGAAGATCCTCGCCGGCGCGGTTCTTGCCGCGCTGCTTGCGGTCCCACTCTCCAACTGGATCAATCACAAGGCTATACGTGCCAGGCCGGAGTACCCGATACAGTCGCTGCAGCTGTTCGATCTCATGGGCATCGCGGTGCATTCTGGCGACAATCAGGTCATGGGCCAGAATCCGCCGAGCCTGGAGGCGATTCGTGCCTGCTACACCCCTTACTGGTGGGACCCGGTCAGTCCCTGGGGCAGCTGCCCGATTTTGCGGCAGCAGCTCGGCTATACGCTGAATCTCGAGACCACCGATCCAGCCGTGGTCGCAGCGACCGCCGCGCAGTGGCGCCGGGCCATTCTCGGGCATCCGGTCGCCTATCTCGCGCACCGCCTGGAGTACTTCAACTCATCGCTCTACTTCGTGGTCCCATCATTCTCCTTTCGCTACTCAAAGGCCGCCGACCTTGCGCCCTACGGCACGCGCAAGATCGAGCAGCGCGAGATCTATCTCGACTATCTGAAGAATAACTTTCTGTGGTGGCCCGTGGTGTGGCTCTACTTGGGCCTATGTGCGCTGGTCTCGCTCGAGACAGTGCGGGACGCCTCGGTTACGGCGCACCTGGGCCGGCTGCTGATTACTTCCGGGCTGCTGTTCGCCGGCGCATATCTGATCGTGGGCGTGGCTACCGAGTCACGCTATTACTATTGGTCCACCATGGCCATATTGCTGGGCATTATCCTGGCTTTGGACAATCTGGCCGGCGTCATGCGCACGCATCGGCGCTTGAGCCGATTCATGGCGGCAGGCCTGCTGCTGGTGATCGCATTGGGACTCATCGCAAGAATCGCCGATGTCCCGCTGCTCTAGCCGCTCATGAAGCGCCATGCTTTGGTGGCCGTGGCAAAGCAATTGCTTTCCTTCGGCCTGATCGGCGTGATCGGCTTCGTGGTCGATGCTGGCGTGCTGTACGGGGCCCTGGCCTGCGGACTCGGTTTGTACCTGGGGCGCCTGGTGTCCTACCTGGTGGCGGTATCGGCCACCTGGGTACTGAATCGGCGCTATACCTTCGTTGGCCGGCCCGGAGTCAGCAGAATCCGGGAGTGGACCAAGTTCGTGGTGTCACAGCTGCTCGGAGCCAGCATCAATCTGGGGGTCTATGCGTTGCTGGTGCGAACCAGCCCCATGGTGGCGCAGCATCCGGTCATCGGCGTCGGAGCGGGGTCTCTCAGCGGACTGCTGGTCAACTTCTCGGTGGCCCGGGCCTACGTCTTTTATCGATAGTTATAGATCTGGGCGACCGCGGTGCTCGCAGGCGCGCCCGCCGTGGGACGCGTTGCTTCGAGTTCAAAACGGCGCTGCAGCAGGGTGCGCGCCGATGTGCAAACAGCCAGGGTAATGATCGTAAAAGACACCGATCCCATGCTGAACCAGTGGGACTCGGAAAGACTCGACCAGAACTGGTGAAACAGCACGGTGATGTACAGCGAGCCCTGGTGGCGATCGAAGCTCATGATCCTGATCGACTGGTTCAGGAATGTGAATAGAAATCCGAGCAGGCACAGGCCACCGACGATGCCGAGGTCATTCAGGACTTCCAGGTAGCCATTGTGAGATTCGCCCGGGAAGAAGAACAGCAACGTCTTGAAGGCCTGTGAAGGCGAGGCCGGATTCTCGTTGTTCCAATAGGCCGCATAGCCGGTGCCGATCAGCGGATGCTGGCTGATGTGATCGACGATGATCTGCCATATCGCGGTCCGATCGCTGAAGGTGAGATCCTTGCCGGTGACGGCTGTGATTGGCGTGAGCAGGAAGTCGAGCTGCGGAATGACCTTAAGGACCACCAGCGAATAGAGCAGGATCAGCACCGTGAACATGACCAGGATGTAGGGCATGTAGCGGCGCAGCCATGTCGGCCAATGCCGCAGCATCAGCAGCATCGGCACCGAAAACGCGGCGGCGATGATCGAAGTCGAGCTATGGGCCCAGAAGAGGCAGATCACTGCGCAGCCGCCGCAAAGGATTATCCAGCGGGTGCGAACGTCCTTGCCAAGCCAGGCGTGAAACCAGAACACCACACCGAAGCTGGCGAGCTGGCCCATCTGGTTCTTGCCGAAAGTCAATCCGCGCAGGACCGGTTTGAGCGTTCCCAGCGAGTCGCGGTAGCTGGCGATTCTGCCTGCTCCGATGATGGCGAAGTCGGAGAATTGCTGCACTCCGTAGTACGGCAGTACCACGGCGAAGATCACCGACCCCACCAGCAGCGCGCCCAGCAGCGGTCGCATGACCCCCTGGAACCGGTCCGATCGCCATCCATACAGGGTGAATGCCGTACAGCACAGGAAGATCACGAGCAATCTGAACAGGGCCCGGATGGTAATCGGGGGATCGATCGACCAGCTTAAGCTGACCACCGCGAGTGCGAGGAAAATCAGGTAGAAGACATTCAGGCTGCGCAGCTCGGCAAACCACAACAGCTGCCGTCGCGCGATCAGCACCAGGCTGCCGAGCAGTACGATCGGTATCACGATCTTGCTGGTGATATTCTGCTCGGGCACGAACGTTGCCACATTGGCGTTGACGAGCGCGGCGTAGTTGAAATTCGGCGGCAGGATCATCATCAGCAGGTAGAGGCATACCAGCATGATGGGCACCGTGGCACTGAGCCTGTCGGGCCTCAATACGGTGGAGGTCGCGGGCGGCGCAGGCGGCGCCGCGCGGCGCGGCAGCGCAGGGCGGCTGGAAGAGGGGCCGGGTCGACGCTTCCTCATACCGGTGAGAATACCCGCTGCATCGACTCAGGTCTCGGGGTCAGCCGCTCGCCAGCTGAGCTTGAAGTTCAGCCAGAAGTTCCAGCCCGTGACCGCGCCAATGGCGATCGCGTTCGCCAGGTATCGATTGATGCCGAGCAGATTGAACTGCAGGTTGAGCAGTACCGTGTTGAGCGCCAGGCCGCCGAGGCAGATCAGCTGGAACTTGCCGAACCTCTGCAGGCGGTGTTTGAGGCCGCTCTGTTGACCGGATATGTCCTTAAACGTCCAGGCGTCATTCCACAGGAAATTGTTGATGATGGCCATTTCCGCAGCGATCAATTTGCTGCGCGTGAGGCCCCAGCCGAGCATGGACGGGTCGCTGAGCAAAAACAGCAGTCCCATGTCGACGACCACGCCACTGGCTCCGACGATGCCAAAGCGCAAAAAGCGATTGATCGGCAGCGTGGATAGACGCAATCGCAGCAGATGGCGCAGGTAGTCGACGTAGACCTTGCGCGTGACCTTGCTTTCCCCCTGGACGCGCTCCTGGAAGACGTAGGGCACTTCGCCGATCCAGCGGATCTTGCCGCGGCCGAGCACCTCGATGAGGATCTTGTAACCAAGTGGATTGAGCCTGACTCCCTGGATTGCCGTACGGCGGATCATGAAAAATCCGCTCATCGGGTCGCTCACCCGACCGACCACACCGGGCAGTATCACCAGCCCCAGCACCTGCGCGGCGCGCGACAGGATGCGCCGCAGGATGCTCCAGTCGCTGACGCCACCGCCTTCGACGTGGCGGCTCCCAACGGCCAGATCGGCTCCGCGCCCCATTTCGTGGCACAACTCGACCGCGATCTCCGGCGGATGCTGCAGATCAGCATCAATGACGGCCAGTATTTCACCGCGTGAGGCTTGCCATCCGCGAATCACGGCAGTGGACAGGCCGCGCTCATGCTGACGCCGCATCACGCGCAATTGCGGAAACTGAGCGGTCAGTGTCTGCGCCAACGCCCAGGTACGATCCGGGCTGTCATCATCAACCACGACTATCTCATAGTCGGTGGGGAAGGCCTGATCGAGCACCCGGGTGAGCCGGGTCAGCATCTCGAGGATGTTCTTGGATTCGTTGAAGGTCGGCAGCACGATCGACAGGTGCACCTTGGCGCCCAACGCGGCATCCGGCACGCCCACCGCATAGGGACCGTCGGGCACCCTCAGCAGGGCACGCTCTCCCGCCTTCTCTGACGTGGCTTCGTGCATCATCAATGAACCAGTCGTAGTCACGTCATCTGCTCTGTAGTGGCGGGGTCGCCGCAGCGTTGAGCTTGCGACAGCATTTCCATTCTGTCACAAGAGCCCGCTCTGCCCCCTATGAACGGGGCCACGAAAATGGAGAAATTCAACCGAAGTCTCAGAATTGAGAACTACGGAGCGCAGTCCAGCAGCTCACTCGCCATGCGCACACCGGGCTTGCCCAGGGGGATGTCGGTGCAGCGGGCGAACTGCGGCATGCTACGGAGGAAGGATGAGCCGCGCTTCTGCAGGGTCGCATTGGCCCAGAATCTGCAATCCTGGCTGGCCAGGTCGGAAGGCACGTCAGCGGGGCGAAGCAGCACTGGCGCCAGCTCCGGGTGGCCCAGCAGCCTGACCATATAGAAGGAGTAGAGGCGCCGCGGCAGTCGCTTGGTTTCATCAGACATCGGCACTACGTAGCAGACCTTGCTGTGCGCGGCAATCGACTGTTGCGCGATCGAACGGAAGTCCTGCTGAATGAACAGGTAGGGTGAGTAGCTCAATGTCGCCGCTTGCACCAACAGCAGGCAGATCAGCGCCAGGACACTCACCGAATGCTGCGGCATAACGCGGTGAGTGAACCAGGCGGCGAGCAGCGCGAAGGCGGCGACCAGCCCGATCAGGTTGCGATCGGTGACGATCGGGGTGTTGAAGGAGATCGCGATCGAGCCCAGTAGCATCAGTACGAATGGCACCACGGCCCACAGCAGCGACGGGTCGACCGATACCCGGTTGGGATCGCGGCGCCAGAGCAGCAGCGCGTAGGCCAGCAGCGCGATTCCAACCGGAGTGAAGACCCATAGCAGCTGCACACTCAGCGAGGCGGCGGTGAAGGTGATCCAGAAATTACCGCCCGCCAATTGGCCGGATCCGCCATGCAGCAGCGGCAGGATGACGGCGGCGGAGATTGCGGCGCCGTACACTGCGAGGCCCAGTCGCCAGAGAATGCGAGGCTCGCGCCAGAACATGACCGCCAGGAAAGATGCGGCAAGCAGCAGGCCAAACAGATGCGTGAACGCCAGCAGCAGCAAACTCACATGGAAGAAAATCTGCAATCGCCGGTTGCTCGCGACGGTGAGTTCGAAATAAGACAGCAGGCAGGCCGAGGAGAGCAGAAACAGCAGACTGTAGTTGCGCGCTTCCTGCGCGTAGCGGATCGGCAGCGGCATCAGGCACAGGATGGTAAAGAGGAGCAGCTTCTCGCTGCGATCCAGTCGGGTGCGGGCCAGCCACGGCGTGCACAATGCCAGTAGCCCAAAAAGCACCGACAGGGAGCGGACCGCCATTTCCGAGAAGCCGAAAAGGTGAGTCCAGAAGAATATCGCGCTGTTGTAGAGCGGCGGCTGATTGTCGCGTGAGGTGATGTCCAGAACCGTCTTCCAGTCCGGTACGTCGATGTTCGCGACCGTGGCCAGCTCGTCGAACCAATAGCTGCGGTCAATCGCGGCGAATCGCAGCAGGATGCCGGCGGCCGCCAGCGCCAGCAGCATCGCGCGTTGCCGTGAACTCAGTGCCTGGCTATTCATTCGGCCGGCAATCGAGCAATTCGCTGGCCACGTGAGTGCCGTGTTCGCCCAGCGGGATATCGGTGCAGTGCGCGAGGGGCGCCATCGTGCGGAGGTTGGACACGCCACGCTTGTGCAGGCTGGCATCGGCCCAGAGGCGGCAGTCGTGCTGCGTGAGTTCCGGCGGCACGTCCGTGGGTCGCAGGAGCACCGAAGAGAGATCCGGGCGGTGGTAAATTTTGACGATGTAAAAATCGAAGATACTGCTAGGCACGATGCCGACGTCCGGCAGCACATAGCAGACCTTGCTGTCGACGGCGATGGCGTGCTGCGCGATCGAACGGAATGGCTGCTGAATGAACAGGTACGGCGAGTAGGTCAGTGCCGCGGCCTGCAGCAGCAACAGGCACATCAGTGCCAGCGTAGTTATGGGATGCTGCGGCATGAGGCGGCGTAGAAACCAGCCCGTGAGCAGCGCGAAGGCCGCTATCAGCCCGATGAGGTTGCGGTCGGTGACGATCGGCGTGTGGAAGGAGATGGCGATCGAGCCTAACAGCATCAATGCAAAAGGCATCACCGCGCGCAGCAACACCGGCTCGAACGCTGGCCGATCGGGATCGCGGCGCCACAGGGTCACTGCATAGAGCAGCAGCGCGATGCCGACCGGCGTGAAGACCCACAGCAGCTGCATACCGAGCGAGGCGGCGGTGAACACGATCCAGAAATTGCCACCCGCCAGCTGACCGGATCCGCCCTGCAGCAGCGGCACAATGACCGCGGCCGAGATTGCCGCACCGAACACAACCAGGCCCAGCCGCGCCAGAAGACGAGGCTCGCGCCAGAAGATCATCGCCAGAAAGGACACGGCCAGCAGCAGGCCAAACAGATGCGTGAATGCCAGCAGCAGCAGGCTGAAGTAAAAAATGGGCTGCAGTCTGCGGCTCTTGGTGACGGCTATCTCAAGATAGAGGAACAGGCAGGCCGCGGACAGCAGCAGCAGCAGGCTGTAGTTGCGCGCCTCCTGCGCGTACCTGATCGGCAATGGCATCAGGCACAGGATGGTGAAGATCAGCAGCTTCTCGTTGCGGTCCAGCGAGGTGCGGGCCAGCCATGGCGTAGACAGGGCCAGCAGTCCATACAGCACCGAGAGCGCGCGGACCGCGATTTCCGAGATGCCGAACAGGTGGGTCCAGAAGAATATTGTGCTGTTGTAGAGCGGCGGCTGATTGTCCCGTGAGGTGATGTCCAGGACCGTCGTCCAGTCGGGCACGCCGATCGTGTTCAGCGTTGCGAGTTCATCGAACCAGTAGCTGCGGTCAATCGCGGCGAATCGCAGCAGGATGCCGCCGGCTGCCAGTATCAGCAGCAGGAGCGCCTGCCGCGAGCTCAATTCTCGGCCTTTCATGCGACAGTTTGTCCGCAGAGCGCGACTGGTTCGACTCGCAAGGTCAATTTTGTGACCTGTGCCGCACCTATGGCACTGGGGAATGGCGCCGGTGGCGCACTAGTCTGCTGTCTCGTGCCAGATAATTGTCGTATACCCATGAAGTATAGGGGATGTCGTGTTGCCTGATTGAAGAGCAGCACTATATATTGCGCCCTGCCTGATTAGGAGTCGGTAATGCGCGGCGAACTGCCCAGCATCGCGGTGATTTTGCCCGCATACAACGAAGAACTTACCATTCGACAGACGATGCAGGCCTTCCACAAGGCCTTGCCCGAAGCTCAGATCGTCGTCGTCAACAACAAGTCGAAGGATGCCACGTACGATATCGCGGTGCAGACCCTGGCGGCGCTGGGGTGTGAAGGGCAGGTCATAAATGAGAATCGACAGGGCAAGGGCAATGCGATGCGCCGCGCCTTCATCGATATCGATGCCGACATCTATGTGCTCGCGGATGCTGACATGACTTATCCGGCCGAACGCGCGCGCGATCTGATACAGCCGATCCTGGATAACCAGGCCGACATGGTCGTGGGCGATCGACTCAGCCACGGCCACTATGAGCGCGAGAACCGCCGTCCGCTGCACGGATTCGGCAACCGCCTGGTGCAGGGCCTGGTCAACAGCCTGTTTCGCTCCAGCATGGTCGATATCATGAGCGGCTATCGCGTCATGAGCCGCAGGCTGGTAAAGAATTACCCGATATTGGTCGATGGCTTTCAGGTCGAAACCGATCTGACGCTGCATGCGTTGGACAAGCGATTCCGGATCGTGGAAGTTCCGATCGAATACAAGGACCGGCCGGCCGGCAGCTTCTCCAAGCTCAGCACGTTTTCAGACGGCGCGAAGGTACTGTGGTCGATCACGCAGATCCTGCGTCACTATCGGCCGCTGCAATTTTTTTCCTGGATTGCCCTGGCGTTCTTTCTCGCCGGGTTGATCTGCGGTGTGCCGGTGCTTCGCGACTGGATTTCTTTCCGGTATATCTACCACGTGCCGCTGGCGCTGCTGGCCACGGGCCTGGAGATCATCGCGGTGCTGTGCATGGTAATCGGCCTGACGCTCGATTCGATCGTGCACCAGCAGAGGCTGGCATTCGAACGCGAGATATTGAATTCGCCGGTCAGGAAATTTTCGCGTCCGGCCAGCCCCTGAGGCAGACCGTGCGGCGGCGCTGCGCCCCGGTCAGTGCCGACTGAGCCATTGTTTGAACACCGCGCCTTCGCCATCCGTTGGCGTGCCGGCGGCATTCTTGATCAGCATATTCTCCTTGCCGGGATTGCCATTGGCGTCGTTCCACACATTCCAGGTCCAGGCGAGGACACTCATGCCGTGACTGTCCGCCCAGCTGGTGATGTGCGAGATGACCGGGGCGGCGGCCGTGCCATTGGAGCTCTTGTCGCCGACCTCGCCGACGATCACCGGAATGCCCTGCTGCAGCAGTTGGTCAGCGATTGCCGTGGGATTGATGTTGCCGCTCCAGGTGGCATTGTGCATCGTGTAGTCGGGGCTGCTTACCCCGTAGGCATGCCATGACGCGGCGATATTGCCCATCGGATCCGCAGGAAAATGGGCCCCGCCCGCGGTAGTGAATCCAGATAGGTCGGTGGCGCCGCCGGCGCCGGCTACCATCAGCAGGTTGATCGCGCCCGCATTGCGTACCGCGTCCACCAGTGTCTGCATGCCTGCCGAAGTCCACGAGTAGGATATTTTGGTCTTGCCGTCATTGCAGCTGATGACCGACTGTGGGGCGCCATCGAGCAGCGTTTCGAACGCCGCCGATTCACTGCGATCGGCGGGGTAAGGTTCGTTGAACAGATCGAAGATGACCGCAGGATTGCTGCCGAAGGCTTTGGCGATCGAGATCCAGAAGGCGATCGAATGGTCGGCATCGGGTAGTTGATCCTGGCTGCTGCCCAGGTATGCCCCGGGAGCCGACCAGTGCAGGTCCAGGATCACGTAGAAGCCCTCGGCAGTCAGATCCGCCACCATCTGCTTGACCACCGCCTGCAGATTGCCCGAGACATCGGGCTGGCGTGCGCCGGCGGCGGTATTAAGCGGGTCGACGCCGGTGTAATTGCGCAGCCAGGCGGCCTCGTTCAGCGGGATCCGGAAAGCATTCATCTTCCAGCTCTTCGGCACGGCCCACCACGGATAGGTTCCGAGATTGGCGTTCGAGTAGTGCTGGACCGCGGACGCTGCCGCAGTGGCCGCGCGATTGGTAGGGTTGAAGGGGGTGAGGGGACCCGCGGCGGGGCTCTCCAGCGAAGAGTAATTGGCGCCGCGCAGCTGCACCGGGCTGCCGTCCAGGGTGCTGACCAGCTTGCCGGCGGCGACTTTCACCCCGAAGACCCCCTTGGCAGTTGGGGCAGCGTCCAGCGCAAATGCGTGGCTGGCGGCCAGTGCGGATAACGCCAGGAACAGTCCGGTCAGGTGGCGCATGGAACTCCGTGGCGGACACCCTGCCGCGCGAATTGCAAGTCAGAGTCGACTGTAGCAATTTCCAGCGGCGATCGGAACGAGGCGGGATCTTCCCAAAAAAAGAAGGCGGGCGATCGAGCCGCCCGCCAGAAAATGCCGCCGCTAGTGCTGGCCGAGCCAGGCCTTGTAGGTGACGCCCTCGCCATCAGTCGGCGTACCCGAGGCATCCTTGATGAGCAGATTCGCCGTTCCGCCGGTCGAGCTCCAGACGTCCCAGGTCCAGGGCAGTACGCTCTGGCCGTGGGCGTCCGCCCAGCTGGTGATGTACGAGATGACGGGAGCACCTGTCGAGCCATTGCTGCTGTTATCGCCCAATTCGCCGACGACGATGGGTATGCCTTGCGCGAGCAGTTGATTGGCAACCGTCGTCGGATTGATGGTTTTCGTATAGGTCACGTCCTGCATCGTGAAGCCTGCGCTGCTGACGCCGTACGCGTGCCACGAGGCAGCGATGTTCTTCAGCGGATCGGTCGGAAAATAGCCGCCGCCGGCAGTCGTGAATCCGGTCAGATCGGTGGCACCCTTGGCGCCGCCGATCATCAGCAGATTGGTGGCTCCGGCGTTGCGGATGGTATCGACAAGCTCCTGCATCCCGACGCTGGTCCAGGTGTAGTTGATGGTGCTGTTGCCGCTGTTGAAGCTTATGGTGCTCTGGGTGGCGCCGTTGAGTTCCACATCATAGGCATTCTGCGAGCCGACCGCCTTCGGATAGGGCTCGTTGAACAGATCGAAGATGACGCCGGGATTGCTGCCGAAGATCTGTGCCAGCGAAGTCCAGAAGGCGACCGTGTGGTCAGCGTCCGGTAATTGATCCTGCGTGTTGGCCAGGTAGTTGCCGGGCGCGGTCCAGTGCAGGTCGAGGATGACATATAGGCCCGCCGCGTTCGCGTCCTTGACGGCCTGCTCGACCGTGGCACGGTAGTTACCGCTGGCATCCGGAGTCTGCGTGCCCCCGCCGGTGTTCATGATGTCAACGCCGGGGTAGCGCAGCCAGCTCGCTTCGTTCAGCGGGATTCGCACTGCGTTCATCTTCCAGTTCTTGATTGGCGACCAGAACGGATAGGTACCGAGATTGGCGCCCGCCCAGTAGTTCGAGGTCGGGCTCAGGAACAGGCTCTCCAGCACGCTGATATCGGCGCCGCGGAGCTGTACGGCATTGCCGCTGCCATCGACCAGCTGATTGCCCGAGGCGTGCACCGACAGGGCGCCCGCAGCGGCCGCGGTGGCGATCGACAGCGTTGCGGTGGCTGTGGTTCCGACACTGGCCCCCGTGGCGCTCAGGAGCTTGGCGGTGAAGCTCTTGCCGCCCGCCGCGGTCGTGGTGAGTTTCACCGTGAATGACTTGGCCGTGGCGTCGCCAGTGGCCCACGACAAGGTGCCACTGGTGCTGGTGTAGTCCGTGGTCGGCTGCGCAGTGCCTGCTGCGGTGGTGTAGGCCACGGCGGCAGCGCCGGTGGTACCGCCGCTGCGATTCACCGTGACGACGATCTGCCCGGCGGCCGGCGCCGCACTGTAGGTCGGGGCGGTGAAGGCCAGGGTGCCTGCGGAAGAACTGGCACCGCCGGTGCTGGGGCAGGTCGTGGCGGCGGTCGGATCGGGGTTGGCGGCACTCACCCAGGCGGTGCCATTCCAGGACCACCATTGGCAGGTGCTGTTTTCCTGGTAGACGGTGCCGTCGAAGTAGACCAGGGCAATGACGTTTGCCGAGTACCCGGCCTGCGCGGCGTTCTCAAGCACAACACCATTCGAAAGTGTCCAACGATGCAATGCGCTGTCGACGATCTGGCCGCCGGCGCCGACGACCGTGCCGTTGGCCGAAGCGGCGGTGGTGCTGGTCGTGGTGCCGGAGGAACCGCCAGCTGATGTCGTACTCGACGTACCGCTGCTGCTTGCACCTGAAGAGGAATCCGAGCCAGAACCGCAAGCGGCCAGCCCGGTCAGTAGCGTACAGATCAGCGCGCTTCGTCGAATCAACTGCATCATCACTCGTATTCCTGTTTGATTGCATCGTCGTTGCGCAGGCATTCTTGTGTTGATGCATATGACCAGCAACGTGTCTGCTGAGAGTGACGTGTCGCGAAACGGTGACAGCGATTTCTTCAACGAAAGCCGCAATTTGCGCGCAGAAAAATTGCGACGTGCGTCGCACGAGAGCAGCGGTGGAACGTGACCTGCATTCGAGAATGCAGGCGACAGGCGGGCGATTTGCGGGCTTTACTCTGGCCGCATCAGCGTTGGCTCAGGCGCAGTAGCAGGACGGACTCTTATACCTTGCGATCGGTTCTGATCCACTCCGAGCTGCGGTTACGTTTCAGCATCAGGATCACCTTCCAGGCGATGAATGCCGGAGCGCCGAGCAGATCGAGCAGACCGCGTAGACCGGTGTTGCTGAGTTGCCAACCGCGCAGCACGTAGAGAAACAGAATGGCGATGAATCCCAGCGACAGCCACACCCATGCCTGGAAAGCGGGATTCCACCACGTCGCCAGCAGCGACAGCAGCAGCAGGGCGCCCACGTTCAGCGCGACATAAGTCAGGGGCAAGACAATCAGATCGAGCGCCAGGTCGAGGCAGACCGCGCTGGGGCGCCCGACAGCAGCCCGCAATAGCGGCGACATGCGGGAGCGGATCAGCTGATAGCGGCCGTGCTCCCAGCGCTGACGCTGTTTACCAGCGGATTTGGCGTCGGCCACCATTTCCTGGCTGGCATGAGCCTCACCCGCATAGTGCACGCGCTCGCCGGCGAGCCCCAGATCGATGCCGAACTCGAGATCTTCGGCCAACGTAAACGCCTGGTAGGGGACGCGCTGCAGCAGTGCATGCGTCACACACCAGCCATTACCGCGGATGCCGCAGGAGAGATGGGCGCGTTCGCGGGCGCGTGAGCGAATGACGTGATAGGCGGCGAAGGCGATTGCAAGCAGCCGGGTCCGCCAGGCTCCTTCCGGATTGAGCACGCCGTGGTGCGCCTGCAGTGCCTGCGCGCCGCGCTCGATGCGGGTTGCGAATGCCTCGAGCAGATTGGTCGATACCAGCGAGTCCGCATCGATGACGGCGAGCGCATCGGCCCGGGCATCCGCCGCACTGCGCCTGAAGGCGTGCAGCAGCGCATAGCCCTTGCCCCGCTGGGTGGCATCAGTTCGCTCGAGCACCGTGGCGCCTGCGGCGGACGCGACAGCGGCGGTGGCGTCAGTGCAGTTATCGGCTACGACCAGGATGCGGAATCGATCGGCCGGCCAGTCCATGCGTGACAGGCTTTCGATGGTGCGCGCGATAGCGTG
The DNA here is from genome assembly GCA_963819195.1 of uncultured Gammaproteobacteria bacterium. Lineage (GTDB taxonomy): Bacteria > Pseudomonadota > Gammaproteobacteria > Steroidobacterales > Steroidobacteraceae > FEN-1191. The sequence continues at coordinate 485,682 of CAWFVL010000002.1, forward strand.
CGCTTCATTGTACGCGGGAACCACGACGTCGAAGCGCAGCTGCCGGGCCGAGGCGGGCGGCGGTCGCAAGCGCGCCGACATCAGCGTCTGAATCAGCAGATAGAGGCACGCCACGGTGGCATGCAGCGCCACCAGGACCAGCAGCAGCCACAGGATCAGGTTGACCGGGCCGGTCAGAATTTGTTGAGTACCGCGCCCAGGATGCGCGCCTGCGTGGGTGCCAGTCGGCGCAGGAGTTCTTTCATGCTGGTGAACGAAGTTGATTCGGTTCGGCTCACAACGAGCACGCGCCGCGCGGCCGTGGCGATCGCCAGCGCATCGGCGTACAGCGACACCGGCGGGGTATCGATCAGGACGAAATCATAGGTTCGGCGCCAGTCGCTTACCATTCGATCGAAGCGGCGATTGGAGACCAGTTCCAGGGGATTGGGCGGGATCACGCCGGCGGTCATCAGCGACAGTTCGGGGACGCCCTGCACCGAATACAAATATGGGGTCTCTCCCAGCGCCAGCGCCTGCGCGAGGCCCCATTGATTGTCGGCGCCAAAGAATACGTGCTGCCGCGGGTGGCGCAGATCGGCATCGACCAGCAGCGTGCGGCGCCCGAGCTGCGCAAAAGCGATTGCCAATTCGGCGCACAGCTGCGACCTGCCCTCTGCCGGGCCCGGACTCAGCAACGCACAGATATTTCCACGGCGCACATCCTCCAGCAGCAGCATCAGCTCGGTGCGCAGCGCCCGAATTCTTTCGCTGTGGGGACTGTCGGGACTATGCAGCAGTGTCAGCTGATGCCCGGGCTGTACCATCTCACCAGGCCGCAGTGCGAGGCTGGTGTTGCCTTGCGCCCGCCGAATGGCGGTCTCAATCAGGCTCGGCGCGCCGTCCTGTCGACCCAGCCATAGCGATGCGTCTTCGAGATCCTTCGGCGTGGCAAGACCCAGTTGCAGGGCGGCTTCGCCGAAGCTCACGCGTTCCGAGCGCATGGTGTCGACGATCCGCTCGAGCGATTCGGAGGACAGGCCCCGAATGGACATCAGGGCCTCGGCCATGGCCTTGTCCGAATTGCTTCCGCCCAGGTTGTCAGGTGACGCGTTCATGTGAGGCTCGCAAGTCGGTCGAATTCGGCCAGGACCGGGATTCCGAACTCGCGCTCGACATCTTCGCGACATCGCACGCGCCGGTTGAAGAACAGTTCACGGAACAGCGGCACCAGCACACCGAGCAGCAGCGCGAGGATAACGCCGCCCGCCAGCAGCGCCATCTTGGGCGGCTTGGTGGATTCGATCGGCGCCTTGGCGCGGGTAACTACGCTGGCCGAGGCGAACATGATCTGATCGTAGCCGTCGAGTGCGCGCTTGTAGACGGTCTGGGCCGATTCCAGTTCGAGCTGCAGTTTCTGGCCTTCATCCTGCATCTTGCGCACGGCCACCAGTTTGGTGCGCTGCGCAGCGACTGCACGCTGCATGTTTTCCTCGACCTGCCTGGCCGACGCTACATCGTTGTTGCTGCCGCTCTTGAAGGTCTGCACTTCCTGGTTGAGCGAGCGCTGGGTGGCCGCGATCTGTGATTGCAGTTCGAGCACCTTCGGGTGCTGCGGCCCGAGCGTCTGGCTCATCTGCGCCAGCTGCGATTCCAGGGTGGCGAGCTGGTTCTTGAGATTCTGTATGAGCGACGACGTCAGCACGGTGTTGCTGACGGCCTGGTCGCCCACGGTCTTGGATTCCGCCTCGCGCCGCTGATTCTGGGCTACCAGCAGCTGCTGTTCGAGACCGTTGAGAGTCTGCGTCTCGACATCATTGGCCGAGGAGACATCGGCGAGTCCGGTGCGCTGCCGAAACTCAGCCATGTTGCCCTGGGCGACGTCGACCTTGGCCTTGAGTTCACGCAGCTGCTCGGAATACTCGAACTGCCGACCGCTCTTGGGATCGCGCACGCGGTCACGCTCCCTCGTCTGGTATGCGTCTACGACCGCGTTGGCGATCGCCGCCGCCTTGTCGCGGTCCTTCGATGTGGCAGTCACGTACAGCAGTTCGATGCCCTTGCCCTGCGCGACGTCAATATTCGCGCGCAGATTCTTTTCCGCCCAATCATTCGGGGTCGCCAGGCTGCTGCTGACCTTGGGGGCGAATTCCGGATCATCGGTGAGATTGAGCTTGGTGATGACCGTCTGCAGCACATCCCGGCTCTGCATGAGCTCGATCTGCGTCAGCATGTAGCTCGCGAAAAGCTCCGCCGGTACCTGGCGGGTGGGGTCGTTTGCCTCGTAATTGACCAGCACGGTGGCGGTGGCCGCGTAGCTCTTGGGCAGCAGCTTGACGATGACGGCGGTTGCGACGATGAGCACCACCGCGATCAGGATCGAGGCCTTCATGTGCGCGCGAATGATGGCGCGCACCTGTGGGAAGGACAGTCCGCCCTGCGTGTATTGCAGCGGCACCGGTGCCGACGCCGGCGGCGAGGCATAGGGTTCGCCTGCCAGTACGGGCAAATCTCTTTGGGTGCTCAAAAAATGCTCTCCTTAACGCGGATCACATCGTTCGGCTGCACTAAATCGTCCAGCTTGGGCTTGACTACGATGTCGGTGCCGTTGGGGCCCCGGCGCTTGATTTCCAGTCGACGGGAACTGCCCTTGGCGGTGACTCCGCCGGCCAGCGATATGGCCTGCACCACGGTCATGTTCGGCTGCAGCTTGTACATGTCGGGTTTGGTGACTTCCCCGAGGATGTAGAACTGGTCGGCGCGCGGCACGAACACCGAGTCACCACCGTGCAGGAATCTATCCTGGGTCGTGGTGTGCGGGTCACTCAGGCTCTTCAGATTGACCGGGAACTTGTTGGTGTTACCCGAGGAGTCGGTGCGCGATACATAGATCACATCAGCGGCGACATCGGTGAAGCCGCCCGCCTGGGCGATCAGGTCGACGATGCTGGTACGAGAGTCCACCGGATAACGGCCGGGCGTCTTGACCTCGCCGAGCACCGATACCCGCTGACTCAACGAAGCCATCACGGTGATGCTGACGTGAGGGTTGTTGAAGAACTTTCCCTGCTTGAGTGCCTGCTCCGCGCGCCGGGCGGCGGCGTCCGGGGACAAGCCGACGACCGGTATGGGGCCCACATAGGGAATCTTGAGCGTGCCGTCATCGGCCACCGCGACGGGGATCGGCGGGGTCTGATTCGGATCCTCGTCAATATGGACGGTCACCGAGTCCTGCGGACCCAGTGGAGCCAGTGGGCCGCCGTTCGGCCCCAGCGGGTCGGCCGGGGCGCCAACGGCCACGCCTCGCCATGCGAGCAACAGCAGGAGACCCAGGGCCGCGATAGGAGTTGGTCGAATGGACAAACGATGCCTCGCGAACTTGCGCCGGTAAGTACCTGCCGGCGCGCAACATATTAGTGCACGACGGCTTGTTTGCAAAAGGCGCGCCAAATTTGCGCCGCCAATGAGATCATCTTACTTCAGCCACCTCGCGCCGACAGTCTCGAGGTTGCGGGTTTGTGGACGCTGTCACGCGGAATTCTCGCTGCGGTTTACGGCAGGTCAGCACAGTGAGTGCCCGGTCACGCAAGGGGGTTAAGCGGGGCGTTGTGCATCCCGCTGCCCGGCTGCGGCTGCGTCGGTCGCCAGCACCGGCCGAGCAAACGGGTTGCCACAGGCCCGCAGGGGATCGTAGAAGCCGGTATAGCGCACGATCCGGGTCTCGTCGGCGCCGTTGGTGAAGAAATCGCTGGATAGCAGAAAGCGGGCCGCGATGCGTTCCTCTCCAAAGCGTAGCTTTCGGGCAACCAGATGGTCAGGAGAGTTCGACAGACGGCCATAGAGCGGCGCGAAAGCGGCGATCAGGCGCAGCTTGGCGGTGGACATCTCCGCCTTGGTGAGGAACTCGCGCGCGAATTCATGCAAGCCGCTCTCCTCGAGCTTCAGATACGGCAGCCGTTTGCGAAGAATGGCAATGACTCCGTCCTCGCGTGTGCTTAAGCCGACGCGCAAGCCCAGCAGTGCCGCCACGCTTCCTCCGGCCACCACGCCCCAGATGAAGTGCCGACGTTTGATCATGCGGCGGCTCCGCGACTCAGGAAGTGATCGGCCGCGCGCAGCGACAGCGCCGACACGGTCAGCGTTGGCAGGATGGGCGTTGCGGTTGGAAAGGAGCTGGCACCGAGTACCAGCAGATTGCGGACCTGATGGTGCACCAGGTAGCCATCGACGATGCTCGACTCGGGGTCATCACCCATGACAACAGTGCCCTGGATGTGGCCAGGGGAAATCGCTTCCGCGATGCTGACGATGCGCTCGATCGGCAGTCCCTCGCCCAATTTCGCCACCATTTCCGGAATCCGGTCGACGGCGCGCTGCGTATAGTCGGAGTGGCCGATGAAAGTGGTCTCGGCAAGCCGCGGATCGGCCGCATGCACCGTCACCCGGTTCTCTTCCCGCGGCAGGTCATCAAACAGAAAGGCAAGGTATTGCCGCTCCCGCCAGCGTCCATTTTCGGTCCGCAACGGATCCGGGCGATCGGCGAACGGCGAACTCCAGAGCTCGACCATGCACGCCGCGCGGTCCCGACGATGCTCGCCTTCGTAGAACATGTAGCCGTTGCCGGTGATCACGGTGCTGCCGTCGTAGGCCTTTACGCCGGCGAGGTCGACCAGTACGTCGAAGGATGGCTGTTCGTGCAGCCCCCGGCCCAGCAGCCGGTGAGTCATGCCGGAGCGCAGCATGATGTGCGGGTTGAACAGCGCGCTGGCGGCCAGTATCACCACCTCCGCGTCGGCGCGTTCGGTGCGGCCGGCCCGCAGGTACTGAACCCCGGTAGCCACTCCGGCGGCGACGTCGACACCGGCGACTTCCGATTCCAGCTGCAAGGTCACGCGGGGATCGTCGTAGATATGCGCCAGTCCATTCTGAATCGTAAATTTTGCATCCACCGGGCACAGATGACAGTAGCCGGTGGCGCAGCACACACCGCGCTGGCCGGTGGCCACGCTCGCGCGGGCGGTGGCGGCGTGAAACCAGCTGTCCGGAAACTTCTTCTTCAGCAGCTCGTCCGGCGTGGAATAGCGATGCGGCGGTAATGGGAAAGCGTTCGAACGGCGCATCGGGCTGTCGGCGCCCCCCGAGACCAGCATGACCTGTTCGGCAACGCCGTAGTGCGCCTCCATATCGTCGTATGACATTGGCCAGTCGTTGCCCACGCCGTAGCGGGTCTTCAGTTCGAAATCGCCCGGCATCATCCGCATGGCACCTGCGTACCAGCACTTCGAATTGCCGCCGAATCCCGGACTCGTGAGCCAGATCTTGGTGTCGGGATTGTTGTTAACGTAGACCTCATCCTCGCGGATGCTGGAGTACCGGCGGTGTTCCAGCTGCCAGGCCTTGCTGTCGAGACGGCCGCGTTCGAGCACGAGGATGCGCGCATTCGCCCTTGCGCGCTCCAGGTAGCGCATCATAAAGAATGACGCGGCGAAACCGGTGCCCACGATGATCAAGTCGTACTTTTCAGCCACTACGGTCTCCGGCCAGGGATAGCCCGTAGGCTACGCAACGAGTCATGGGATCACAACCGCGGGAACAGCGATGGGGCGCTCAGGGCGGGCGCGCGTGCGCGCCGCCGGCAGTCAGGGCCGGCGCTGCACTCACCCTGGACTTGATCCAGGCGTGCATGGCCGGGGCGGCATCCATGCCGGGCTTCTCGATGAACCGAAAGGTCATTGAACACACCAGCACCAGCACACTGGTCAGCGCCGCTATCACGAGCCAGTACTGCGTCGGTGATAGCGCTGCGGCGCGCGAATAGCCGATGGCTACCCGGAAGGTGAGGAAGAGCAGGCCGCCGTGCAGCAGGTAGATGCTGTAGCCCATTTCTCCAAGGGTTCGCGATACCCCGCTGGTCAGTACCCCAAACAGGGAATTTCCGCTGGCGATGATAGTAAAAGCGACCGTGAGCAGCACCAGCACAATTCGAGAGTATCCCGAAGGGTAAAAATACACCGCGCCGATCACAGCGCCGAGCGCCACCAGCGAGGCGGCCCAACCTGATGCATGGAATTGCAGTCTGGTCGAGCGGACCGCATAGGCGGCAAATATTCCGGAGACAAATCCCAATATCATGTGCGTGTTGGTGGCCCACTCGGCGAACAGTATCACCGAGACGATGCTTAATCCCGCGTACCACAGCGACGGTACGAAGCGGTAGAACAGTGCGAATGCCGGTAGCGAAAAATAGAAGAACCACTCGTACGGCAGTGTCCAGTTATCGCCCAGCATCAGCTTGGAAGCTTCATCCTGGTTGATCTGGGGTTGGCCTAACACGCTGAAGGTGAGCCAGTCGAAGGTGTGCCGCAGCAACGTCAGCCGCGATTCGTTCAGCCTGAAGTGCGTCAGCGCTGCGACCGTGGAAAGCATCACGAGGAATGCGAACAGGTACAGGGGCACCAGGCGCATGGCACGCGAAACGTAAAGCTTGGTCCAATCGATGGGCCGCTTCCTGGAGTCGATCAACTTCGACCAGAAGAGAAACCCGGTAATCATGAAGAACAGCAGTACGCTGTCCTGGCCGAAATGCGCGTACAGGTGAGAGGGTGGTACGTCTAACTTGCTGGTCTGCAGAAAGCCGTACCAGATGGCCGCGTGGAAAATGAAAACAAACAGTGCGAGGTAACCGCGCAGCCCATCGAGTGCGACATACCGGCCGGCCGAGGCCGGCGCGCCCGCGCGACTTTCCAGCAGCAGCGCCACACCAAGCGCGATGACAATCACCAGGATGGGGGCGTAGGGGCTGACAGGGCTCATGGTGTTATGTGGGCGGGACTATATCGGCGCGGCTGGCTTGCTGCTGTCGATCAGGTCTCACGGCGGAGCGCGGCGCCTGAGAATCGAAGCGGCGCTGGGGTCCTGGAATTGGGGCAGATTGCGGATGGCTTCTTTGACCAGTTCGCTTATGTCGCAGCTGCCCTTGTGGCGAGCCCAGACCTGCTCGGCATGTTCCCGCCAGCCGGCGCGGCTGTTTGCGAGCAGGAAGCGGCGTATCGCCTCGCTGGGGCTGGACGGATCATAAAGAAGATAGTCGCGGTCTACTTCCAGCCCCGTGCCGCGGACGCCGAAAGTGGTCGAGATCACCGGCAGCTTGGCCGCGAGGTATTCGAACAGCTTGACGTTCGAGCCCGATCCGCGAACCACCGGGTTCAACCCGGCATCCGCCGCTGCCAGGTACGGCAGTATCTCCGGGACACGGCCGGTGCAGAGCAGCGCGCCCTCGCGCGCGGCGACTGCCGACAGCGATCCCAATGCGAGTATGTGGACGCGCTCGCGGGCCAGAAAATCTGCTTCGGTGCGGCAGAAATGACGCAATGCCTCCAGGGCTTCCAGATTCGGGGGGAAGTTGCTGCCGCTGAACACCAGCACCGTATCGGCGTCCGTCAACCCGAGTTCCGCGCGCACGCGCGTACGCGCCTCGGGGTCGGTGCGATAGGCTTCCGGATCCACGCCGTTTCGCACGATGGGAAGTTGCAGCCTGCCGCCGGCGTCGCAGCTGCGGAAGAAATCGTGATCCTCATCGGCGCAGGTCAGGATTTCCTGGTACCGCATCGGAGCCGAGCTTTCGACCCGCTTCATCCAGGCAGCAAAGCGCCGGTGACGCGGCGGTCCCTGTTCCAGCAGCCGGTATTCGAGATTGTGGCTCAGCATGATCCAGGTGCTGGCCTCAAAGCCCCTGATGGGTGGGCACCACGGCATGTCGCAGATAATGAGGTCGGCGTCCCTCAGGGCCTGTTTTAATCTGCGCGGGACAAATCCGTAACGAAGCAGCTGGTATTGCCAGACGCGCGGATAGTCGAGTCGGCGGCCTATGGCCTGGGTGACACCGAACATGAGCCCGAGATTGGTTTCTTCACTCAGGTTCGGCTCGATTGCGTCGACGCGATAGTTGGCCCGGCGCAGCTGCCCGAGCCGATAATCGTCCTGACGTCCTCCCATGCTATAGATGAGTACCCGATGACCCAGTCTGGCGAGCGCGCGGCATACGCCACCGGTGCGAATGTGCCCCCCGGTAAAACTCGGGAAAATACGAAAGCCGCTGATGAGTACGATGTTCAAGGCGTTCAATCAGGTCGGGTAGCATCGTCGAGTCGATAATAGCGATCGGCATGCTCATCGAAACCTATCCAGGCGCAGGCCCCCGGGTTCGCACAGGCGGGGTCGCGCGAGCTCACCTTCCAGTTCCTTCCCGGATCGTACTCCGCCAAGGCAGAACGGCCTTCGATCGAGAGCTGTGGGTACTCATAGCTCATCCATGGTCCACGCGGGACGCGATGCTGCGGGTCCATCAGGGCCAGGGGCGGCAGGCCAAAATAGGGTTCAAAACAGGCCGGCGCCGAGTACTCGAGCACCGTGGTGTCGCCCTGACTCGCCAGTCGGTAGCGCGGCGGATCCCGATGCGGGTCCGCGCAGTGAGGCAGCGGCCGAATACTGTTGACCAGTAACAGTCGACCCCGATAGCCGGAGAATTTCGCCATATATTTCGGGGTGGGAATCTGCACGGCCACATCATCCACCAGGTAGGCCGTGCCGACGCCGGCGGGCAGACTCCCGAGCAGGCCTGCAAGCTGTCGCGCGGCGTTCTTGACCAGGCGATAGTCACTGAGCGAATCCGCGGAAAGGGCGTTGCTGATCGACGCGACCTGCGGCAGGGCCAATCCCAGGCCCAGCACGATCGACAGTGCGATGCCCGCGCGCGCGCGCCAGAGCACGCCCAGAACCGGTGCCGGACCCAGCGCGAACCACACGTAGCCGTAACGCAAATGCGATTCCTGCAGTGCGATCAGCAGCGCCAGGTTGCTGCCTGCAAAGACCAATGCGACGACCCAGGGGTCCGGGGCCGCGGTCAACCAGGCACGACCGAAGCGTTTGATGACCAGCACGAGCGCCAGGCCGATGGCAGCCCACCAACCGATGTTAATGCCGAGCTGCAGCCCATGAACCGCGACGGTCTGCCAGTCATGGTTGCGCAGGGCAGCAGCTGTCTGACCAAGCGGCGCGGTGTACAGACCCGTTGGCCATAGCAGCGTGTTGCGAATCGGCTGCGTCAACCACGACCAGGATTTCGCCGCCGTCATGACGAAGGACGAAAAGCCATGTTCGAAGATCAGCAGCTTGACCAGCAGCCACGCTGCCAGCGGCGAGCCCAGCCACAGGAAATTGCGGATTGCACGCGATCGCTCCCGTTCCAGCCAGACGCCGGGAATGGCAAGTGCTGCGATCGGAATGGTCAACGCTGTTTCCTTGAGGAACAGGGCCAGCGTGGCTGCGACTGCAAAGATGGCGAACCGGCGTCTGACAAACGCCAGAAAGGCCATGAGCACGAGGGCGCCGCATAGGATTTCCGTCTGGTAGGCAGGAAATTGTACGACCGGCGGTATCGCGAAGGTATCGGGGTAGAGCGCCCAGACGGCCGGATTGAGCGCGGCAATCAAAGTTGCCAATACAGCCGCGCCCCGGGGTACCCGGCAGACGGCAATCGCCAGATAGGCTGCAAAGGCCACCGCCAGTGCATGCACCAGGTAGCCGAATACGAGCTGATACGCCCAGTGCTGGCCGAATAGCTGGTAATAGATCCAGAACAGCGCGTTGAATAACGGCCGGAAGAAATTCGATGGCCTCGATCCCCATTCTTCATAGGGTCGAAAGTAGTCCTGAAAGCCGTCTGTCAGCCAGGCCGCTGCGTGGATCGGACCGCCGATCGGCGTCGATGCCGCTTCGATGGCAATTTCGTCGGTGGTCGGAAAATAATCGGCGATCAGCGGTTTGCAGAGCCATAGATAGGCTGCGAAGGTTGCGACACCCACGAGCGCATACCTGCTCCAGTGCATGGCACGGGGGCCTGTCGATGACATGGGGGTCGACAAATTCTGCGCTGCGATTTCGCCTAGACCGGCAGGATTTTAGGCTTCGGAATGGGAACTATGAACTGCCCGCCCCATTCGCGAACATAGCTCATCTGGCTCGTGATCTCGTCCTTCAGATTCCATGGAAGGATCAGCAGATAGTCGGGCTTGGTTCTTCGGATTTCCTCCGGCGCCAGGATGGGGATGTGCATTCCGGGCGTAAACTTTCCCTGCTTGTGCGGGCTGCGGTCCACGGTGTAATCGAGGAAATCGGTGCCGATGCTGCAGTAGTTGAGCAGGGTATTGCCCTTGCCGGGTGCGCCGTAACCGGCGATCGACTTGCCCTTGTTCTTCAGGTCGATCAGAAATGCCAACAGGTCGCGTTTGGTGGCCTTGACCTGCTCGGTGAAGTTTCGGTAGGTCTCGATCCGGTTGAACCCCATTTTCGTTTCCCGTTCGCGCAGTTCCCGGGCGCGATCGGTAATTGGCTTGGAGCTGTCGGCGGCGTGACGACCAAAGATGCGAATCGAGCCGCCATGTGTCGGCAATTCCTCGACATCGAACAGCGTCAGCTGGTGCGCCGCAAATACCGCGCTGACGGTCAGGAATGAAAGATAGCTGAAGTGCTCATGGTAGATGGTGTCGAACTGATTCTGTTCCATCAGTCTCAGCAGGTGGGGAAACTCCATCGTTATGACGCCATTGGGCTTCAGCAGGCGCTTCATGCCCTCGACGAAATCATTCAGATTGGGCACGTGCGCCAGGACGTTGTTGCCGAGTACCACATCGGCCTGGCCGTACTTGGCAACAAGCTTTTCCGCGTTGGCGGTGCCATGAAAGCACACTTCGCTGCGAACACCGCGATCCTGCGCGGCCTTGGCCACGTTGGCGGCCGGTTCGATTCCCAGTACCGGCACGCCGGCGGCGACGAAGTGCTGCAGGAGGTAGCCGTCGTTGCTGGCGATTTCCATCACCAGGCTGTTGGACGAGATCGAAAACCGGGATCGCATCATCTCCGCATAGCGGCGCGCATGTTCGACCCAGCTGTCCGAATAGGAGGAAAAATACCCATAGTCCGCCGAAAAGATGTTGGCCGGAGCCACATACTCCTCCAGCTGCACCAGGAAGCAGTTGTCACAGACCCAGGCATGGAGCGGGTAGAAGGGCTCCATGTGGTTGAGCTGATCCTGGGTAATGTGCGTCTGGCACAGGGGCGACATGCCGAGATCGACAAAGCTGGTCTTCAGACGCTGGCCGCAAAACCGGCAATCAGCCTCGTGGTGGGATATGGAAGGATTCGCGCTGGTTGTGCTCATCGATGGGATTCTCGCACTGTGGATTGATTAGGCCGCCGACCCGAGGTCGATCGGACGAGCGAAAGGGTTGTTGCAGGCCACCATGGGATCGTAATAGCCCAGGTATTTGACTGTCCGGGTCTTGTCCGCACCATTGATGAAAAAGTCGCTGGACATGAGGTACTGCGTCGTTACGCGGTCCTCGCCGTGGCGCAGTGCACGACCAAGCTTCCCATCGGGCGACAGGGCGCGCCCGGTATAGAGCACGCCGGCCGCATCGATCAGGTGCAATCTGAAGCCGGAAATGATGAATTTCCTCGACAGGTCGGCCGCGAATTGACGCACGCCGCCCTCCTCGAGGTGCAGATAGTTGAGCTTCTTGTAGAGGACTTTTATCACGGCGTCTTCGTCGTTACTGGTCGCGAATCGCCAACCGACCACGCCGCAGAGCGCGACGGCAGTTGTTTGCAGAAAGGTGCGGCGTTTCATGAGCACTTCAATTGAACAGATGATCTGCCGCCCACAGCGACAAGGCCGACACCGTCATGGTCGGATAGGCAGGGCTCGCGGTCGGAAAGGCGCTCGCGCCCAGCACCAGCAGATTTCGATATTGATGGTGGACGAGGTAGCGATCCACGATGCTCTCGGCAGGATCGTCGCCCATGAGGACCGTGCCCTGAATATGTGCAGCGGTGGTGCCCATTTCGGTGCCGACCACCCTTTCCAGCGGCAGCGCGCGCGACAGGACATCGATCATCGCCGGTACTCTGGCGGCACCGCGCTTGGCGTAATCAGAGTAGTCGACGAAGCGAGTTTCCGCGAGCCGGGGGTTTTTGACATTCACCGACACGGTGTTGTCGTCGCGCGGCAGATCGTCGAACAGGAACCGGACCATCAGCCGTTCCGTCCAGCGGCCCTCTTCGGCGCGGAGCGCGCCCATTTTCGACGGGAAGGGCGAGTTCCACGTCTCAATCATGCAGGCGGCATGTTCGCGGCGATGCTCGCCTTCATAGAACAGATAGCCCAGGCCGGTCAGTATCGTGCTGCCGTTATAGGACTTGACGCCATTGAGGTCAAAGGTCACGTCGATGGGCAATTGCTCATGCAACCGTCGGCCGAGCAATCGATGCCCGATGCCTGATCGCAGCAGGATGTGGGGATTGAACAGCGCGCTGGCGGCCAGAATGATCAGGTCAGCGGAGGCATGCTCGATCTGCCCTTGGTGCTGGTAGGAGACACCCGTGGCCGATCCCGCCGCCGTGTCTACCGCCTCGACCTCGGCATCGAGCTGCAGCGTGATACGCGGATCGTCGTAGATGAACGGGATTCCATTCTGCACGGTGAATTTGGCATCCACTGGACACAGTTCGCAGATGCCGGTTGCACAACATACTCCGCGCTTGCCGGTGGCGACGCTGGCGCGTGCGGTGGCAACATTGAACCAGCCATCGGGAAAGTGCTTTTTCAGCAGCACATCGGGGTCGGAAAAACGGTGCGGCGGCAGTGGAAACGGCCTTGATCGGGGCATCGGACTGTCCGCCGGCCCGGACACCAGCATGGTCTGTTCCACGGTGCAGTAGTGCGACTCAAGGTCATCGTATGAGAGCGGCCAATCCAGGCCGACGCCGTAGCGCGATTTGAGCTTGAAATCACCGGGCATCATGCGCGTGGTGCCTCCGAGCCAGCATTTTGAGTTGCCGCCGAAACCAGGGCTGGTATACCACTCCTTCTCCGGCGTGGCGTTGACGAACACATCCTTCGGATCAATGCTCGAGCTGCGTCGGTTTGCCAATTGCCATGGCTTGGTGTCGCGAGCACCGCGCTCAAGCACCAGTATCCTGGCGCCCGCAGGGGCGCGTTCGAGATAGCGCATCAGAAAGAACGCTCCCGCGAACCCGGTACCGACGACGATCAGGTCATAGTGTGCAGACATGAAAATAGGGCTCTCAGGGGCTGATTTCCGCCCTGAATTCAGGATACAAGCGACTCTGCTGCGCTTCGAGGAAAATATTACCGGCTTGTGCCGGGCGGCAAGCGCGCCATGTCACAAATCGCGGCGATTGTTTGCGCGCTATGCCGAGGTGCTTGCTATGCCGAGGCGCTTGCGGGGCTGACTCGATGCAACAGTCGATTGCGAATGCGCCGGATGGTGCTGTAGTGAATGGCACTCTTGAGCGCGCGAAATTCCGGTGAATGCCGCAGGTAGACGCGGAATATTCGGCTGTCCAGCGCGCCGCGCTCGCGCAGCTCGCCGACGATGCGCATGGCCGAGCGCCGCTTGCCGGCCAGCAGAAAGCCGGCGAATACCACCAGCAGATACTCGCTCAGGAACTCATGATGTTCCGGCAGCCGCAGATATTCGCGATGCTTGTCGATGACCCGCAGGTCCGCATCGGCGCCGCCGCGTACGCCAACGCTTCTGCTGAGGCTGTTGAAGCCTTCATCGACATCGATGATGGCATCGGAGGCCGCCGCTCCGATGTAGCCGCCTTCCGCCAGGGAGATGAACAGGTCCCGATCCTCCGATACCTTGAGGTTCCGGTCGAAGCCGCCGAGCTTCTCAAACAGATCCCGGCGGATGGTGAACACGGCGCTGGTGGCCAGACGCAGCGTCAGCGGCAGAAACTCGGAACCGCTGACGAACGGCGGGATGTCGCGCCAATCGTCCACGCGGGTGCTGATGGTATGGCCCGCCGGTGCGCGCTCATGGATGACGCGCACGCCCCATAGAAAGTCCGGCTTCGGATCCGCGCTGCAATGCTCGCGCAGGGCTTGCAGTGCGGTTGGACGGAATTCATCGTCGTCGTCGAGGAACACGATGTACTCGCCCCGGGCGGCTTCGACGCCGCGGTTGCGCGAGGCGCTGACGCCCACATTGACGGTATTGCGGTAGATGCGGCAACGCGCGCAATCCACCGAGGCGAGCAGTTCCTGGGTGCCATCCGAGGAGCCATCGTCGACGACGATGACCTCGAAGTCGTCCATGGTCTGGACCAGAACGCTGCGCAGCGCCCGGCCGATGGTCGCAATCCGGTTATGGGTCGGAATCACGACTGTGAACAGCGGCGCGTGGGTGAGGGCGGGCAATTGCGGCAGCGCAGCGATTTCAACCTCGCTGCTGAGCGCCTGTACCTGCAGTGTGTCGAGACGCTGCGCCGACCTGAGCACGCCAACGATCTCGCGGCGCACGCCGTATACCATCCAGGCCAGCAGTGCCAGGGCCGTCCAGTTCAGATATGCCTTCGGACCCAGGGCAGCTCCCATCAGTATCGCCAGCACCAGGAAGGCCACCAGGCGAATCATTCCCGGCTGGGCACTCGGCCACCGCGTCGCACCGAGCCGATACAAATGGTAGGGAACCCAGCGCGATACCACGTGGGCGCTGACGGCCACGGCACCGATGGCGGTAATCGGCACCACCACGACAAAGGCGGCCGATCGGGCGAATTGCAGTACCGGGTAGAGCCAGACGCGGGTTGTCTTGTCCAGCCGGTTGTAGAGCTTGAAGCACAGGTAAGTGCCGACCAGGGTGGCGCCCCACTGTCCGTAGTCGATCAGAAAGCCCTGCTCGGTAGGCCGGATCACCAGTAACCCCACGGCCGCGGCTATCGCCGCCCATATCCAGGGCAGCACCGCCGGCGTGGCCACCGGCGAATTCCAGAATTCGGTGGTGAGTTTTGGATCGGCCTCGTAGCGCGCTGCTATCTGGTCATTGTCGACGTAGCCGCGCTCATAGACGGCCCAGAATGACAGCAGCAGAAACAGCAGACCGATCACATGAGTGACCGGATGCACCGCCAGGGCAATGGAAGCCAGGATCCAGAACGCGAAATCCTCCTGGAGTATCCCGCGCATGATGTAGCGCGCGCCGGGACGCTTGACGTTCGTCAGGTACTCACCGGGAAGGTACGATTTGCTGAGTGCCCGGCGAAATCGGGCGTCCGGCCACAGGGTGCGCAGGGGACGCTTGCAGTGTTTCAGCAAGTCCAGGTCCTGGACGGAATCGGTCACGATTAGACTGGCCGAGATCATTTCGGTTCCCAGTACCCGTCGCGCGATATGCAGTTTCCCGAGGCGCCTGTCTTCGAGTGACCCGAGCCGCGATGCGACGATCTGGGAATCCGAGAAGCCCAGGGCGGCGATCAGCGGCGCGACCACGGGTTCGAAGCCCGCGGTAACGATGATCGGTGGCTGTGAGCGCGCCTTCAGGGCGGCAACCAGCCGGCGATTGGCGAATCGATGCGCGAACTGCACCACTCGCTTGCGCCATCGCAGTCGCGTCCAGGGCAGCAGGGTTGAAATGACCACGATGCGCCACACGTCGCGCGTCTGTTCGCCGCCGATCATGCGCCACGGGCTGACCAGATCCAGCAACCGCAGCAGCATCAGAGCCAGCAGGCCAGGACGCGCGCAATCGATGAAATCCTCGGTCGAATTTCGCAGGTACAGTGTTTCGTCGAGATCGACCAGAACCGGACCGTCATGAGCCGCTATGGCGGCGATCGCATCATCCGGTGACGCATCGTAGGGGGTATCGACGTAAAGGGTCTCGACGCTCTCCGTTTTCATATCCGTCTGCTTCGATGCCTGGCGCCGGTCAGCCCATCATGGCGTTGCTGTATGACGTACTCCCGGTCTGCGTTGAAAAATATGAATATGATTCGGACAATGGCTCAGCAACGCATCGACGGCGGGTTGAGGCGAGATTGTATGACCGCCACCCAAGCCAGGGCGAGAATTTACGTCACAGTATGCCTTCCCGGGGTACCGGGAGGCGGCGGTGCTCCCTATCGGTGCGAAGTTGCTGCGCTCCGTGGGGGTCGCAGCAGGACGATTGCGGCACGATCCAGATGGCCGATCAACGGCAGGGACTGAATGAACGGACACTCCAATCCACTCGTTAGCATCGTCACGCCGATGTATAACAATGCGCAGTACCTTGCCGAAAGCATCGAAAGCGTGTTGTCCCAGACTTATCGGAATTGGGACTACGTCATCGTCAACAATTGCAGCACCGACGGTTCGGCGGAAATCGCGCATGGCTACGCGGCCAAGGATTCCAGGATCCGCGTGCACGACAACGCGCGCTTCCTGCCCATACTGGAAAACCACAATCTGGCCTTACGCCAGATCTCCCCGCAGAGTAAGTACTGCAAGATGGTGTTTTCGGACGATTGGATATTCCCGCGTTGCATCGAGGAAATGGTGGCAGCCGGCGAGGCGCATCCTTCGGCGGGAATCATCGGCGCTTACGGACTGGAGGGAAGTCAAACCGCGGTCAAATGGGCTTCTTTGCCTTTTCCCAGCGATCTGGTCGCCGGTCGGGACCTGGTGCGGCATTATTTCTTGCGCGGCGAGCATGATTTTGTGTTCGGCACTTCCCATTCGCTGATGTATCGCGCCGATCTGGTGCGCGCGCAGGACCCGTTCTTCAACGAATCCAATCTGCATGCGGACACTGAAGTGTGCGTGGACCTGCTGCGGCGGTGCGATTTCAGCTTCGTGCATCAGGTGCTCACCTTCCGACGCGACCGGACCGGTTCGGCAACCGAGTATGCGACGCGCATGAACACCAGCGTCGGCTGCCGTCTCTACGAGCTAGTGACTTACGGGCCGGATTTCCTCAGCGCTGCGGAGCTCGAGTCGTGTCGAAAGCGCGTGCTGGACGAGTATTACAACTATCTCGGTCTCAGTTTCCTGCGGGGCCGCAAAGAAGAGGATTTCTGGCAGTTACACCGCAATAAGCTGGCCGAATCCGGGGTGCAGTTCAGTCGTGCGCGCGTGGCTGCGGCGATCGTCAGGCGCGGCGGTCGGGCGCTGCTCGATCCCGCAGAAACCATTCATAAAATCTCAGGAACATAATGGCTTCGAATGATCTCTCGTCCGCATCGTTCGCCAGTGCCCGGTGGAGGGCGCCAGCGCTGGTTACGGCGGTGGTGTTTCTGTTGCAGATCTGGCTGTTCCATCCACTGGTGGCAGACTACTTTCCGACGCTCGATGAAATTGCCATGCAGGCAGGTTCGACCGACATCGGTGGACCGGTCAGCGCCTCAGGCTGGTTGACGTCCGGGCTGCACGGTTACTTCGTGCCCTACCCGGAGTGGTCGGCCGCGCCGGTTGATTTCTGGCGACCGCTGGCCAATGCCTGGTATTGGCTCTGCCACCAGATATTCGGCGCCCATTGGGGTTATCAGTTACTGCTCGGGTATCTGGCGCATGCGCTGGTCGCTGGCTTGACCTGCTATATCGCCATCAATCTGCTGGGGCTGAGCCCGATGCTGGCGGGCGCCGCGATCGCGATCGCCATTTTCAATCCCGCCTACATTTTTCACAGTGCCAGCGACCCGTTCTCCATTCCAAGGGCGACACAGTTCCCGGTGTACCAGATCGAGGTGCTGGCAGCGCTGCTTATGGTCGGCTCGCTGCTGGCCTTCATGCGGCAGCGCCTGCTGGTTTTCTGCCTGCTTGCTACGGCAGCGGTTCTGCTGAAAGAGACGGCCCTGGTCCTGCCGCTGGCTGCGCTGGTGGTTCTGGCACTTTGGCCCAAAGAAACGTTGCACCGCGCCAGGAGTGCGGCGTGGCTGGCGCTGCCGGTAGTGGTCTGGCTGTTCGGGCGGCTGCTCGCCTGCTTCGTGGGTGGCGCTACCCGGGTCATCGATTTTCCGGGCCTGAAGGTCTGGATCGTCAAGTCATTGCGCAATGCATTGCTCTGGCCCACCGGTCTTTATCAGGACCGCATCGGTGTGACCCGGCATGCTTTGACGGCACACCAGTGGTCGACGGTAGTGGGCGATGGCGGCGCACTGCTGGTCAACCTGCTTTGGTGGGTGGCGCTGATCGTGGCGCTCAGTGCCGCCTATCGGACCTGGATTAGGACTCGAGGCACTGAACCGGCGCCGCCCTGGGCGATCGTGCTGGTGTTTGCGGTTGCGAACCTGGTAGGCGCGTTGTTGCTGCCCGCGACCGAGCTGCGCTATGGCTATCTTTGGTTTGCATTGGGACCTGCAGCGCTGTTTGCGGTCTTCTCGCACCGCCCCGGTGGCAGGCTTGCGATCGCGATCCTGTCCATTTGCCTGGTAGTGCCGCAATGGATCTCCATGGCGCATTCCTACGCGGCGGCACCGCTGCAGGCCTATCGGATCGCCAAGCAATCCGCGCGGCAGTTGACCGCGCTGGTGGGGGCCTTGCCGCCTGGCACGCAGAAGGTCTACCTGGTCGACGACCTGGCAGTTCAATCCTCCTCCCCGCAGATGTTTGCGAAGTTCGCCGGCTTCGCGGGCGACATCGTGCTGATCAACAACCTGGCACCCGTTCGCGGCTGCACCGGACGCAACGAATCGCCGGCGCGCTATCAGCTGAGCAGTGCCAGTGCCGCCACCACACTGACCTACGAGGCGCCCGATTGCTTCGTCAAGGCATGGAACGTTGCGCCGCTGGATCAATTCGACAGCGGCCATTTCGTGCAACGGGGCAGGTCGATGCGGTACCAGTTTCCTGAGCTGTCGCTCAGGGCGCCATGGTTCGAGGGCGACCGGTTCGATTACGACCCGGGGCGGCACTGGACGGTGCGCGTTCAGGAGCCTGCCTGCGGACAACCCGGCGCCTGTGTTTGGCTCGGCCTGGATCCGCCTGGCAGACGATATTACGTGCTCGGTCAGTGACCTTGGCAACCGCCCATCGATCCCAAATACTTGCGCCAATTAACACTTTTCGCCAGCGATTGACCCTACACTCCCCGCTATCCGAAGGTTGCGGCGCTGTCTCGCGCTGCGCGCGGCGCGTGCATGCGCCTTCATTTAAAGAGGTGACGATTCGCCATGAAGCTATTGATCACGGGCACCGAGGGGTATATCGGCTCTCGACTGGCGCCGATACTCATGGCACGCGGCCACGAAGTAACCGGTCTGGACGCGGGCTTCTACCGTGACGGCTGGCTCTACAGCGACTCACACCAGCTTGCCCAGGTGCCGAAAACGCTGATCAAGGACCTGCGTCAGGTCACGGAGAGCGATCTGCAGGGACTGGATGCCGTGGTGCACCTGGCCGAGTTGTCGAACGATCCACTGGGCGAGAACCGGCCCGAAATCACCTACCAGATCAATCACCAGGGGTCCGTCGAGCTGGCGCGCAAGGCCAAGGCAGCTGGCGTGAAGCGGTTCGTTTATGCCTCCTCCTGCAGCGTCTATGGCGTTGGCACTGGCGACTTTCTGAGCGAGGAGAGCCCGGTCAATCCGCAAACCGCCTATGCCAAGTGCAAGGTGCTGGTAGAGCGCGACGTCAAGCCCATGGCAGCCGATGACTTTTGCGTGACCTTTTTGCGCAACGCCACCGCCTATGGCGCATCGCCGCGCATGCGCTTCGATATCGTGCTGAACGATCTTTGTGCACTCGCCTGGACCACCAAGCGCATTGCGATGACCAGTGACGGCAGTCCGTGGCGTCCGATCGTGCATCTGGAGGATATCTGCACCGCCATCCGCTGCGTTCTGGAGGCGCCGGTTGCAGCGGTCAATGGACAGGTGTTCAACGTCGGGCAGAACTCGGAGAACTACCGCGTGCGCGAGATTGCACAGGTGATTGCCGATGTGTTTCCCGGATGCCAGCTCTCCACCGGAGACAAGTCGGCTGACAATCGCAGCTACCGCGTGTCGTTCGACAAAATCTCCTCGCAGCTGCCCGGTTTCAGCTGCCAATGGACCGCTCGCGCGGGCGCCGAAGAGCTGCGAAAACGCTTCGAGCAGATCGAATTCAACAAAGACACTTACGAGTACCGCGCCTTTACGCGCCTCAAACAGATCCGCTACCTTTTGCGCACGAACCAAATCAGCGCGGACTTCTTCTGGCAATGACATGCGCTTTGAGCCGCTTTCGATCGACGGCGCCGTGCTGGTGCATATAGAGCCTCAGAGGGACTCGCGGGGCTTTTTCGCAAGAACGTTTTGCACCGCAGAATTTGCGCAACACGGACTGGATACCGCGGCCGTGCAGGCCAGCGTGTCCTACAACGAGCGCGCCGGCACCGTGCGCGGGATGCACTTCCAATGGCCGCCGTCGCGCGAATCCAAGCTGGTTCGCTGTCTGCGCGGCAAGCTGTTCGATGTACTGCTGGATCTTCGTCCCGGCTCCCCAAGCTACCTGCGGCATGTGTCGGTACACCTCGATGAGGACAACCACGATGCGGTGGTGATCCCGTATGGGGTGGCGCATGGATTTCTGACCCTCTGCGACCGTACCGAGGTGCTCTATCAGATGACCGATGTCTACGCCCCTGATCTGGCCGCTGGACTGCGCTGGAATGATCCTGCCTTTTCCATCCAGTGGCCGACGGTCGGGGGGATCGTGATATCGGAGCGCGATGCCAACTATCCCGATTTCGATCGAAAGCAGTTTGAATCCGAACTCGGTCGCCGCTCGCGCGCGGTGCACTCTCATGCCGTCGGTTGATCGAGCGGGCGTGCCATCCAGGCAAAGCGCGATCGCTTCCGGGCCTGACATGCTCGCGCTGGCCACCGAGCTGTATCCGATCTGCCGCAGCATTACTGGCAACGGGGTGCGCAAGTCGCTGGCACTGATCGGGCGCCACATCAAGCTCGAACGGCACGAAGTTCGCAGCGGCACCCGGGTATTCGACTGGGAGGTGCCGCCCGAATGGAATATCGATGAGGCGTATGTGCTCGATCCGCAGGGGCGCAAGGTCATCGACTTCGGTGCGCACAACCTGCACATACTCAACTATTCCGAACCCGCCAGGGTCAAACTTACGCTGGAGGAGTTGCAGCCGAAGCTGCACTCGCTGCCCGATCAGCCGGATTGGATTCCCTATCGCACCAGCTACTATCGGCGGCAGTGGGGTTTCTGCCTCAGGCATCGAGACCTCGCCACACTGACACCAGGCAATTACGCTGTTCTCATTGACGGCTCGCTGGCCCCCGGGTCACTGAGCTACGCCGAGTGCGTACTGCCCGGTCGTGTGAAGGAAGAGGTGCTTTTTTTCACCCATACCTGCCACCCCTCGCTGGCCAACGACAACACCAGCGGCATGGCGTTGGCAACCGCCCTGGCCGCATGGATTGCAAGTGAACCGAGGCGGTTCAGCTATCGCTTCGTGTTCGCCCCCGGGACGATCGGATCGCTCTGTTGGCTGAAGCGCAATGAGCATCGGCTCGCGCGTGTGCGTCACGGCCTGGTGCTGGGACTGCTGGGAGATCCGGCGGGCTTTACCTACAAGTACAGCCGGCGGGGCGATTGCGAGATCGATCAGGTCGTGCCTTACGTGCTGCGCGGCATGGATTCGCGCAATGGCACTATCCCCTTCGAACCCTACGGTTACGACGAGCGGCAGCTGTGTTCGCCGGGGTTCAATCTGCCGGTGGGCCGACTCACACGCTCAGTCAACGGCGGCTATCCGCAATATCACAGCTCGGCGGACGACCTTGGGCTCATCAGCGCCGCACGGCTGCAGGAGAGCCTGGAGGCCTGCAAGCGCATTGTCGAAGTACTCGAGAGCAATCGCCGCTATGTCAATATGTCGCCCAAGGGTGAGCCGCGGCTGGGAAAGCGGGGCTTGTACGGAAGCGTCGGTGGACGCAGTCCCGCGGACCGCGAGCGAGCCATGCTGTGGGTGCTGAATCAGTCCGATGGCAGCGCCTCGGTGCTCGACATTGCCCAGCGATCGCAGATCGGCTATCCGGACACCCGCGCCGCGGCCGAGGATCTGGCAGCGGCAGGATTGCTGAGCGAGGTCGCCCGGCCGCAGCCTGAGCGCGTGACGCCGCCGGCGACGGCCCGGCGCAAACCGGCAGCGGCGCGCAAACCGGCAGCGGCGCGCAAACCGTCGCGGGCCACGAAGAAACACCGAAGCAAGGGAGAGACTCGATGAAGGTTGTGCTGTTCTGTGGCGGACTCGGCACGCGGCTTCGCGAGCACTCCGATACGATCCCCAAGCCGCTGGTCAACGTCGGCAGTCGACCGATCCTGTGGCACATCATGCGCTACTACGCCCACTACGGGCACAAGGACTTTGTGCTGTGCCTCGGCTATCGCGGTGATCTCATCCGCGAGTACTTTCTGAATTATTCCGAGGCCATGTCCAACGACTTTACGCTCAGCGATGGCGGCCGCAAGGTCGATCTACATAGCCGCGACCTGGATGGCTGGCGTATCACATTCGTGGACACAGGGATGCACAGCAACATTGGCCAGCGACTCAAGCGCGTGCAGAAGTACCTCGCCGGTGACGAGATGTTCCTCGCCAACTATTCCGATGGTCTGTCCGATCTCGATCTCGACCGCCATGTCGGGAGCTTTCAGAAGAGCGATGCCATCGCGAGCTTCGTCTCCGTACACAGTTCACAGAGCTTTCACGCGGTCCGGGCGGATGCGAATGGGGTGGTATCCCACATCGGTGCCATGCCGGATCAGCCGATGTGGATCAATGGCGGCTATTTCGTGCTGCGCTCGCAGATATTCGACTACATTCACGAGGGCGAGGAGCTGGTCGAGCAGCCATTCACCCGGCTGGTCCAGGAACGCAAACTGCTGACCACTCCCTGGCAGGGCTTCTGGCAATGCATGGATACCTTCAAGGACAAGATCACTTTTGATCGTCTCGAGGCGCGTGGAAACTGCCCCTGGATGGTGTGGAATCGTCAGCGCGAGGATTGATCGATGCTTGCACTGCAATTCGCCCCAAAACGCGGCGGCCGCCGGCGACTGCACATCCTGGCGATCGGAGCGCATTGCGACGATGTGGACATTGGCTGCGGCGGTGCGACGCTGGCATTGCTGGATCGCTACGATGCCGATGTCACCTGGGTCGTGTTTGCCGCCAATACAGTCCGGGAGCGCGAATTCCGTGCCAGCGCCGCGCGCTTCCTGCGCGGTGCGCGCAGCGCGCGGCTGATCGTGCACAAATTTCGCGATGGTTTCTTCCCGGCACACTACGTTGCCATCAAGGAGGCCTTCGAGGCGCTGAAGAATGAACCCAATCCCGACGTCATTTTCAGCCATCGTCGCGCCGACCTGCATCAGGATCACCGCATCGTCGCTGAGCTGACCTGGAATACCTTCCGCGATCACCTGATCCTCGAATACGAGGTGGCGAAATACGAGGGTGACCTGACCACACCCTCGAGCTATGTCGAACTTACGCGGGCGCAGATGGAGCGCAAGGTTGCCATCCTGATGGCCTGCTATAAGACGCAACGCGCGAAGCGGTGGTTTACTCCCGATACCTTTCGCGCCCTGATGCGAATCAGGGGCATCGAGTCAGGCGGCAAATCCGGCTGGGCCGAGGGATTTCACGCCAGCAAGACTTTGCTCGGCTAAGCGCAGCCGCGCGGATAGATCGCGATATGACCGATCGGCTCGATTGCATCGTGATTGGAGCGGGAGTTGTTGGGCTGGCGATTGCGCGGGCACTGGCACTCTCCGGCCGCGAGGTGATGGTGCTGGAGGCGACCCGCGCGATCGGGACCGGTACGAGCAGCCGCAATTCCGAGGTGATTCACGCCGGTATTTATTATCCGACCGGCTCGTTCAAGGCCCGGATGTGCGTGGCCGGACGCAAGTTGCTGTACGACTATGTCGAAAAGAACGGGGTGGAGCATCGGCGCCTGGGTAAACTGATCGTCGCGACATCCGCTGCCGAAGTGCCCGCCCTGAAGAAGTACGAGCAACAGGCACTGGCTAACGGCGTGGATGATCTGCGCTGGCCGGACCTGGATCAGATTCGAGAGCTCGAACCGAGCGTGCGCTGCGTCGCGGGGATCTTCTCGCCCTCGAGCGGCATTGTGGATTCACATGGCCTGATGCAGGGCTATCTTGCCGACCTCGAGGCGAACGCCGGCATGATGGTGTTTGGTGCCACCGTCGTCGGCGGCGCACTCAACGACGAAGCTGTGGAACTGGAAGTCGATGGCGAATCCCGCATGTCCATCAGCGCCCGTACCGTGGTGAACAGCGCGGGGCTGGAGGCGCAGGCTGTGTCGATGAGGCTTGCGGGAGTGCCCGCCGAGTCCATTCCGGCGCGATTCCTTGCCAAAGGACACTATTTCTCGATGGCCGGCCGGGCGCCGTTCCGGCACCTGGTGTATCCGATTGCCAATTCCGCGGGCCTCGGCACGCATGTCACGCTCGATCTGGGCGGGAAGGCGAAATTCGGTCCTGACGTGCAGTGGCTGGATGAGGTCGATTACAGCTTCGATGAGACCCGCAAGCAGGATTTTCTGGATGCGATCAGACTCTATTACCCGGAAATGGACGCAAGCCGCTTGCAGCCCGCGTACACCGGCATTCGGCCGAAGATCAGCAATGCCGGCCAGCCCGCGGCCGACTTCTGCATTCAGGGCCCTGCTGCGCACTCAGGGCGCCCCTATGTCGCCCTGTACGGCATTGAATCGCCCGGACTGACATCGTCCATGGCGATAGCCGAGCACGTCGTGGGGCTGACGCAGTGACGTGCCCTCGGCGATGAAGGGGCGCACTCTCACCTGGCTGGTACATTTCTTCGGCACTGGTGTCATAGACCAGATGCTGTTGTCCGGCGCGAATTTCCTGGTCGGACTGGCGATGATTCGTTACACCACCGACCGGGACTACGGTCAATTCGTCCTGGTCCAGTCGGCAGTCCTGTTGCTCACCAGCGCGCAGAGTGCCTGGCTGGCGCCGCTGTGCGCGATCATCCCGTCCAAGCCGATCGACATCCAGAACATGATCATCGGCTCGGTAGAGGCCAGCCAGACCCGGCTAGTGCGCATCCTGGCCGCATTGGCGTTTCCGGTACCGATACTCGGTTATCTGTTCGGCGCCTGGAACGGGGTAGTGGCGATGGTAGCGGTGGGCGCCGTGCTTGCCGGCTGGACCGCATTGCAGCGCGAATATCTGCGCAGCGTACTCATTATTTATTCAAGAGCCCAGTCGATGTTGTGGGCCGACGTCATTTACGTCGTGGTGCTCTTAGGCTTGGCGGCCGTTGCGGTGTTCTTGGCCAAAATGCACGCCATCTGGGCCGTGGCCGCACTGGTGCTGGCCGGCTGGGCAGGCTGGCTGGCCTGCTACCGCTCTTTTGCGGCCAACCCCGGGTGGATCACCGGAGATGCCGCACCATATTGGCGCGAGATGCGGCCACTGGCCATCTGGTCAACCATTGGTGCGACCACTTACTGGCTGCTGGCGCAAAGCTACAACTACGTGCTGGCCACGCGGCTCGATTTCACCGCGGTGATCAATATCAACGCGGCCAGAATGGTCATGGTGCCGGTCATCGTTTTTACGCTGGGCATCAACAATATGCTGCTGCCGGTGGCCGCCAACTGGCTGGCGGAGTTTGGCCTGCACAGGCTCATGCGCCGTTTGGCGGTGCTCACCGTGGGCATCATCGCGCTCGACGCGTGCTACTTCGCGTTCGCCTTCATTTTTCGCGATTGGCTGGTGGGGCATCTGTTGCACCGGACCATTGCCGATCGCGACAGGCTGTTATTTCTGTGGGGCTGCATTGCGGTGATTGTGCTGTTGCGGGAGGTATTGCAGGCGGCACTGTTCGCTCTGCGACGCGTGAAATCGATGGCGGGGTGGATCGCCGTGAGCTCGGTGGTGTCGCTGCTGACCACTTGGTTTGGCATCAACCTCTGGGGGGCCGCCGCGGCGGTCATCGGGCAGATTGCCGGAGAATGCGTCAACCTGACAGCGCTCGCGCTGATGCTGTGGAGCCAGGCGCGGATCCATGGCCGCAACCCGCCGCTCAAGGAGCACCCCGCCGGCGGTCAGTAGGCCTTGTTGTCGCGAAATAACCTGAGCACGGTCAGGATCAGGATCTTCAGATCCAGCATGGGCGACCAGTGGCGCAGATAATCGAGGTCGTATCGGACCCGCGCCTCCATGTCCTCCAGATTGGAGGTCTCACCCCGGGCGCCGTTGATCTGGGCCAGCCCGGTGATGCCGGGCAGGACCTTGTGCCGCACCATGTAGCCCTTGATGAGCTTGCGGTACTGCTCGTTGTGAACGACCGCGTGCGGGCGCGGCCCGACCAGGCTCATGCGGCCCTGCAGGACATTGATGAATTGCGGGATCTCATCGAGCGAGGATCGCCGCAGCCACGCGCCGATAGGAGTCACCCGGGTATCGGATTTCGAGGCCTGGCGCACCTCGCTCCCGTCCTCGGTGACGGTCATGGTGCGGAATTTGTAGACGATGATTTCCCGGCCGTCGAGTCCGTAGCGGCGTTGCCGGAAAATCACCGGGCCGGGCGAGGACAGGCGCACGAGGATCGCCACCAGTGCAAACAGCGGCGAGCTGAGCACCAATACTCCCAGTGAGAGGATCACATCCGTGAGGCGCTTGGTGACGCCGCGGTAGCCGTAGAAGGGCGTCTCGCACATGGCAACCACGGGGATGCCGTGCAGTTCCCCGGAGCGCGCCTGAATGAGATCGAAGACGAAAATGTCCGGCACGTAGTAGATGGAAGCAGTCGTGTCACGCAGATCGTCCAGCAGATCCAGCACACGCTTGAGATGCCGGATGGGCAGGGCGATGAAGATCACATCGATCGAGTTCTGCTTGGTATAGGCAGCCAGATCGCTCAGTCCGCCCAGCAGTTGCGCATTGGGTTCGAGCTGCAGGCGGTCGGCGCCGCGATCGTCGAAGAAACCTTCCACGGTCATCGGCAGCGAAGGACTGTTCTGCAGCCGCTGCGCCAGTTCCATGCTGGCATTGTTGTAGCCGGCGACGATGACGCGCCGGTTGTCGGTGGCATCGATCAGCATCCGCCGCATGATGCCCTCTGTGACGAGCGTCACCGCGATCAGCACCAGGGGGGTGCCGAACGCCCAGATCAGGATCGCCTGCCCGGGATAAAGGTGCAGCGTTCGTGTCACGAGGCCGGCCCCCAGGGCCAGCAGCAGCACGATCAGCCACTGCAGCACGGTGCGGGCGATGATCGGTTGCCGCGTCGCCAGTTGCGTCGACAGGTCGCGGGGAGGCCGGGCCAGTATCAGCACGGTGAGCGTCGTGACCACCGCCAGGGTGACCGGCGAGCCCTGGAAAGATATGTTCCAATGGGTGACGGTCGCATACAGCCAGGCCAGCGCGGCCACGGGTGGCGCGACCGTCTGCAGGCCGGTCATCAGCGCAATCTGGAAGCTGCCCCGGAATAGAACCGGTTCGCTCACCAGGGGCCGACCACGGATACGACGCAGGTGTATAGAATTGCGCCGTCAGATGATAAGTAAGCCATAGATTTCATAAAGGATTGCTGTCGTGCCCTCGTCACCGCCCGCGATGCAAGTGCCCCTGCTTGACCTCAAAGCACAGTATCACGCGCTAGCCGCTGAAATTATTCCAGTTCTTGAGGCCGTTTGCGCAAGTCAGCGATTTATTCTCGGCCGATATGTGACCGATTTCGAGTTTACGGCTGCGCAGTACTGCCGCTGCGCCAGCGCGGTGGGCGTGTCCTCGGGCACCGACGCTTTGCTGCTGGCCCTGATGGCGCTCGGGATCGGCCCGGGCGACGAGGTGATTACCACCCCGTACACATTTTTTGCCACCGCCGGCACCATCGCGCGCGTCGGCGCAAGGCCCATTTTCTGCGACATCGATCCGGTCAGTTACAACCTGCAGCCCGACGCGGTCAGCGGCTTCATCAGCCAGCAGTGCGAACGGCGCGGCGACCGGCTCATCAGGCGCGCCACCGGCGGACGCGTGCGGGCCCTGATGCCGGTCCATCTGTATGGCCAATGCGCCGAGATGACGCCGTTGATGGAACTGTGCCGTGAATTCGACCTCGCCATGATCGAGGATGCCGCCCAGGCGATCGGCGCCGAGGATTCGCTCGGGCGGCGCGCCGGCAGCATGGGCGATGTCGGCTGCCTGTCGTTCTTCCCGAGCAAGAATCTCGGCGCATTCGGCGATGCGGGCATGTGTACCACGCAAAACGAGCAGCTGGCGCATCACATGCGGGTGCTGCGTGTCCACGGCGGCGAGCCCAAGTATTTTCATGCCTTCATCGGCGGCAACTTTCGTATTGATGAGATCCAGGCCGCCGTGCTGGGAATCAAGATCAAATATCTGGATAACTGGACGGCCGGTCGCCAGCGCAACGCCGACTACTACGCATCGGCGTTCAGGCGCGCTGGACTCGACGGGCAGCTCGCGTTGCCCACCGCGGGCGCCAGCCACCGGCACATCTGGAATCAATATGTCATTCGCGCGCCCCGGCGCGATGAGCTCAAGGAATTTCTGGGCCAGCGCGGCGTCGGCTGCGAAATCTATTACCCCGTACCGCTGCATCGACAGCAGTGCTTCGCCTATCTCGGCTATGCGCAGGGTGAGTTTCCCATGGCCGAGCAGGCCGCGGCGCAGACGCTGGCGCTGCCGATCTATCCGGAACTCGAGCCGCTGCAGCTGCAATACGTGGTCGATCAGATCGCCGCCTTCTACGCCTAGCGGCCTTTGAAGTCCTCCGGCACCAACAGGTGGCGGCCGAGCAGCTTGTAGAAGTCGGTGCGGTTGCGCTTGGCCAGGCGCGCCGCCTGGCTGACGTTGCCGCCGGTGATCTGCAGGATCTGCGAGAGGTAGCTGCGCGTGAACTCATCACGCGCCTCATCGAAGGAGGGCAGCTTGCCCTGCGCGCCGCCGAAGGATTGCTGCACGAGTTCCACCGGAATGATGGGCGCCTGCGAGAGCGCGACATTCTGGTGAACGACATTCTGCAGTTGTCGCACGTTACCAGGCCAGTCGCTGGTGGCCAGCAGCTCGACCGCCTCGGGCGCGTAGATTTTGCGACTGCCGCTCTCCTGCGCGATCGCGGCCAGAAAGTGCGCTACCAGCAGCGGAATATCCTCACGTCGTCGGTTCAGCGGCGGCATCTCGATATGCACCACGTTCAGCCGGTAGTACAGATCCTCGCGAAACTGACCGCTGCTGAGTAAGTGCTGCAGATCGGTATGGGTCGATGACAGCACCCGCACGTTGATCGGGATGCTGGTGTTGCTGCCGACCGGGCGGATGGCATTCTCCTGCAGCAGCTGCAGCAGTTTGACCTGCAAGCGCATCGACAGGTCGCCGACTTCGTCCAGCAGCAGCGTGCCACCCTCGGCGGTCTGGAACAGGCCGCGATGATCTTCGGCCGCGCCGCTCACGGCGCCTTTGACATGGCCGAAAAGCTCGCTCTCGAGCATGTTTTCCGCCATGGCGCTGCAGTTGATAGTGACGAAGGGTTTGTTGCGCCGGGGGCTCGCCTTGTGGATGGCGCGGGCCAGCAGCTCCTTGCCGGTGCCGCTTTCGCCGGTGATCAGCACACGGGCGTCGGTGCCGGCCACCATGTGCGCCTGTGCCAGCTTTTCCTCCATGATCGGGCTGCGGGTAATGAGGTCGGAACGCCAGTCCTGGTCGTTGTCGACAAACCCGGAGATTTTCAGTGCCTTCTGTACCTGGTCGAGCAGTTCCTGCTTTTCAACCGGTTTGGTCAGAAAGCCGAACGCACCCATCTGCGTGGCCTGGACCGCGTCCGGTATGGTGCCATGAGCGGTCAACAGGATGACCTTCAGGCCGGGCCAGCGATTCTGCAGCTCCTTGAGCAGGCCGATGCCATCGAGCTGATCCATGCGCAGGTCCGAGATCACCAGGTCGGGGCGAAAGCGGCTCACGGCCGCCAGTGCCAGCACGCCGTTCTCGACCGCCTCGACATCATAGTTCTCGGCGCGCAGGCGGATGGTCAACAGGCGCAGCAGCCCGGGATCGTCGTCCACCACCAGAATGCGTGCCTTGCGTTGCACGGGTTGAGTCATGGCTGACCTCCCTCGTTGGCGGATTTGCGAAGCGTCATGTTGCGCTCGATGTTGGCGATGGCGTCGAGCTTGGCCTGGGCGTCCTCGACCTGCTTGCGCAGCTTGGCGTTCTCGTCCATCTCGGCCTGCAGACGGTGTTGCGCGGCGGCATTGCGTTCGCGTTCGCCGCGCAAATCGGCGGTTTGCAGCGCTCGATTATTTTCGGCCCTGAGTTCGATTTCATCGTTGACCTGTGCAAGCTCCACCAGTGCGACGGCGCGTTCGGGCGGCTGCAGCGCCTCGGGCAGCGCGGCGAGTTCACGGAGCAGCTTCTGCGCCAGCGCCGGATTGCGTGCGGGGTGTCCGGGTGTAGCCAGCAGCAGCGCGTAGCGCAGCTTGGCGCTGCCCTGCTGGGGCGCGCGATCATAGGCCTCGCGTGCGGAGGCGACGATCTCCGCCTGCTCGGCCGGCCCCGCCTGCGCGAGGTGCTGCATGCTCTGGAACATGCCGGCCATGAACACCGCTGCGACCGTGTCGCGGTCTTCAGCGGCGCTTTCGCTGTGCTGGGCCGGCGGCGGGGTGTGCATCGTCTGGAAACTGGCGCAGCCGCAGGCGCACGCCAGCACCAGCGCCACTGCCGCCGAGCGCAGCAGGCCGGCATGGGCGCGTGCGTTAAGCCGCATCGGCCCGCCTCCCGGCCGACACCGGCTGGGGAACACGCAAGGGCATGCGAATGCGGAAATGGGCGCCGACGAACTCGCCGTCGACGATCTCCACAGTCCCCTGGTGCACATTGACGAATTCGTTCACCACCGATAATCCAATTCCCGTTCCAGGGACGCGTCCCGCGGGTGCGCGTCCGGTATAGAAAGCCTCAAAAATCCTCGCCCTTTCCTCGGGCGGCACACCCGGGCCGGAATCGGCCACTTCGAGTATGAGCGCCTCGCCGTCTGCCAGGGCGCGCATGTTGATGACTCCGCCACGGGGCGAGTATTTGATGGCGTTTGAGAGCAGATTCTCAAGAATCAGCCGCACCTTGCCTCGATCCGCGGCCAGGGTCAGATCCTCGATGCTGACATCGAGCCGCACTCGCTGAGACACCAGTGTCAGCTGTTGGTTCTCCAGCACCTGTCGCACCACGGGCCGCAGCCGGAACTCGGTTACCTCGAGTCCCGTGCTGTTGCTCTGCCAGGCGCTGAATCCGAGCAGATTCTCGATCAGCCGCTGCAGCTTGATGCCGTTGTCGCGCAGAATATCCGTGACCTCGCGCTGGGCCGTGCTGAGTGCGCCGACGGCGCCGTCCGTGAGCAGTTCGGTTCCCTCCCGTATATTGGCCAACGGCGTCTTGAGCTCATGCGACATGTGTCGCAGGAATCGATTGCGCTCCTGGGCCAGTTCGAGCAGCCGGTTGCGCAGCCATTCGAGCTGGTGGCCGAGGCGCTCCAGGTCGACCGGCCCGCTGATGGCGATCTCGTGCGAGAAATTGCCGCGCCCGAGCTCCCCGATGGCACGGTCGATCTGCCGCAGCGGGCGGCTGAGCCTAAGCGCAAATAGCAGCACCACGATCAGCACCAGCGGCAGCAGCAACGAGCACTGCAGGAATAGCTCGCGGCGGGCGATGTCGGTCTCGGTCTGCAACCCGGCGACGTCGGTGTCGATCTGCTGGTTGCTCAGACCGGCGGCGTTGTAGGCCAGTTCGCCGAGCACCACGAAGGCGGATGCGAGCTCCGGGGATTCTTTCGCCGGGCTGCGCGTGTTCATGACCAGCGTCCGAATCTCGGCCTGCTTGTCGATCAGCCGCGATAACTGCGCCTTGGCGTCGGGATGGTGCAGCTGGCCCACCAGCGCCACGACGATGGCACTGAGGCGGCTGTCATGATCGCGGTACGCGGTCAGCACACTGTCGTCGCCGAGCACCTCGTAGAGCCGCGCCGACCGCTCGAGCAAAGCGATCTGGGCGTACAGGTCCTGCGACAGGCGCGTGGTCTGAACCCCGTCCGCCACCAGCCGCTGGCTGGTATCGGCGAGACGCCGCATCTGCACGGTGGCGTTGAGCATCGCCACCAGCAGCGGACCGGCAAGCACGATCAGCCCGACCAGCAGAAATCCATTCAACGATTTGGGCAGCAGCCAGCGCATCCGATCATTCTAAGCCACGAAGCTGGCTTAGGCTGCCTCGTGGCGCGACGGGATCACCATGGATTGCGCTGCAATTTCTCCTCCCACCGTAGTGCGCTTTCTACGATGGTGTCGAGGCGGTCGAGTCGCGGTACCCAGCCCAGCAGCGAGCGTACGCGTTCGGCGCGCGCTATGAGTGTGGGCGGGTCTCCCGGCCGGCGCGGCTCCTCTTTGACGACCAATGCCTTGCCTGCCACGCGCTGTACGCTGTCGAGCACTTCGCGCACGCTGTAACCGTGGCCGTAGCCGCAATTGCAGATGGCGGAGCCACCTCCGCTCCGCAGATAACCCAGTGCGTCCACGTGGGCGCGGGCCAGGTCCTCGACGTGAATGTAGTCACGAACGCCGGTGCCATCGGGCGTCTCATAATCGGTGCCGTAGATAGTCACGTGTGGTCGTTTGCCGAGGATGGCCTCGCAGGCCACCTTGATCAGCAAGGTCGCCTTGCGGGTGGCCTGGCCGATTCTCGACTGCATGTCCGATCCGGCGACGTTGAAGTAACGCAGGCTCACGTAGCGAAAATCGCTCACCGCCGCCAGGTCGCGCAGGATCCATTCGGACATCAGCTTCGAGGTGCCGTAGGGGTTGATGGGAGCCAGCGGCGTGTCCTCGGCGGCAATTCCGCCGGCAGGTGTCCCATAGACGGCCGCGGTCGATGAAAACACGAACTGCGTTACTTGCCGTTGCCTGCAGGCCGCGAGCAGGTTGCGGGTCGCGCAGGTGTTATTGCCATAGTATTTGAGCGGGTCGCTGACCGATTCCGGGACGATCGTGTGCGCCGCAAAATGCATGACCGTGTCCACATCGTGGTCCTGGAGCACGCGTTCCACCAACGCCTGGTCTCCCGCATCGCCCACGACCAGGGGAGCTTCGCCCAGTGCCTGCCGGAAACCGGTGTATAAGTTATCGAGCACGACCACGCGCTCGCCGCGTTCACGCAGCTGCAGCAGCACATGGCTGCCGATATAGCCCGCACCGCCGGTTACAAGAATTGCCTTCTGCGACACAATCAGTTGACCCCGCTCTGCCGAGGAGTGATCGGAAATGATACCTGCATTGACGCGCGGCGCGCGTTACTTATGAGCGGCACTGGAAGTGCGTCGCACTTTGCGGCGTCCGAGGCGCCCTTTGCCGGCTTGACGCCGGACGCAGTAATGCAGGCGGCCGAGGCGCTGGGTCTGGATCCGGACGGGCGCCAGTTTGCACTCAACAGCTACGAGAACCGCGTCTATCGCGTCGGACGCGCTGAGGCAGCGCCCGTGGTCATGAAATTCTATCGTGCCGGGCGCTGGTCGGATGCACAAATTCTCGAGGAGCACGCGTTCGCGTTGGAGCTGGCCGCCCAGGAAATCCCGATCGCCGCGCCCCTGCTCATCGGCCAGAGCACGCTGCACTCGACCGGCGGATTCCGTATCGGCGTGTTTCCACTTTGCGCCGGAGTGTCGCCCGAGCTGGATGCCCTTGGGGCGCGCGAGCTTCTCGGCCGCACGCTGGCTCGAATTCACGCGGTGGGCGCGCGCCGACCCTTCCGGCACCGGCTGTCGCTGACGCGCCGACAGTGGGGCGAGCGGGCGCGCGAGGTCCTCATGGAGTCGGAGATCTTCCCCGAACACATGCAGCAGCGCTTCGACGAGGTCAGCGCCGAATTGCTGCGAAAGATCGCCTCGGCATTCGAGGACGCAGGGGCACTCTCCTCGATCCGCCTGCATGGCGACTGCCATCTCGGCAACATTCTCTGGCAGCAGCGCGGGCCGCTGTTCGTCGATCTGGATGATTGCATGAACGGACCGCGCATCCAGGATCTGTGGATGTTCGTGTCCGGAAGCGTCGATGAACAGCGGCACCAATGGAGCGAAATCATGGAGGGATACAGCCAGTTTGGCGCGCTGGAGCATCACGAGCTGCGGCTGGTCGAACCACTGCGCGCGGTGCGCATGCTCAACCACGCCGCCTGGATCGCCGAGCGCTGGCGCGACCCGGCATTTCCGCGCGCATTTCCCTGGGCCGGACAGGTGCGTTACTGGGAAGGCTACGTCGGGGATCTGCTGCAGCAGTGTGATGTGCTCGATGATCCGCCGCAGCTGACCGGGGAACTGCCCGAACTATGATAATGTCGCGGCGGGGTACTGCCATGCCAAACGTGCTGAAGCCATTGTTGTTCGCTGCGCTGCCGTTGGCACTGGCCGCCTGCGGTTCATCGAACCGCCCGGCGACGACTGGATCGGCAACGGCGACGCAGACCGGCGCACACGCCAAGCCCGCCGCTGCGAGCTCGAACAACACCGATCCGGATCTGGTGGCGGCAGTCAGCGCCAGCGGCTCGGGTCCACCGATCAGCGTGAAGTTTCGACTCGACACCAAACCGATCGTCGGACGGCCGGCGCAGCTGGTGCTGACGCTGATTCCTTCGGACGGGATCGAAAACAGCCACATCCACGGTGCGCTTCAGGCCGCGGAAGGCCTGCTGCTGCAGTCGCCAAAGAGCTTTGACGTCGACATTCCGCAGGGCGGTGATTCGGTGCAGCAGCAGGTCACGGTCGTGCCACAAAGAGACGGGGTGCTCAGTCTCAGCGCCAGCTTCGTCATCGACTATCAAAATACTTCGCTGTCCCGCACCTACGTCATTCCGCTGATCGCGGTTTATAACGCCTCCTGACGGAAATCGGCATTGCTTCACGCGCTGCCGAAAGCGCGATTCGTATGATGGGACCAGCCATCCTACGGTTCCAGCTTATGTCACAAGAGCCGATGGCGCTCGACGCCCTTCCAGTGCAGCAGCCGGTGCGAGGCAGCCGCGGTAGGAGCTCGCTCGCGGAGCTTCACCCCCGGCTGCAGCAGCAGCTGATCCAGGTGCAGCGCGGTGCGGCCGGTGCCGCGGACCTGGCGCAATTGCTGCCGCTGATCAGCGCCTACTACGAACAGCTCGATGACGAGCGCCGCGGGATCGTGCGTTCGATGCAGTTGATCGCCGATGAGGCCCGCTCCTACGGCGAGGGGCTGGGCGGCGTGGATGCGGGTCACTGGCAGGTCATCCTGGACCACGTCAAGGATGTGGTGATCACGGTCGGCGCCGAGGGCGCCGTCAAAATCTTCAATCCCACGGGCGAGCAGGTCTTCGGTTACTCGCGCGCCGAGATCATCGGCCAGTCGATCGCACGCCTGTTGCCGGACCTGGCGCTGCAGGGTTCGGTGGAACGCGGGCTGCAAGCGCTCGCTTCGCGCCCCGATGAGTCGCGCGGCGATCTGCGACCGCACGAGATGCGCGCGCGCCACCGCGATGGCCATGTATTTCCCGCCGAGCTGTTCGTCAGCTGCGTGCACATCGATCGTCGTGATGTCTACGTGATATGCCTGCGCGATACCAGCGAGCGCGTGCGCGCCGAACAGGCGTTGCGCGACAGCGAGGCCCGCTATCGCACGCTGGTGGAAAGCGCGCCCGAACTGATCGTGGTGATTGACCGGCAATCCGGCCTGTACGTCGATGCCAACGAGAATGCCCTGCGCTTTTTCGGTGTCGGCCGCGAGCGCATGCTCAAATTGCGCCCGATCGATGTCTCGTTGCCGCGCCAGGCCGGCGGGGCGGAAGCGGGCGCCTTGTTCGCCGATCTGTGTGCGCAGGCGGCGGCCGGTAAGCTCCAGGTCTTCGAGTGGCTGCACCGCGACGCCTATGGGCACGAGGTGGAAACCGAAGTGCGCCTCATGGCCCAGCCCGGGGCCGGCCATCTGCTGCGGGCGAGCATCACGGATGTGGCCGGGCGGCGCCGCGCCGAGCGCATCACCTCCGGTGAGCGCAACGTGTTCGAACGCATCGCCGCGGATGCATCGTTGGCCGAGGTGCTCGAGTCGATAGCTGATCTGATCGAGTCGATCAGCAGCAGTTTCACGGCCACCATCGGCCTGCTGGCTGCCGACGGGCAGAGCTTCACGGAGATCATCGGCAGGCGAGTCCCCGAGCACTGGCGCAAACTCGAGCAACGATTGACCGTCGATATCCGCAATGGCTCGAGCGCCGCGGCGGTCTACCTGGGCCGGCACGTACTGGTGGCCGATATCGAGCAGGATGCCTTCTGGCAACGCCGGCGCGAATTTGCCCTCGAGGTCGGATTTCGCGCCGCCTGGGCCGTGCCGATCAAGACATCCAACGGCCGCGTGCTCGGCGCGGTATCCATCTATCGCCCACAGCCGGGCGCACCGCTGGCGCGCGACGTCGATCTGATGTCCCATGCGGCACGACTTGCCAGCATCGCCATAGAACGTCGCCGCGGCGAGGAGGCGCTGCGTGCCAGCGAGGCCAAATTCCGCAGCCTCTATGACCGCATGCTCGAGGGCGTCTATCAATGCGCCGCCGACGGCCGCATGCTGGAAGTCAATCCCGCTTTCGCCAAGATGCTCGGCTACGAGCGCGCCGAGGAGATCTACGCGCTGCGCGGATTTTCGGTGCTGTGCTGGAATCCGGCCGAACGGGCCGAGTTCGAGTGCTCGCTGCAGCTGCACGGCGAAATCCGCAACGCCGAGTGCGAGCTGCGCTGCCGCGACGGCTCGCGCCTGGTGGTGCTCGAGAGCGCCCGTGTGATCCGCGACAACGACGGACGTGTCATCGCCTACGAAGGCACGATGGCGAACATCAGCGAGCGCAAGCGCGCCGAGCAGGCCATGTTCGCGGAAAAGGAACGGGCGCAGGTCACGCTGCAGTCCATCGGCGATGCCGTCATCGCTACCGATCGGGACGGCCGCATCGACTACATGAATCCGGTGGCCGAGCAGCTTTCGGGCTGGGGCCAGGAAGAGGCTCGTGGCGAGAACCTCGGCACGGTATTGCGCCTGCTCGATGAAGTCTCGCGCGACAAGCTGGAGAACCCACTGGTTCGCTGCCTGCGCGAGGGGCAGCTGGTGCACTTCGCCGAGCACAGCGTACTGCTGAACCGGCTCGGGCAGGAGATCGCGATCCAGGATTCGGCGGCCCCGATTCGCGATCGCAGCGGCGAAATCGTCGGCGCCGTGGTGGTCTTCCGCGACGTCACCAAGGAGCGCC
Organism: uncultured Gammaproteobacteria bacterium; assembly: GCA_963819195.1. Classification (GTDB taxonomy): domain Bacteria; phylum Pseudomonadota; class Gammaproteobacteria; order Steroidobacterales; family Steroidobacteraceae; genus FEN-1191. The sequence goes on from CAWFVL010000002.1 coordinate 522,829, forward strand.
GACTCAAGCGGGCGCTATCCTACCAGGCCAGCCACGATGCCTTGACCGGTCTGATAAACCGGCGCGAGTTCGACAATCGGCTGGCCGAGGCGCTGCAGAGTGCGCAGCAGGACCAGGGTCCGCACACACTGCTGTACGTGGATCTCGACCAGTTCAAGGTCGTCAACGATACCTGCGGTCATTCCGCCGGCGATCGGTTGTTACGCGATGTCACCGGCTTGCTGCAGGCGCACGTGCGCGCCGCCGACACCATCGCGCGGCTGGGGGGCGATGAGTTCGGCATCCTGGTGCGCAATTGCTCGGCCGAACAGGGTGCGAACATCGCTGACAATATTCGGCAGGCCATTCGCGACTATCGCTTTACCTGGGAGCAGAACACCACCGGTATCGGCGCCAGTATCGGGGTGGTGGAGATCACCAGCGAGAGCCAGAGTGCGGCGGCGCTGCTGAGCGCTGCCGACATTGCCTGTTACGCCGCCAAGGATTCAGGCCGCAACCGCGTGCATCTGTACGATTCGAACGAAGTCTCGGGGCGTCACCGCGAGATGTACTGGGTCAGCCGCGTGACACGCGCGGTCGATGAGGGGCGGCTCGAACTGCATTTCCAGCAGATCATGCCTACCAGCGATCCCTCCCCGGGGACGCCGGCGTTCTGCGAGCTGCTGGTGAGGCTGCGCGATGACGGTGGTGAGCTGATATTGCCCGGCGAATTCATCCCGGCCGCGGAGCGCTACAACATGGTGGCGGCCATCGACCGTTGGGTCATGCAGCGGGCAGTGCGGGCATTGAGCGAACACGCCAGCGGCGATGAACCGCCGTTCCTGTTCGCGCTCAACCTGTCCGGAATGTCGATCGGCGACAGGGGCTTCCTCGAGTTTGCGCTCAGCCTCACCGAGGACCGGCGCATCGCGCGCGGACTTTGCTTCGAGATCACCGAGACCGCAGTCATCACCAGCATGGCCGAGGCGGTGTATTTCATGCGTGAACTAAAGGAGCGCGGCTGCCGCTTCGCGCTCGATGACTTCGGCAGCGGCCTGTCCTCATTCCATTATCTGAAGAACCTGCCGGTGGATTTTCTCAAGATCGACGGCCAGTTCATCGGCAGCGTCACCACGGATGTGGTTGATCGCAGCATGGTGGAGGCGATCAGCCACGTGGGCCGCACACTCGGCATTGCCACCATCGCCGAAAAAGTGGAGTCAGCAGCGGTGTTCGCCGAACTCAAGCGGCTGCGCGTGCAGTTCGCACAGGGCTATTACATCGCCAAGCCGGCACCGATCGAATTGCTTCGTCCTGGCATGCCATTGCCCGTGCTGGAGCCGCCGATGGTGGAGATGCCTGCCGCCGGGCAGCCGTTGAAGATCGGCTGACCGCTCGCTTTGCGGTGCCAGGCACTCAGCCGGCGGGGCGATGCATCTGGCAGCTGGCAGCAAAAGAACGCATGCATTCGCTGGAACACACCAGCACCGCCGGCGCCTGATTGTCGATGGCGCCAGGGTTCGGGTGGCGGGTGATGCGGAAATGCTCGTTCGGCCGCCGTCCGTCCTCATGGCCGATATCGCGCTGACAGACGTCACAGGTGATGACGACGATCTGCTCGGCTGGATGGAAGTTTCCGGTATTGCGAGACGCCATGGAGATAACGCTCGCTGGTGTGGAATCGAAGGGCGGCGGCTCGCGTAACATGAGCCGCAAGCCGCCCCCGGGTCGCAGGTCAGGCCTCAGTAGCGGCGCGCGCCGCTGCTGCGGTCCCCGCCCGCCGAGCGCTCGCGCTCCTGAGCCTCATTGACCTTGAGCGCGCGGCCCTCGAAGTCGGTGCCGTTGAGCGCCTGCATGGCGCGGCTGGCATCGGCATTGGGCATCTCGACGAAGCCGAAACCGCGCAGGCGACCGGTCTCGCGATCGGTGATCAGGGCAACCTTATCGACGGTGCCGTGCTGCGAGAAAAGAGCACGGACGCCATCATCGGTAGCCGTGAAGGGAAGATTTCCAACAAATAATTTGGTCAACAGAGTTACTCATTTGAGATAGGAAAACGCGGACAGACAGAAGCTGTCCGAAGGACTATGAATCGAGCGGCACAGTACCCGAGTTACACAACTGCTGCACAACTATCGTCTGCTGCACGACGATGCGATGTCGTGCCCGCAGATCGATAGTTGTTGCGTGCCCGGGCATTAAAGCGCAAGGTCCCGCGGGCTATGAATCTAAGTCTCGCCCAGGCTTTCGGACAGTTCGGTGCACTACCCAGTGACCGGGTGCGTGCACAGTCTGCAATCGCGGCCGATGGCGCGCTGGTACTGGCCTGTCACCGTCCGTGCTTCGGGCATCCCGGCCCCGGAGTGCTTCGCTACGAGGACCGGCTATCGCGTGGCGCCGCCTCCTCGAAGAGTTCGGTACTGATGGGCCAGCATCTGGGCCTGGCGCGCGATGGCTCGCTGCCGGTGCGGATGATCGTTACCGTGCCGCGCGAGAGCAAGGACAAGCCCAATCCAAAGCCCCGCAGCTTTCACGTGCGGCCGGACCTGGTTGGCAAGCTGATCAGTTTCGATGGTGATCACTTCGTCGTCGACTTCGTTCGCCGCGAGGAAGTGCCGGTCGCCCGCACGGGGCGCAAGTAACGGCGCGAGTAGCGCTGCCTTCCTTAAGGGGTGGTGCCAGGATCAGGTTGCACAGTGGCCGCTTCGGTGGGAGCCGCCTCGGTGCCATCCTCCGCAGTGGCCGGGCGAGCCAGCCGGCGCTCCTGCTTCTGCTGCTGACGCGCCTTCCTCGTTAATTCTTTTTGTCGCCGGACCTGGTTGTAATTGCGCTTCACTGCCTTTGGTACCCGTATCGTCTGAGGTGCGTTGCACACGATACACGTCGTGGCGCAGGGCGTCGGACTTTCGTATGGTCTCAGCGGCGCGCGTTTCGCACGATTTGGTCGATGAAACGCAGCTTCGCGATGGTGCTCGTCGACAGCACAAACGGGTAGCTGTCGGGCAGTCCGAGGCCCCGGTTCAGATTGTTCAGCACATGCGTCAGCGGGATCCATGCCCGCACCAGCTGATCGAACCCGCGGCTGGCGGAGTGCGAGCCGCTGCCGGGCGGGTACAGTGGCAGCGAGAGGCCGGCGGCCTCGGCCGTCTCCAGTGCGTCGGTCATGTGCAGGAAGTGGGCCCACGATTCTGCCCAGTCTTCCCAGGGATGGCTGCTGGCATACGCACTGATGAACTCGTTCTGCCAGTTTGGCCTGGGTCCCTGCGCATAGTGGATTTGCAGGGCTGCGGCATAGTCGGCGCGCTCATCACCAAATAGCTGGCGAAACGCACTCAGATGGGAACTGGACTGGATCAACCGGTCCCAGTAGTAGTGACCGATCTCATGCCGGAAGTGTCCCAGCACTGTGCGATAAGGCTCGCCCTGGCGATTCCTTTGTCTTTCGCGCAGCGCATCATCGGCCTCGGCAACATTGATGGTGATTACCCCATTGTCGTGGCCGGTCAGCACTCGCCCGGCATCCCCGCCCGCTGAATCCTGCAGGAACTCGAAGGCCAGTCCGCCGGCACCCGCACTCCAGTCGTCGAACGGTAGTCCCAGTTCGAACAGGCTGAAAACCAGGCGTCGCTTGGCGCACTCCAACCGCTGCCAGGCGGCGCGGTTGCCTTGCCGCGTCAGATTCGGAATGACGCGTGTCAGCCTGCAGGACACGCACAGCGCCTGCGGGTCGGCGGCGGCCACTGCCCAGTTGCAGATGCCTTCGTGCTGGTAGTTTGCGCACAGCCGGTAAGCCCGCTGATCCGGCAGCAGCGTGTAGGGTCCGTACCGATACAGGCCGTCCCGCTCCATTTCGAGCGCCGCCATGATTCGCAGATCCGGTAGGAATGCCAGCTGCAGATTGCAGCTCGTGCACTGCACGTTCTCGAAGTACACGGGCGCCCGGCAATGCGTGCAGTGAAAGCTCTTCACGCGTCATAGCTCGAGCGATGCCTGCGTCGGCGGCGGTGGCCCAAGCCTTACGCCTTCGAGTTCGAGCATGCGCAGCTTGGCGGCCGAACCGCCGGGCGCGGAGAAGCCGCCTACTTTGCCGCCGGCCGCCAGCACCCGGTGACAGGGGATGATGAGCGGGATCGGATTTCTGGCCATGGCCTGGCCGACATCGCGGGCCGCTGCCGGCTCGGCGCCGAGCTGCTTCGCCAAAGTGCCGTAGGTAGTCGTCTCCCCCCAGCCGAGGCGTCGGGCCTCGGCATAGATGCGCGCAAAGAATTCATCCTGCTTGCCCAGGTCGAGCCGTATCCCGGAGAAGTCGACCTTCTGTCCCATGAAGTAGCGCTTCACCGCGGCGATGGTTTCTGCGACCACGACGGTGGGCGTGCCGGCCTGGGCACTGGGCAAGCGGCGCCGCAAATAGCGCTCGGTGGAGGTGGCATCGGTTGCAGGTAATTGCAGGCGGACGATGCCGGCATCGTTCCAGGCTATCGCGCAGTAGCCGCCCGCGGTCTCAAAGACGTGATAATGATGTCTGGTATTTTTGGAATTTAAACTCATATCTATTAATGACTTATAAAGCTTAATCAATGTCGATTGAATGACGCGTCATCGCCGCGAGAAAGTCGGTTCAGAGTGGGTTCATCTGCCTACTGCATGATGAATGGTGTGAGACCGGCGCACATACATATCTACGATGAACGCCGGATCAGCTCACAGCCAGGGAGGGCGCCGATGATTCTGGATGGCAAGACCGCGATCGTCACAGGCGCGAGCAGCGGGATAGGAGCTGCGGTCGCCGGTGAATTGTCGCGTGCTGGCTGCAAAGTCATCCTGGTCGGCCGTGATGCCGACCGGCTTGCCGAGGTTCACGAATCGCTGGCCGGTGAAGGCCATTTCACGTTCATCTGCGATTTCGATATCGGCCAGGAACTCGATGCACTGATCGAGGTGTTACTCGAAATGCCCAGGGTGGATATCCTCGTGCACGCGGCCGGCGCGATATCGCTCTGTTCCCACGCCGATAGATCCATCGTTTCTCTTGACGCCATGTACCGGGTGAACCTGCACGCCCCGGTGCTGCTGACCGCAGCGCTTCTGCCAAAGCTCATCGCGACGCAAGGGAGCGTGGCCTTCATCAATTCCAGCGCGGCGCTGGCACCCGGCCGGATGAATGCCCGCTACGCGGCCACCAAGGCGGGCCTGAAAGCGTATGCGGATTCGCTGCGCCAAGAAGTCAACGCGGACGGCGTGAGGGTACTCAGTGTATTTCCGGGCACCACGGCAACGCCGATGCAGGCGCGGCTGGGCCGCACCAATCCGGAGGCGATGATCAACGCTTCGGCCATCGCGCGGCTGCTATTGGGAGCGCTCGCGCTCGATGAAAGCGCTGAACTGACGGATATCCATGTCAGACCGATGCAGAAGGCCTAGGGGCATAGCCGTAGCGACGATCACGGATGTCCGCCATTCCGTAGTTTAAACAATAACTTAGATGGTCAATGCTGTGGACTGACACACATAGCCACATGCAACAGGACCCCAAGATGCGTACCAAAGCCAGTAGGGGTTCCAAACTCCCCCACCATCCGCTCTAAGGTCGCGCACCTGGGTTACTGAGTGTGTGCCAAAGTGGTTGCCATGGCAGCCACATCGCCCGTCCAACCCATTGACCGGAAAGTTTCGGTAGCCCCGATGATGGATTGGACTGACCGGCACTGTCGGTATCTGCTGCGAGCCTTCTCTCCACGTGCGCTGCTGTATACCGAGATGATCACCGCGGCCGCCATCGTCCATGGCGACAGCGCGCGCCTGTTGCGTTTCTCATCTGTCGAGCGTCCGCTGGCGTTGCAGCTCGGCGGCAGTGACCCGGACCTGCTGTCGGCCGCCGCGCGCGCCGGAGCGGACGCGGGCTACGACGAAATCAACCTCAACTGCGGCTGCCCCAGCGATCGGGTCCACGCCGGGGCGTTTGGCGCCTGCCTGATGCAGACTCCGGACCGGGTGGCCGATTGCGTGGCGGCGTTACGCGAGACCGTGCGCATTCCGGTCACCGTGAAGATGCGCATCGGCGTGCTGATGCGGGCAGGTCGCGATGGCGCCATCGCGAACTTCGATGAGCGCGATTACGAGCGGCTGCAGGAGTTCACCGCCAGCGTGGCGCGGGCAGGTTGCGGGCACTTCATCGTGCACGCGCGCAAGGCCGTGCTCGGGGGGTTGTCGCCCAAGGAGAATCGCGAGGTGCCGCCGCTGCGATTCGACGTGGTCCAGCGGCTCAAGCAGGAGTTTCCGGCGCTGTGGATCGGGGTCAACGGCGGCCTGCGGACGGCGACTCAGAGCGCCGCGGCGCTGCACTGGTGTGACGGCGTCATGCTGGGCCGCGAGGTCTACCACCGTCCGGCGGTACTCGCCGAGCTTCATGCCCAGGTATTCGATGACGGCTGGACCGTGCCGGACGCGGCCAGCATCGTGGCGCACATGGCCGCGTATGCGGAGCGGGAAGTGGCGGCCGGGGAGTCGGCGGCCTCGATCACCCGCCATATGCTGGGGCTATACGCAGGTCAACCTGGTGCCCGCCGCTTCCGGCAGTGCCTGTCCGAGGGCGCCCGCGCGCTGGGCGCCGGTGCGCAGGCCGCGTCGGCAGTCAGGCGCCTGCTGCAGGACGCGGCTACGTTCGTATAATCTTGCACTGCGGCAGGGTAACCAGCCTTCCGCCACAGCGCGACAGCAGTCTCGTATAAGATTCGGATTGCATGGGCAAAGATATCGAGCTTGCGATCCTGTTCGCCGACGTGGTCGGATCGACACGACTGTTCGAGGCCATGGGCGATGTCCGGGCGCGCGATATGGTGGCGATCTGCATCGATGTGATGCGCGAGGCCACCGAACAGCACAACGGCACCCTCATCAAGACCATTGGCGATGAGGTCATGTCGACCTTTCCCACCGCGGACGATGCGTTGAACGCGGCCGGGCAGATGCAGAAACACATCACGGCGCACACCGAGCTACGGGTGGATGGCCAGCCGGTAGCGATCCGGATCGGCTGCCACTTCGGTTCGGTCGTGCTCGAGAATCGCGATGTGTTCGGGGCCAGCGTTCACACCGCCAATCGCATGACCAGCCAGGCCAAGGCCGGGCAGATCATCACCACTTCAGCGACGGTCGAGCGGCTCTCTCCCGAGTGGCGTGCCTCGGTCCGTCAGATTGATGTCGCGGTCATCCGGGGCCAGGGCGGGGAGGTCGCGCTCTACGAGGTGCTCTGGCAGACCGAGGATGTCACCAGCATGCTGCCCTCGATCGCACTCAACGGACGCGAGTCGCGGCGGCCGCGACGGCTGCGGCTGTCGGTGCAGACCACCGAGGTGGTACTCGACGAGCAGCATCCGCACGTGGCAATCGGCCGTGCCGATGACAACGACATCGTCATTCGCGGCAATCTGATTTCGCGTCTGCACGCCCGCATTGAGTTCAGCCGCAATCGCTTCACGCTCACCGACCAGAGCACCAATGGAACCTTCGTGAAGATCAGCGGCGAAGAAGAGGCGTTTGTGCGCCGCGACAGCATGCCGATCAAGGGCGAGGGCCTGATCGGCTTAGGCCGGATCCCCGACCGCGACTCCCCGCTGACGATCCACTTCGTCTGCGAAGACAGCTAGCCGAAACGCGCGGCCAGGGCATCCACCTCGGCAGACATCTGTGCTGGCAGACGCGAGCCGAAGCTTTTCAGGTAGGCGCGCAGATCCGCGACCTCCTGCCGCCACGCCTCCGGTGGCACCGCAGTGAGTTCCTCCAGCGCCGCCGGCGTGATGTCGAGGCCCTGGGTATTCAAATCCGAGGGACGGGGCATGAACCCGATCGGTGTCTCCACGGCGCCGATACGCTGCGCGCAGCGATCGAGTATCCAGGAGAGTACCCGCAGGTTCTCGCCAAAACCGGGCCACAGGAACTTGCCCGCGGCATTCTGGCGGAACCAATTGACGTGAAAGATGCGCGGCGGGTTCTTCACGGCAGTGCCCATCCGGAACCAGTGCGCCCAGTAGTCGCCGAAGTTGTAGCCGCAGAAGGGCTTCATGGCCATGGGATCGCGCCGTACTACGCCGACCTGGCCGGTCGCGGCGGCCGTGGTCTCCGAAGCCACCGAGGCACCCACGAGCACTCCATGCGACCAATTGCGCGCTTCGTAGACCAGCGGAGCCAGCTGCCGGCGGCGGCCGCCGAAAATCAGCGCTGAAATCGGCACGCCGCGCGGGTCCTCCGCGGCCTTGCCATAGGCGGGATTCTGCGTGGCCGCGACGGTGAAACGGGAATTCGGGTGTGCGGCGGGCCCGTTCTTGGGGTCATACGGCCGACCCAGCCAGTCAATGGCCGGCTGGCCCTCGAGCCCCTCCCACCAGGGCTCATTGTTCGCCGTCAGCGCCACGTTGGTGAACAGGGTGTCGTGACGCACCATCTCGAAGGCATTGCGGTTGGTTTTGGCGTTGGTGCCGGGGGCGACACCGAAGTAACCGGACTCGGGGTTGATGGCCCAGAGCCGCCCGTCAGGACCCGGCTGCAACCAGGCAATGTCGTCGCCGATGGTCGTGATCTTCCAGCCGGGCAGGGAATCCGGCGGAATCAGCATCGAAAGATTGGTTTTACCGCAGGCCGAGGGGAACGCGGCCGCGACATAGTGAGTTTCGCCGCGCGGATTGGTGAGGCCGACGATCAGCATGTGCTCGGCGAGCCAGCCTTCGTCGCGCGCCTGCCAGCTGGCGATGCGCAGCGCATGACATTTTTTGCCAAGCAGCGCGTTGCCGCCGTAGCCGGAACCAAAGCTTTCGATCGAGAGCTCCTCGGGGAAATGCATGATGAAGCGCCGCGCCGGGTTGAGGTCGCCGATGGAGTGCAGGCCGCGCACGAAACCGCCCTCGGTCGCGATGCGCTCGAGCGCCGCGCGGCCCATGCGTGTCATGAGCGCCATATTCATGACGACGTAGGCGCTGTCGGTAATCTCCACGCCGCAGCGGGCGTAGGGTGAATCGAGCGGGCCCATGCAATAGGGCACGACATAAAGCGTCCGCCCCTTCATGCAGCCGCGGAACAGCTCGCGCATCTTAGGTTTAGCTTCGACCGGATCCATCCAGAGATTGTTGGGACCGGCATCCTCGAGCGAGCGCGTGCAGATATAGGTCAGGTGTTCGACGCGGGCTACATCGCTCGGATCCGAACGCGACAGAAAGCAGCCGGGAAAGCTCTTCTGGTTCAGCTCGTGCATTTCCCCGCGGGCTGCCAGCTCGCCGCGCAGGCGCCGGAATTCCATCTGCGAGCCGTCGCACCACTGCACCCGATCCGGTTGGGTCAGCTCCCGGACCTCGGCCACCCAGTCCGCGACCTTTTTCGAGATATCCGACAAAGAAGCCAGCGTATGGGGGGCGGTCGCCATGACATATCCTCAGGATCTTAGGAGCAGCGATTCCGCGAATTATACCGGGGGGCCGGAAGTTGCGGGGTATTTGGGCGCGAGCATAGGTTGCATAATCCAGCGATGTCCGATTTCACCGCCATATTCAGCACCGAGGGCCCGCTCAGCCGCGCGCTCGAGGGCTTCCGCGAACGCCCCTCCCAGCAGCAGATGGCCACGCGGATCAGCGAGGCGCTGGAGCTCCGGGAGGCGCTGCTGGTGGAGGCGGGCACCGGTACCGGCAAGACTTTCGCCTATCTGGTTCCGGCCCTGCTCTCGGGGCTGCGGGTGCTCATATCCACCGGCACTCGCACGCTGCAGGACCAGCTCTATCACCGCGACCTGCCGCTGCTCGCGGCGGCCCTTGGACGACCGGCCCGCGTGGCGCTGCTAAAGGGCCGCAGCAACTATCTGTGTCGGGCACGCCTGGAGAGCATTGGACGGCAGGGGGATCTGCTGCCGGTGGCCGCCGATCCGCTGCTGGCACGCATCACGGATTGGTCCCTAGCCACGCGCAGCGGTGACCTGGCGGAACTGCCGGAGCTTGCCGATGCCCACCCGCTGCGGCCGCACATCACCTCGACGCGCGAGAACTGCCTGGGCCAGCGTTGCGGCCACTACTCGCAATGCCACGTACTCGAGGCGCGGCGCACCGCGCTCGAGGCCGACATCGTCGTGGTCAATCATCACCTGTTGCTGGCAGACCTGGCGCTCAAGGAGGACGGCTTCGGCGACCTCCTGCCCAGCGTCGATGCGGTCATCCTCGATGAGGCTCATCAACTTCCGGACCTGGTCAGCGAGTTCTTCGGTGTCAGCTTCGCGAGCCGTCAGGTCGAGGCGCTGGACGCGGATCTGCGCGCGCAGATCAAGATCGCGGGACTGGACGTGGGCATCATCGAGCCGCTGGGGCGCGCGCTGGGCGAGTGCATGGCGGCTTTCGGACGCGAGGAGCGCCAACTGGCCTGGCGCGAACTGGGGGATACGGCGCGCGCCTGTCTCGGGGAACTCGAAGAGGCACTGACGCAGCTGCGCGAGCAGTTGCATCCCTTAAGCTCCGAGCGCGGGTTCGAATCCTTCGAGCCGCGCACTACGGAGCTGCTGCATGCTCTTTCGCAGTTGCTGGATGGATCGCGTGCGCATGAATCACGCGTGGATGAATCGCAGGTGGATGGTGCCCGCACCGTCACGATTCACGCGCGCGGATTCCAGCTGCGACTGTTGCCCTACGATGTCTCGGACCGGTTCAACGCCCTGCTGACGGCGCATCGCAGTGCCTGGATATTTACCTCGGCGACACTGGCGGTGCGCGAGGACTTCGGACACTTCGCTTCACGCCTGGGACTTACGGCCGCGGCCACGGTTCGCTATGAGAGCCCGTTTGACTACGCGCGCCAGGCGCTGCTGTACCTGCCCACCGGTCTGCCCGAACCCGCAAGCCCAGGCTACACCGCGGCCGTAGTCGCGGCGGCGCGGCCTCTGATCGAGGCTTCCGGCGGCGGCGCGTTTCTGCTCTTCACGAGTCACCGGGCGCTGCGCGCAGCGGCGGCGATATTGGAGCGGATGCTTCCTGCGCAATGGCCGCTGCTGGTCCAGGGCCGGGCCCCACGCGAGCAATTGCTGCGCCGATTCCGCGCCAGCGGCCGGGCAGTGCTGCTCGGAACGGCGAGTTTCTGGGAGGGCGTGGATGTGCAGGGTTCGGCCTTGCGCCTGGTGCTCATCGATCGGCTGCCGTTCGCCTCCCCCGAAGACCCGGTGGTGCGTGCGCGAATCGAGCACCTGGAATCCCAGGGTGCCAGCGCCTTTCGCGACTATCAGCTGCCCGAGGCGGTGCTCACCCTCAAGCAGGGCGTGGGTCGCCTGATTCGCAGCGAGGATGACCGCGGGGTGGTGATGATCTGCGACCCGCGCCTGCGCGGACGCAGTTACGGGCGCGTGTTCCTGTCGAGTCTGCCGCCGATGGCGCAGGCCAAGGACATTGAGTCGGCACTGAGGTTGCTGCGCGAGCTCGGCGAGCGCGGGGCTACCGGTGCCGTCGATGCCCTCGATGCTGCCGCGTTCGCCCCAGTGCCGGTGTGAAGATACTGGCGCTGGATACGGCCACGGAGCTGTGCTCGGCGGCCCTGTATGTCGATGGTGACTACCGCGTGCGCGAGGACGCGCGGCTGCGCGGCTCGGGTGAATTGATTCTGGGCATGGTGGCGCAGTTGCTGGCAGAGGCGGCGCTCAGCTTAAGCCAGCTCGATGGCATCGCCTTTGGACGCGGCCCGGGGGGCTTCACCGGCGTGCGGCTGGCCGTGGCGGTAGCGCAGGGGCTGGGGTTCGCGGCCGGTCTGCCGCTGCTGCCCGTATCCGACCTGCGGGCGCTGGCGCGACTGGCGCTGATGCAGCCGGGGGCGCCGCCCCGCGTCCTGGTCTGCCAGGATGCCCGCATGGCGCAGGTCTACTGGGCCTGTTATGACACCTGCGGCGCAGCACCGGGCAGCCCGTTGGAGCGTCAGTCAGAAGCGCTGGATTTCCCCGCCGGCGTGCGGCTCCCGCCGCAGTGGGGCGAGGCAACCGTGTGTGGTGCCGGCTCGGGATTCGAGGCCTATGCGGCCGCGCTGCAAACACTGTCGGGCCCGGCGCTCGCGCCCATCTTTGGGCATTTGCGGCCGCACGCGCGCGAGATTGCCGGGCTGGCGGCGATCGATGGCCTTGCCAGTGCGGTGGCGCCCGAATTGGCTCAACCAGTGTATTTACGCGACGAAGTCGCAGCGCTCCCGTCACGAAACTGACAGAATTGGGAGCCTGTCATCCGCGTGCAACAAATACGCCCTAAGGTGTCTCCCAATGGTTGCAACAATATGACTTCAAAGCAGATTTTGATCGTCGAAGACGAGCGTCCGATTCGCGAGATGATCGCCTTCGGATTGAAGCGCGCCGGCTTTGAAGTGCGCGAGGCAGAGGATTGTCGCGCCGCGCGCGCGGCGCTGGCCGATCGCCGGCCCGATCTGCTGCTGATCGACTGGATGCTGCCCGATACCAGTGGACTGGAACTGACCCGTTCGCTCAAGCGCGAACGCGACACGCGCGACTTGCCCGTCATCCTGCTCACGGCCCGGGCCGAGGAGGGTGACAAGGTCGCCGGTCTCGATGGCGGCGCCGATGACTACATGACCAAGCCGTTCTCGCCGCGCGAGCTGGTGGCACGCGTCAACGCGGTGCTGCGTCGTAGCGGCAGCCCGGATGAAACCGAGCGGGTGCAATTCGATCAGCTGAGTCTGGACCGAGCCGGCCACCGGGTCATGGTCGGGGCACGCACAGTGCCGCTGGGCCCCACCGAATACCGCCTGCTTGAATTCTTCATGACCCACCCGGAACGCGTCTATAGCCGCGAACAGTTGCTCGATCGGGTCTGGGGCGGCAACGTGTATGTCGAGGAGCGTACCATCGACGTGCACGTGCGACGCTTGCGCAAGGCGCTGGAAGACTTTGACTACGATCGGCTGGTGCAAACCGTGCGCGGCGCGGGATATCGATTTTCTGCGCGGCCCGAGGCCTGAGAGTCCACGACCGGCGCGCCTGCGCAGATGAATTCCTCGGCCTGGTTGTTCCTGAGCGCGCGCCTCGCGTTCGCCGCGGCCTTGGGCGCGGGCATGGGCGCGCTGTTCGGCGAGATCTGGATCGGCGTCGCACTGGCGCTGGTCGTCTACCTGCTGCTGCAGCTGTCCGATCTGCTGCGCGTACTGCGCTGGCTGCGGCGCGACGAGCCCACGCTGGCTCCCGAGATGTCGGGCCCCTGGGGCGACCTGGTGTCGATGATCCTTCGTCTCTACCGTCGCAAGCAGTTTCACAAGCAACGCCTGCTGCGGCTGCTGCGGGAGCTGCGCCGTTCGACCGCGGCCATGCCCGATGGCGTGGTGGTACTGAACCCCCAGGCTGAGATTCTCTGGTTCAATCGTACCGCCGGGCGGCTGCTCGGCCTGCGCGGTAAGGGCGACATCGGACTGCGCATCGAGAACCTGGTACGCACGCCTGGGTTTGTGCGCTACCTGCGGGGCGGACAGTACGCCTTGCCGGTGATCCTGCGATCGAACGTCGGCGTCGAGCAGTACCTTTCGATACAGATCGTCCCCTACGGGGCAGGACAGCTGCTGGCACTGGTGCGCGATGTGACTCGCCAGGCGCGGCTCGAAGCGATGCGCAAGGACTTCGTCGCCAACGCCTCGCACGAGCTGCGCTCGCCGCTGACGGTGATCTCGGGGTACCTCGAGACCCTGACGCAGGATCCCGGCATGGAACCGGCTATTCTCGCGCCGCTGCAGGAGATGCGCCGCCAGGCGCTGCGCATGACCGGCATCGTGCAGGACCTGCTGGACCTGTCGCGGCTCGAGGCATCCGACCGCGCCGCACCTTCCGAGCCCATCGATGTCGTCGCTCTCATGGCGCAATTGCGCCGCGACGTGCTGGCGCGCACGGCGCATCCGGCGCAGGTGCTCATGCACGCTGATTCGAACGCCAAATTGCTGGGCGAGGACGAACTGATTCATTCTGCGTTCGCGAACCTGGTCGATAACGCGGCGAAATACACCCCGCCGGAGGGCTCGCTGCAGATGCGATGGTGGACCGATGAGCAGGGCGGCCACTTCTCAGTGGTCGATACGGGCATCGGCATCGCCGCGGACCACATCCCGCGCCTGACCGAACGCTTCTACCGGGTCGACAGTGGGCGCAGCCGCGAGACCGGCGGTTCGGGCCTCGGCCTGGCGATCGTCAAGCACGTGCTGCAGCGGCATGGGGCGCAGCTCTCGATCGAAAGCCAGGAGGGTCGCGGCAGCAACTTTACCTGCCATTTCCCCACCGAACGCGTAGAGCGCGCGGCGTGAATGTCAGTGGCCTGCGACACGCTTCGCGCGCACAGCCACGCGCTTGCGCTATATTGTCTCCCGGATTACAGCGCACACCAGCGCGCATCGTTCGATAGTGAGGCCGCATCATGGAAGCCGCTGATCTCACGCATCACACCTCTAAGCGTTTCAATGAGGATCTGGAGCACGTTCGCAGCAAAGTGCTCGGCATGGGTGGGTTCGTCGAGGAGCAACTCGGACGCGCACTGACGGCGCTGGTCGACGGCGACAGCTCCCTCGGACAGGCGGTCGCGCAGGACGACTACAAGGTCAACGGCATGGAAGTGGCCATCGATCAGGACTGCAGCCGCATCCTGGCCACGCGTGCGCCGGCAGCCGGCGATCTGCGCATGCTGGTGGCGACCATCAAGACGATCACCGATCTGGAGCGCATCGGCGATGAATGCGAGAAGATCGGCCACATTGCCGCACGCCTGGCCACCGTCGAGCGCCCGGCCAACCGCTACAAAGAGGTCAAGCACCTTGGCCGCACGGTCCAGGTGCTGGTGCACGACACCCTCGATGCCTTCGCGCGCCTGGATGCCGACGCCGCTCTGAAGACCTGCCGGCAGGACAGGGTGGTCGATGAGGAATACGAGGCGATCCAGCGCCAATGCATCACCTTCATGATGGAAGATCCGCGCACCATTCGCCGCGGGCTGGATGTCATGTGGGTGGTACGCTCGCTGGAACGCATCGGCGATCACGCCAAGAATATCTGCGAGTACGTCATCTACATGGTGCACGGCAAGGATGTGCGCCACACCTCGCTCGACCACGTCGAGCGTGAACTGGCCGAACGCGCCGCGTCCCGCCAGCGTTGAGGCCGGCGTTGAGCTCCCGGCGCGCGCTGAACGCGGCAGGTCTGCTCGTCTGCCTTGGGCTGCTCGGCTATGCTTGGTACGCGCAGAGCCAGTTGGGCCTCGAACCGTGTCCACTGTGCATTTTCCAGCGAGTCGGCATTGCCGCCTGCGGCGCGCTGTTCCTGCTGGCAGCGCTGCAAAACCCCGGCTGGGCCGGGTCCCGGGTCTATGGCGTGCTGATAGTGGCGGCCGGCCTGGCCTGCGCGGCCGTGTCGGCGCGGCATGTCTGGATCCAGCATCAGCCCGAAGGCAGCGTGCAGGCCTGCGGCGCCTCGCTCGACTACATGCTGGAAGTGTTTCCGCTCACCGACGTCATCCGCAAGGTGCTCACCGGGTCAGGTGAATGTGCGAAGGTCAGCTGGACCTTTCTCGGACTGTCGATGCCCGGCTGGGTGCTCATCGCTGCGCTGGGCCTGGGCGCGTTCGGAGGCTGGGTCAACTTTCCGAGGCGTTCACGCCAGCAGATTGCGCAGCAGTGAGACGTAGATCGCATGCAGCGAATCGATGTCCTCGACCCGCACCGATTCATTGATCTTGTGAATGCTGGCGTTGACGACGCCGATCTCCACCACCTGTGCTCCGAGCGGCGCTATAAAGCGTCCATCGGAGGTGCCGCCCCCCGTGGAGAACGAGGGCTCCGCGCCGGTAACCGTCCGTACCGCTGCGCTGGCGGCGTTCGACAGCGCTCCGGCGGCTGTGTAGAACGGCTCACCCGACAGGTACCACTCGAGCGTGTAGCGCACGCCGTGGCGCCTCAGGATCTCCTCGACAGTCGCTTTGAGCTGATCGAGCGTCTGTACCGGCGAGTAACGCAGGTTGAAGCGAGCCTTGAGTTCCCCGGGAATGACGTTCGGCGCGCCGGTGCCCGCCGTAAGATTGGATACCTGGAAGCTGGTTGGCTGGAAGTGCTCGTTGCCCTGGTCCCAGTCGCGGCTGGCAAGTTCCGCGAGGGCCGGCGCGAAGGCGTGCACCGGATTTTCGGCCAGCTGCGGATAGGCGATGTGGCCCTGCACGCCGTGCACGGTCAGGCGCCCGGAGAGTGAGCCGCGTCGACCAATCTTGATGGTGTCGCCGACACGGTTTTCGCTCGAAGGCTCGCCTACCACGCACCAATCGATGCGTTCACCGCGCTGGCGCAGCGTCTCGACCACGCGCTTGGTTCCGTCCACCGACGGGCCTTCCTCATCGCTGGTGATCAGGAAGGTGAGTGCGCCGCGATGTTTGGGATGCGTGCCGACGAACTCCTCGGTGGCGGTGATCATGGCGGCCAGCCCGCTCTTCATGTCGGCGGCGCCGCGCCCGTAGAGCATGCCGTCGCGGATCGTCGGCTTGAATGGATCCGAATGCCATTCTTCCAGCGGCCCCGTGGGCACCACGTCGGTGTGGCCCGCAAAGCAGAGTACCGGTGCGCCGCTGCCGCGCCGGGCCCAGAAGTTATCGACGCTGCCGTAGCGCAGCCGCTCGACCGAGAATCCGGCGCGCTCCAGCCGCTCCGCCATCAGCTCCTGACATCCGCCGTCGGTGGGAGTCACGGAAGCACGCGCGATCAGCTGCTCGGTCAATTCGAGGGTGGCGGACATCGATTTCCTTCGCAGCCAAAGACTTACGCTTATAAGGGTTCAGGCCGCCTTAGGGCAAGGGCTGACACGAATCTGTCACGCAAGGCCGTATACCATGGACAGATGAGTACCGAGGGTCTCACTCACCACATCTCCAGCCGCTATAACGGCGATCTGGAGCGGCTGCGCAGCAGCGTCATGGACATGGGCGCGCTGGTGGAGCGGCAGCTGATACAGGCCATCGGCGGCATCACCGAGCCCGACGCGCGCGTGATCGTGCGCGTGGCGCAGGAGGAGTTGCTGGTCAATCAGTTCGAGCGTTCCATCGATGAGGAATGCAGCCGCATCCTGGCCACGCGAGGACCAACGGCGTCGGATCTTCGCCTCATCATCACCATCCTCAAGACCATCACGGACCTGGAGCGAATCGGCGATGAGGGCGAGAAGATCGCAGCCATCGCATCGCGGCTGGCGGTGCGCGAGCGACCCGATGGTCGCTATCGCGAATTGCGCAATCTCGGCGAGATCGTGATCGCGATGGTGCACGACACGCTCGATGCATTCGCGCGACTCGACATGCAGCTGGCGCTGGAGGTGGTGCGCCGCGACCGCATCGTGGATGAGGAGTACGAGGCGATTCATCGCCAGAACATCACCTTCATGATGGAGGATCCGCGCTCCATCCGGCGCGCGCTCGATGTCATGTGGGTGGTGCGCTCGATGGAGCGCGTCGGCGATCATGCCAAGAACGTCTGCGAATACCTGATTTTCCTCGTGCATGGAAAGGATGTGCGCCATACGCGGCTCGAGGAGATCGAAAAGGAGCTGCACGCCGCCAAGGGCTGAAGGGCCAGAGGCCTTCTGGTACTGTAGCTCGCCCGTGCTTCACCAATGGAATCAACTGTCAGCAAAATGACCAGCGGGTCGAAAATCACCGGCTTCCCGCCGGCCACCGACATCGACACTGGCGTCATCCCGATTCGGCCCAGCGGCCGCGGCATGTTGCAGCTGGCGGTGGATGAGACCCGACGCTCGGCGGCACTGAAGGCGCCGATCAAGGCGCGCGCCGAAGGCCTGAATTTCTATTACGGAGATTTCAAGGCACTCAAGGATCTGAACATGGAGATCCGCGAGAAGCAGGTGACCGCGCTGATTGGACCTTCCGGCTGCGGCAAGAGCACCTTCCTGCGCTGCTTCAACCGCATGCACGACCTGACGCCCGGCACCCGCTACGAAGGCAGCATTACGCTGCAGCCCGAGGACATGAATCTGGTGGCCTCGGACGTCGATCCGATCGAAGTGCGCATGCGCATCGGCATGGTGTTCCAGAAGCCGAATCCGTTTCCGAAATCGATTTACGAGAATGTCGCCTATGGGCTACGCATTCGCGGCGTACGCTCGACGCTTCGCATCCAGGAAGAGGTCGAGAAGGCGTTGCGCGGTGCGGCGCTGTGGGATGAAGTCAGGGATCGGCTGTCGAGTTCGGCACTATCGCTCTCTGGCGGCCAGCAGCAGCGGCTGTGCATCGCGCGTGCGCTGGCGACCAGCCCGGAAATGCTGCTGTTCGATGAGCCCACCTCGGCGCTCGATCCGATTGCCACGGCGCGCATCGAGGAGCTCATTGCCGCTCTGCGCGAGCAGGTCACGGTGCTGATCGTGACGCACAACATGCAGCAGGCGGCGCGTGTGTCCGACTACACCGCCTTCATGTACCTGGGCGAGCTGATCGAATTCGACGAGACCTCGCGCATCTTCACCAATCCCGGCCGCAAGGCGACCGAGGACTACATCACCGGACGCTACGGCTGATCGTCGCGCAGCAGTTCGTTCAACGATGTCTTGGCCCTGGTCTGCGCATCGACGCGCTTGACGATCACCGCGCAGTAGAGACTGTGACTGCCATCCGCCGCGGGCAGCGATCCTGATACCACCACCGAGCCCGGCGGTACGCGGCCCTGATGGATCTTGCCGGTCGCACGTTCGTAGATGCGCGTGCTCTGGCCGATGAACACACCCATCGAGATGACCGATCCCGCCCCGACGATCACGCCCTCGACGATCTCCGAGCGTGCGCCGATGAAGCAATCATCCTCGATGATGGTCGGAGACGCCTGCAGCGGCTCGAGTACGCCACCGATGCCCACGCCGCCGGACAGGTGAACGTTGCGCCCGATCTGCGCGCAGGACCCCACGGTGGCCCAGGTGTCGACCATGGTGCCGCCGCCGACGTAGGCGCCGATGTTCACATACGACGGCATCAGCACCGCGTTGGGGCCGATGAAGGCGCCACGGCGCACGATGGCATGCGGTACCACCCGCGCACCCTGCTGCGCGAACGCGGCGGCATCGGCGGCGTCGTATTTGAGCGGGACCTTGTCGAAGAAGCGCGTATAGCCGGCATCGATGACGGCGTTGTCGTGCGTGCGGAAATACAGCAGCACCGCTTTCTTCAACCAGGTATGCACCTGCCATTGGCCGTTGATGGGTTCGGCGACGCGGCAGGTGCCGCGATCCAGCGCCTCGATGGCGCCTTCGATGGCCTCGCGGGTATGCGTATCCACGGTTGCCGCCGTCAGCGACTGGCGTCCCTCGAAAGCGGCCTCGATCGTCCGCTGTGCATCATTCAGATTCATCGGTTGGTTGGCTCCCCTGGTCGGAGTATTCTGACGGCTGCGGGATCCGATTGCCTACAGTCGTGCGCCATCCTTCCTCTAGCTCCCCCTGAAGCCCGTCCGCTAGGTTGACCTCATGCAATCGCCACCTGCGAGCGGCAGTCCGGTGCCGCCGACACCGACAGTCCGCAGCAGCCTGGCCGGGCACGCGCTCTACCTCGACATCGACGGCACCCTGCTGGAAATCGCGCCGAGCCCGGATCGGGTGGAAGTGCCGGACTGGATGGTGCCCCTGCTGCAACAGCTCGTGCGCCGGCTGGACGGCGCGGTGGCTTTCGTCAGCGGCCGTAGCATCGAGGCGATCGATGCGCTGTTCCAGCCTCTGAAGCTGCCGGCCATCGGCATCCACGGCGGCGAGATGCGGCTGGAGGGGCAGACCGTGTCGCTGGATCAGGCATTGGTTGCGGAACTTCAGGGAGCCCTGCCGTTGCTCGAGGAAGGGATCGCGCAACTTCGCGGCGTCTGGCTGGAGAATAAAGGCGGGGCGATTGCGCTGCATTATCGGAATGTTCCGGAGCGCGGACGCGAGGTACTCAAGATCGCGGAGATAGCGGTCGCGGGCCTGGGTCCTGCATTCGCGCCACTGGTCGGCAAATGCGTGGTCGAGATCCGCCCGCGGCATCTGACCAAGGGAGCGGGCATCCAACGCCTCATGGAGCACGAGCCTTTTCGCGGTCGCACGCCCATATTCGTGGGCGATGATGTGACCGACGAGGACGCGTTCGGATTCGTCAACCAGGTGGGCGGCATCAGCCTGCGGGTGGGCGCGAAAGCGCCGACTGCGGCTGCGCATCTGCTCGCCGATCCGGCGCAACTGCATGGCTGGCTGCGTGAGATCGCGAACTCTTGAGCGACACACGCACCACGGCCGTGAATCTGCAACTCGGCCTGATCGGCAATTCCCAGGTGGCCTCGCTGATCGACAGTCGCGGGACGCACGTATGGACGTGCATGCCGCGGCTGGACGGCGATCCGGTGTTCTGCGAGTTGCTGGCGGGATCGGCGGCACGCGGCGGCGGGGGGCAATGGGGTGTCGAGCTGGTCGAGCAGATCTCGGCGACCCAGACCTACGAACGAAATAGCGCCATCCTCGAGACCACGCTGACCGATGCGGGCGGCGCGGTACTGTCGGTGACGGATTTCTGTCCGCGCTTCCGCCAGAACGGCCGCAGCTTTCGTCCTGCCGCGCTGGTGCGGATCCTGCGCCCGCTGTCGGGACGGCCGCGGGTGTGCATGAAGCTTTCGCTGGCGGAGAACTATGGCGAGCGCGCGCGGCGTGCAATCAGCGGTTCGCACCACATTCGCTACACCGGGCGAGACTTCGATTTGCGGCTGACAACGGATGCGAGCATCGCCGCCATCCGGGAGCAGCGTGTGTTCGTGCTCGAACACCCGCTTGCCTTCATCCTGGGGCCGGATGAGAGCATGCACGAGCCGGTGCCGATGCTGGCCCAGCACTGGCTCGATTCGACGCGCGAATACTGGAATGACTGGGTGCGCAGTCTCGCGGTGCCATTCGAATGGCAGGAAGCGGTCATTCGTGCGGCCATCACGCTGAAGCTTTGCAGTTACGAGGATACCGGCGCGATCATCGCGGCGATCACCACCTCGATTCCGGAAAGTCCCAACAGCGGTCGCAACTGGGACTATCGATACTGCTGGATTCGCGACTCCTATTTTACTATCCAGGCACTCAATCGCCTGGGCGCGACGCGCACGATGGAGGGCTATCTGCGCTTCGTCCAGAATCTGACGGCGACACCGCCGCTGAAGCTGCAGCCTTGTTACGCAATCGATGGCGGCGTGCGGCTCGAGGAAACGGTCGTCGAGCACCTGGCCGGCTATCGCGACATGGGACCGGTGCGCATTGGCAACGCCGCCTATGCGCAGGTGCAGATCGATGTTTACGGCGCAGCCATTCTTGCTGCCACGCAAAGTTTCTTCGATCAGCGCCTCGTGCGCCCCGGCACCCAGGGGCTGTTCGAGTCGCTGGAATTGCTTGGGGAGCAGGCGGTGGCGGCGTTCGGCACAGCCGATGCGGGCCTGTGGGAGTACCGCGGCCACGTGGCGCTCCATACGTTCTCCTCCACGGTGTGTTGGGCGGCAGCCGATCGCCTGGCGCGAATCGCGGCCCGCTTGGGTCTCTCGGAGCGCGAGCGCCACTGGCGCGCCCACGCCGATGACATGTCGCGACGTCTGCTGGAGGCCGCCTGGTCGGAGCAGCTCGGCAGTTTCACTTCCACCTTCGAGGGCGACAGCGTCGATGCGAGCCTGCTGCTGCTGGCGGAGTTGGGGCTGGTCGAATGGACTGATCCGAGGTTTGTGGCGACCGTCAAGCGCATCGGCGCGACGCTCAGGCGCGGCTCCTTCCTGGCGCGTTACGTGGAGCCGGATGATTTTGGCGTGCCGCGAGCGGCCTTCAGCGTCTGCACCTTCTGGTACATCAACGCACTCTGGGCGACCGGTGCACGCCAGCAGGCGCGCGACCTGTTCGAGGAGATGCTCCGTTGCCGCAATAGTCTCGGACTGATGTCCGAGGATCTATCGCCGCGCGACTGCGAACTGTGGGGCAATTTTCCGCAGACCTACAGCATGGTAGGCATCGTCAACTGTGCCATGCGGCTGTCTCACTCCTGGGAGGATGCGTTGTGAGTCGACTCGTTGCGGTCTCCAATCGAATCGCCATCCCCGGCAATGCCGGCCCGCCAGGCGGCCTGGCCGTGGGACTGCTGTCGGCGCTGCGCCAGTCCGGCGGGGTGTGGTTCGGCTGGAGCGGCACCACCAGTGACGCGCCGGCGGCCGAGCCCGAGAGCATCGAGAAGGAGGGCATTCGCTACGTCACGATCGAATTGCCGACCCGCGAGTTCGAGCTGTACTACAACGGCTTCTGCAACTCGACGCTCTGGCCGCTGCACCACTATTTCCCCGGCGCGTTTCGCTACGACGCCGGAGAATTCGAGGCCTATCTCGCCATCAACCGCATGTTTGCAGCGGCGCTGGCGAAGTTCATCGAGCCCGGCGACACCATCTGGATTCACGATTATCAGTTGATGCCCCTGGCCGCCATGCTGCGCGCGCAGGGCGTACAGGCGCGCATCGGCTTTTTCCTGCACATCCCCTATCCGAACATTGCGCTGCTGCGCGTGCTGCCCGTCTATGCCGAACTGGTGCGCGACCTGTGCCAGTACGATCTGCTCGGCTTTCAGACCGCCGAGGACCTGGAAGGTTTTCAGTCGGCCGTGAACTCGGTGTTCTCGCAAGAGGCTTCGATCGGCAGCGATCAGATCCAGCTCGCCGGGCGACGGGTGCGCACGGGCGTGTTTCCGATTGGCGTCGATGTCGAGGAGATCGCCAGGCAGTCGGCGGCCGCCGCGCACGGCGATGAACAGGTCAAACGGCTGATCGCAGGCCTGCTCGGCCGAAAACTCATGATCGGCGTCGATCGGCTCGACTACAGCAAAGGACTGGTCGAGCGCTTCGCGTCCTATCGCACCTTGCTCGAATCCAGCCCGGACCTGCTGGGTCGGGTGACCTACATCCAGATCGCGCCGTTGAGCCGTACCAACGTGGCCGCCTATGCCGACATCCGTGACGCGCTGGAGCACGCCGCCGGCAAGACCAACGGTCTGTACGCGGACACGGACTGGACGCCGGTGCGCTACCTCAACAAGGACTTTCCGCACGACACCCTCAGCGGCTTTCTGCGCGTGGCCAACGTCGCCGTGGTGACGCCGCTGCGCGATGGC
This sequence comes from uncultured Gammaproteobacteria bacterium, assembly GCA_963819195.1. Taxonomy (GTDB): domain Bacteria; phylum Pseudomonadota; class Gammaproteobacteria; order Steroidobacterales; family Steroidobacteraceae; genus FEN-1191. Next base: position 545,964 of record CAWFVL010000002.1, read on the forward strand.
ATGAACCTGGTTGCCAAGGAATTCGTGGCCGCACAGGATCCGGAAGATCCCGGCGTGCTGGTGCTCTCGAGCATGGCCGGTGCTGCGCGCGAACTGGTGGATGCGCTGCTGGTGAATCCCTACGACCGCAGCGCCGTGGCGCTGGCGCTCAAACAGGCGCTTGCCATGCCGCTGATCGAACGGCGCGCACGCCACGAGGCGATGCTCAAGCTGCTGAAGGAGAATTCCATCACGCGCTGGCACCGCTCGTTCATCACGCGGCTCGAAGGGGAGTAGCTGTCAGGAACGCGCGCAGGCGTTCGGCCGCCTGCACGCACTGCTCCAGGGCCGGAACCAGCGAGATGCGCACGCGGCCGCGACCGGGGTTCAGTCCATGCGCCTCGCGCGACATGAAGCTGCCGGGCAGCAAGACCAGGTGCGTTCGTTCATAGAGGGCGCGCACGAACTGCGCGTCATCAACAGGGGTCTGCGCCCACAGATAAAACGCGCCGTCGGGCCGATCGACCGGCAGCAGCGGCTGCAGGATCGGCAGCACCTGCTCGAATTTTTCCCGATACAGCCGCCGGTTGGCACTCACGTGGGCATCATCGTTCCAGGCCTCGATGCTGGCGAGCTGGGTTGGCACGGGCATGGCGCAGCCGTGATAGGTGCGATAGAGCAGGAAGCGCTCCATCAGCGCCGCGTCGCCGGCTACCAGTCCGGAGCGCAGCCCCGGCAGGCTCGAGCGTTTGGAGAGACTGTGGAACACCACGCAACGCCGGAACTCGGTGTTGCCGGCCAGCGCTGCCGCCTGCAGCAGGCTGGGGGCGGGCTGCGACTCGTCCAGGTACAGATCGATATAGCATTCGTCCGCGGCCACGATGAAGTCGTGCCGCTCGGCAAGCTCGAGCGCTGCGCGCAGGTACGCCAGCGGCAGCACCGCCCCGGTGGGATTTCCGGGTGAGCAGAGAATCAGCAACTGGCAACGCTTCCAGATGGCCGCCGGCACACTGGCAAGGTCGGGTCTGAAGTCGTTGTCCGCCGTGGTGTTCAGATAGTACGGCTCGGCTCCCGCGAGCAAGGCCCCGCCTTCGTAGATTTGATAGCCGGGATTGGGCATGGCCACCAGCGCATCGGTCCTGTCATCGACCACTGCCTGGATGAGGGCGAACAGCGCCTCGCGGGTGCCGTTCACAGGCAGCACCATGGATTCCGGATCGAGCCGCGCGCCGGCGGGCAGGCAGCGTCGCTGCAGCGCGCCGGCCATCGCGGCGCGCAGCGCCGGCAGGCCGCGCGTGGCAGGGTAGCTGTCGAGCTGGTGCAGATGCCGCGCCAGCGCCGCAAGCACGAAGGCCGGTGGTTCGTGGCGTGGCTCGCCGATCGAGAGTGAGATGCTGCTGAGGCCCGCGGGCGCCACCGCCCCCGCCAGCAGCGCACGCAGCCGCTCGAACGGGTACGCCTGCAGGCGCGCCAGATTCGGATTCATGCGAGGCGTTGATCGAGCGCGTCGGTCAGCCGCACGCGCAGGCGCTCCGCTGTGGACTCATCCAGGGGTTGCTGGGTTCGATCGGTGACGTAGAACACGTCCTCGGCGCGTTCACCGAGGGTGCTGATCTTGGCGGCGTGCAGATCCACGCGCTCCTCCCACAGGACCTTGCCGACATCGCACAACAGTCCCGGCCGGTCCGCTGCCACCAGTTCCAGCACCGAACGGCGGTTGCGCTCATCCATGCTGATGCTGATCTGCGTCGGCGTCTTGAAAACGCGCATCTGGCGCGTGGCGCGTCGCGACACTGCCAGCGGCGCTTCCTCGGGACGCCGCAGCGAGCCCCACAGCGCGTGTTCGATCTCGGCGCGCCGTTCGGCATCGCCGATGGCCGAGCCGTCTTCTTCCAGCACGTGATAGGAGTCGAGCGAAAAGCCATTGCCCACCGGCGTGATGCGGGCTTCGAGAATGTTGAGGCCGAGCTGATCGAGTACCGCGGTGGCGCGCGCGAAACCATGACGCCGATGCGGCGCATAGATCATGACGGCGGTGGTGCCCAGTTCGCTCTGCGGCTCGACCGATACCAGTGCTTCATCTTCATTGGACTCGCCCGCGGCCGCCAGTGCGCGCGTGTGCCGCGCAATCTCCTCGGGCGCGTGCCGCAGAAAATAGACCGTCGGCAGGTGGGTCCACGCACGCTCGATCGCCGAGGGCAGCATGCCGGAGCCGCGCAGCAATGTCCGCGCGCCGTCCTGGTGCTCGCGTATCAGCTCATCCTGGTCCACCGGGGTTTCAAGTCCGCGGCGCAGGGCGCGCTTCACCCGTTCATAGAACTCGTGAAACAGCGCCGCCTTCCACGAGTTCCATAGTTTCGGATTGGTGCCGCGCACATCGGCGCAGGTGAGTACGTACAGATAATCCAGATGCGACTCATCGCCCACCTTGCGGGCGAATTCACTGACCACCTGCGGGTCGCCGATGTCCTGCTTCTGCGCGGTCATCGACAGCAGCAGGTGATTCTTGACCAGCCAGGCCACCAATCGCGCCTCGTAGCGCGACAGGCCCTGTTCCAGGCAGAACGCTTCGGCGTCGACTGCGCCGAGGTCGGAGTGATCGCCGCCGCGGCCCTTGGCGATATCGTGAAACAGCGCCCCGAGATACACGATCTCGGGCTTGGGCAGCTGCTGCATGATGGCCGACACCAGCGGCAGTTCGTGATCGAATTCGCTGATCGAGAGGCGCCGCAGATTGCTGACCACGAACAGCGTGTGCGCATCCACCGTGTAGGCGTGGAACAGGTCGTACTGCATGCGCCCGACCACGCGGCCGAAGGCCGGAATGTAGCGGCCGAGTACGCCGTAGTCGTTCATGCGCCGCAGCTCATGCGTGACGCCGCGCGGCGCGCGCAGGATCTCCAGGAACAGCCGGTGATTGCGTGGGTTCTGGCGGAATTCCTCGTCGATGAGCCACAGATTGCGGGCCACCGCGCGGATGGTGCCGGCGCGCACGCCGCGGATCTGCGGGTTCTGCTGCAGCAGCACGAACAGCTCCAGCAGCGCCGAGGGCCAGCGCGCGAACACATCTTCATTGACCGCTTCGAGATAGTCATTGCGGACCAGGAAGCGCGGGTTGAGCGGTTGCGGAGGCGCGCGATCGCTCAGGATGGCCTCGCGAAACAGCTGCAGCAGCAACTCATTCACCAGCGACACATCCATGGCGGTGCGGTAGTAGCGCTGCATGAGCTGCTCGACCGCCAGCGTGTAGGAGGCATCCTCGTAACCGAAGCTGTGGGCCAGTTTGATCTGGTAGTCGAACAGCAGCCGGTCCTCGTGTCGTCCGGTCAGCGCATGCAGGCCGAATCGGACTTTCCAGAGGAAGGACTGCGCCTGTTTGAGGCGCCGCAGCTCCGAGGGCGTCAGGAAGCCGAGCGTCACCAGCTCATCGAGCGTCTCGGCGCCGAAGTGGCGCTTGGCCACCCAGGCGATGGTGTGAATGTCGCGCAGCCCGCCGGGTCCGGTTTTTACATTCGGTTCGAGGTTGTAGGCGGTGTCGTTGGCCTTGAGGTGACGCTCGTGCTGCTCGCGCACCTTGGCCTCGAAGAACTCGCGCACCGGCCAGATACGGTCCGGGGCCAGTGCGATGCGCATCTGCGCCAGCAGTTCGGCCGAGCCGGCCACGCGCCGCGCCTCCATCAGCGTGGTCATGACGCCGACATCGGCGGCGCTCTCCTCGGCGCATTCGGCCACCGTGCGCACGCTGTGACCGACTTCCAGCCCGATATCCCAGAGGAAGGCAACCAGCTGCTCGACGCTGGCGCGCTCGTCCTCGGCCAGCGGCGCGGGTACCAGCACCAGGATGTCGACGTCCGAGTAGGGGTGCAGCTCATCGCGCCCATAGCCGCCGACCGCCACCAGCGCCAGGCGAGCGGCCAGATCGGGCGGCAGGCGCTGCCGCCACAGCGTGCGCAGCAGCAGATCGGTGAAGCGGGCGCGGGCGCGCACCAGCGCCTCGACCGGTTCTTCCTCCGCGAAGCGTGCGCTCAGCTCCGCCTGGGCCTGGCGCAGCAGGGCGCGGCAACTCTCGGCGGCGCCCTGCGTCTCCGCCAGCACCGCGGGCAGCCGATTGAGCAGCGGCCAGTCGAGCGCGGCCGATGTCTCGGGCGGCGCGTCATCCAATACCGAAGGATCGGTTACAGCCATTAATGGGCGGCGGCGCGAGGGCTTAGGGTCAGCACTTCATGCCCGGTGGGCGTCACCAACACCATGTGCTCCCACTGCGCCGAGAGGGAGTGATCCTTGGTCACCACCGTCCAACCGTCCGGCAGCACCCGCACGTGACGCTTGCCGGCATTGATCATGGGTTCGATGGTGAACACCATGCCGGCACGGATCTCGAGGCCCGAATCGGGCTCACCGTAATGCAGGATCTGCGGATCCTCGTGATACACGCGACCGATGCCGTGACCGCAGTATTCGCGCACCACCGAGAACCCTTCGGCTTCTGCCAGGCTCTGGATGGCGTGACCGATGTCCCCCAGGTGGGCGCCCGGGCGCACCAGCTCGATGGCACGCCACATGGCGTCCTTGCAGACCTCGGCCAGGCGCTGCCCGAGCACGGGCGGCTTGCCGACGAAATACATGCGGCTGGTATCGCCGTGGTAGCCATCCTTGATGACCGCAACGTCGATATTGAGAATGTCACCGCTCTTCAGACGGCGCTCATTCGGGATGCCGTGGCAGACCACGTGATTGACCGAGGTGCAGACGGTCTTGGGGAAGCCGCGGTAGCCGACATTGGCCGGAATCGCCTTTTGCACATTGACGATGTAGTCGTTACATATCTGGTCGAGCTCGTCCGTGCTCATGCCGGGGGCCACATGGTCGCCGATCATGTCGAGCACGTCCGCCGCCAGGGCGCCGGCGACCCGCAGCTTTTGCTGCTCCTCGGCCGATTTCAGAGCGATCTGTGTGGTGCGAAGCATGGGGTGTTCCAGGGATGCCTAAAGCATTGTTCAGGCTGGAAGTTCATGGTATAAAGCGCGGCCTTTTTTGGCAATGCAATCCACACGCGCATCGTGAACCTGTGACCGGGTGTCCGATTTTAATCGGATCGTCGTCAGGGATGCGCGGAGGCCATAACCCGACATAGGAGTTGACAGATGCCCAGCGTGTCGATGCGACAGATGCTGGAAGCGGGTGTCCATTTCGGACATCAGACCCGCTTCTGGAACCCGAAGATGGAACCCTTCATTTTCGGCGAACGTAACAAAATCCACATCATCAATCTTGAGAAGACTGCGCCGCTATTCGCTGATGCGGCAACGTTTATCAAGCAGATCGTGGCCGACGGCGGTACCGTGCTGTTCGTAGGCACCAAGCGCTCGGCGCGCGATGCAATCCAGAAGGAAGCCGTGCGGGCCTCCATGCCCTACGTCAATCAGCGCTGGCTCGGCGGCATGCTGACCAATTTCAAGACCATCCGGGGCTCGATCAAGCGTCTCGGAGAGCTGCAGGATCTAGCCGCTTCCGGCGCGCTGGACAAGCGCGGCAAAAAGGAAGCCACTCAGCTGCGGCGCGAGATGATCAAGCTCGAGCGCAGCCTCGGCGGCATCAAGCTCATGGAAGCGCTGCCGGATGCCTTGTTTGTCATCGACGTGGGTCACGAGCACATCGCCATTCACGAGGCCAAGAAGCTCGGCATCCCGGTGGTGGCGGTGGTCGATACCAACTGCTCGCCGGATGGCATTGATCACGTCATTCCGGGCAACGACGATGCCATGCGTGCCATCGTGCTGTATGCAGCCGCGATCGCGGATGCCGTTATCGATGGCAAATCCTCCGTGCCGCAGGTTGCGGTGGGCGAGGACGAATTCGTCGAGCTGGACGAAGAAGGCAACCCGCGCCGCAAGAGCGGTAAGCCCACACGCGCCCGGCCGGCCGCCGCCGTGCGCAAGAAGCCGCCCGTACGCCGCCGTCCCCCCGTCGCCGCGCCGGTCGCGGCAACCGCGGGCGCCGGAGCTGCCGGCGCGGTAGCGGCTGCAGCACCAGTGGTGCCGGCCGACGAGGCGGCGCTGGACGCGGAACTTGATGACACACCCGATGTGCGTCTGCCTGAGGCAGCGCCCTCGACCATGGGCCTGAAGCGCCGCACCAGTACCGGGCCGGCGCGTCGTCCGCGCAGCGGCGGAGCCTGATATGAGCGTTTCGGCAGATGCGGTGCGACAGCTGCGCGAGCGTACCGGCGCGGGGATGATGGAATGCAAGAAAGCGCTGGTCACGACCGCCGGCGATCTGGATGCCGCGGCCGAGCTCATGCGCAAGCAGGGACTCGCCAAGGCCGACAAGAAGGCAGCGCGCGTCGCCGCCGAGGGCGTCATCGTGGTCGAGCGATCGACTGACGGGCGGGCGGCCGCCATGGTCGAGCTCAACTGCGAAACCGACTTCGTGGCGCGGGAGCAGGACTTTCGCAATTTCGCCGCGGATCTGGCGCGGCTGACGCTGGCCGGGCGTCTGGTCGACGTGCAGGCACTGCTGGCGGCGGAACTTGCGGCCGGCGAAAGCGTCGATGAACGCCGCCGCGCCCTGGTGGCGAAAATCGGGGAAAACATCAGCGTGCGCCGCACCGTGGTGCTCGAGACCAGCGGCGTGCTGGGAGCCTACGTACACGGCACCCGTATCGGCGCTTTGGTCGCCCTGGAAGGCGGGTCGGCCGCGCTGGCGCATGATCTGGCCATGCACGTGGCGGCCAGCAATCCGCGCTATGTGAGCGCCGCGCAGGTGCCGCCCGAGGTGGTTGCCAAGGAGCGCGAGATCCTGGGCGAACAGGCGGCCAAGGAGGGCAAGAGCCCCGAGATCATCGCCAAGATGATTGAAGGCCGGCTGCGCAAATCGCTGAACGAGATCGTGCTGCTGGGCCAGCCGTTCGTGAAGGATCCCGAACAGACCGTCGAGAAATTGCTCAAGAGCGCGGGCGCGACCGTGCTGCGTATCGAGCGCTTCGAAGTCGGTGCCGGCATCGAGAAGAAGCAGACGGATTTTGTCGCCGAAGTCATGGCGCAGGTCAGCGCCGCAGGCGGGCGCTAGACGGACGCTCAGACAGAAAAACCCCGCCGACCGCGGGGTTTTTTTCATAGGGAAACGGCACCATGAACCAAAGCCAGGCCAAGTGCAGTCGCATCCTGGTCAAGCTCTCGGGCGAGGCACTGCTGGGTCGTGCCGACTACGGCATCGATGCCGATGTCCTCAAACGAGTAGCCGCTGAAATCCGTGACGTGCAGGCGCTTGGAATCGAGGTCGCCATCGTCATCGGCGGCGGTAACCTGTTCCGCGGCGCAGGTCTGGCGCGAGCCGGCATGGACCGCGTGACCGCCGACCAGATGGGCATGCTCGCCACGGTCATGAATGCGCTGGCGCTGCAGGATGCGCTCGAGCAGCAGGGTATGCAGGCGCGGGTCATGTCGGCGATCCGCATCAACGAGGTCTGCGAGGATTTCATCCGCCGCCGGGCGATACGTCACCTGGAGAAAGGTCGCGCCGTCATCTTCGCGGCCGGAACCGGCAATCCCTTCTTTACCACCGACACCGCCGCAAGCCTGCGCGCCATCGAGATCGAGGCGCAGCTGCTGCTCAAGGCCACCAAGGTGAATGGTATTTTCTCCGAGGATCCTGTTAAGAATCCTGCCGCGACGCACTATCCGCGGCTCACTTACGATCGGGTACTGGATGAGAGGCTCAATGTCATGGATGCCACGGCGATCGTCATGTGCCGCGACTATCGCCTGCCGTTGCGGGTCTTCAATCTGGGCCATCCCGGGGATCTGCTGCGCATCATGCAGGGCGAGGACATCGGCACGTTGGTCACCAACGACTGAAGGCGCGTTATGCTCGAAGATCTGAAGAAAGACGCCATCGCACGCATGCAGAAATGCGTGCAGGTATTCCAGGGCGACCTCAAGAAGCTGCGAACGGGGCGGGCGCATCCGAGCCTGATCGAGCACCTGAAGGTCGACTATTACGGTTCCGATGTACCGTTGCAGCAGGTGGCCAGCGTCAGTATCGAAGATGCCCGCACGCTGCTGATATCGCCGTACGAGAAAGCCACGGTCGCGGCGATCGAAAAGGCGATCCACAAGTCCGATCTCGGACTGACGCCCAATACCGCAGGCATGGTGATCCGCGTGCCGCTGCCGCCGTTGACCGAGGAACGGCGCCGTGACATCACCAAGGTGGTTCGCCAGGATGCCGAGAATGCGCGCGTGAGCATTCGCAATGTGCGCCGCGATGTGATCACTGACCTGAAGGAACTGCTCAAGGAAAAACTCGTCTCGCAGGATCAGGAGCGTCGCGGCGAGGAAGAGATCCAGAAGCTGACCGATCGCTTCGTGGCCGAAATCGAGCAGCACCTGGCCGCCAAGGAAAAGGAAATTCTGCAGGTTTGAGCAGCGTGAACACAGCTGCCGGGCCGACGCCGCTGCCACGGCACATCGCCATTGTCATGGACGGCAACGGCCGCTGGGCACGCGCGCGCGGCGACACGCGCACTGATGGTCATCGGGCGGGTGTAACGCCGGTGCGCATGGTGATCGAGGAATGCGCGCGCTACGCGGTCGAGGCGCTGACGCTGTTCGCTTTCAGCAGCGAGAATTGGGGTCGGCCGCGCGATGAGGTCATGAGCCTGATGTCGTTATTCGTCGAATCGCTCGAAGCGGAGATTGGGGAGCTGCACAGCAGCGGCGTGCGGCTGCGCTTCATCGGCGAGCGGGCGGAACTCGATCAGCGGCTGCGCGCGAGCATGGCCAGCTCCGAGCGCACCACCGAGGTCAATACCCGGCTCAATCTCCAGATCGCACTCAGCTATGGCGGTCGAGCCGACATCGTCGCGGCGACGCGGCGGCTGTGCGGGCGCGTCAGGCGCGGCGAAATCGGGATCGAGCAGATCGATGAAACCTCCTTTGGTGCGGCGCTGGCGCTCGGCGACCTGCCCGATCCGGATCTCTTTATTCGCACCGGCGGCGAACAGCGCATCAGCAATTTTCTGCTCTGGAATCTGGCCTACACCGAACTCTATTTCACCGATTGCCTGTGGCCGGATTTCGACGCGGCCAACTTCGGGGCGGCGCTGCAGCACTTCGCCACGCGTCGACGGCGGTTTGGCCTGACCGAAGCGCAGATCCAGAGCATCGCCTGATGCTGCGATCCCGCATTCTCACCGCCCTGGCGCTGGCACTGCTGTTGGTGATCGCGATTCTGTATTCGCCGCCGCGGGTGACGGCCGCCATTCTGAGCCTGATCCTGCTGATCGGCGCCTGGGAGTGGTCGGGTTTCCTGGCCGTGCGCCCGAGCTGGCGAATGCTGTATGTGGTGCTGCTGATCGGTGGCGGCTTGGCGGGATTCTTCTGGACGCTGGATGCGCGCAGTTTCGCCTCGACCATGGCGGTGGCGGTGGTGTGGTGGTTGCTGGCATTGCTGTGGATTGTGGGCGCACCACAACGCGGCGGCGGCTACAGCGCCGCATTGGCCGGCGTGCTCGCGTTGCTGCCGACCTGGATCGCACTGGTGCACATCGATGCCCTCTGGCCGCAGGGTGCGCAATGGACTCTTTTCATCCTCGCCCTGAGTTTCGCGGCCGACACCGGGGCGTTCTTCGCCGGGCGGCAATTCGGCCGGTTGCCGCTGGCGCCGCGCGTGTCACCCAAGAAGACCTGGGAGGGCGTGCTCGGCGGCATGGTGCTGGCCCTCGGTGTGGGCGCCTTCGGTGCAGTCTGGTTCGGCCTTCCGCCGCTGCGCTTCGTGCCGCTGTGTGTCGGGGCGGCAGCGTTTTCGGTGGTCGGTGATCTGACCGAGAGCCTGCTCAAGCGGCATGTGAATCTCAAGGACAGCGGGCGCCTGTTTCCCGGCCACGGCGGGGTACTCGACCGTATCGACAGCGTCTCGGCCGCCACCCCGGTGATCACGCTGGGCCTGATCTGGCTTGGGGTCGGCACATGAGCCAGATCGGCGTGGTCATCCTCGGTTCCACCGGCACCGTCGGGGTCAATACGCTGGAAGTGCTGGCGCTGCATCCGGAGCGTTTCCGCGTGTTCGCGCTGGCAGCGCGCAGCAATACCGACCTGATGCTGGCGCAGTGCCGGCGGTTCGAGCCCGAATGGGCGGCGCTGGAATCCCCGCAGGCGGCCCAGGCTCTTGAGCGGGAGCTACGCCAGCTCGGCAGCCGCACCCGGGTGGTTACCGGCGCCCAGGCCATCGCCGAGCTGCCTACCCAGGCGGGGGCAGATTATGTCATGGCGGCCATTAGTGGCGCCGCAGGCCTGGCTTCGTCGCTGGCCGCGGCCGGCGCAGGCAAGCGCCTGATGCTCGCCAACAAGGAATCGGCGGTCATGGCTGGCGCACTGCTGATCGCGGCTGTGCGGCGATCTGGCGCCGAATTGATCCCGATCGACAGCGAACACAACGCTATCTTCCAATGTCTGCCGGCCGGCTTCCGTCCCGGTACCGTGCCCGACGGGTGTCCGCCGGTTGCTCCTGACCGCCTCTGGGGGCCCGTTTCTGAACTGGAGCGCCGAGGCGGTCGCCAACGCCACCCCGGCACAGGCCTGTGCGCACCCACGCTGGAACATGGGCCGCAAGATCTCGGTGGATTCGGCTACTCTGATGAACAAGGGTCTCGAGCTGATCGAGGCCAGCGTGCTGTTCGGGATGAGCGCGCGCGATATCGATATCGTCGTGCACCCGCAAAGCGTGGTGCATTCACTGGTCGAGTATCAGGACGGCTCGATGCTGGCGCAGCTGTCAGCACCGGACATGCGCGTGCCGATCGCCCACGCGCTGGCGTGGCCGCATCGGATGACGGCCGGCACCTCGTTCCTGGACCTGGTGCAGGCGGCGCGACTGGACTTCCTGGCGCCGGACCCGGTGCGCTTCCCCTGTCTGCGCCATGCGCAGGAGGCTGCGCGACTCGGCGGACTCACCTGCGCGAGCCTGAATGCCGCCGATGAGATCGCGGTGCAGGCGTTCCTCGACAAGCAATTGAACTTTGGGGATATTCCGGCAGTCATTGAATGTGTCATGGGCAGGGTGCAAGGGGGAGCGATGACCGGACTCGAAGCGGTTCTGGCAGCCGATGGCGAGGCAAGGGCCTTGGCATCGGAGCTGATCGCGCGCCGTGCGGCGGGCTCGCGCGTGTCCTTATGAGTGCCATCGGCCATCTGCTCGCTTTTGTCGTTGCCGTCTGCCTGCTGGTTACGGTGCACGAGTTCGGCCATTTCTGGGTGGCCCGGCGCCTGGGGTTCAAGGTGCTGCGCTTTTCCGTGGGCTTCGGCAAGACCCTCTGGAGCCGGGTGGCCGGTGAGGATCGCACCGAGTATGTGATTGCGGCGGTGCCGCTGGGCGGCTACGTCAAGATGCTGGATGAGCGCGAAGCACCCGTGGCCGCGCACGAACTGTCGCGCGCCTTCAATCGCCGGCCGCACTGGCAGCGCATCTGCGTGCTGCTGGCAGGGCCCGCCTTCAACATTATCTTTGCGGTGGTGGTGCTGACCGCCATTTTGATGATGTCCGGGGTATCGCAGCTGCGCGCGGTCCTCGGCGACATCGACAGCACATCGATTGCCGGGCGCGCCGGTCTGCGCGCCGGCGATGAGATCACCGCCATCAACACCCGCACCGTCAATTCACCAGCGCGACGCGCTGCTGGATCTGCTCGATGCGGTCAGCGATACCGCGCCAATCGCCGTGCAGGTGCGCGGCAGCGACGGCATTGTGCGCGTTGGGATGCTCTCGATCCCGGATGCCGACGCAGCGGCGTCGCCTGACCGAGCCCTCGGCGCTCATGAGCGGCTTAGGGCTGGGCTTCTACGAGCCGCCGATTCCCCCGGTCCTGGGCGTGGTCGAGCCGGATGGCCCGGCGGCCCATTCCGGACTGAAGGCCGGTGACACCATCCTGGCGGTCGATGACGCCACCGTCAGCGACTTCAAGGATGTGGTCAAACAGGTCCGCACGCGCGCCGGGCAGACCGTCGCAATCCGCTACCGCCGCGGCAGCGAGGAGTCGATCGCACAGGTGCCGGTGAAGGCCGAGGTCGACGACGGCAAGACCGTCGGGCGCATCCTGGTGCATGCTCCGCCCCCGCCGCCCTATCCGGAGAGCATGCTGCGGCACATCCACCTGTCGCTGCCGGCCGCCTTCGCCCGCGCCAATACCGAGGCCTGGGACATGACTGCGCTGCAGGCCCGGCTCTTCTGGCGCATGCTCACCGGGCATGTTTCGATGAAGAATCTCAGCG